>NZ_MQTQ01000061.1:48183-88051 GCF_020532805.1 Arthrobacter sp. SO5 | reverse complement strand
GCCGGCCACCGAAAGGTGACCGGCCCCGCCGTCGTGCTGAACTTCCGGGGTCTCCCGGTGGACTGCCTAGAACACCCGGATCGGGATCTCGGCCGGGTCCATGAGCAGCGACTCGATTTCGTCGTCGAGCTTGACCAGGGTGATGGATGCGCCGGCCATGTCCAGGGAGGTGCAGTACTCGCCGACGTAGCTGCGGCCGACGCTGATGCCCTGCTCGGCGAGGCGCTTGTGGGCCTGGCCGTAGAGCAGGTACAGCTCACTGATGGGCGTGCCGCCGAGGCCGTTGACCATGAGCGCCACCCGGTCCCCGTCGCCGAACGGCAGGTCCCGGACGATCGGGGTCAGCATCTCCTCGACGATCTCATTCGCGGTCATCATCTTGGCGCGGCGGCGGCCCGGCTCCCCGTGGATGCCGACGCCGATCTCGATCTCGTCAGGGCCGAGCTCGAACAGCGGGCTGCCCTTGGCCGGCGGGGTGCAGGCGGTCAGTGCGACGCCCATGCTGCGGGTCACGGAGTTGACCTTCTCGCCGATCCGGATGACCTCGTCCAGGTCTGCGCCGCGCTCGGCGGCGGCAGCGACGGCCTTGATGACGAAGAAATTCCCGGCCACCCCGCGGCGGCCGATCGTGTAGGTGGAGTCCTCCACGGAGACGTCGTCGTTGATGAAGAGGGTCTTGACCTGGATGCCCTCGGCGGAGGACATCTCCTGGGCCATGTCGAAGACCATTTTATCGCCGGTGTAGTTGTTCACCAGCAGCAGGACGCCCTTGGGTGAGGCCATCATCTTCGTAGTCTCGTAGACGTAATCGAAGGGCGGGGCGGCGAAGACGTCGCCCGGGCAGGCGGCGTCGAGCATGCCCTTGCCCACAATCATGACGTGCGCGGGTTCGTGGCCAGAGCCGGAACCCTGGACGATCGACACCTTGTTCTGGTCCGGCCCGTCGGCGCGCATGATCAGGTTGTATTCGGGGACGTACTTGAGGGTGTCGGGGTTGGCGAGGGCCAGGCCTTCGAGCATCTCGGGGACGAACTGCTTGGGGTCATTGAGGAACTTTTTCATGAGATCTCCACGTCGTTGTGCTGGTCAGGATGATAAAGGTCAGGGTGATAAAGGACAGGGTGATAAAGGACAGAGACGGAAAGGGCCTAGCGCCGGTCCCAGCCCTCGGTGATGCGTTCGATGATGATGGCGATCGCGACGGCGCCGGCGTCCGGGGAGCCGATGCTGCGTTCCCCGCTGTAGCTGGCCCGGCCGCGCCTGGCCTGCAGCGTGCTGGTGGCGTCCGCGCATTCGCGGACGGTTTTGGCGAACGCTGCCCGGCATTCGGCGGGCCCGGAGCCGGCGGCGAGCTGGCGTTCCAGTTCGTCGGTGGCCGGGACCAGCGCATCCAGCAGGGTCTTGTCCCCCAGGCTCGCGCCGCCTCGTGCCATGATGCCCTCGGCCGCGGCACGCAGCATGGCGACGGCGGCGGCGCCGTCGATCGCGTCCACGGTCTTGGCGGCGGCGGAGGCGCGCAGGAACGCGGTCCCCCACAGCGGGCCGGAGGTGCCGCCGATCCGGGACGAGATCGCCAGGGCGATCTGCTGCAGGAACGTGGCGACGTCGTCACGCTTGAAGGAATCCCAGTCATGCAGGACCTTTTCGAAGCCGCGCGCCAGGGAGTAGCCCAGGTCACCGTCGCCGACCACCGCGTCCAGGTCGCCGAACTCCTTTTCCTGGTCGACGGCGGTCTGCGCGAGGCTGTGGACGACGTACTCGACGTCGGCGAGGTCGGTGGCGGTCATGGGGTCTCCGTCGGGGTCGAAGGGGCTGGTGGATTTGCGCCGCCGGTGCCCGGCCGGGGCCGGGCCAGGATCGCCTGCAGCGTCGCGAGCGTGACCGCGCCGTGGACGTCGACGCCGGCCGGGTTGGCCAGCACGTCAGCTCTCTCGCCGGGTCCGCCGGCACCGGCGGGGTCGCCGAGCGAGCTGACCACGAGGGCGGCCCCGGCGAAGTCCTCCGCGCGGGTGTAGCCGCTGACAGTCACCAGGGTGCGCAGGCCGGCGCCGAGGGCGGCGCGCAGGCCGTTGGAGCTGTCCTCGACCACCACCGCATCCTCAGGGTCCAGCTTCAGCTCCCTGAGCGCAAGCATGTAGATGTCCGGGGCCGGCTTCTTGTGCGGGACGATGTCGCCGGCGAACACGGCGAAGTGCGCGGCGAGTCCATCGCCGACGGCGTGGGTGAGGACGGCGCGGACGGCGGGTTCCGCCGAAGTGGAGGCCACCGCAAGGGTCCACCCGGCGTCGTGCGCTTCCTGGGAAATCCGGGCGATGCCGGGCCGTGCGGGCATCACACCGGATTCCACGAGCTCCTTGTAGATGGCGGTTTTGCGCTGGTGCCAGGCCAGGACGGCCGCGTCGATGGCGGCGTCGTCCGCCAGGCCCAGGCTCTCGGCGATGTCGGGGGTGATGATGCTGCGCATCCGCTCCTTGCCGCCGCCGACCTTGACCTTTTCCGCGTACTCGTCAACGCTCCACCGCACGGGGACGTTGAAGTCGGCGAAGGTCCGGTTGAAGGCCGGCAGGTGGCCGTGCTGTTCGGTGTCGGCGAGGACGCCGTCGCAGTCGAAGATCAGCGCCGGCATCAGCGGCCGCCCTTCCCGGCGCTGCCGAACTGGTGGGTCAGCTCGGTGACCATGGTCAGGATGTCCGCGCGGGTGTGCTTGAACAGCGACGGCGGGTCCCACTTGTTCTTCTGTTCGGCCTGCTTGAGGAACGCCAGGGAGGACTGCATGTAGGTTTCCTTGAGCGCGGTGGAGATGTTGACCTTTGCGCAGCCCCGGGCGATCAGGTCCGCGAACTGCTCCGGGCTCAGCCCGGACCCGCCGTGCAGGGCGATGGGGATGTTACGGGCCTCCACGATTTCGGTGACCCGGCCGACGTCGAGCACGGGCGCGGCCTTGTAGGAGCCGTGCGCGTTGCCGATCGAGGGGGCAAAGACGTCGATGCCGGTGGCGTCGATGAAGTTCAGCGCCGTCTCCAGGCTCTGCTGCTGGGCGACGTCGTCGGAGCCGTGGTCGTCCTCGACGCCGGTGATCGCCTCGATCTCGCCTTCCACCTGGGCGCCGTACTGGCGGGCCTCGGCCACCACTTGGATGGTCTGGCGCTGGTTTTCCGCCACGGGCAGGTTGGAGGCGTCAAAGAGTACGGAGTTCCAGCCGGCCTTGAGGCATTCAGTGACCACGTCCCGGTCCGGGCAGTGGTCCAGGTGCAGGGTGACGGGGACTTCAATGCCGCGGGTCAAGGACTGCCACATGTCGAACAGCTGGCGGGAGCCGATGCTGCGGACCGTCTTGACCGAGGTCTGCAGGATGACCGGGGAGTTCGCCTCCTCGGCCGCGGCGAGGACCGCTTCCATGCTCAGGTCGTTGAAAATGTTGATAGCCGGCACACCGTAGCGGGCATGGAAGGCGGGATCGACGATGTCCTTCAGGGGCACAACACCCATGGGGAACCTCCTAGGTTGGCTGCCTTCCACGCTAGGGGAGCTTCGCGGCATCGGGTAGGGGGGAAACCCCTATGTGGACTTGGGGGTCATCCCCACCTGTTGGCCGTGCCGGGTCCCGTGCTTGAGTTGGCCCACTATCCCCCAGCGAAAAGGATCAGAGCCATGGCCGACGGAACCGTACTGGAAACCATCACCCTCGAAGAAGCGCAGCACGTCATCGACGCCGCCGCGAAGAAGGCCGAGGAGATCGGGCAGCCGATGGACATCGCCGTGGTGGACGCCGGCGGCAACCTCAAGGCGCACGCCCGGATGGACGGCGCGAACATCGGCTCCATCACCATCGCGATTAACAAGGCCTACACGTCGATCGCGTTCCAGTGCGAAACGGGGGATTTGCAGGAAGTGACGCGCCCACACGGCCCGATCCACGGCCTGAGCGACGCCCACGGCGGACGCCTGGTGGTCTTCCCCGGCGGGATTCCGCTGGTGCGGGACGGGCGGATTATGGGGGCTGTTGGGGTGTCCACCGGAACGATTGAGCAGGACCAGGAGGTTGCCGAGGCCGGAGCGGGGGCTTACTGAGGGCTGGCCCCGACGGGTGCCGCGCGGGCGTCGCCGGCGTCGCGGCGTATCCGGCGCCCCACGGCGCGTCCCGCAGCTATCGAGAGCCGCTGGGCGGGCTGCTCCACGTAGCGGTGGAACAGCCCGGCCGCCGCGAACGAGGCGGCGACGGAGACCGCGAGCGCCAGGGGAAGCGAGACGGACCGCAGCAAGGTGACGCCGGCCAGGATGATCGGCAGATGCACCAGGTAGAGGCTGAAGGACACCCGTCCCAGCCATTGCGCGACGCCGGTGTCCCCGAGCCGCTTGGCCGACTGGCAGTACACAAACAGCAGAACCAGCAGGACGGCGCCCGCGGTGACGACGGCGCGGACACCGGTGATCGGCTTGTCAGGGCTGATCCATTCCGCGTTGGCCAGGAACAAACCCGCCGCGGCCACGAGGAGCCAGACAAAGCGGGGCAGGGATCGAATCAGCTCACCGATCCGCTCGCGCTCGACGCCGAGGACGGCACCGATAAGGAAGATCGGGAGATAGGACAGCCATTCCAGGTCCTGCACGGCTCCCACCACGGCCAGCAGCAGTGCGACGCCGATTTTCAGGAACCAGAGGCGCCGCCAGCGGACGGCGAGAAAGACGTAGGCGGGGAACAGGAGGGAGAACGCGACCTCCCATTTGAGGGACCACAGCGGAATGTTGATGGTGCTCGCGTTCAGCATCAGGGAAGCGTCCTTGAGGACCTGGCCCACGCTGGGGTCGATCACGTACATGTCCGCCCACGGGCTCTGCAGCGGCGACGCCGTGCGGGGAATGAGGGTAATCAGCGCGACGGCGACCACCAGGGATGCCCAGGCCGGTAAGTAGAGGCGGAGGAAGCGTTTGGCGTAGTACTGCGCCCAGCTCCCGCTACCCGGTGTGGTGAACGGAAGCACCAGCACGAAGCCGGACAGCACAAAAAAGAGATGCACCGCCGGAGTGCCATTCCAGAGGACGTGCAGCGGGGAGAAGACAGTCCACTCCCCCGCTGTGCTGAGACCCGCGGAGCGGTCGCCTTCCACCACGCTCCCGATTCCCGGGAGGGTGGAGAGGACGTGGCAGGCAACCACCACCAGGGCAGCAATGCCCCGGAGGCCATCCAATTGGGTGACTCTTGATTGACCAGACTGATACCGCATTCGCTCCATGTTACCAGTTCGTTACATTACGCCTTTGTCGCGAGGGTGCGGCGCCCCCAGTCGTCACCAAGCGTTTGTTCAGGGGTCTGGTCGGTTGTCGTGGCGACGCCGTCCGCACTGCCGGTCCGACGGCCTGCGCCCACCGTATAATCGGTGCATGCGAATCTCGCTCCTCGACCGAGCCCTCCATGCCCCGCAGTCCGCCGTCGAGCAGCGCGGGGGCGCTCTGTGAGCGGGGGTCTCGTCGCCCTGCTGGATGACATCGCAGCCCTGGCCCGGATCGCGGCCGCGTCGGTGGACGACGTCGCTGCCGGGGCGGCGAAGGCGGGAGCCAAGGCCGCCGGTGTGGTGATCGACGACGCCGCCGTCACTCCGCAGTACGTGTCCGGGGCGGACCCGTCCCGCGAACTGCCGATGATCAAGCGGATCTTCTGGGGCTCGCTCCGGAACAAGCTGCTGATCATCCTGCCGGCGCTGCTGCTCATCAGCGCCTTCATCCCGGGGGTCATCCCGTTCATCCTCATGGCGGGCGGCACCTACCTCTGCTACGAGGGTGCCGAAAAGGTCTGGCACAAACTCCGCGGCCACCACGAGGCCAATGAAGAGGCGCCGGCGGTCGACCGGGGACCGGAGGCGGAGGCCAAGGTCACCAAGGGCGCCATCACCACCGACTTCATCCTGTCCTGCGAGATCATGGTCATCTCGATGAATGAGGTGGCCGGTGAGTCCTTGTGGGTCCGGGCGCTCATCCTTGTCATCGTGGCGGTCCTGATCACGGTGCTCGTGTACGGGGCCGTCGCGCTCATCGTCAAGATGGACGACATCGGCCTGCACCTGATGACCAAGGACGCTGCAGGCTCCCAGCGCTTCGGCGCGCTGCTCGTCAAGGGGATGCCCGCCGTGCTGGCCGCGATCACATTGATCGGGACGATCGCCATGCTGTGGGTGGGTGGTCACATCATGCTGCAGGGGGCCTACGACCTCGGTTGGAAGATGCCGTATGACCTGGTCCATGTCCTCGAGGCACCTGTCGCCGGGATCCCGGTGGTGGGCGGCTTCCTGGGCTGGCTCGTGAACACCCTGTGCTCGGCCGTCCTCGGACTCGCCTGGGGTCTCCTGGTTATGGCTATCGTGCACCCGCTGCTGAAAGTGCTGCCGTTCGGCAAAAAGGAGGGTGGGCACGAGGAGGGCGACGTCCGTGCCGAAATCGCCGGCTATCGGCCGGCGAAACGTAACGCCGATTCCGCCTAGGCTAATCCCGGCAACCCCGCACCGGCCCGACGATTCTTGTCACGCAGTTAACTGCGCATTCATATCCTTCTCAGAACCAGTCAACCCGCGGTGAATAGCGTGGAGGCATGGACAACATCTCACGCAGATCCGTTCTTTCCGCCGGCCTTGGGGCGGGTCTCGTCGCCGCCTGGCCGGGTGCCGCTGTCGCCGTTTCCACCGCGGACGACGCCGGTCTCCGCACCGATCCGTTCCAGCTCGGCATCGCCTCCGGCGAGCCGTGGCCGGACGGCTTCGTGATCTGGACCCGGCTGGCGGTGGACCCGATCGCCGGCGACGGCCTGGGCGGGATGCCGTCCCGCCAGGTGGCGGTGGCGTGGGAGGTGGCTGAGGACGCCGGCATGCGCACGGTGGTGGCCCGCGGCGTCGAGCACGCCCGGAGCGAAACCGCGCACTCGGTGCACGTGGAACTGCGTGGCCTCCGGCCGGGACGTGAATACTTCTACCGGTTCCGCACCGGCCGGCACCTCAGCGCGGTGGGCCGCACGCTCACCAGCCCGGCACTGTACGAGACGCCGGCCGCGCTGGCCATGGCGTTCGCCAGCTGCGCGCAGTACGAGCACGGCTACTTCGCCGCCTACAGCCGGCTCGCGCAGGACCACCCGGATCTGGTGCTGCACCTGGGCGACTACCTGTACGAGTACAAAAAGGACAGCTACGTGATCGGCGGCGGCAACCCCCGCGACCACGAGGGCCCGGAGACCACCAGCCTGGCCGGCTACCGGCAGCGCCACGCACAGTACAAGGCCGACGCCGACCTGCAGGCAGCGCACGCGATCGCGCCGTGGCTCGTGGTGTGGGATGACCACGAGGTGGACAACAACTGGGCGGACGAGATCCCGGAAAACACCGATGCGGCCCAGCTGAACGACACCGCCGAGCATTTCCGGCAGCGCCGCGCCGCAGCGTTCCAGGCGTACTACGAAAACATGCCACTGCGGGCCTCGTCCGTGCCGTCAGGGTTCGACATGAAGATCTACCGCACCGTCCAGTGGGGCCAGCTGGCCAATTTCCACATGATGGATACCCGGCAGTACCGCGATGACCAGCTCGCCGGGGACGGCTGGAAGAAGAACGTGGCCGAGCGGCTCGCGGAGGACCGCACCATCACCGGCGCGGAGCAGGAGAAGTGGCTGCTGGAGGGCTTCCGGAAATCCACCCAGCGCTGGGACATTCTGGGCCAGCAGGTGTTTTTCGCCGAGCGGGACCGGAATCAGGCGCCGGAGATCGACGACGTTTCCATGGACGGGTGGGACGGTTACGCCGCCTCGCGCCGCCGCATCACGCAGGGCTGGGTGGACGCGAACGTGCGCAACGCCGTGGTCCTGACCGGCGACGTGCACCGCAACTGGGCCAACGACGTCAAGGTGGATTACAAGGATCCGGCCTCCCCCGTGGTGGGCTCGGAACTGGTGTGCACGTCCATCACGTCCACCGGTAACGGCTCAGGCTCCACCACGGATCCGGTGATGGCCTGGAACCCGCACCTGAAGTTCTACAACGACAACCGCGGCTACGTGAACACCCGCATTACCAAGGACGCGATGACCGCTGACTTCCGGACGCTGGACTACGTCACGACGCCGGGATCCCCGGTGAGTACGAAGGCGTCCTTTGCGATCCGCGACGGGGTGCCGGGGCTGCAGGCGCGGGGGTAGCAGCCGTTGCCCCCGCGGGCATATCCTGCAGGAGCACCCGTCCGTTGACCAGCAGTTCCCGGAGGCACCCCATGGAAATGCCGAAAGCGTCCTACGCCGACAAGGAGCACTTCCGTGCGGTGATGCCGGACCGTCCTGACGTGGTCATCAAGCCGATGTTCGGGAACCTGGGGGCGTTCGTGAACGGCAACATGTTCGCCGGCCTGTTCGGCCCCGCCATCGGTGTGAAGCTCGGCGGCGCGGATAAAGAGCTGCTCGAAAGCACCGAACGGACCGTGCCGTTCGGTCCGGCCGAGCGCCCGATGGGCGGCTACACCGGGCTGCCGGACGAGTGGACTGCCGACGGCGGCGGCGAGGGCGATCAGGCGCGGGCGCGGTCCTGGGTGGAAAAGGCGTTCGAGCACGTGGCCGCGCTGCCGCCGAAAGAGCCCAAAGCCGGTAAACCCCAAAAAGCTCCGAAGGCGCAGGCCGAGAAGAAGTAGCCAAGCCCTCCCCCCGCCGAATGGTGGGTCCCGCCGTCGCAGTCTGCCGGCCGTTGTCCGGGGCGCTGAAGCCGACTAAATGCAGCTGGGCTGGTAGGCCGGATCGGCGGGGCCGGAGGCCTTTCCGAGTGCGTGGGCCACGATCTGGTGCACCACGGGGTCGTTCGGCGTCTGGTCGTGTTCGATGGGATCGGCCGGGCACTTGTCCTGGATGGTGAGGTTGGTGACCTGCCGGGCCGGGCCGTTGAGGAACTGGCTGTTGTAGGGAATGACCACCTCGTCGTTGACCGTGGAGATGACGGTGTAGGACGGTCCGGCAACGGTGTCGCCGATGGAGTTCAGCTTCTGCATGAATGCCGATCCTGCCTGCTGGTCGGCGCAGGAAGCACAGTTCAAGGCGGTGTAGTTCGGCGGCGGCAGGAAGTCCGGCGGCGGGACAATCAGGCCTTTCGTGCCGTGGTTGGAGGGTGCGATGCCCACCAGGTGATGGACATACTTGGCTCCGCCCAGGAAGCCCATGTAGTAGCGGGGCATCATGCCGCCCTGGCTGTGGCCCACCAGATCCACCTTCTTGGCGCCGGTAGAAGCACGTACCGCGTCCACGAACGGGGCAAGTTCCTTCGCCGATTTGGTCACCGGCGCGGTGGCGTAGACGCCGTTGGTCTCGCCGTAGTTGAGGGCGAACACGCAGTACCCGGCGCTCTTCAGGTAGGGCGACAGGGTGGACCAGTTCTTCGCCATGCTTTCGAAGGTCCCCGGCACCAGGATGACGGGGTAGGGGTGGGCGGCGGAGGGCTTGCAGGACCAGTCGTTGGCGCCCGGCGGGGCAACGTCAAGGGTGCCCGCCTGGGCTGTGGCCGCGGTAAGGGAACCGGCAAGGACGGCGGCCGCGGCGATTGACAGGGTTCGGGTAAGCAGTGACATAGAAACCTCTTCGTTCGTGTGTCAGCGGGTGGAACCAGCCGCGGCAGCTTGTTCGTCGTGCCAAGCGAGTCGTTGCCGCGGTCCTTAGATGCTAGGCAGCCTGGAAGCCCCTAGGAGTGGACTGCACGAATGTGCACATAAAAAGCGGTGCCCGGAGGCGCCTCTTCACCACGAGGCGAAACACGCTCTTTCACGCATAGCTACTGGTCAGTAGCTAGTTCCTCACGGAGCCTGGCAAGTGGACAGCCGGAGCGTCTGCACAAACGTTCACAACCGGCGCAGCGGGGGCCGGCCATGAAAGAGGACGCGGTTGCTGGCCGGTGACCTCGAACCATTGGACAGCACCGCTTGCGTTCACCCGCCCCTTCACCCTGCGGGGCAGCCTTCGCTGCTGCTATTGCCGAGACCTTCGGAAAACCTGCAACCCCGCACCTATCCGCCGCGGCGTGTGATACGAATCACTTGAGCCAGCGGGATCTCCTCACTGGCCATCAATAGAGGAGTACATTGTGAAGCGAAATTCTGTCATGGCCCTTGGGGGCTCAGCTGTTATCTTACTTGCCGCCACAACCTTCGCGGCTCTGCCGGCCCAGGCCCACACCGAGAAAAACGACACCAAGGGCAGTGACAAGAACGTCACTCTCACCGCCACCCTCACCCAGCTCAATGGTTCCGGCGCCTCCGGCACCGCCAAGGCCGTCGTCGGCAACAAGATGATCAAGCAGATCGAAGTGCACGCCAACGGCCTGACCCCCGACGCACCCCACGCCCAGCACATCCACTATGGCCAGCAGGCCCTGAACGAATGCCCCACCTTGGCCCTGGACCGCAACGGCGACGGACGGCTGACCACGGTGGAAGGCATCCCCGCGTACGGCCCGGTGGTCGTGTCCCTGAACACCACGGGCGACACCACCCCGGCAAGCTTTCTCGCCGTGGACCGCTTCCCTGTTGCCAAGGACGGCAGCTATGACTACAAGCGCAAAAACATCAAATTCACCGACGTCGCCGGCACCGGCTACCCCGGCAACGGCGGCACCGGAACGGCGAAAGACATTGCCGAGTCCATCCGGGACGGCGAGGGCGTCCTGGTGATCCACGGCCTCGACTACAACGGCAACGGCATCTACGACCTCGGTACCGTCGGCGCCAGCGAGCTCAACCCGAACCTCCCCGCCGAAGCCACCGATCCCGCGGCCTGCGGCGTCCTGGAACGCCGGTAGGGGTTCCGGGGACTTTCGGCATCGCATCCCCCAGTACGACGGCGGGGCCGGTCACCAGCGGTGGCTGGCCCCGCCGTCTCCGATGTGCACCGGGTGACGGCTGTCAGGCCAGGCAACTGCTCAGGGGGCTGGGGTGAGCAGGACGTTCTGCGTTGGCGACGGCGGCTGATGTGGGGATCGCGTTGTTGATCGCCGGAAGTGTCAGCTGCCGGGCGGGTGGTACTGAATCTCGTCTGCCTTGGCCAGGGCTTCCATCGTTTCCTCGACGCTCAAGAGCACCGTCGTTTCGAGCGAGCTCAGTGCTCCGCCTCCGCTGATCGCCAGTGCAACCGCGGCCATGGACACGTTGTCCGGAGCTTCCCACAAGTTGTAGCCGTCGTGGGCGCCGAAGGCGTACCAGAAGCCGTGGAGTTTCCCGCCGACCGATTCGATGTAGGTCTGTGCGGCCTTTCTGCGGTCCTCGGGGTTGCTGATCAGCCGTGCCCACGTCTCCGGCGTGTAGCTGAACTTTGACAGATAGAGCGGCATTGTCTTGTCCTTTCGATCCGAGTCATACCTGGAATCACTGCCACTATCCCGTGAGCGAGGGTCACTGTCGTATTCATCCCGCTGTCCAGGCTCGTTCTCCTCATCGTGCTCCGGCCGGAGCGTCTGCCACAAGGGTCGAAGGCCACAGCGAGCGCGGAGGCCCGCGGGAAAGTCCATACTGGTCCCGTGATCAGAACTGCAAGAATCGACGACCTTCCGCGCCTGCGGGCTATCGAAGCCGCGGCCGGCGAGGCGTTCCGGGCCTTGGGCATGGCGGCAATCGCGGATGATGCACCACCGACGCTGGAAGAGTTGGCGGTATACCAACGCTCCGGGCGGTGCTGGGTAGCCGCCGACGCGGAGGGTACCCCGGCCGGCTACATTCTGGTCGACCGCATGGACGGGAACGCCCACATCGAGCAGGTCACCGTCCACCCAAAGCATGCGCGGCAGGGCATCGGCCGGTCCCTCATCGGGCATGCGGCGGAGTGGGCCCAGGCCAACGGTCTGGCACGCCTCACTTTGACGACTTTTCGCGACGTTCCGTGGAATGCGCCCTACTACCAGCGGCTGGGCTTCGTGTCTGTCCCCGAAACCCTCTGGACAGATGGGATACGCCGGACTGTGCTGGCCGAAGGCGATCACGGCCTCGATGCGTGGCCTCGGGTGGTCATGGAACTCCCGCTCGAGTCAGGGCCGGGAAGATCCTGAACGGCGTCCCCCGGTGGTCTGCTCAGAACTGGTCTGCACCTCCATCACGTACACGGGCAACGGCTGCCACCAGCGCGGCGGCAGCCTGCAACCCCTATCGCTCCGAGGAGGCAACAGCTTCGGAGCAAGATGCCTTATACCTGCCTGTCATCCTCGACTTCAGGCGTGCAGAGTCGTTGAACGGGCTAGCGCAGGGCGTCGCACAGATTCCTTTGCTTCCCTGAAGCGCTTTGGAAGGTAGATTTTCCGTTCGCGTCGTTCGTGATCACAGCCTTTCCCGTGTAGAGAATGGTGCGGGCACCGCCCGTATCTGACGGGAAGAAAATGAACACGTTTTGACCCGTCAGGGTGAACGTCGTCGTTCCGGTGGCGGGGGGCTTCGGCGCCAAGGTGTGCGTCACGGACCCGTTCGTGGGCACGGTGATGGACTTGCCTGTTATCACGTTCGTAAAGGTCAGGATGAACCCGTCTCCGCCTGCAACAGTGCGTATGAAACCGTTCTTTTCCCGGGTCACTTTCACCGCCTGGTTGCCATTAGTTCCACTCACAGCTGCTCAAAGTAGCTGCCCTTCATCCGTTCCGAATCCGCAAGATCCCGGTACGAATCAAGAAGCTGATCAAAAGTCGTCGACACAGAGGCCCCCAGTGGCAGTCAGGCAATAGAGAACCGGCTAGGAGCCGGCAAGTCGATCTTAGGCGAGTTGGGGCACCAGGACGGTATTTGGGGAAGGACGGATCTGGGTAGAGCTGCGAACTAGCGCCGGGGGCGAGCGCAAAATGCAATATTGTCCGACCTCCTAGGTAACCTAGGGCCGTAACTGCAAAGAGGCGGGTTGGGGAAGCATGAGCATTTGGTCCGAAGAACAATTGGCGTTACTGGAATCGGTTAAGGGGTCAACCGGATCCGCCTCTCCATCCCGCGTGCCCGCCATTCGTTCAACGGAAAAGCCTGTCGCATCCCGACCGCCGACGCCGGTCTTCGACCGTGCTGTGATACCTGTCCCCGAAGTTGCGCAAATAGTAGACTCCCAAGTTACCGACGTCCTGAGCATCCTTCGTCAGCTCGGATATACACGGAAGACAGCCAGTTCCCTCCTGACAATTGGAGAAGCGGAAGCTGTGCGGCTGAAGTGGGAATCGGCAAATTCCACCTCCGCGCGCCCGTCAGTTCGTTTGGGCGACTTGGCGAGTGAACTGAAAGTCGACATCCATGTCCTAGCTCTCGAGGCACGGCGGGCCGGCATCCCTGTTCGAGGCACCCGCGACCTGTTCATGTTGTTCGAGGTGGAAGCCGAGCAACTTCGGGAGTTCGCGTCGTCGGCTCCCAAGCAGAACGCGGAGCCAACGAACAAGCCAGATTCAAGCAAGCGGCCTACGCTGGCCGATCCGGATAACTACAGGCCTTCGCCCGACGGAAGGATCACCTTGCGAGCCTACGATTCCTTAGAGCACCGCTTTGCCGCGGATTTGGTGCAACGCGGCTTCCTCCCGAAACGTCGTGCCGTGAAAGCGTTGCCAGGGCTCGTTTGGCCACAAATATTGGACCACCGGAAGTGGATGGAGCAAATTGCACGGGCGTCCAAAGAACAGCGGCATCCGAGTAATACGGATGTGGTTTCAAACAACCCCGCGGTTCGGCCGGCTCAGCGACCCGCTAACTCGAACCATGTAGCGACATCTCGGTCCGGCAATTCACTCCAATTTACCGGGGCGATCAAACCGCCGAAGCCCGACTTCGCCGTGGCTATTCAGCGCGCGCAAGCGATGCGATCTGTGGCGGCCGAACTCAACCCTGAGATTCCGTCCCCACGAGAGATCAAATTGGCCGCACAAGTTGATCCTCTGCCGACGGCGATTGGCAAAGGATCCGCAGCGATCGAAGCCCTTGAGGTGACGCTGCGCGGTTTCGCTCCCAAGGACCATGCCGTGTTCTTCGGCGAACTAGAAGCAGCGCTGGAGCTGGACGAACGGATCGTCCGCTCCGCGCCAGTGAACACCGATACGTCTAGGATGACGGATCGGCCCTTGCGTAGTCTGGTGCGCCTCGTCTGCAGCGGGAAGTTCGGCCTATTCGCCTACCACGAGGTCAGCAATACCATTCGCTCGGCAGCGCGAAAGAACAGTCGGAACGCCTCGCCAGCGTCCATGGCCAGGGCGCTCATGGATCTTCGCCCCATGTACACCGGAGTTCTCACGGATGCGGGAAAGAGCAGGTTCATCTTTTGGCTTGTCGAGCAGGATGGAACCCAACTGGCGGTCGTCACTTTCGGGGCCATGTCTGATTGGGTCCGGGGAATGCGCCTCGGCCAGTATGTCCCACTGCGCGGACGGCTGATGACCGTATCGCGCCATGTGAAGCTGACCGATATGGACCGAGAAGACGCCCAATTCATGGCCGAGGCCGCTTTCAAGCTTCGGGAGGGCATCAAAATCCGCCGGACCGCGACCGTGTCCGATGAACCGCGAGGACGGAACTACCTCGACACTCGGGCAGCCGCACTTCACCGCACGCTCACCTACAAACCGCACAGCGGTTGGTTGATTCCTGTGGTCATCGAGAACGGATTTGCCACGGCCGGCCTCCAGGAGGGGTTCTTCTCGAACCACGGTGGCAGAAGCGCCCATGAAGTTCGCCCCTTCATGCGTCGCGCGCCGGGCACTTCCCGGAACGCACCGAAGACAGTCTCGGTGAGCGCCCACACACGCGGCGGCTACGAGGTCGGTGACATTGGGTTCATGCCGACAGTGACAATCTTGAGAGAGCTGGGGGCAACCGAGCGGAGTCGCTCCTGACCTATGAAAGTTCTCTATCCTGCAAAAGCGGTAGAGCGCTCGTGATTGGCGGTCGCGATGTGTCTCGCCGGGCATAGGGCCTGACAAGTCCTCCATGCGATGACTTAGAACACCGAAGAGCTCGTCTGCTTTACGAGAGCCGAAAGGTCATGTGGCGTGAGCCAAGGGCTGCCGCGATGAATCATTCGGTGACAGTTGGAACAGAGCAGCGCCAGGTCGGATAGCTTCGTCTTTGTCTCTCCCGAAACATACAAAGGCAGAACATGGTGAACTTCTATGAAGTCACGGCCTCGAATGCCGTATACAGCGCCGAAATCAAACGAACAGACCTCGCATGCGATCGGTAGCCCAGCTCTTGAGGTAGCGGCGATCTTATTGTTCCTCAGTTTTGGATCTCGTTCACGTCTTCGATGGCGAGAATAGAGCAGTTTTCCTTCCGCCCCTTCGTAATCCACATCTTCAGCCACTGGCCGTTGCAAACGTCCGCCATGTCGCAGCACTTCCTCTTTGATTTCTTCAACTATGGCCAGAGTCTCCGTGGGGTTTCTCCGGAATTGCTCTAGGACAATTCGATCCAACCGATTCCCTTTGGTCGGTTTACCTTGATAAGTGGGCAGCTGTGTGACGAGGTCCCAAGCCTTCCTTCTGACCGAGTCTGAACTGCGGAAATTGGAATCACGCGATTCGTAAGCGTGCAGTGGACTCGCTTTCAGCAACTCCGACAATTCCTCCAACAATGGATCACCCCGATAGGGAACCTTCCAAGCGTTCCTCTGCAAAAGTTCACACACTAACAGGATCTCGTCACGCACCCAGTCCACAGCCATGCGACGAGCGTAGCGGACGGATCGAGATCCACACGCCGTGGGTGTCAAGACACGCAAGCCCTGCGCCCGGAGGACGGCGAACGTCGGTTGAAGCAGGAACTATCACGCTGACGTGCCTCTGCAGAGAGTGCGGCACAGGAACGAGCTTGGCATCATTCTTCCGTGTGGCAGCATTTGTGAGACCGTCCGCACACGATTGACTGCCTCGACGTCCGTGCGTAGTCAGATTGTCTGTCCAACCTGGTATCCTGGAGTGTCGGATATCAAGGGGTGCATGTGTTTCCAATTATTGATCTCTTCGCCGGGCCCGGAGGCTTGAACGAAGGATTCTCCAGTGTCAGAGACGAAGAGGGTGGCTTCGTCTTCAAGACTTTGGCGTCGTTCGAGATGGACAGCCTCGCCTGCCAGACGCTCAGGTTGCGAGCAACATATCGGGAGCTCGTACGATCCGGAGGCGATCTGCAACCCTACTTCGACTACATCCAAGGCAAGAAGACGTGGCAGTCCGTTCTCACCGGAGCTTTCAAAGAGGCCTATCTAGCGGCGAAGACCCACGTCTACCAAGTCGAGCTCGGCGAGAACAACCGCCCCCAGGTGGATGACTTCATCGAACGGCAGCTCGGGCCGGAGGAAGAGCGAGGACATTGGGCGCTCATCGGCGGTCCGCCGTGCCAAGCGTATTCCCTGGCTGGGAGGTCCCGCAGGACTGGAGATGAATCCTTCGCGTCAGACCACAAGCATTTCCTCTACCGCGAGTATCTCCACATCCTAGGCAAGTTCAAGCCAACGATTTTTGTCATGGAGAACGTTAAAGGGCTGCTGTCGTCGAAAAATGGCGACAGCAGCATGTTCCAAACGATCCTGGGTGACCTCAAGCGTCTCCCCGGCGGCGCGAGCTACGAAATCCGTTCTTTGGTCGTCGATGCTGAACCGCGGGACTTGGACCCGTCGGACTTCATTATTCGATCCGAGGAACACGGTGTCCCGCAGAAGCGGCACCGCGTGATCCTGCTCGGCGTTCGGACCGATGTCGCAACCACCGTTCCTCGTCGAGTTCTAAACAAAGCTGATGGGGCGGTCACAGTTCGGGCCGCAGTCCAGACGATGCCGAGCGTGCGTGCGGAGACTTCCAAGCGAAGGCCGAAGATCGATCTGGACTGGCAGGCTGTGCAGAGCGAGGCCCTGGACGAGATGCGAAAGATCGACGTCGGGACCAAGCCTGAGCCTGTAAAAGCCGGGACCCTTGCGGTGGATACATATGAGGCGTGGATCCATGAGGATCGGCTCAGCGCACCGATACAGCATCTCCCCCGTGCTCACATGGTTTCGGACCTAGCACGATATCGAGTGATGGCAGAACTAGCAGAGCGCTTGGGCAAGAGTCCGAAGTACACTGATCTGCCGACGTCCCTCCATCCCGAGCACAGCAATGTCGGCAAGGTGGGCACTCCCTTTACTGACCGCTTCAGAGTGCAGATTTGGGACGCTCCGGCCACCACTGTGGTTTCACACATTTCCAAAGACGGGCACTACTACATCCACCCCGACCCGGCACAGACGCGCAGCTTCACCGTACGCGAGGCAGCGCGCCTCCAATCCTTCCCCGACAACTACTTCTTTGAAGGGCCCAGGACTCAGCAATTCCACCAGGTTGGAAATGCGGTGCCCCCGCTGCTGTCTAAGCAGATCGGTGATCTTGTTGCCGACATGCTTGGGTTCATCAAGAAGTGAACGTCTGTCAGCGCTTTGAACTAGCTGTTGCTGATAATGGGGTGCGGGCGTCTGCTCAGAACATCGGCCAATTGGCCGCAAATCTACTTGCCTGAAAATCGGCCGTACTGGGCGTCGCCGTGGGGGCCTCCGGCAATGGGATACCCAACGCGGTCGCGGATTCCAAGAACAGTGCGGTGACGAACTCGTCTATCTGCCCAGGAGTCATCACAAACACGGATTGGACCGCCATCTTGCGAAGCAGTCGTTTCGTGGCGTCTCGGAATAGTTCCATGCGCCGTCCGGTGTTTGATTCCGAGGCAAACGCCAACAAGCCAGCCCCCATGGCACGGGAGAGGAGCGGGTAGCCTCCAATGCGCGGCTTCTCCAGCAGGTTGACTACCTCATCTTCCCCCAACTTTCCCGCAAGTTCGGGACCCAAAAGGTGGACCCGCCACCATAGTCGACCAATTGTCGTCCTTGTCATGTCGAACAATCGATCCTCGGAGATAGACCACTTCTTGGCTTGTGCATTGAACCGTCCATACCGCCAGAGGACCACGTCAGGCACTACTGCCGTATTAATGAAATTCCATACGTCAATCGATGACGCGTCCGCCGGCATGATGGTCATCTGGGCATGAATCTCAGGCCCAACACTGCGGTCGAATTCTACGAGGACTTTGCTGCTTACCGCTGATGGAAAGCCGAATTCCTCGGCAATTCCAAGAATCTTTGACCTGAGAATCGTCAGCTCTTCTGAACCTGCGCGCTGCCGGGCTAGAGGGTAGTACTGGGCCAGGATACTCTTCAGATCGAGTGACGCACCGATCTCGGACAGACTTTGCGTTCTTAGCAGTTCCCACGCCAGAGAGGCTTCATACAGGGGCGTGCGGGGGTAGCACAGCAAGGCTTCCAGCTCCGCCATTACCTTCCACCAATCTTTGCTTGTAGTTCTGCTTCAACCCGACCTGGATCCTCACGGTAGCGTTGCTGAAGCTGGTCCGAAGACGCGCTCAACAGCTTGACCACACTGCTTAGGACGTACCCGAGCGATTCCTCCGGGTATGGAACCTGAAGGCTCAGTTCGTCATTGCTGAGCGCTTCACGCAGGAGCTGACGCATGAAGTCCACCTCAAGAAACCTCAGCCATGCCTCCGCTTCCGGCGATTCCGAGTCCTCCAGCATCGCAAGAATGGACGGGTTGTCGACATTCATCCACAACCAAATAGCGGCCGAGGCGCTGGCAGCCAGATCATGGGTTGTCAGGCGGAGCCACCACATTGAACCGCCCGAAGCGGCAATGCCGTGGTCAGCAAAACTGACCGGCAGCATCGGAAGCCGTGGTGCAATGCCCTCCAAGAGAACTTTTCGATCGACCCGAAAGACTGTGTTTCCAAGTTTCGTTGGCGCAAAGGGGCTTTCTGGAGTACGGCCCCCGTCGAGGAGTGAAATGTGGAACTCAAGAAGTAGAGCGCCGGAAACCTGACTTGCCGGAACGGTCAAGTAGATTTGCTGACGCCCGCTGCGCACAACGCGAACATCAGATGTCAGGATGACCGGGGTGCCCGAGGACCGCGCGACAATGACGGCGCCAAGGCGCGCATCTGGGGGAAGCCTAAGGCGCCGCAGGCTAGTATCAAGGTCCAGTTCGATGGAACATTTGACGTAGATGTCATCGTAGTATGTCCAGTCCTGAGCAAGCATTTCTCCATCGGCGAGAGGGGTGTCCCCAAGGGAAATCTCCCACGTAAGGGTGGAGACATCCTCGATCGGCAGTGTCAGGTGCCCTAAGCTAATTGCCTGCAAATTCGAGCTCCTCTACCGTGGCCGTGACGCGGATGGCAGCGTCTGCCGGCTGAGTAAACACTGCTGTGAACTCGTCGTCGCAAGGCACTGGAACAGTCAAAACTTCCTGTGAGGACAGCGAACCGGTCCCGGACATCCAACCGGCGAAGCGTGGTAGCTCAGCGTTCATAGGGCTTGCCGCTTCATTTCCACCGGACTCAGTCACGACACGGGCCACAACGCGGACAGCCAGCGAGTTTCCTGGCCGTCCACCGGTCAGGGCAAACCTGTATTTCGCAACGACTTCCCCGTCCTGGAGGTCGAGGGACGCTTGGGCGACTTGACGTACCGCGGCCTTCCTTGGTCGTTTCGTCCCCGGGTTGCTCGGCTCTGCTAGGGGCTGGTTCTCGGCACCCGTGCCAGAAAATCCAGACAGCAGTCCACCGAGAGCGGCTGCCACCCGAGAGGCGCCCCTGGAGGCCACTCCGTTGCCGGCTTTGGCGCCCTGGATCGAAAGCTCCCGGAAGGTTTCCCGGATTCTGTCCAGTGCAATCCTGACAGGATTCGGAGAATTTTTTGCCGCGACGGCTTGCTGATACACCCAGTCGTCATGAGTCACCGGTTCTGATTTGGCGAACGCTTCGTTCATTTCAGGCGCCGAAATGAACACCCCAAAGACCGGCACCCCGTTCGGCTGGGCCGATACAGGGAGGTACTTTACAACCATTCGCGGGTCCCGCAGGAGGGCAACAGCGTTTTCAAGTTCGGATCCCGTGGCTACCGGATTTTGACTGACACGATGTGTAAGAAGTCCCAGGCCTCGATTTGGTCGTTTGCTGCGGATTGGGGTGTAAGTCGTCTGCCAATCGCTCTCATAATTAGGATCCATGATCCGCTTTCGGCCCTCAATGTACGCCGTAGCAAACTCGCGGTAAACCGGATGGTTCAGCGGCTGCGGCCCGGGAATTGAGAGACTGTCCGCGCTGAATCCAAACTGGATGTTTGGCCCGCTTCCGGTATCTATGGCGTGCGGCCATGCCCACTTCATGGCGGCATCCGCAATCGCTGCCACTCGTTCACGGCCGTTCGTGACTCCTGCGAAATCCGGTGCCACAACCATGATGCTCGTACCAGTATCGTCCTCCGACGGAACACGCATGCCCAGACGTACGGCTAGCTCGCGAGCAGCTGAACCGGTAAGCGGATCTACGATCCCGCCCGTCCCGGGTACACCCCACCAGTTTCGCCCCGTATAGCGGCTGTCACCATCGTCGTAGTCACCGTCGCCACCGGACACTCCGATGATGCGGGGCTCAATCAGCCCGTGGTCGCGTGCCTGCGAGTAGATAAGGCATAGGCCGATCTGGCTTGCCCTGTACAAGACCCCTTTGCCAAGTCCGTATGTTCCGCCTTCCAGGCCCTTGGCCGTGGAGCGACCGAGATTCCGAACAAAATCGACGAAATCCCGCCGTTCACCCGATTTGCCGGATACATCGGCCCGAATGGGGCCGCCCAAGCCGCGTGTCCCCGTATCGGAAATCACGAGAACGCGCATGCGATGATCGAAAATATGCTTGTTCAGATCCGACGATTTGCAATGCGGCGGCAGTTGAGCAAAAACCTCGTGAGTCAAGATACGAGTTTGCTCCTGTGTCATCTCATACTCATCCACGGAATATGAAATTCGACCAGTCTTTTCCGTTCTAGCGTCCCAACTGTTCTGGAGGGACTCGCGGAGCACTAGATCCCAAAGCCCCAAGGAGGTACGCCCGATGGCGTTGTCGGCAGAACGCGCGTCGAGACCGCCGTCGGGCCCGTACTGCTGCCGATAGAGCGACAGCGTCACTTCTGCCCGCCGCCCGCCAGTGCGACCATTGCCAGATCCAGGTCCATCTTTTCCATGTGCCCCAAATCAATTGAGTAGGAAATGTTGCCAAGCTTCTCAATCGTGCCGGACGGAAACAGCGTGTCCGCGGTGATCCTTGGGAAGGTGGCGCCAACCAAGAATGAACTCTCCGACAGCGTTGTAAATCTAAGTCCGTCGTATGCGGACGAGTCCGCATCTGAATAGTTCGCGCCGCTGAGAGCTGTCAGAAGTTCAAGCCTGGAAACGCCGAGTGCGACCAGCTCCTTGATCTTACCTGGGACGGATGTCCCGTTCGGCGAGCGCTCCATTTGCAGGGCTCGCAGGTAGAGGTCGCCCCGATCTGGCACGGCCAACTGACGGCCACCATGAATGGTGACCACCATGTTGTTGTGATTGGTCGTGGCCTTGACCTCTATGGAGCAGTCCGCGAACACGAAATCGTGACGGTTGCCTTTTGGCCCTTGCCACGCTGATAAAGCCTTAGGACCATGAGATTTCACTAGTTCTTGGAGCACCGTGAGTTCAGCCATGATGCCCGCCAACTGCGCGGCGCCCAAAAGGGTTCCCCGTTCGGCTTCAAAAAGATTTCTCCAGCGGTCGAGAGTCGCCGATACTGCGTTTGATGCCGCTTCGGGGTGCAGTTCGATGGCATCCAGGACGTCATCTGTCAGGAGTCCGAATTGATGGTGCAGCTTCGGATCGATGCACCGGAGAATCACAAAGGGTCGCTGCACGCCGTCAACAGCAAGCTCAAGTGTTTGCAGTGACAACGACTTACTGTGCCAGTCCAAAGGGCCGGCCTTTGATGTCCCCACCGGGACGAGCACTGTGGGCCGGCCTCCAGCATCCACGGCACAAAGCACCTCGCCGTCGGCCGCTGATATGCCAGATTTCCGGGAATGAAAGCTTCCAGCAGCAGAGACATCCTTTGCGAGAAAGTCAAAGACCGAAGCCGATGACTCCCTCATGCCTTCACCAGTTCGTCTTCGACAGCCTTCGCTTCGTCCAACTCATCGGCCGCTTCCAGTTCCTCTTCAAGGGCTTCGAGGTACTCAGCGTCTACCTTGGCGGCGACGTAATCGACCACAGATCGAGGATTGCGTGAATCGGGGAACATGAAGCAGAGCCCAATCACGTCGGCTGCCGCGAACAGCGGAACTCTGCGGTCCTCGGCCGCTTCCAGAGCTGACCTGTCGAGGTCGGGGTCAGATTGCTTGGCGATAGGGTAGATGCAGAGGAGGCCCTTTCGCTCCGTTTCCCGCAGTTGGCGAAATTGAAGCAACTTTCGGTCTGTGATCTTGTCCGTGGGTTTAAGGTTTAGCGACTTCCGGATGAAATCCAAACCGACACCAAGATCGGCAACACGGTCGGATGTCGATGCAATTGCTTTCAGATTGGCAGTCCCATCGTCGCTAGGGATATATAGCTTTCTACGGCGCAGGAGCCGCACCTTGCCTCCAAGCCCAAGATCCAACTCCTGGTCACCGTTGACGGGTTCCATGAGCACGACATCCCAGCGCTTCAGGTCGCCTTCGGCGCGTTCCTTTTCGATGTAACGGCGGATCGCGTCCTTGTCGATGGACTTCGCCGCGTCATGTACTTTGTAATCATCTAGGAAGTCAAGAATCTCGTCGGCTGAAACGTCACGGAATCCCCGTCGAGTCGCTTCAAGTTCATGTTCGTCGTGGCCTGCGCTAATCAGTCGCCCAAAGAGGTTCTTAGTTGCCGTTATATTGTTTTTCAACCAATCGCCGTCGTCTTCGTTGAACATGATCGTCTGGACACGACGTCCTGAATAACTGACTTGCGCTTTCACCGCGGAACGCATTTTTGCTGCGGATGTCACCGACATTTGAGGGTGGGTCCGTATCTTGACGGGAAGTTCTGCCGGCGTCTTGCCCTCGGCTTCGTAAACCTGGATCTCCTCGCGGATCTCGGCCTCAACGATGGATAGCATGAAGAACCAGTTCTTCAGTTCGGAACTCATCCAAATGCGGATCAGATCTTCGTAGCCCACTCGGTACCCAAACCAGCGTCCCATCTGGAGCAAGGTGTCGTAAGCCGACGAGGCACGGACGAAGTAACTCGACGTGAGCCCTTCGAGCGTCAACCCGCGCGACAGCGTGTTGCCGCCGATGACGATGGCCGTCTGCGGATGCTCTTTGTCGTACTCCAAGCGGTCGTTTGATTGATAGTTATCCACAATGACTTTGGTGGCGCGGGAGGCCTCAATCAAGTGCGGAGCCAAGTCGTCAAACGCAATCGGCGGATTTCCAAATGAATCGGCCGTCACACGAGCCGACTCTGACTCCCAAAGATCTCGAAATACGTCGAGGGCCGTGGCTGCCTCATTGACTAGTTCCGCCCTAAGCCCATCCAAGTGATCAACGACCGCCTCCGCAGTCTTCTCATGTGCGCCAGCCAGCATGGAAGTATGGATAAGCATTGAAGAATGGGCAATTTTGCCGGCACGGAGACGCCGGGCCGCCGTGGCCAAGAGGAACCACCGGATTGCCGCGTCCATTGCATCGGGAACCCCGGGGGACCACTGTTCGAGCAGTGTCTTGTTTCGTGGTGGACGAACTTCGTCGACCTCCAAGTCGGAAATCAGGCGGACCACATCCAAACCATCATCCACGGAGTCCTCGAGGCTCTCTCCTTCCAGCTGACCAAATATCCGTTCCGCGCCAAAATAGTTATCGGGGCGAGGCAGGTCCACGATGAAGTCTCGTGGATAGAGATCATGCTCGACACTCGGATCAATAAGCAGATTGGCGAAGGGCGTTGCCGTATATGCGATGTATGCAGCTTTAGGGTTGGCCAAGAGGTCGCGGATCAGGCCGTTAATGGTTGACTGACGCTTATTTCCGACATCAATGGACGCCTGATCAGCCTCATCGTCAATGATCAGAATCGGACAATCTTGACGCGTAGTCGCAGATGCGGTTTTGATCCACTTGTGGAGGCGCCGGAGCCTGGAGGGATTCTTCTTCACCACGGCTATTGAACGCATGGCCCGATTGCTGAGAATCGCGTCCGCCGGAGTCGTCACACTGAAGTCCAAGTCGACAGAAGTCAAGGGATGCCAGATCGAACTGCAGGGTTCGATCAAATAGTCGTTGATCCTGTCCTGCGTCTGCGTGCGTAGGTTCTCCGTCGTTCCGGTGAGAACTATGATGAGCCGATACCCCACGTCGGCCGCTTTCGCCACGACGGACATGAAGTTCGTCGTCTTGCCGCTCTGAACGTAGCCAAGTACAAGCCCTCTTGTACTGATGGACTCTTTGCCCGGAGGACTCCCCAAACCGATGACTTTGGAGGACGCCGCATCGACGCCTTCAACTGCAGCCTCAGGCAGTTCCTGAAGCAATCTAGATTTAAGCGTCGGCCACACCACGTCGTCTTGACGAGGACCGGCGTACCAGAACCCGACTTTCCGGTGCCTGTCCGCCAAGAACTCCGGATCCGGGATCTCCTTTATGAGATTCAGTCGCTTTTCGTACACTACGCGCGCTGCATGGACGAGCCCCTCCGGTGCATGCGCCAACGCTGTCTGGGCGCCCTGCAGTGTCATGCCGCCTGCCACCAGGGTTGCGAGCGTGTCAGCCATCTTTTCCAGTTCGCTATCCGAGTACTCCGGTGCCCCCATGCTGAACCCCATTTTTCCTTATGTGTGATTTACCAAAGTCTTGTCAGATGGTAACGGCACGGCCCGACGGATAGAGAATGCCACGCTCTAACGCCAGAACGAGCAGTTGTTTCGCCCGTCGGCAGCGTGAAGGCCAGGGCGAACTGCCGTGCGCCCGGATCTCATGTCTGAGGAGTCACGTACGGCCAACACTCCGCGCCAGTGAGGATCCGTAAAAAGCAGTGTTTGGCCAGACTGGCAGAGATCCACCAACATTCTGCCCGCAAGCGGCTCCAGGATGTGAAAATGCCTGTCGGAGATTGTGAAAAAGCGTTCTTGGAAGCGGCTGCCCACGAAGGCATCCAGCTGGTCAGATACACACAACCGTGGTTGAATCAGCGGGGCCACTTCGGCTTGCCCGGTGATGCAGGGGCCGTCTTCATTCCCTTGGATAAGATCTTTCACGAACTTGGCGGCGACGGTGAGGCGCAATCAGCCAAGCGAACAACCGCGCTGCCCGGCGACTTCATCCACCTGCCCACGGGGACGATGATCGAAATCGATGAGGTTCAGCACTTCACTACATTCCGCATGCGGACCTTCGCACACTATCCCGTGGAGGCCAGCCTGGGTTTCGACACTGACGAGTATGTGGATCTATGCAAAAGGTTCTGCCGGACGGCAGACAAATACCGCCTCAACAAGGCGGCTTCCGGGTTCGGACCCGGCGGCCGACAGCGCCAGAGAGCCTACAACGACGCTCTGCGCGATCTAGTAATTCCTGCTATGGGCCAGCCGCCCTTGATCCGCATCCCAGCGCCCGACGGTGATGGTGCTGCTGCGTTTGAGCGGAACAGCGTCCGAATTCTGAGGTCACTGTCATGAGCCGACCCCACGTCTTCGTCGCTATGGCTGACATGCTTAACCTCAAATGCGATGCCTGGCTGCTTCCGACGGACTCCGCCGTCCGAATCGAACAGCATTGGCTACGGGCGAATCCCGACCTCCGAGGGATCGCCGCCGCATCGGCTTCGAAAGATTTTCGAGCAGGGACAGTTCTCGCGGAGCCCGTGGCCCCCTGGGAACCGGCGGATCCACTCCCCGTTCTGACGGCGGTTCCGCTGGACGGCAACTGGGATTCCACTGCCGTAGCGCGGCGACTGGAGGCATTCGTGCGTGCCGCCACCAGTGCCACTCCCAGTCCGGCGCTGCGGCCCTACAGATTGCTCGCCGTTCCGTTCTTCGGGACTGCCGGCGGCGGCGCGGGAAACCACCTCGGAGCCATGCTGCGGGGGCTGCTGGAGGTCTGCGCAAATCTGGCGACAGAGTTCGGCGTCGACCTGGTCATCGTGCTCCGCGATAAGGCAGCCTTCTCTCTTGCCCAGAAGCTCCGCCGGGACGCGGGCGGCTGGGAGTGCTGGCCTACTCTGGGTGACGGACTGCGTACCAAAGCGCAAGAGCTCGGCGAGCTCGCGCGATCGGGCCATTTGGTGCCCTTTCTCGGTGCAGGAGTCAGCGTCACCGCCGGAGCGCCGAGCTGGAGGGACTTGCTTACAGCCTTGCGCGCTGGCGTCCAGCTGGAGGAGGGGGCAGCTGCTGCATTCGAGAAACTGGCAGTACTCGACCAGGCCGGTGTGTTGGAGCAGCTCTACATTGACCAGCACGGTTCCCGGGCCGCCTTTGGTGAAGCCGTGGCAAAGGCAGTGAATCTGGAGAAGTATGGCCTCGCCCCGGCGCTGCTTGCCGCCGTCCCGTCGTCGGGAGCAATCACGCTGAACTATGACCGGCTCTTCGAGTTGGCTTGCCAGGATGCCCAACGGCCGCGAACCGTCCTGCCGGAGAACATTCCTGCAGTAGGCAACAGCTGGCTGTTGAAACTCCACGGATCTGTCAGCCAGCCTGCATCCATCGTTTTGACGCGCGATGACTACCTTGGTTACAACAGCAACTGCGAAGCCCTGTCCGCCTTGGTCAAGGCCCACCTGCTGACGCACCATCTACTCTTCGTGGGTTTCGGCCTAGCAGACGACCACTTCCACGAGATCGTCCACGATGTCCGGCGCGCTCTGCCGGAGGGACATTCCGAGGGGCACCACATGGGGACGGTGCTCTCGCTCTTCCACGAGCCACTTCAGTCCATGGTCTGGAAGGGGAAGCTGGACATCCTTTCGATGCCTGCACATGCCGGCGCCGAACCCTCAAACGTCGATCAATCAAGGCTTGCGCTGGCGACCTCGGGACGAGAGCTCGAAATCTTCCTAGACATGCTGGGCGCCTACGCCACCGATAATCACTCGTATTTGCTGGCACCCGCCTATGACGCCGGCATGAACGACGCCGAGGCGCAACTTCGCGCCCAGCTGCTGAAACTGGCCGTGCAGCCGCGACCACCCGGAACTGAAGAAGTATGGGCTTTGCTCGATGAGACCCTCGAGCGGCTGGGTCATTGCGGCTCCAACTGATCTGGTGTCTGGGTTGAAGGGCAATAGTTTGCGAATCCAAACAGCATCGCGTTTGACCGGAAAATCAGCTCACTTCATCTACGGAGAGGGCATTAGAAAGTCGTTCGAAGTGTCTGGCTTGGGCAACCGTTAGGTCAATCAGCTGCTGAACCGTCAGCGCCCCAACCTTCTTATGCCGGTACATGAAGTCGGGGTCGAAGTGTCCGAAGGGCCCCTCCGGCTTGGAACTGGACGATATGGCCATACCCGTGGTCCTGAGGATCTCGTCGAGATGCTCAAATGAGAAGAATTCCGGGTGCGCTCGTGCGAACTCTGCCCGTTTAGACTTCGCCCATTGTCCTGTGCCACTGAGATGATCGAGTACCAGGGCAAGGCGCAGAACTCCCTCTTGGTACTGCCATCCAGCCAAGATTTCCTCGTCACCTGCCTTGGTCCGCGTGAACCATGAAACTTGGGGAAGCGAATGGCTCATGCCGCTTTCGACGCCGAATGGGTCGACTCCCAGTTCGGCCACTTTTTCGCTAAGCACGCCGGCAACGTGGGCCGCGCGCGCTTTCATCAATCCTGTCACGGCCTGCTTCGGCAGTGCCTGGGCCAGGGACAATGCGTCGAGGAAAGCCTCCTCCTCGGTGCTTGAGATCAGTGCATGTGCCATCAGTGCTGATAAAGCGCGGAGCACAGTGCAGTAGCGACGCACCGTCTCAACCTCGTACGAATCTGAAGTCCCATCGAATGCTAACTCCAAGGATTCCGCTAACGTCTCGAAGCTAAGGTGATGCCAGACAATCGGAGTGCCGTCTTTGAATTGAAGCCCTGTGGAGTATCCACGCTCTAAGAAGGAGTGCCTGGTCGGGCTCGTAGACGAGCGCCACCAACTGGCAATTTCCATTTGGATATCTTGCTGGCGTATTTATCCAGTTGATCGGGGTGGGGGACGGAAAAGACCTTGTTCTCTATCACCAAGGATCCCCGGTCCGGCCAATGCATAACGAGGTCGAGGTTCTCCCGCTCGCGCTCTACACGTCTGTCCCCCGAACCCCCGGCCCCGCCAACGACCAACGATCCGAACACTTCGTCCGCCTGACTGGGAAATGTCTCGAAAATCCATGCCAAGAGGTTGCTATGAAAGAGCTCACTGTTGCCGAACATGATTCTGCCAAGGGCCTCGGTTTGCAGGAGACCCGAGACGTCTTCGGCACTTTCGTCAGCCGGACCGGGCACACCCTCCAAGAAAAGGCGGACAGGGTTGGCAGCCCCTTTCCCCGGCGCCAGGTGCCGAACGGATGAGTTTAGCCACGACCGCGTCTCGTCGGTCTCGCGGCCTTCTAAGTACCAACGGTTCGACGATCCCGCTGCCTCCCATGGTGCCGTTCCGTCGTCGGCTCTGCGCCACCTGTCAATCTCGTAGGCGGCGCGAACCACACCATCGGCAATTCCAAGGGCAATTTCCGCTCGGTTCCGACTTTCCTCGCTGATACGCCAGTTACCGCGAGTCGCGTCGTAGAGCCGTGCCTGGGACTTATCTTCCCGGTAGGTCTTGCTGATCACGAACATCACCACTGGGCGCTGAATGGCCGGCACAGGCCTTAGTTCAAGGTCGCCTTCGGCAGTACTTAGTTTCAAAATGCTTCCTTGGATTAGAAACGGAACGGCTTTAGGAGGTCTCTACCTCGGCAAGATGTCCCCGAAGACCTCCAGGATCAGCGGGTAGATCCGGCCGTCGAGCGCACGGTACCGCGCATGAAGATCAATCGTGCGTTCCTGGATTTCCACCCAGCCAAAATTATCCATGCGCGCAACGGGTTCACCGTCTCGAATAAGCACCCAGCGTGTGTCTTCCCAGGACTGAAGACGGTCGCGCGAAGCCAATGACGCAGAGTCCAACGGCCCGCCACTGTATTCGCCCGTTGCCCAGTCCATACGGTCTCCCATTGTGAGCTCGAGCATCGAAGCCATAACACGGTAGCCCAGCGCACGCGACGTTGTCGCCGGCGACTTGTTTGGGCGATGGATACCTTGGAATTCTTCCAGAGCTATCGCAATCGCTCTGGCGCTGGGCATTGCCAAAGCCCTGTCCCAGGGGATCTGGAAGTCCCCAGTGGAGCCGGCAGTGAAGCCCAGACCACAACGACGGGCTTGGTACTCAAGGCCACTGGCGCTGGTCATCATCAAAGCGTCAGCGTGGGCCGCGGATCCCCCGCCACCCGTCAGCCCGATAAAGAGACCCGGGTCCCGTCGGCTCAGCTCGCTCGCCACTCGCCACGACATGGCATTGATTTGCCGGTACCTAAGAGTCCCGTGTTCTGCGTGGATCATTGCGCTCCCTTTGAGACGGCGACTGCCTTTGTCACCTCGTCGTTGACACCATTCTTTATGCTGAGGACCGACCCGGCTCGAACGCCTCGCGGGGCAAATGCTATTCCCTACCCCGCACCCACAACCGCGAGGGCCTCCCCCGCGTCCCGTCGGACATCTGCCCGGTCCCCGTCAGCTGCGGCTCCATGAACCGCCGGAACGTATCCCGCATCAGCGTCGAGCCCGCCACCGCCTCATGCAGCTCCCGCAACTCCTTCAGTGTGAACGGCTCGGTCAGCAGCTCCCCCGGATCCGGCGCCTCCGTGTAGGCAGCCCGCAGCCACTCCACCGCCTTCGCCACAATGTCCGCGTGGCCGTATGGCAACCCGGCGATCAGCTCCGGTTCCCCTGTCACGGAGGCCAGCCGGACGCCGTCGGACGCTAACGCCTCCTCCAACGCGGCCAAGGGCACCACGTCCACGTGCGCCACCGATAGCACCCAGCCGCGGTCGTCGCGCGCCGGGTCGTCGAAGACCTGCAGCTGGCGCGGCACCCGCCCGGAGATCCCGGCCTTCTCCCGCAGGCAGCGCAGCACTGCGTCCGCCAGGGTCTCGCGCTCCCGCAGGAAGGTGCCAGGCAGCGCCCACCGCCCGTGCTGATGGTCCTCCGCGCGTCGCACCAGCAGCACGCAGACGGAACCTCCCGCCACCGTCAACACTGCCGTGTCCACCGCCACCGAGGGGCGCGGGTAGTCGAGCAGGGACGTTCCGGGGCCGTTCTGGGAATCCTTCACAGGATTATTTATTGCAGTATTGCGCTAAAGATGCAAGCCATGCATACTGGGATCAATTAGCGCAGAAATGATCTAAATCAACCGGAGGTTCCCATGAGAGTCCCCCAGCTCCACGTCGGCGCCGGCAGCAGGCTCGGCCCGCTCAGCATCTTCCCCGTCTGGACCTCCGGCGCAGGCAGCCTCGGCATCAGCACAGGCACCCATGCCGACGTCGCCGTGACCGAACTCGCCAGCGGCCCCCAGGTCGACCGGCTCACCGTCACCAACAACGGCCCGCACCCGGCCCTGCTGCTGGAAGGCGAGCTGCTCGAGGGCGGCCAACAGCACCGGACCTGCGCCCGCGACGTCGTCCTTGGCCCCGGCGAAACCCGCGACATCGACACCTTCTGCGTCGAGGCCGGCCGCTGGGAAGCCGGCCAGTCCAGCCACCGCCGGCAGGCGCGGCGCGCACCGCTGAATGTCTGGTCCGAGCTGGCCAACGGCCTCGAGGGCCGGCGCGGCGGTGACCGGCAGGGGCGGATCTGGGAGCGGGTCAGCCGCTTCGACGCGGCCCGCGGCCCATCGGTGACCAGCTCCCTGCTGGACCACATGGACCTGTTCAAGGACAACGCGCACAACCGCTTCGACGCCGCGGACGCCCCGGCACCGCTGGAGGGCCAGCGCGGCGTCGTGATCGGGCTCGGCACGCAGCCGCTGCTCCTGGAGGTCTTCGGCACCGGCACGCTGTTCCGCCGGCACTACCGCCAGCTGATCGACTCCGCGCTGCTGGACCTGGAGCTCCTCTCACCCCAGGCGCTGGCCTCCGGCCCTATGCCCGGCCAGCGGGCCCGCGACTTCGCCGCCCACGTCCAGGCGATGGACTTCGGAACCTTCGACGGCGGCGCCGCGGCAGTTGGAGCCCGCAGCCACGGTGCGCTCCGGAGCCGCAATGTGTCCCGCGCCGCCGGCCCGGTGTCCGCCGCGGGCGTCGCCGTCGAACTTCGCACCCGCCGCCCGGAGCTGGCCCATCTGACCGCCTGGAATACACACCACCCCCTGATGGAGCTGGCATGAAACTGACCCCCTTGCAGAATGACCGCGCGGCCGGCGTCCTGACCGCCTTGGCCGCGGGCGACGCCCTCGGCGCCGGCTACGAGTTCGGCGCGCCCCTGCCGGACGGCGCCGAGGTCACCATGAAGGGCGGCGGGCCGTTCGGGTTCGCGCCGGCTGAGTGGACCGACGACACCTCCATGGCCGTCCCGATCGCCCAGGCGTTGCTCGAGGCAGCGTCCGACGCCGGATCCTCCTCCCCCGCGGCGCTCACGATTGTGGTCCGGTCATGGACGGCATGGGCCACCGAGGCCAAGGACGTGGGCGCCCAGACCAGTGCCGTCATCGCCGCCGCCCGCCGGCTGGCGTCCGCCGACGGCCGGAGCAAGGTGAGTGCCGACGACTTCAGCACCGCGGCCGCGGACTTCCACGCCCGCACCGGCCGCAGCGCCGGCAACGGCTCGCTGATGCGCACCGCTCCACTGGCGCTGGCCTACCTTGACCGGGATCCGGCGTCCCTGATGGCCGCGGCGGGGGTGCTCAGCGCCTTGACCCATGCCGACCCGGACGCGCGGGAAGCCTGCGGGCTCTGGTGCGTCGCCATCCGGGAGGCGGTACTGACCGGAACTCTGGATGTGCGGGCCGGGCTGCCGCTGCTGTCCGCCGAGCGGGCCACGCTGTGGCTGGAGCGAATCGAGGTGGCCGAGCGGTCCCGGCCGCGGGACTTTACCCGCAACGGCTGGGTGGTCGAGGCGTTCCAGGGCGCGTGGAGTGCCATCCACTCTGCGGGTTTGTCGGCCTCCGGCCCGGCGCACCTGCGGGCAGCGCTGGAAGAAGCTGTCCGCGGCGGCCGGGACACCGACACCGTCGCGGCCATTGCGGGTGGACTGCTGGGTGCCGCCTACGGCTACACCGCGGTGCCGTTCGAGTGGCGGCGGCGTCTGCACGGCTGGCCCGGACTCCGGGCGCGCGACCTCACGATGCTCGGCATGGAACTGGGCCGCGGCGAGGGACGCCGGCCCGCATCCTGGCCGCGGGCCGAGCGCCAGGACTACAGCATGTGGGGCCGCACCGACGAGCTGGTCCAGCACCCGCACGACGACGGCGTCTGGCTGGGCGGGGTCGGTTCCTTGGCGCGGTTGGCGGAGCTCGGGATCCACGCCGTCGTGTCGCTGTGCCGGCTGGGGACTTCGGAAGTGCCGGGTGTGGCACCGGACGACCATGCCACGTTCTGGGTCATTGACTCGCCTGCTGACGAGGACAACGCCCACGCCGCGTTTGTGCTGCGGGACGCGGCGGCCGCCGTCGAACGCTTCCGCGCCGAGGGCAAGACGGTGCTGCTGCACTGCGTCCGTGCCGAGTCGCGGACGCCGACGGTGGCGGCGCTGTATGGGTCTTCGGTTGCCGAAGTGTCTCCGATGGAGGCGCTGGAGGCTGTGCGACAGGTGCTGCCGGGGGCGAACCCGAACCCTGCGTTCCTTCGGCTGCTCGGCGATGTGCCGGAGCATCGAGTGAATATTGTCACACCGGCCAAGTAGTCTGCATTAACGAGCTTGAACAGTCCAATTGGGGGATGAAATGACTGACCTGATCCACGAGTCTTTGAGTAGGACGGGCTCCGACCCTCTAGCAGTCGCGACGGTTCCCACTTCGTATGACTACGCATTCTTGTACTCGTGGCAACAGGAAGCTCTCAAGGCCTGGCACTCGAATGCTCGACGCGGCGTCGTGGAGGCCGTCACGGGATCAGGCAAGACCCGTGTAGGTATCGCTGCTGCATTTGAAGCCGTCCGCCAAGGAATCAAGGTCTTGATTCTCGTCCCCACTGCTGAGCTCCAGCGTCAATGGCTGTCTTCCATCCAGCGCGACCTTCCTCGGGTTCGCCGTGGCGCACTCGGCGATGGCCACGCGGATTCACTGGACCATGTGGACATCCTGGTGGCGATAGTCCACTCGGCGTCCAACCGCGAGACGCTGCGAAGCCACAAGGCCGGCCTGATCATCGCAGACGAATGCCACCGCTACGCTGCCCCCATGTTTACGGGGGCTCTTCAAGAGGGATTCGCCTGGCGGCTCGGACTGACCGCCACTTACGAGCGGTCGGACGGAGAGCACGAGACAGTCTTGTCGCCTTATTTCGGCGGAGTCGTCTACAAGCTGTGGTACGAGCGCGCACTGAAAGACAATGTCATTGCGCCGTTCGACATTGCCCTCGTCGGTGTTGAACTGACGCCGGCGGAGAGAGTCAACTACGACGATCTCTCGAACACCATGCTGGAAGCCGCGCGCAATCTGGAGACCTACGCCGGAATCCCCCGGCGGCCATTCCATCAGTTTATAGCGGCAGTCGCCTCACTCGCGGGGTCAGACTCCATCACTCGGGAATCGACGATCGCCCGCAAATACATGCGGGCGATGGCGTCCAGGCTCACCTTGCTCGCGGAAGCCCGGACCAAGTACCACGCGCTGGCGGCGCTCAAAGAGACCGTGGACCAGTCGCGCGGGACGCTGGTGTTCACCCAAACTCAAGAATCTGCACGGCGTGCCCAGGAGCTGTACACGGCAATGGGTTCGAAGGCTTCTGCAATCTTCAGCGGCATGGCCAAGGATGACCGCCGGCAGGGCATGGAGGACTTCCGCAACGGCACTTCGCAGATCCTCGCCGCACCGAGGCTGCTCGATGAAGGCATCGATGTGCCGGAAGCCGACCTCGGCATCATCGTCGCTGCCAATCGCAGCCAACGGCAGATGGTCCAGCGCCTGGGACGCGTCATCCGCAAGAAGGCCGATGGACGGGTCGGCCGTTTGGTTGTCCTGTACTCGAAGGACACTGTCGAGGACCCCGATGTCCAAGGCGAAGAGTTTCTGGGACGCGTGCTTCCGTTCGCCCGCAACGTCGAGTTCTTCGACATCAGGACCGACTTGGACCGGCTGCAGAGATTTCTCCACCAGATTGTGGCCGAGCCCCAACCCGAACTTCCGCCCGGGCGCGAGGTGGAGCCGAGCGCTGGTGGGGAGCAGCCCCAGGCGTCTCCCGAGCCGCCACATGAAGAACCCCAAGACGATGCCGAGCCAACGGGCTTTGATTTGGAAGACGACGAGTGGCCTGAACAGCTTGCCGGGAGTGAGAGTGTCACCGACGACGCCGTCGCGGACTACCTTCGGCGACTTGGCCGCTACGAACTGCTGACTGCGGAGCAGGAAGTGGAGCTGGCACAGGAGATCGAAGCCGGACTCCTTGCCGAGCATCTCCTGGACGTTAAGGAGTCGACCCGGCCGCGGCGGGAAATCCGGGAACTTGAGTTTCTTGTTCTGCTTGGCAAACGAGCGGCCGACACCCTGCTGAACTCAAACCTGCGACTGGTCGTGTCGATCGCCAAGAACCACACCAATCGTGGCCTCGACTTCCTGGATCTGATCCAGGAAGGAAATTTGGGACTACACCGGGCAGTCTGCAAGTTCGACTTCACCTTGGGTTTCAAATTCTCGACCTACGCGACATGGTGGATCCGCCAGGCCATCACGCGCGCTCTGGCCGATCAGGCCCGTCTGATCCGGCTGCCTGTTCACATGGTCGAGCAGATTCAGAAGCTGCAATCGGCGCAGCGGGCTGCTGCAATAAATGGATCCTCCTGTACGAATGGGGATCTTGGCCTGCTCACGGACAATTCAACCGAGAAGGTCGAATACCTTCTGACGTTGGACAAGGCGATCTACTCGCTGGATATGCAAGTGTCCGATGGCCGGGGAGGTACCGAAACGCTCGCCGAACAGCTGGCCGATTCGTTTGACCTGGACGTGAGTGATTGCATCTTTCAGGTAGAGATGAAAGCGCAGGTGCATGCCGTTCTGGACACACTTGAAGAACGGGAGGCTGGAATCATTGCCATGCGCTTCGGAATGACTGATGGCCAGGAAAAGACCTTGGACGCAATTGGTCAAGTGTATGGCGTCACCCGTGAGCGAATCCGGCAGATCGAAGCTAAGACGATGAAAAAGCTTTGCCATCCGTCGCGATCACAGGTGTTGCGACCCTTCATGTTTGACGGCTACGACCCGCTGCACCCCAAAGCACCCGTGGACGCAGCAGCCACCGCCCCGACGAGCGATTAAGCGGTGTCTTTCGACTGTCACGCCCCGGGGCGGCGCGTCCAACCGTCACCACCTGCCGGGCAATGTCGGCCGCTGCTGGTAGGAATGTGAGCATGACTACAGCTCCTGAACTCAGTCGTGAACGCCATGACGCCGTCATGCGCAGTGCACGAGCGGGCGACGGGTACGCCGCCGGTGAACCACTCCGCGCCATCGCCGCCGATTTGGGTTGCACGGTGGACGAACTCTGCAATGTGTTGGCCACCCAACCAACCAGCCACGTTGAGCTACAGCGCGCGAGATCCGTCCGACTTCGGAGCCTGGCCACGGACGAGGTTCTCTACCAGAACCACGTCCTGCTGTACCGGCTGAACGCCGCCGGGATCGCCTGGTCTGACACGCCGAAGGTCCTGAAAGCGCTGCAGACGTCCATCGACGTCGAAGTCGCCGTCGAGCTCGTGAACATTCCCGGAGTCTCTTCCGATCGGCCGGCGAGGGAACTACCTCCACGGACCCTGGGCGACAAGCTCAGTCTTTTGTACGTGGCGGGCAAACACCACGGAATCGAACCGGACTGTCAACTGGCGCTCGGCACCATGCCGATCGAGGAATTGGCCGCGCTTCGGTCACTCATGCAGCCCAGCTTTCCGCCGCGACGCCTGGCGGAGTTCGCCGCCGTAGCGGAAACTACCAAGCTCGCCATCCGCGCCAGGGCGGTGCGGACCATCTCCTATGCGGACTACACGAAGACGGCGGCGACGATTTTTTCGCGCCTGGGGAACACCGGAGTTGCCGCCGATGGCCAGTGGCCGGTGCCGGGATTCGTGCTTGTACGCCGTTACGGTCATGGCTTCTGGCACGATGCACTGCGGGCGGCCGGCCTGCGCCTGCCGGGTTCCGAGTCCAGATTTAGCGACGACGACTTCTTCGATGCGCTCGACGGTTTCACGGAGGAATGCATCGGTTTTGAGCATCCCATGAGCATTGCCATCTACGACCGGTGGGTCTTCTCCGAAGCGTCCAGGAGGAACGACCGGCCTTCGGCCGTGGAAATCGTCCGCCGCTACGGCACCTGGGCTTCTGCCCTGGAGGTCCGCCCGCCATCCGCCGTCCGGCGCGCAATCCACCCGCCGCAACAATCACTGGGGTTTTGAGCGTGAGCCCACCTTCATCCGAGACTGGCGTTCCCCCGCGCGACGTGATTGGGCAGGTAACCAGGTCCTTCCTGGCAGGGGACCCACTGCGTTGCATCGCGGACGCCGCGAACACGAGCAGCTGGGCGCTTCTGGACATCCTCGGTAGCCGGGTCGCGGACCGGGGCGAGGAACAGCGGTCCAGGGCCCTCCGGAATCGATGCAATGCCACATTGGCAGCCCTTTACCAGGAGCGCGAACGCTTCGAACGGCTGAACCGGGCCGGTATCGATTTCGTGAATATACCCAAGGTTCTCGCCGCGCTTGGAGCACCCGTCGACGTCGACATTGCCGAGGAAATGCTCCGGACTACGCACACGTTCAAGGAACTCGCGCACCGCGCCTACCAACTACATAGGGGTGAGGTGGAGTTTGTTCCACCCATCGAAATGCTCAGCTTGCTCTACGTGCTGGGCCGCCACCGCGGAGTCCAACCCGATTATGAATTGGCTCTGGGGATGATGCCGCTCTCATCGGTCGCCGAGATCCGGAACTTCCTGGGTCCGGGCGCCCCCTACGGCCAGCCAGCCGAAATCCTGGCGGTCATTGAAACAACAGCGCAGGCCATCCGCGCCGGCGATGACGCCGGAATCTCCTACTCAGACTACGACGAGATAGCGGAGGCAATCTCGGCGGACCTTGGAGACGAACTGCCCGGCCGCGGAGACCTTTGGCCGGTGCCGGCACGCACGGTGCGGCGCCACTTGGGCCAAGGGTTCTGGGACACAGCGTTGGCTTCCGCCGGGCTGCAGCCGACACTGGACCCAGTTAGCTTCAGCGCCTCTGATTTCGTTGAGGCGGCCAGAGAATATGGAAACGGTGGCCACTACTTCGGCTCTCCGAAGGACGTGGCGAGCTACGACAGTTGGGTGACCGTCGAAATGGCCGCCGGACGCCATCGCCCGTCCGTAGTCGCCATCAGAAGGCACTTCGGCGCCTGGGAGTCGGTGATCGGCGCCGTAATGCCGTCAGAAGTCGAGGATGAGTACGACGGCCTTGTCAACCACATCAGAGCCGAGAACGACGTCCAGGAAGGTTGGGCAAAAGCGGGCGAACTAATCAGTGAGGTCCTCGCAAACATGCCGTGCAACTCATTCCTCAGCATTCAATACGCCGAGGACACCGAAGGACTGACACCCTACGCCCAAGCAGTTCCCAGCGCCGATGGGGTCTGGTTCGAAATTGTGTCCGAGCAGTATTTGCCAGCCGACACGTGGCCCATAAATACCGGCTACCTGACCGGGAATGGCTGGTCTGCTCCGAATCACGATTTTCCGAACTGGTTCAAGGACGGTATCCCGCACATTGAAGCGGGGCACCAGATAATCGAAGGCTTCAGATATGGCCGGGACTGCGACGACGCTAGCAAGCTTCGATGGCATACCGGCGAATTCCCGACCGGGCCCGGTCCGGACGGCGGCGTCACACTTGCCGATGCTCTTGCCGGCGCAGTCCAAACACTTCAGAACGCGGCTTGAGCAATCTCGCAAAGCCATTGCTCGGCGACCTGCCGCATGCAGCGAACATTTCGACAACCATTGGGGATCACAGCATGACGACACAGCACTTCACATCGGCTCAAGCCGCCCTCGCCGAATTGGAACGGCTGGTGCAGCAGGCGAAAGCGGGAGACCCGTTCGCGCCGGTAACCGTGCTCGTCCCCTCCCGGGCCAGCGCCCTCGATATTCCGCGCTATTTGGCGAGGAAGTCCGGCAGTGGTGTCGTCGGAGTCCGCGCATTCACGCTCATTGATCTGGCCATAGACCTCTTTGTGCTGAGTCCGGAGGCCAATGGCAGAGAATTGTTGGACCCTATGATCCGGCAGGGCGCACTGGCGGCAAGTCTCGCTGGCAACCCTGGTGTCTTTAAGGAGGTTGCAGACCAGCCTGGCACGGCCGCAGCCCTGACGAGAACTTCCTCGGCGCTGGACGGCGTCAGCGTCGACGCTGCGGCGTCACTCCCCGAACTTGTCCGGGACGTGCTTCGTCTGAACGAGACAGCCATGGCCGCGCTCAAATCCGCGTACTTCACCGAGTCTGAGGCACTCTCGGGAGCGGCGAAGCTCCTCCTCAGCCAGCCGGGGGCTCTGGACCAACTCGGTAGCATCATCGGTTTCACGCTTCCTGAGGGCCAGGGGCCCAGCGCCGAGCACCTGCTCGACACGCTGTCCGCTGCAGGCATGCAGTCGCTGGCGTCAGATGGTTCGGTCCGCGGCGTGCATAGCATCTACAGCGCTTCCGATTCCGATGATGAGTGCCGTGCCATCGTGCGCTCCGTTGCGGAGTTGCTCGGCTCCGGCGTCGCCGGGCATCGCATCGGGGTTTTCTACTCTGCGTCAGACCCGTATCGCTCCCTGCTGGCCCGTCGGCTGGATGAGGCCGGCATCGAGTTCAGCGGCCCCTCGGCCCAGCAACTTCGCGATTCGCCCCAGGCCCGCGGCTTGCTGAGACTGCTGCAACTGGACCCGAGCGCTTTGGACGTGAGGGCTGTTCTCAACACCATGGCCGAAGGCAGTGTGCACTGGAGCAACAATGATCTTCCGTCCGCCGCCGCCTGTGAGCGCCTGTATCTGAACCCGCCGCGAGACGAGGAAGCACCGGAGAGCGACGTGGTGCTGGACGAGAAGTCCCAGGAGCGAAAGGCCCGGAGACTGGCCGAGTTGGCCCAGTTCGTCAGTTTCCGCAACGCTCTATCCGGCGGGTTGGCTCGCGTCGCGAAGGCCTCCTCATGGGCTGGGGCGGCAGCGGAACTCCGAGACTTCATCCAGGAATTCCTGGGCCCGCGCTCTGCTTCAGAGCACCCGCGGGTCAGCGCCGCCCGGGCTGAAGTCGTAGAAGTAGCAGACAGCCTGTCCCTGCTCGACGGAGTAGCGCCTCCGCCCAGCGGTGGCGCGTTGCGCACCGCGCTGGAACAAGGAATCAACCGCCGCTCCGGGCGGAGAGGAAAAATCGGCGTCGGGATATCGGTTGGGACAATCGCCGACGGCGTTGGGCGGGACCTCGACGTCGTGATCCTGGTAGGAATGGCTGAGGGCCTCGCGCCCTCCAAGGTCCGAGAGGATCCATTGCTCCCTGACCACGTCAAGGTCGAACTGGGCACCGGCCTTCCAACGGCGGAACAGAGAATTGCCCTGACACACCAGCAGTTTTTCGCGGCGCTGGCCAGCGGATCCCGGACGCTAGTGTTCTTCCCGCGCGGCAATCTTCGAGGCGGGGGATCCTACGAAATGTCCCGCTGGATCTCCGCCGGCCTCGAAGATCCAAAGTCTGTGGTGGAACTCAGGTCTTACGAGCACGGAATCCGGACGGGCGCCGGAACAACAAACGGCTTGGCCCCCACCGCACAGGAGT
>NZ_MQTQ01000061.1:27416-48173 GCF_020532805.1 Arthrobacter sp. SO5 | reverse complement strand
GCTCAGGTCCTGCCTGAGCGGCAAACGCAATGAGCTTGCATCCGACGACAGTGTCCTGCACCGTGCCCTGGAAATCCGCCACGACCGCCACCACGGCGCGTTCTCGCGCTTCAACGGGGATCTGTCGCGTTTTGCAGGTAGCTTCTTCAATCCGGCCAAGGCCATCTCACCCACAAGCCTCGAGGACTGGGCGACCAACCCTTTCGGCTACTTCATGAAGCGGGTCCTGAAGGTCAGCGTCTTCGAGGACATCCAATTGGAGCTGCAGATCAGTCCGATACAGCGCGGAGAGCTCATTCACAAAGCCCTCGAAGAGTTTGTGCTTGGAGCAACCGAAGGTGCGCAAGCATCAACTGAGCAGGACCTCACTTCGATAGGCGAAATCCTCTTCCAGAAACCCGACAACTCAGCGTGGCTCGGCCACCTCTGGGATCGGGATAGGAGCCGAATGCTCGCGGACCTGCGGCGGGTGTTCGCGGCGGACCAACGTGACGATGCCAAGGGGTGGACCTATCAGCAACCGGAGGCAGGGTTCGGGCCCGCCGAATACGGCAAGCAGTATCAGCATGAGTCGGTAAACCTGACTCTGCTTGATGGACAGGAGATTCAGTTCCTTGGCTTCGTTGACCGGATCGATCGGCACGAGTCCGGGGCCGTCCGAGTCATCGACTACAAGACTGGTGGCACCAGCAGATTCAAGGGAATGTCTCAAGAGGATCCTACGGCTGGCGGGAAGAAGTTTCAGCTGCCCGTCTATGGACTCTTTGCGCGCAGCCTCCAGGCTGACACTGCAGTTCCGGTCCAGGCCCAGTACTGGTTTGTGTCACAGGATGCAGACCCGATTGGGTATGCAGTCGACGACGCGGTGCTCCATCAGTTGAGAACGGACGCCTCGGTGATCGTCTCCGCTCTGCACCGCGGCATCTTTCCGCACAAGCCGGAGGAGTCGAGTTTCTCCAACTTCACTAATCTGGCCGGTACCGCCGGCGCCAAACATACTTGGCAGCGGCTTTCCAAAACCTCCGAATTGGTCTCACTCGCTATCCTGAAGGACGACAAATGAGCAGCGCAACAGTTCTTCCCCCAGCTCTGGAACTGCGCGATGAAAGCCACCGGGTTATCGTGCGCACGATGCTGGACAAGACCGTTTTCGTCGAGGCGGGCGCCGGCAGCGGCAAAACCCGGGAGCTTGTGGAACGCATCTGCGCCCTAGTGGATTCCGGCGTCGAGCTCCGTGGCATCGCGGCCATTACTTTCACCGAGAAAGCAGCCGGCGAGCTGCGGGAGCGCGTCCGCAAGCGGCTCGCCGCAGCTGCTGAGTCCAACCAGGCCACGGAAGACACCGTGGCGCTGCGGGCGGCGGCCCTCAACCAGCTGGACACGGCACCTATCGGAACCATCCACTCCTTTGCGGCCCGGCTGATTGGCGAGAACCCAGTGGCGGCAGGTGTCCCGCCGATGATCGACGTCGTCGACGAGCTGCGGTCCCAAATCGCGTTCACCAAACGGTGGGAGGCAGTGGTCGCGGCCCTGTTCAACGAGCCCCGCGCGGACAAGGCGCTGAGGGTGCTGCTGGCGGTCGGTGTCACGCTGGACAACCTCCGCGACCTCGGACGGGCCCTCGACTCAAACTGGGATCGTCTGGAGGACAGCCCGTCGGAGACCAGATACATCCCCGAGCTGAACGCCGGGCCGATTATCCGGCAATGCTCTGACGTCCTGGCCTTGCGGGAACATTGCACCAATCCGAACAACGTCCTGCTGGCCAAAGGCCTGAGCGGGCTTGAGGCCTGGCTACTGCAACTCCAGGAAGCACAGTCCGCTGACGATCCGAACATGTTGATGGGTGTCCTGCGCAAAGTTCCGACCGCCCACCTCAAGGGCGGAGCCAAGGGAGACTGGCAGATTCCCATCGACCAGGTGCGAAGTGCCGCACAGGACATCGTGGCAAATGTCGCGGAGCTCATTGCGAGCATTGTAGGACCCGCGCTGGATACCGTTACATCCATCATGTCCGGGATCTTCCTGGACGAGGCCGGGAAACGTCAGCGGCGGGGTGAGCTGGAGTACCACGACCTGCTGGTCCACGCCCGCAACCTGCTGGTCGGCGAGGAGCGACGCGAGATCCAGGCCGCCGTTCACCGCCGCTACCACCACGTCATGCTCGATGAGTTCCAAGATACTGACCCTATCCAGGCTGAGATTGCCCTGCGGATCTGCTCTGACGAGGTGTGCGGTCCCAGCGGCTGGGAGAAGCTCCCGATACCCGCCGGACGACTCTTCACCGTTGGTGATCCAAAGCAGTCCATTTATCGGTTCCGGCGGGCTGACATCGCCACATATATGACGGCCAGAGGGCGTGCCGAAGCGGATACGGCGGCGGAGGTAGCCCGGCTCAACACGAACTTCCGGTCCACTCCTGCCGTTCTTCGCTGGGTCAATCACACGTTCGCGCAATTGATCGAGGCCAACGGAAGCATCCAGGCCGACTATCAACCACTCCACGCGGACCCGTTCAGGCCCGAGGTGGACGACTCCGCTGGTCCCGCCGTAGCCGTCATCGGACGCAGCGGAATGATGCCGGGGGCCGACGGAGAGAAGCCCAGCGCCCAGGCCCGGCATGCCCAAGAAGCCGCGGACGTGGCGGCAGCCATTGGTTTGGCCCTGGGTCACGGGGGCACGCCGTGGCAGAAGCAGTCCGGAGCACCCTCCTACGCGCTCTCCAACCTCGAGTCCCGGGACATCTGCATCCTCCTGCCCACCCGGACGTCCCTGTCTCACATCGAACATGCACTGGACTCGGCGGGCATCGAGTACCGGGCTGAAGCTTCCTCATTGGTCTACGGAACACAGGAGGTCCACGATCTGCTCCTCCTGCTCCGGTCCCTCGCCAACTCGGCGGACCAGGCGTCCCTGGCGCTAGCGCTGCGGACGCCGTACCTCGGCTGCGGTGACGACGACTTGTACGAATGGCACGCCGGCGGCGGGTATTGGAGCATCCATGGAACGGCTCCAGAGGCTTTGGCGGGATCGCCCGTCGCCCGCGCGCTGAGCTATTTGAAAACGCTCTCTTGGGATCTTTCCTACAGTCCCCCGTCGGAGATCATGGAACGCATCCTGGCTGACCGCCGGGTGCTCGAGTCCGCGACGGACTCGCCCCGCTACCGGGACGTCTGGCGCCGCCTGAGGTTTGTGGTCGATCAAGCGCGCGCATGGTCCGAAGCGACCCACGGCAGCCTGCGCGACTACCTGCTCTGGGCCGCCGTTCAGCAAGAGGAAAATGCCAAGGTCAAAGAAGCCGTGGTCCCCGAAACAGACGCCCAAGCCGTCCGGATCATGACCATCCACGCCTCAAAGGGGCTTGAGTTCCCCATGGTGGTACTGGCTGGGGCGGGCAGCACGAGGGGTGGCTCGTCGGACAAGGCCCTCTGGGACGAGTTCGGTCAGTTGCAGGTGCACATCTCGGGCAACATCGAGTCGGCCGGCTATCCCGAGGCCAAGCAGGCCGAGGCCGAACTGCTCGCTGCGGAGAAACGCCGGCTGCTGTACGTGGCCTGCACACGGGCCACCAGCCACCTTGTCGTATCCCTCTACAGCGGAGGTCCGTCGAGCCTCAGCGGGATGCTGGGCTCAGTCGACGATCCGGAAACGGTGCAGGAACTTGAGTTCCCCGAAGCGTTCCCCGCCCGCGTGAAATCCCAGCACGGAGTGTCTCCTGTACCGGCGTTCGACGCATGGCAGGACATGCGTGCTCGGTGGGTTGCGCAGTCCGCAATTCCTGCCAGCACGTCTGTGACTGCCCTGACCAAGGGTGGCTCTGTACCGGCCACCGAAGCAGCAGGTGCGCGGGACGAGCCGCTGCAGGAACTGAGCTTCGCCGACAACGCCGTCGCCGGTTCGCCATTCTCAAGCGGCGCCGTCGGTATGCACGGAGCTGACTTCGGCACGGCATTGCACCGCCTCATGGAAGTGTCAGGTCTCCATGCCGATGACGGCTTCGGCGGCCTGGCCCGGACCGTGGCCCTGCAATTCGGACTGGAGTCCGCGGCAGACCTTGAAGCCTGCGCCCGATCGGCGATGTCAGCTGTCCCCGTCCGACGAGCAGCCGAACGCCGGCATTGGAGTGAGCTGCCCGTTGCCGTCGAACGCGACGGCGTGGTGATCGAGGGCATCATCGATCTGTTGTACCGGGAGGACGACGGCAACCTGGTCATCATTGACTTCAAGACGGATGTGCAAATGTCGGCGGCGACTCAGTCCGCCTACTGGCAGCAGCTCAGCCTGTATGCCGAATTGCTCGCCGAAACCACCGGCGAGCGAGTGAGCGAACTCGTGTTGGTGCTGTGCAGGCCCAGCTTCGCTGACGTCCGCCGGCAGAAGCTTGAGAATCTGTCAGTGCCGGTTTCCTGATGCGGCAGAGAGAGGTACAGCGATGAGATGTATTCCAGCCGAGCCTGAATTCGGCGATGGCCAGCTGGCCGAGAAAGCCGTTTGGGAAGCACTGAAGGCCAGCCTGCCGGAGGAGGCGGTGCTGGCGCATTCCGTCCAGGTTCGGGACGGCAGGTCAGAGCACGAAATTGACCTGCTGGTCCTTTGGCCCGGCGTCGGCATGGCCGCCATTGAGGTCAAAGGCGGCCAGATCTCAGTTGACGATGCCCAGTGGTACCAGTCGGACCGCAACGATAAGCGCAAGATTCAGAGCCCGGTTGCCCAGTCGCAGGGTTCACAGCACGCCTTCAAGAACTGGATCAGCGGCCAAATCGGGTCTCGCCTGACTAGTCGCTTCGCTTACCTCGTGGCCTTTCCATACACAAAGGTTCCTAAGACTTGGAACATGGCTGGTTGCCCGCGAACCTTGGTCCTGGACCAGACGGATATGCAATCCGCCGCTGAACTTGTCCGTCGGGCAATCGAACAGGAGGGAGGCGGCGCTACTCTACTGGCCGCGGCCTTCACTGAGCGAATAGTTCGCCAGCTAAGCGGAACTCTTGAGACCTCCGGCGACCACCAGGACCCTGCGCAGGACGAGTACGTGCAGGACCACCTGACCGAAGGACAGGCCGTGCTGCTCCGCGCAGCGCGGTCACTGCGCCGTGTGCAGTTCACAGGGGGCGCCGGCAGCGGTAAGACGTGGCTGGCTGTCGAAAAGGCGAAGATGCTCGCCAAGTCCGGGAAACGGGTTGGCCTGTTCTGCTACAACAAGGGCCTCGGTCAGTACCTTCAGGACCAGGTCGCGCCCTGGCGCCAAGGCAAGCCCATTTTTACCGGGGAGTTCCACGACTACGCCCGCGGGCTTGGCGTGCCGGACGGCGCCGGCCAGGCCTACTTCGATGAGGAGATGCCCCGGCAACTCAAATCGCTCGCCGCCACCATGGACGCGTCGCTGAAGCTGGACGCCGTCGTCGTGGATGAAGCTCAGGATTTCGCGCCACTGTGGTGGGAAGCGCTGTTGGCTTGCACGAAGGACCCGGACACCAGCGAAGTCTTCGCGTTCCAGGACGATCATCAGGACGTCTACAGCCGTTGGACCGGTTCCCTGGGAGATTCCGGCCATCCGGCGGTCGGTCTAGTGCCCATCCACATAGACGACAATCTCCGGAACACCCGAAAGATCGCGGATACATTCAAGTCGTTCGCCGGCGAGCACTTCACTCCGAGAGGCAGCACGGGACTGCCTGTCCGACGAGTTGAATGCGCCACAGAGGACGCCTTGGACGCCGCGGAGGACTGTGTCGATGCCCTTATCGAGGAGGGGTGGTCGAACAACCAAATCGCCCTGCTGACGACCAAAGCACGGCACCCTATCCATCGGGAGTTCTTCGAGACCGGCACGACCGCGGACTACTGGCGCGAGTTCCACGCGAACGAACGAGAATTCTACGGCCACGTCCTGGGCTTCAAGGGTCTGGAGCGCTCCGTCGTGGTGTTGTGCGTGAACGGTTTCAAGGAGCCTAAGCGTGCGGCGGAGCAACTGTATGTGGGGCTATCCAGGGCACGGAGCCTGCTGGTCGTGGTGGGTGACACTGGTCTGCTGACGGAGGCAGGCGGTTCTGAACTGGGCCGCTCTCTGTCGAGAGCCCAGGTTTGGAAGCCCGCCGACGTGTCGAGATGACCGGCCGCAGATGCCGGTCCTGACACGATAATGTCCGACCCCTCACCACCAGCGGTGGCGGCACTCCAGGTTCTGGCACGCCCATTTAGGTGTGCCCCACTCGACTTTGCCTGTGGCGGGGTAGATGCGCTGTTCTTCGACGATCACGCAGCCAGCAAACTCAGTCTTGGACATCTTCTGGCGCTCCGACGGCACGACCATCCCGAAGGCAATCCGCCATCCCTCGTGGCCGCACACCGGGCACCGCCGTGTGGCAGCCCGTTTTGTCGTCGGTTCAGAGGCGGGGATTGTTTCATCGGGAGTCATGGAAGCACTGTAGGCCGCCGCTCAGAAGTTCGTGCCCTTGGGAGGTACGAAAAAGTTCTTAGGGCCTAAGAACTTTGTGTAACTCCGCCCGCGAGACGACACGCTGGGGGTCTGCGCCTGGGCTAGCTGCCCATCGGCGGTACCCTCACCGTGACCGGCGTTGTCCGGAAAGACGGCTGCTCGCAACTTCGAACGCCTCGTCTGGAGTGCTATTCGGGACGGTTGGCTCGAGGCCGTTGTCGCTCAGATACTTCAGCGCACGCTCGATAGCTTCGATCTTCCGCTTCAGCTCTTTGAGTGCCGGCGCCGATTCATCGGAGAACTCGTCCAGCCGCTCATGTTCACGCCGCACCACGATCTCGGCCTCAACCAGGATTCTCCAGACGGCCCGATCCTGATCGAGGTGTTGCCGCTGCCGTAGAATTTCCGCAGCCAGCAGGCGCGCAACGACCGCTTCGAGCGTTTCGGCTGTGGTTCCAGAATTGGCGAGGCCGAATGCGATGCCGTCGCCACGCGCAGCGACGAGTGTTCCCGCCGTCAGCAACCCGCCGAGCATACCCCCCTGACCAAAACCAGCTAGTGCACTTGTGATCACTGCGGCTCCGGCAAGACCGGCCAGGCCGCCAGTCGCTACCGCAATCGCCGCCGCGCCTGCACCCAGTGCGCCGATCCAGTTCACTCCGCGGCCGCCGCTCAGTGCCTCCTGTGCACGTTTGGCAGCGGCGAACACGTCGGCACCGTACTGGCTTCCCAGTCCCATTTCAGCGGTGAGATCCTTCATGGCGTCCCGCCGCGTGTCCTTCGGGATAGAGATTTCAAATGGACGAATGACGTTCTCCGCTGCGAGGATCGTGAACAGGACCACGGCCTCGTCCTTCGCGATGTGGTTGCTCGGGAGCGGCTCTGGCACAGCTGCGTGCGGATCAGAGAGGTCGAATGCAAGTCGTCCCACCGCCGACGGCATCGCTCGGCTCTCACGGTCATTCCGCCACCTGATGGTGTCAATGACAGTCGCTTGCACCTGTCGGAGGGCGCCAACATAGCGATCCTGAATGTCCCCATCCAGCCTCATCTTGATCAGGTACGCGTACCTGAGCGCTAGAAGAGCGAGTCGTTCCGGGGAATCTAGGGGGATGTCGAGACCTTTATCGATGCCCGCGAGCTCCTTCGACCTGGACCCGAACAGCGCAAAGCCGATGGCCTGGGCCACGGTCTCGTCCGTGAGATATTCCACCGCGGAGTGGACGCGGGGGCTCATTTTCGTCTGTATACGAAAATCGATCATCCAAGGGAAGACCGATGACACACCCCGGTGGGCGGCCACAGGGTCGTGGCCGTTCCAGAAATTTACCCACCATGCCAGGTTTGTCGGCGGCTCTTTCAGCGTCTCCCGAAGTTTGTCGACGTCGAAGTTGCCGTTCGCCAGGGGACTCCCGATGGTCACCATGCCGGCGACATCGAGGCCGATTGGCAATCGACGTACAAGGTCGGCGGCGATCACGGAGCCGAGGCTATGGCCGACGATCACGAGCCGTCCAGACTCGGGGAGCGTCTTGAGGATGCGGTTTAGAACTTGAGCGCGAATCTGCGGATTGTTCATATAGTTGCGCGCTTGTATGAAGGGCGGCAGTCCGACGGCAAGATTGATGACGGCGTCACCACCCGGCCGACCATTGCCCCGATCATGACGTCCCAGTCTGAACTCGACGGCTCCGATGCGACGCTCGAAGTCTCGGCGGTTCTTCTTGGCCGCCTCGCGGAGAGGTAGATCGATCGTCAAGTTTGGCAGTGGCTCCTTGTCGTCCGATCCGACTAGTGAGTGCGCGTACTAGGGCGCGATCACGCGATCCGTGTCCAGTTCGGGGTAGCCAACGCGGACCAGGGTCTCTGTGAGCCTGACCCGCCAGTTGTCATCTTGGTCGCCGTCTCCAACGCCGTGCAAGAACAGCAAGATCGGTTCGCTCGCCAAGAAAACTCCGTTCGTCGTCGCCCTTGGGCCGCCAGGGCTGAATGCCCAAGGCTTCTTGGTAAGGATAGCGATTCAAGTCGGAATTACTTGCCGCGGACGTCCGGAGTGCCGGCGAGTCGGCGCAGAGTCGTTCAGCCAGATTCCGCGCCCCGGGGGGCGTGCCAGAATCAACGGCCAGAATGAGAACGTTCTTAAGTTTTCCAACCGAGGCAGCACCGATAGACGCGACATGGCTATCGATCGCAATGATCTTGGTCCCGTACCGATCTGAAAATGCATCCACACTGTCCCCAGGCCGGCGGTAGTAATAACTATGTCTCGAAACCGTTCTGATCGAACCGGAGTGATCACCGATAGTTACGAGACACTGCGGAGCAGCCCCTGACGAAACAGATCGGCCACACACTCGTCTCGACGCGGCAGCGCTCCACCGCCCGGCAACAGGTGGACGATTTGTGGACTTTCGTGAGCACTCACCAACTAATGGCCACGCAGGCTCAAGAGCGCCAACCAGCGATCACAGAACGCCGCTAAAGGGCGATCAAATTCACCCCCGTTTACGAAACGCAACGGGATCCCGAACGCACCCCCTACTGTTGATCCTGCACCAAACGAAACCGTTTACGTAAACCGTTTGCGTAGATTCGGCGCGAGCCGATTGCGCAGACAGCAGGCACCCTCAGGGAGGAGGAACAGTGGTCACCATCCGCGATGTCGCCAAGCACGCCGGCGTCTCCCCGGCCACCGTCTCCCGGGTTGTCAACGGCCTCGTCGGCTACTCCGACGAAACAAGGGAACGCGTCGAGACCGCCGTCAAGAGCCTCAGCTACGAAACGGACTACCTCGCCCGGGGCCTCAAGACCCGGCAGACCTCCGTGATCGGGCTCCTCGCCCCCATGGTCTCGGACGCCCTGGCCTCCCAGGTGATGCAGGGCGTGGAGGAGGAAGCCCAGGAACGCGGCTACGCCGTGATGCTCGGCCGCACCGGCGCCAAATCCGCCTACATCGCCGGCTACCTCCGGACCCTGCGCACCTACCGGGCCGCCGGCGTCATCCTCATCTCCGCGGTGATCACGCCGGAGACGAGGCAGCTGCTGGGGCCCAACGTCCCCATCATCTCCGTCGCCATCAGCGACAAGTCGGGCTCCCCCAGCGTGGCCATCGACGACGAGCTAGCAGCCTACGACGCGACCCGTCACCTGCTGAGCCTCGGCCACCGGCGCATCGGCCTCCTCACCGGGGATCCGGCGTCGGTATACGTTGCCCAGCCCCGTAAGCGCGGCTACCTCCGCGCCATGGCCGAAGCGGGCTGCACCCCGGTCACCGCGACCGGCAGCTTCTTCTACGAAAGCGGTGCCGCCGGCGTCGACGACCTTCTGCAGCAGGAACCCGGCCTCACCGCGATCTTCGCGATGAGCGACGAGATGGGCGCCGCCGTCGTCAATGAACTGCAGCGGCGCGGCCTCCGGGTGCCGGAAGACGTCTCCGTCCTGGGCTTCGACAACACCTCCACCTCCCGGCACGTGAACCCGCCGCTGAGCACCATGGCGCAGCCGCTCGAGGAGATGGGACGGATGGCCGTCAGGAAACTGCTCCGCGCCCGCGACCTGGGGCCGAAGATCATGCCGCATCGGCTGATCGAACGCGGCTCAACCGCGCCACCCGGCAGCCAAGAGCCCGCCACCTAGACCCCCACAGTTCTACCCACCAACGGCCCCGCCAAGCATCCGCATGCCCGGAGCCGGAAATCAGCTCGCACCACCCCAATGAACAAGGAGCAACACATGAGGCAGCGCCGCCGCACCTGGCAGACTCTTCTGGCCACCACCGCATCCCTGACCGTCGCCGCCGTCGCCCTCACCGGCTGCGGCGGGACCGCCCCGGACGCGAAGAGCACCCCGAAGGCCGCCGCCGCGTCCTTCGAGGGCAAGGGCCCCATCAACTACGTCTCCAACCGCGACGCCTCAGGTGCCGCGAACAAGAGCATCGAGGAATGGAACGCCGCCCACCCGGAGGAGAAGGTCACGTTCATCGAACTGCCGGACTCCGCGGACGCCCAGCGCCAGCAGCTGATCCAGAATGCCCAGATCAAGTCGGATACCTTCAGCGTGCTGAACCTCGACGTCGTCTGGACCTCCGAGTTCGCGGCCAACAAGTGGATCATGCCGCTGCCCGCGGACGCGGTCCCCACCGACAAGATGATCCCGGCCACCGTCAACGCCGCAACCTACCGTGATTCCCTGGTCGGCGCCCCGTACTACACCGACGGCGCACTGCTCTACTTCCGCTCGGACCTGCTCAAGGCCGCCGGCATCGCCGCAGCGCCCAAGACCTGGGATGAGATGAAGACCGCCTGCAAGGCGATCCTGGCCCTCCCCGAAGCCGCGGGCATGTCCTGCTACGCCGGCCAGTTCGACAAGAACGAGGCCCTCACGGTCAACTTCTCCGAGGCCGTCGCCTCCGCCGGCGGCACAATCGTCGACGCCGACGGCAAGCCCACGGTCAACACCGCCGAGGCCAAGAAGGGCCTGAACCTGCTGGTGGACGGCTTCAAGGACGGGATGTTCCCCTCCGACGCCATCACCTACCTCGAGGAACAGGGCCGCCGCGCGTTCCAGGACGGCAAAGTGGTCTTCCTGCGCAACTGGCCCTTTGTCTACGCGTCCCTGACCGCCACCGACGGCTCCAGCAAGGTCAACGGCAAGTTCGACATCACCTCCATCCCGGGCACCGACGGCCCCGGCGTCTCCACCCTGGGCGGCCGCAGCCTGGCGATCTCCCCGTTCACCCCGAACAAGGCCACCGCGCTGGAATTCGTCAAGTTCTTCACCAGCCAGGAGCAGGCCCAGAAGCGCCTGGCCCTGTCCTCCCGCGCCCCGGCGTACGCTTCCCTCTACGCGGACCCCACCGTCGTCGCCAAGCGCCCGTTCTTCCCCACCCTCCTGACCTCGCTGAACAACGCCCAGCCCCGCCCCAAGGTGGTCCAGTACGGCGCCACCACCAAGGCGATCCAGGAAGAGGCCTACGCGGCCATCACCGGCAAGAAGGACACGGACACGGCCCTGAAGGACATGCAGGCCAAGCTCACCGAGCTGTCCAAGTAGCTCAGTAATTCCCAAGCAGTTCAGACCACCAGCCTGGCCGGCCGGTTTATCCCGGCCGGCCAGGCAGCTGCAACTCCAGTGAGGTACCACGCATGACGACGACGACGACCGTCCCGCCCGCCGGCGCGCAGCCGGCCCCCGATACCCGGCCCAGCCGGCCCCGGAAACGCGCCCGGCGCACCGCCGGCGAAGGCCGGATGGCCGCGCTGCTGCTCTCCCCCACACTCCTGGTGCTGGCCCTGGTGATTGCGTACCCGCTGCTCTCCGCGGTGCACCAGTCCCTGTTCCGCGCCGAGTCCGGCCTGGACGCGGACGGCTTCGTCTCCGACGTCGACGCCTTCGTGGGCCTGGCGAACTACGCCGACCTCTTCGCCGGCGAATCCGGCCGGCGCTTCCTCAACGCCTTCGCCAACACCACCTTCTTCACCGTCACCACGGTCTTCTTCGAGACCGTCCTGGGCCTCTGCCTGGCCCTGGCCATGAACCGCGCCTTCCGCGGCCGGTCCTTCCTGCGCGCCAGCATCCTGGTCCCGTGGGCCGTCCCCACCGCCGTCTCCGGCCTGCTGTGGCGCTGGATCTTCCAGTCCGACGGCATCGCCAACACCCTGATCGGCAGCGAGATCCTCTGGACCGCCGAAGGCGACGCCTCCAAGCTCGCCGTGATCATCGCCGAGGTCTGGAAGACCGCCCCGTTCATCGGCCTACTGGTCCTGGCCGGCATGCAGGTCATCCCCGGCGAAGTCTACGAGGCCGCCAAGATCGACGGCGCCGGCTGGTGGCGCCAGCTCGGCTCCATCACCCTCCCGCTGGTCAAGCCCACCCTTCTGGTGGCCGTGCTGTTCCGCATGCTGGATGCCCTGCGAATGTTCGACCTGCCCTTCGTGTTGATCGGCCCCGGCAAGGAATCGGTGGAGACCCTCTCCATGCTGGCGTGGGATGAATCCAACCAGCTCCGCTACGGCTCCGCCTCCGCGTTTGCCGTCGTGCTCTTCCTGTACGTCGCCATCGTCGCGATCGTGTTTGTGAAGGTCCTGGGCGCCGACGTCACCGGCGCCAAGGAACTGAAGCTGCTGTCCAAGAAAAGCGCAAAGAAGTCCCGCTCCCTGGCCACGTCCGAACTGAAGAAGGCCGAGGCCACCCGATGACCATCTCCGACCTCCGCAACGCCGCTACGGACTCCGGCGCCGTCGCGCCTGACGCACGCACCGCCGTCGTCCGCCCCCAAAAGCCGAAAGCGCAGCGCACCTGGCGTTCCTATAGTGTCTACGCGGGCCTGGCGCTGATCTTCGCCTACTGCCTGGCCCCGTTCTACTGGATGCTGGTCTCCAGCCTGCGCCGCACCGCGGACATCTTCGACAACACCCTGCTGCCGGCCCCGTTCTCGCTGGAGAACTACACCAAGGTGTTCGACGGCTCCACGATGTTCGGCCAGGCCCTGCTGAACTCCCTGATCGTCGCCGGCACCACCACCACCTTCGCGCTGGTCCTGGGCGTGTCCGCCGCCTACGCCATCTCCCGGCTGGACTTCCGCTTCAAGTCCGTGATCCTCGGCGTCATCATCGCGACGTCGATGTTCCCCGGCATCTCCGTGGTGGTGCCGCTGCTGCGTCTCTTCACGGACATCGGCTGGATCAACACCTACCAGGCGATGATCGTGCCCAACCTGTCCTTCGCGATCCCGCTGGCGGTCTGGAACCTCACCACGTTCATGAAGGCCCTGCCGTTCGACCTCGAGGAAGCCGCCATGATCGACGGCTGCACCAAGTGGCAGGCGTTCCGCAAGGTCCTGCTCCCGCTGGCCGCGCCGGGCGTCTTCACCACCGCGATCCTGACCTTCATCCACAGCTGGAATGAATTCATCATCGCGCTGTCCATGGTCAACGACCCCAAGATCCAGACCGCCACGGTGGCGATCTCCAAGTTCACCGGCGCCACCGAATTCCAGGCGCCCTTCGGCGAGCAGATGGCCGCCGGCGTGATCGTCACCGTACCGCTGGTGATCATGGTGCTGATCTTCCAGCGCCGGATCGTCGAGGGCCTCACCGCGGGCGCCAGCAAATGAGCCCTGTCGAATCGACGGCGCTGGCGCCTTCGGCTGAGTGGTGGCAGTCCGCCGTCATTTACCAGGTCTACCCGCGCTCCTTCGCCGACGGCGACGGCGACGGCGTGGGCGACCTCGCCGGGCTGACCGCCCGGCTCCCGTACATCGCCTCGCTCGGCGTCGACGGGATCTGGATGACCCCCTTCCAGCCCTCCCCGCAGGTGGACCAGGGCTACGACGTGTCCGACTACTGCGGCGTGGACCCGCTGTTCGGCACCATGGAGCAGTTCGACACGTTGCTTTCCGACGCGCATGCGCTGGGGCTGCGGGTGCTGCTCGACGTCGTCCCCAACCACTGCTCCTCGGAGCACCCGCTGTTCCAGGCTGCTTTGGCGGCCGTTCCGGGCTCGCCGGAGCGGGACATGTTCCACTTTGTGTCGGGTCCGTTGGACATGTCCGACGACGACGTCCCGCCGAACAACTGGCAGAGCGTGTTCGGGGGGCGGGCATGGAGCCGCGCCACCCCCGGTTCCGAGACGGACACGGATTGGTACCTGCACCTCTTCTCCCCCGAACAGCCGGACTGGAACTGGCGCAACCCCGCCGTGGGCGACTACTTCGACGGGGTGCTGCGTTTCTGGTTCGACAAGGGCGTGGACGGCCTCCGAATCGACGTCGCGCATGCCCTGTTTAAGGCCGATGGCCTGCCGGATTCGCCCTCCACGGGCGGGGTGGTGGACGGGCTGCGGTCCAACCCGCAGGTCTCGGACCAGGAGGAAGTCCACGAGGTGTACCGCCGCTGGCGGACCCTGGCCGAAAAGTATGAGCCGCACCGGCTGCTGGTGGGCGAGGTCAACCTGGAACCCGCCCGCGCCGCCCGCTACACCCGGGCCGATGAGATGCAGCAGGCGTTCGCGTTCGCGTTCGTGAAGCTCGGCTGGGAGCCGGAGGCGTGGGCCGCCGTCGGGAACGAACTCGAAGCCGCCCGCCAGCTGCACGGCGCCACGCCCACCTGGGCGCTGGAAAACCACGACATCGTCCGGTCCGTGACCCGGTTCGGCGGTGGGGACGTCGGCTCCTTGCGCGCCCGGGCCGCGCTGGTGGCGTTGCTGGGCCTGCCGGGGCCGGCGTACCTCTACCAGGGCCAGGAACTCGGCCTGCCTGAGGTCGACGTTCCGCTGGAGGCCCGGGTGGATCCGATGTGGGCCCGTGGCGGCGTCTGCCGCGACGGCGCCCGCGTCCCGCTGCCGTGGACGGCGGATCCGGCGCTGAACCACGGCTTCTCGCTCGGTGAGCCTGCGGCTGAGCCGTGGCTCCCGGTCCCCGCGGACTGGGGAACGCACGCCGTCGAACTCCAGCAGCAGGACCCGGCGTCGTCGCTGGCACTGGTCACCAAGGCGCTGGAACTGCGCCGGCAGCTGTGGAAGTACGAGGTCTTCGGACCCAACGACGGCGGCTCCTGGCGCGTCGAGTCGGGTGACCTCCTGATCTGCGAACGCAGCGCTGACTTCTTCGTCGCCGTCGCGATGGGAACCGAGTCGGTCCGGCTCCCGGCCGGATCCGTGCTTCTCAGCGCGGTCCCGCTGGTAGAGGACGGCTGGCTGCAACCGAACAACGCGGCGTGGGTACTGCGCGACTGAGCTGACCGGCCACACGAAGTGCCGTCCACGAACCCCGTTGCGCTGTCACTCCTAGCTGCTCTAAAGGCTCAGGACGCCCATAAGTGATACCGCAACGGGGAAGTGGGCGGACCTTCCGTTCCTAGGCGAGTCAACTAGTCGACGAGCGCCGGCTGCTTGTCACCCTCTGAAGCGTCAACAAAAACCGGAACCTTCCCGTTCCGCTGGTGCAGCCAGTTCGCCACCGCCAGCAGCGCCACAAGCGAGAAAGTGCTCAGCAGCTGGGGGCGGGAGTCCTCGCCGATGAAGCCCACCGTGAAGATCGCCGCGAGGATGAGCAGGCCAAAGCCCGTCAGCCACGGGAAGCCGGGCATCCGCAGGGGAAGCTCCGTCCCCTCGCGGTCGGCGCGGAGCCGAAGCGCGAGCTGGGCCAGGAGCGCGGACGTCCACACCAGCAGGCAGGTCGAGCCCACAATGTTGAGCAGGACGGGAAGGACCATCTCGGGGAAAGCCAGCTCCAGCCCGACCGTGACAACGCCGAAGGCGACGCTGGCCAGGACTGCGATAACCGGGACCCGTGCCTTGGACACCGAGGCGAGCAGGCGCGGAGCGTCGCCCCGCTCGGCGAGGGAGAACGCCATCCGGGAGGCGCCGTAGAGGTTGGCGTTGAGCGCGGAGAGCAGTGCCGCCACGGCCACGAGGGTGATGGCGGTGGCTGCGCCGGGCATACCGGCGGCGTCCAGTACCGCCGCGAACGGGCTCTTCAGCCCCGCCGAACCCACGGGAACGACGGCCGCAATAATGAAGATGGAACCGATGTAGAAAACCAGGATGCGCCACAGCACCGTGCGGACCGCTTTCTTCACGCTGCGGGCCGGCTCGGCGGTCTCAGCTGCCGCCACGGAGACAATCTCGGTGCCGCCGAACGCGAAGGCCACCACGAACAGTGCTGTGGCAATCCCGGCGAAACCGCTGGGCGCGAATCCGGCACCGGTGAAGTTGGACAGGCCCGGCGACTGCACGCCCGGCAGCCAGCCGAAGAGCAGGGCTGCGCCCACGAGGAGGAACCCGAGGATTGCTGCCACCTTGAGCAGGGCGAACCAGAACTCGAACTCGCCGAAGTTCTTCACGCTGGTGAGGTTCACGGCGGTGAGGAGCACGATGAACACGAAGGCCATCAGCCACACCGGCAGGGCCGGGAAGATGGTGGCCAGCAGGCCTGCCGCGCCGAGCGCTTCGGCGGCGATGACCACCACGAGCTGCAGCCACCAGAGCCAGCCCACCGTGGCACCGGCCACCGGTCCGTAGGCCTTGGCGGTGTAGACGGAGAAGGCTCCGCTGTCCGGGTTGGCGGCGGCCATTTCGCCGAGGGCCCACATCACCAGGATGATGAGGGTGCCGGCTACGAGGTAGGAGATCAGCACGGCCGGGCCGGCGGCCTGGATGCCGGCCCCGGAGCCGATGAACAGGCCCGCACCGATGGCGCTTCCCAGGCCCATCATCGTGAGCTGGCGGGGTTTCAGTGCGGCGCCGAGCGGGCGGCCAGACGTCTTTGTCTGTTGTTCCATGGGGAGTCCTCTGGTTGTGGAACGGATTGATAAGGGTCGATAAGTTCCTAGGCTGCGTGGGCTTCCAAAACCCGGAGCACGCGGTTGTTGGCGGCGGGGCCGGCAACGGTGATCCGCACCCCGTCACCTTGGTAGGCCCGGACCATGATTCCCGCGCGGTCAAACGCATCCACGAGCCTTGCCTGGAGGCTCTCATCTGCACGGATCCACAGGAAGTTGCCCTGGCTCGGCGGCAGCTTCCAGCCCTGGGCTTCGAGCTGCGCGGCCATCCGGGCGCGCTCCTGCTTGACCGCGGCTACCCGGGTTTTCATCTCCCCTCCGGCGTCCAGCGACGCGACGGCGGCCTTCTGGGCCAGCGCGCTCACGGCGAAGGGAAGGGCGGTCCGGCGCAGCCCCTCAGCGATGGCCGGCGCCGCCACGGCGTAGCCCACGCGCAGGCCAGCGAGGCCGTAGGCCTTTGAGAAGGTGCGAAGGATACAGACGTTGGGATACTGGCGGTAGAGAGCCAGGGAATCGGGGCCGCTGCCCGCTTCGGCGTACTCCACGTAGGCCTCGTCGATCACCACGAGGATGTCGGAACGGACACAGCGCAGGAAGGCCTCGATGCGCTCGTGGCTGATCGGCACGCCGGTCGGGTTGTTGGGGGTGCAGAGCAGGATCACCTTCGTGCGGGCGGTGACGGCTGCGGCCATGGCATCCAGGTCGTGGCCTTCAAAGGTGTCCAGCGGAACGCGAACCGGCCGGGCGCCGGCCAGCTCCACCAGGATGGGGTACGCCTCGAAGGAGCGCCACGCGAAGATCACTTCATCCCCGGCATCGCACAAGCCGGTGATGATCTGCTGGAGGACGCCCACGCTGCCGGGTCCCACCGCGACCTCTCCGGCAGTGACGCCGAAGTGGCTGGCGATCCGTTCACGGAGTTCGACGGCGGCACTGTCGGGGTAGCGGTTCATGGTACCGGCCGCTGCGGCCACCGCGGCGGCGGCAGCGGGCAGCGGCTCGTAGTGGCTTTCGTTGCTGGCAAGGGCAGCAATGTCCGTGCCGGCGCTGCGCCGGCCCGGGACATACGGCGGGAGGCCGGACACAGCGCCACGAAGGGCGGGGAATGCGGTGTCCGGTGCGGTGAGAAGCTGATCACGGGTCATGAGGACTGATCATGGTTGTGACTCCGCCCACAATGCAAGGTACGCTCAACCCATTGGGACTTCTGCTCAACTTCTACCGTCTCTGGTGAAAATATGACCATCCTGCACCCCCGCACCCTGGATTCACTCGACGGCAGGATCATCCTGGCCCTGGACAAGGATCCGGAAGCCAGCGCCCTGGCACTCTCCCGGACACTCGGCGTCGCACGGAACACGGTCCACGCCCGGCTGGCACGGCTCGAGCGCAGCGGCGCCCTCCGCTCCTTCAGCCGGCGACTGGATACCGCCGCACTCGGCTATGAACTGATGGCCTTCCTCTCCCTGTCCATCAGCCAGACCCGGACAGGTGCGGTGGAGGACGGGCTCGCCGCGATCCCGGAGGTCATCGAGGTGCACGCCACTACCGGCGACGCGGACCTCATGGCCAAGGTGGTGGCACGCGGCACGGCGGATCTCTACCGCATCACCAACCAGATCCTGGAAATCGAGGGGATTCAACGGACCAGCACAGCCATCTCCGTGCTGGAACTCATGCCGCCCCGCTACGACGGCCTTCTGGCCCGGCTCTCCGAGCAGGAACCCCGCGCCGCCGGCTAGATGCGGGTGACGCAGGCCACAATTGGTCATATTTTCAATCAAGCCTCTTGTGCCTGCCAAATCTCCTAGCCAAATGTGACTCCCTTGCCTATCTGGGGACCAGCGCACAAGATTCCTGCATGACTACTCTCACCGTGTCCGGCCGCGTGGCGCAGATTCTCAGCAGCTATCTCAGCGATGTCTTCGGCGTGATGGGCAACGGGAACGTCTACTTCCTGGACGCCGCGGAGAAGCTGGGCCTCCGCTTCTCCGCCGTCCGCCATGAAGGCGCCGCCGTCGCCGCGGCCGACGCCTACTACCGGACGTCGGGACGTCTCGCCGCGGGCACTACCACCTACGGCCCCGGCTACACCAATGCACTGACCGCCCTCGCCGAGGCGGTCCAGGCGCAGATCCCCGTCGTGCTGGTCACCGGGGACGCCCCCACCACCGGCGCCCGCCCTTGGGACGTGGACCAGGCGGCCATCGCCGCAGGCCTCGGCGCCGCCACGTTCACCGTCACCCGCGACGCTGCGGGTTCCATCACCCGGCAGGCGGTGGAGTACGCACTCACCAAGCGCACCGCCGTCGTGATTGCCATCCCCTACGACCTCGCGGCCCTCGAGGCTGCGGACGAGGAACTTCCGGCACCCGCGGCACGGATGGTGACGGACGACGTCGACGGCGGCCTTGGGCAGGTAGCCCGCCTGCTCGCAGGGGCCAAGCGGCCGCTGATCCTCGCCGGCCGCGGCGCGCACCTCGCCGGAGCCGGCCCGGAGCTCCGGGGGCTCGCCGACCGCCTCGGCGCCGTGACCGCCGGAACCGCCCTGGCGCTCAACCTCCTCGAAGGCGAGGGATACCTCGGCGTGGCCGGCGGCTTCGGCACGGACACCGCAGCCGGGCTCATGGGTGAAGCCGATGTGGTCCTCGTGGCCGGGGCAAGCCTGAGCGCCTTCACCATGCGGTTCGGGCACCTGCTCGGCCCGGACAGCACCGTCATACAGATCGACACCGCCCTCCAGCCGACACACCCCCGAGTGGACACATTCGTCAGCGCGGACGCGAAGTCTGCGGCCGGACACCTCCTGCGGATGCTGGAGGGCGCGGCCTCGCCGGACGCCGGCCGTGGCGGAGCGTGGCGCACGGAAGCCGGCAAACGGCTTGCCGAAGGACCGGCCCACCACCCGGGCTCCGAGGAGACCGCGGACGGACGGCTGGACCCGCGTTCCCTGGCCACCGCGTTGGACGCCGTGCTGCCGGAGCGGCGCACGGTGGTCCAGGACGGGGGCACTTCCTCGGCTGGGCACCGATGTACTGGAACATCCCCCGGCCGCAGGACCTGGTGATGGTGGGGACCGCCTACCAGACCATCGGGCTGGGCCTCGCCAGCGCCGTCGGGGCAGCCCGCGCCGTGGAGGACGGCCGCACCCTGGTGCTGGCCTCCGGCGACGGCGGTTTCCTAATGGGCCTGTCCGACCTCGAATCGCTCATCGGCGCGGCAATCAGCGCCGTCGTCGTGATCTACAACGACGCCGCCTACGGCGCCGAAATCCACCAGTACGGCTCCCAGGGCCTGACCGAAAAGCCCATGCTGATCCCCGAGGTGGACTTTAGTGGCGTCGCCCGCGCTTTGGGTGCCGAGTCCGCGATCATCCGCTCCTTGTCCGACCTTTCCGCATTGCAGGACTGGATCGATGCCGGCGCGAAGGGAACCTTCGTGGCCGACTGTCGCATCACCTCCAGCGTCCGGGCCCCGTGGCTGAGCGAGTGGATGGAGGCCTCGCGGGCGGCGAAGGCGGCGGTGGCTAGCTAGTCAGCCCGGCGGACCGGGAAGGAATCAGGCACGCCGGGCGGGTCCGCTTCCCGGCAGGAGTCTGCACTCACCTCAGACACCTTTGGCGGTTCCGTCCAGTCCGCGGCGGCCCCGGAGGTTTGATGTCGGTCACCCAGCGTAAGGTCGCGACCATGATCAGAGACGACGATGACCTGGACTTCATGAAGATCCAAGAGGCGATCCTCCAAAAGGAGGAGGACATGAAGACCTGGTGCCCGTCGAGCGGCGAGGACGTGGGCAGGATGATCGAGTTTTCCGGAAACGACGAGTGGTACATCGTGTGCCCGACGTGCGGCCTGAAGTGGGCTGGCGGCAGTACTGTACTGGCCGATCACGACAGACCTGGGCGCCGATGAACGCGGGGGCTCACCTCGGATGACTCCGGCGGCTGGGTCCCTTCGGCTGGAACCCACACGCCGCCGTCGTAGGCCTCTCGACGTCGCGCATGCCCTGTTCAAGGCCGACGGCCTGCCGGATTCGCCC
>NZ_MQTQ01000061.1:0-27406 GCF_020532805.1 Arthrobacter sp. SO5 | reverse complement strand
GCGGGGTAGTGGACGGGCTGCGGTCCAACCCGAAAGTCTCGGACCAGGAGGAAGTCCACGAGGTCTACCGCCGCTGGCGCACCCTGGCCGAAAAGTACGAACCGCACCGCCTGCTGATGGGCGAGGTTAACCTGGAGCCGGCCCGCGCGGCGCGCTACACCCGGGCCGATGAGATGCAGCAGGCGTTCGCGTTCGCGTTCGTGAAGCTCGGCTGGGACCCGGAAGCCCGGGCCGCCGCCGGGAACGAACTCGAAAGCGCCCGGCAGCTGCACGGCGCCACCCCGACGTGGGCGCTGGAGAACCACGACATTGTCCGCTCCGTCACCCGCTTCGGCGGCGGCGAGGTCGGCGCACTGCGCGCCCGCGCGGCGCTGGTGGCGCTGCTGGGCCCGCCCGCCCGGCCTACCTCTACCAGGGCCAGGAGCTGGGGCTGCCCGAGATCGACGTCCCGCTCGAGTCCCGGGTGGATCCGATGTGGGCCCGCGGCGGCGTCTGCCGCGACGGCGCCCGCATCCCGCTGCCGTGGACAGCGGATCCGGCGCTGAGCCACGGCTTCTCGCTCGGAGAGAGCGCGGCGGAACCGTGGCTGCCGATCCCCGCGGGCTGGGGCAACCACGCGATCGAGCTGCAGAAGCAGGACCCGACGTCGTCCCTGGAGTTAGTGACCAAGGCGCTGGAACTGCGCCGGCTGCTCTGGAAGACGGAAGTCTTCACTGCGAACGACGGCGGCTCATGGCGCGTCGAGGCCGGGAACCTGCTGATCTGCGAGCGCAGCGCCGACTTCTTCGTCGCCGTCGCGATGGGAACCGAACCCGTGAAGCTGCCTGCCGGGTCGGTGCTGCTCAGCGCCTCCTCGATGGTTCTACTTGGTGTTCAGCACATTCCAGAGGATCAGGTCGTGGGCGTGCTTGGCCTTGTCGTCGCCGCGGAAGTCTGCTTCTTTGATACTGGAACCGGTGTCGATTCCGATCGTGGAAGTGGACGCGAACCGTCCCATCATCGATTTGTTCGAGAACATGGCAACGGATCGGATGTTCTTGTACGGCACCGACACGATGGCGAGTTTGTTCCCGACGAAGCTCTTGTCCTGAATGATGACGCGCATATTCGTGATGCCGACAAAGCCCGTGCCTATTCCGATGCAGTCATAAACCGCGTAGACAGTCTCACCTTGCAGCAGCCCGGCGTTGATCTGCGCGAGCTGGTCCGGGCGGTCATGGATGATCTGGGTCAATGTAATCCCTCGTTCGCGTCAGTCGCGGAGCGGGATGCCATGGGCGTCCCGCTGGAAGTTGGCCGATCCGGCGAGGATCATGATGCCCTCGATGAAGCCCCACAGCCCGACAAGGAAAAGTCCGAGCCCCGCCGTAAAGATGGATACGACGATCGTCAGGACGAGCTGAATGACCGCGACCTTGGTGAATCCCAGGTAGAAGCGGTGGATTCCCAGTCCGCCCAGGAAGAGGCCCAGGAGCCCCGCGACGATCTTTGACTTTGCCTGCGGGTAGCCATAGGCGGGGTTCGGCATTGGAGGGTGCTGCTGGTACTGCGGTTGAAGCGGCGACGGCGGGTTGCCCTGGTACTGGGGCTGCTGGTACGGCTGCTGCGCGCCGGCCGCGTAGCCCTGGTGCGGGCCGGGGTTGGGCTGCTGCTGTCCGCCATAGGGCTGCTGGTACGGCTGTTGCGGTCCGCCATAGGGCTGCTGGTACGGCTGCTGCTGTCCGGAGTAGGACTGCTGCTGAGGCTGCTGGTACGGCTGCTGCTGTCCGGAGTAGGACTGCTGCTGAGGCTGCTGGTACTGCTGCTGCGGTCCGGCCGGGGAGCCCTGCTGCGGGCCGGCGTAGGGCTGCTGCTGAGGTCCACTCGGGTGCAGTCCGCCCTGGTACGGCGGAGTTGCCAGCGGCTCGTAGCCTTCCGGAACGGCAGCATTCGCGTCGGGGTGGGGGTGTGTCATGGTGATGCCTTTCGATGAGTGATGATGCAGCCCACAGCGGAAGGGCGACAGCACCGTCAACGACGGCTTCCCCCAAGAATCCATGTGCCGACATCAGTTTGACGGAACAACTCACGAATTGCGCGCTTTTGGGCAGTATGTCCTCAATGGACCGCAGGCATCCGAATCCAGCGCAGTGGCTGCTCATCCAACCAGTCCCGCCTCTAAGATGAGGCATGGACTTCGAGGACACGCTCTGGACGGTTCTGGGCGCCGGGCTGGTTCTGCTGATGTTCGTGGACGTTTTTCGGACGCTCCTTTACCCGCACGGTTCTGGCCCTGTGGGCCGGGCGATCATGCGCGGATTCTGGCTCATGTCGAGACGACTGCGGGGCCGGGGCTCCGCCACCGCAGCGCCCTTGGCCATGGCAGCTGTCATTGGCGCCTGGGCGGGAATGGCGGCCATCGGCTGGGCACTGCTGTACCTGCCACATCTGACGGACGGTTTTGTGTACGGAACCGGGGTCCCAGTGGAGGCCGATTTTGCCGAAGCGCTCTACGTTTCCCTGGTTACTCTCTCCACGGTGGGGTTCGGCGATATCGTCGCAGCCTCTCCGCTGCTCAGGTTGGTTGTTGCCCTCCAGGCCGTCACCGGTTTCGGCTTGCTGACAGCAACGGTCTCCTGGATCCTGCAGACTTTCCCGGCCCTGAACCGCCGCCGCGCCCTTGCCCACCAGCTGAACTTGTTCAGGGAGGCTGCAGGTCCGGCGGGAGTACTGGCGCTGAACCCCACCCACGCTGCCGGGCTGCTGGAGTCAATCGCCACAAACATAGCCTCGGTGAGCATAGACCTGCTTGCCTTCCATGAAACCTACTACTTCCGAGAAATTGAGCAGCGCGGCTCCTTGCCGGCCACGGTCGCCTACGCCCAGGACCTGGCATCCGAGGCCCAGCGCAGCGAGAGCCCTGAACTCCGCTTCGCCGCCCGGATGCTCCACGCGGCGCTGGACGGACTCGCCGACGTCCTCCGCGGCAAATTCGGCCATTCCGGAACCACGTCCTCCGATGTGTTCGACAGCTACGAGCAGCACCACCGGCACCTGCGGCGAGGGAACTAGACGCGAGTAGCGCGCGGGCACTGATTTCCACGTGCCGCGTTCTAGTCTTTCGTAGCTACGCTGAACCGGCTTCCGCCTTGGTCGCGGAAGCCGGCTCCGTTCGGTTTTGCTGCTGGCAGCAACGGTCCATCCCGCCCTCCAGAGGGTCCTGGCCGCGCACCTTGCCGCTCCCTAATCCCGGCGGTAGCCTGAAAAGCAGATGACGGGCCGCGCCGCCCACCACCGGTTCCGGGCGTGCCGGGCCGGGCAGCACCCACAGGCTCAGGCCCGCCACCGGGAACGGGGAGACGGGATGTCTACACTCTCACACGGCCGGGAAGCCTACGCCGAACGGCGCTGGCCGGACGCCGTTGGGCAGTACACCGCTGCCGACCACGACGCCGGACTTCCGGCCAGCGATCTGGAACAGCTGGCCACCGCCGTCATCCTCACCGGCCGGGGCTCCGAGGGAGTGGACATCTTGGCCAGGGCGCACTTGAAGTACCTCGCCGACGACGACTACCCCGCCGCCGCCCGCTGCGCGGTATGGACCGGGATGAACCTCATCCTGCTGGGCGAACCGGCCCGCAGCGCCGGCTGGCTGGCCCGCGCCCAACGGATCGTCGAGGACCTGCCCGAGCCCTGCCCCTTCGAGGGCTTGCTGTCCATCCCTGCCGGGCTGGGCGCCCTCTACCAAGGCGACGGCGCCACCGCCGTCGAAACCTTCACCCGGGCCGCCGACCTCGGGCGGGCACGCGGCGACGCTGACTCGGCGGCCCTCGGCACGCTGGGCCTCGGGCAGGCAAAGATCATGCTGGGCGAACTCGACGACGGCCTGGCCCTGCTCGACGAAGCCATGGTGGCCGTCACCGTCGGGGAAATTTCCCCGATCCCCGCCGGGATCATCTACTGCGCAGTGATCGAAACCTGCCATCTGGCCTTCGACCTGCATCGCGCCACCGAGTGGACACGGGCGCTGGACCGGTGGTGCGACGCGCAGCAGAACCTGGTGGCCTTCAGCGGCCAGTGCCAGATGCACCGGGCCGAGCTGTACCGGCTGCATGGCGCCTGGACCGAGGCGCTCGAAGCGGCCAAAACGGCGCAGGACCTTGCCTTCCACGGCGACCGGATGGCCACCTACGGCGGCTTTTACGAACAGGGCGAAATCCACCGGCTCCGGGGCGCCTTCGACGCCGCCGAGGCCTGCTACCTGCATGCTCAGGAGACCGGTTTCCCGCCGCAGCCCGGGCTGGCGCTCCTACGTCTGGCCCAAGGCAGGCCGGACCAGGCCCGGTCCCTGCTCCGGCAGGCCATGGAGGGCGTCGACCCCGCCTACCGGCGCCGGCTGCTCGCCGCCCGGGTGCAGATCGAAGTGGCAGCAGGCGACGCACTGGCAGCACGGGCAGCCGTGGAAGAGCTGACCTCGCTGTGCGCCTCGACCGACATGCCCATGCTGCACGCCCTCGCCGAGCAGTCCCAAGCCGTTCTCCTGTTCCACGAAGGCGACCCCGGGGCTGCCCTGGTCCCGCTTCGCCGCGCGTGGTCCCGCTGGCTCAGCCTCGACGCACCGTTCGAAGCGGCCCGCTGCCGCGCCCTCCTGGCCAGGCTGTGCGCCGCGCTCGGTGATGAAGAATCCGCCCGGCTGGAGCGTGAGTCGGCCCGGGCAGTATTTTCCGAGCTGGGCGCCGCGCCGGCGCTATCGGAGCTTGAGCACTCGCTGCCTCTAGCGCCGGACGCCCGGACAGCCCCGGCGCCAAGGACAGGGAATGACGCTCAGCACGCGGCCGACGCCGGGCCGCTCACCGCCCGCGAAGCCGAGGTGGTCCAGCTCGTCTCCGCCGGACTAACCAACCGAAGCATCGCTGCCGAGCTGTTCATCAGCGAAAAAACGGTGGCCCGGCACCTGAGCAATATCTTCACCAAATTGGGCCTGACCTCCCGGGCCGCGGTCACGGCCTACGCCTACCAGCACGGCCTCGCCTGACCTCCCTGCATAAAATTACCCAGTCCCCGCCTGCCGGATTTCTCCCGGGCACCTGGGAAATGGGTGATTCGCCCGATTCGCCGCGACGCGACGAAAAATAGCGTTAATGGCATAAACGTTTCAGTGCAACGCCGCCAACACAGTGCACTCCGTCTACGTCTTCAGCCTCCCGCTGGGACCGATCTGGCTGTTGCACCCCTTCTACGTCGTCGCCTCCGCGCTGCTGCCCATCTGGTACCTGCGCTTCCGGTCCGGAGCCGCCGGCCACCCGGCGCCACAGCCGGCGCAGCGTTCATAACCACCCCACCGCACAGGAAACACCAAGGAGGCACCACCATGAACACCACCCCAGCAACTGACACCGGCGGCGTCGTCGGCCCGGGCATGCTCGGCACTGCCGACGTCGACACCGTCATTATCGGCGCCGGACAGTCCGGCCTGGCGCTGGGCTACTACCTGGCGCAGCAGCACCGGAACTTTGTCATTCTCGACGCCGGCACACGGGTTGGCGACGCGTGGCGGAGCCGCTGGGACTCGCTGCGCCTGTTCACCCCCGCCAAGTACAACGGACTGCCCGGCCGGCCCTTCCCGGGCGACCCCCTCGCCTTCCCCACCAAAGACGAGCAGGCGGACTATCTGGAGGACTACGCCTCCCGGTTCCACCTGCCGGTTCGGCCCCACACGGCCGTGACCCGGCTGAGCCACGACGGGCAGCGGTTCCATGTCACGGCCGGGACGCAGCGCTGGACGACGACGAACGCCGTCCTCGCCACCGGCGCCTGCCAGCTGCCCAAGACGCCGGGATTTGCGGCGGAACTGCCGTCCGACGTCGTGCAGCTCCACTCCTACAATTACAAGAGCCCGGCCCAGCTCAAGCCCGGACCCGTCCTGGTGGTGGGGGTGGGCAACTCCGGGGCGGAAATCGCCCTGGAGACCAGCCGTACGCACGAAACCTGGCTGGCCGGCAAGCCGAGTGGCGAGATCCCGTTCCGGCACGGCCGGACCGCGGCCCGCTACTTCCTCCCGGTGGTCCGCTTCGCCGGGATGCACGTGCTGAACACCAACACCCCGGTCGGGCGCAAGGCGCTGCCCAAGCTTGCTGCCACGGCTACGCCGTTGATCCGCACCAAGCTCGCGGACCTCGGCGCCGCCGGCGTCCACCTGGTGCCGCGGGTCACCGGCGTCCAGGACGGCGAAGTAATGCTCGACGACGGTCAGGGCCTTCCGGTGGCAAACGTCATCTGGTGCACCGGCTTCGACGAGGCCTACCCATGGCTGGACATCCCGGCGCTGCCCGCTAACTGGCGGGAGCAGCAGCACCGCGGAATCGTGGATACCCTGCCGGGCCTGTACCTGCTGGGAAAAGACTTCATCTTCGCGGCAGCATCGGAGACCCTCCCCGGCATGTGCCGGGATGCCAAATACCTGGCGAAGCGGCTCGCCGCCACCCGGGCTCCGCAGCTCCCAGCGGAGGTCCAGAGCAGGCTGGCTGCGTAACACCGGAACCATCTCTCCTGGCGGCCTCCGCCATCTTGACCGCTGTGCGACTATGGCGGAATGGAAGAGCCGACGGAAGTACTGCGCTATGCCGCCTTCACCACCACCCCCGCAGGGGGAAATCCGGCGGGAGTGGTCCTGGACGCCGCCCGGCTCGAGGACGCCCGGATGCAGGCGATCGCGGCCGACCTCGGGTATGCGGAATCGGTCTTCGTCACCGAGGCGGGGGTTGGCGGAGACTCCCGCCGAAACCGGGTGCGGTACTTCTCCCCGATCGCCGAGGTGCCGTTTTGCGGCCACGCCACGATTGCTTTAGCCGTTGCGCTGTCCGGGCGTGATGGCACCGGGACGTTTATCTTCGACACGGCTGTGGGGCCTGTCGTGATCGAGACCGCAGGCCAGGGCGCAGCCGTGACGGCCCGCTTTACGTCCGTGGAGCCGCGGGTGGCCGAATTCCCCGACGGCGTGCTGGGCACCCTGCTGGAGTTGCTCGGCGTCGGGCGTTCCGAGCTGAACCCTGGGTACCCGCCGATGGTCGCTTTTGCCGGGAACTGGCACCCCATTCTCGTCTTCTCAGAACGGGAGACCTTTGACTCGTTCGTTTTCGACCCGGATCCCATGCGTGCGCTGATGGATTCCCAGAACTGGTCCGGCACCGTCACGACGCTCTACGAGATGGGACCGGACGAGTTCGACTCACGCAACCTCTTCCCGGTGGGCACCATCACCGAGGATCCGGCGACCGGGTCGGCTGCAGCTGCTTTCGGCGGATACCTTCGCTTGCTGTCATTCGTGGAGCCGCCCAGCCGCGTAGTGGTGCACCAGGGCAGCCATGTCGGCCGCCCGAGCCTGCTCACCGTCGACATCCCGCCCTTCGGCGGGATCGTGGTGAGTGGTGGAGCCGTCCGGATCAGTTGAATCGTAGGGGCCTGAGTAGCTCTTGCATTGTCGTCACCGGAGCCTGTGGATTTCCAGACGATGCGAAGGATCCAGACGTCGTTATGCTCGCGTTTCGTATAGTCGTTGCCGACTCTTCAGGGTTACCCCTTTGCCTGGTGCGCCAGCACATCAACGGCAGCAGATGGAACTTTCACCGTCACCGAGACCGGAACAGCCGGGACCATACTGTTTCCCATCGACACCCCCCAAGGACCGAGCACTACCCAGTACTACCGCCGTATCGTGTACACCCTGGCCGCCGATCAGTCCACGCTCTTATCACTGGACACCTGGGGAACAAGCAGGAATATCTGCGCCGAACTGGCCTGAGCCTGTCAGGCTCCGGCCGACGCCGGAAGCGGTCGTTGGCCCCTCCTCGACGCCCGGCCGACACGCTGCTCTTCCCTCGATAGGTGACGCATGCTTCACTAGATACATACGGAGGGGAGTATCCCCACATCCGGCCCGTCGTCAATACGAGAGTCCCAGGACACTCCGGCGGGCAGGGCCGATCATCGCGGCCGGGAGAGACCTCCAGTTGGTGCACTAACTGACTGGAGGCAGGTCCCCATGAACGTTCCCGTCGTCGACGATGCCGCAGCTGTTGAGGATGCCGTGGCTGTCGAAACCTCCGAGGGCCCGCGGCCATCACGGCGCCCACGGGCCATGATCATTGTTCTCGCCGGCATTGATGGTGCCGGCAAGTCCACGGCGGGGAGGCTGCTTGCCCGGCGGCTCGTTGCATCCGGTCAGCCTGCGCTCGTAACGATGAATCCCTGTGGGCGGAGCAGGTTCATCGCATGGAGCAGCCGTCTCGGCCTCCAGGTTCCGACCGGCCTGCTGGACTCCGTGGAAACGGGTATCCGCTGCCTCAACGTCCTGGTTTCCCATCTGCGTGCCAGGTTTTTTCCCGGAATCATCATCATGGACCGCTACCTCTACTGCCAACTAGCCCTCAAGCACGTCAAGGGCCTGGGCCCGGGACGACCACTGCCGTGGCTGCTGCGGCTCCTGCCCAGCCCGGACCTGGTGTTCTACTTCAACGTGCCGGCTGATACTGCCTACACCCGAGTCATCGAGCGGGCCACCGACTCCGAGGCCCTTGAGAATCTGCAGGCCTTCGATCGGGGCTACAGGGAACTCGACGACTTCCCCTCCTTCGTCACCATCGACGCCGGAGCTTCCCCGGAGCAGATCGTTGAGGACATCTGGCAGGCGCTCGCCCTGGCCGGCGGGGTGCCTCAGAGGTGCGGCCCCTCAAGCTCCGCTGAAGGTTAGGTCAGACTGGGTGAGCTCGGCCCGGGTGAAAACGCCCGCCTGACCGGGCCCCGATGGTGCTGCGCGACTGGCCAAACCGTGGCACAGTGGCCGGCATGGCAGCTTTCGATCAGTCCGATGACCTCCGGGGCGCACAATTCACCGACGTGAACCTGCGGGGAGCCCGGTTCGTCCGGTCCGACCTGTCCGGCGCGGTGATGCGTGCGGTGGACGCGGCCGGGGCGGACCTCGATGCACCGTGGCTGCTCGAAGGCGGGAACACCCTACGCATCAACGGCATCGACGTCGTCCCCTTCGTCGAGGCGGAACTCAACCGCCGCTTCCCCGGCCGCGCAGACCGACGCTCCGGAGATCCCGACGGGCTGCGGGCAGCCTGGGCCGGGCTGGAGGGGACCTGGCAGGCCACGCTCGATCGGGCCGCGTCAATGCCGCCCGGCACGGTTGATATCTCGGTGGACGGGGAGTGGTCCTTCGCCCAGACACTGCGCCACCTGGTCATGGCCACGGACACCTGGCTGGGCCGGGGAATCTTGGACATCGAACAGCCCTATCACCCCATCGGCCAACCCAACGCAGAGTACGAGACCGACGGGTACGATCTTGCTGTCTTCTCAAAGAAAACGCCGTCGTATGCGGACGTACTTGAGGTCCGGGCCGGCAGGGCAGCCCTGGTCAGGGACTACCTCGCCGTTGTCACGGCGGCTGACCTGTCCGCGACTCGCCGAAGTCCGTGGGCACCCGAAATGCCGGTGACCGTTCTCTCCTGCCTGCACACCATTCTCAATGAGGAATGGGAGCACCTCCGCTACGCCGTCCGTGATCTCGACGCGATCGGGGCCGGGTTCGGAACCTAAAGCCCCAGTCCCGGCTTACGCGAGAGCAAACCCACTGCCTGCACGTGCAAGGATTTCCTTATGACTAACGATAATGATGCCGCCAACCTTCAAGCCCCAGCGGACCCGCTCGGGACAGACGCCTCGACCGACGTCAGCCGCGGCTGGGACCACATCGGGGCCATCATTGTCGATGCCACATTGCAAAGACGGCAGAACTACCACGCGACCGTCAAACCGCGGGTCGAAGCTCTCATTGCGGCATGGCCGGATGCCGCCACGACCAGCGCATTCCGCCAGCGCCTCGATAGCGGGAAGCTCTCGGACGTCATCGACTGGCCCTCTCCAGGCCGTCTCGCCCAGATAGAGGACATCACGGTCGTGTTCGAGCGCCAGGGCATTGACACGGTAACCGAACTCCGCGACGCCCTCGGTGACCCGGCCAAAAGAACCGGTCTCCGGGAGGCCCTCGCGGCCGTGCGGCACGTCAGTCCCAAAACGCTCGATTACATCGGCACCCTGAGCGGAACCGTCCCGGGCGCAGCCGCTGACGCAGCAGCCCAAGAAGAGTAATCCAAGCCGTCGGCCCTAGGACTAAGACCATCGACGTCACGAACAACGGCGAAGTGGCCGCCACGTTGATCCCGCCTGCCGTCTCTGCGTTCGAGCGGCTGCTGCTGTCCGGAAGCGTACGGCGCGCTGCCTCGGACCCTGTGGACTTCCAGATGCTGCGGCGAGCCAGCAGTGCCGCAACCAGCGCAGAAATCATGTCCGAGCTGCGCGGCGACCGTTGATCGTCTACATAGATACGTCGGCGGCCCTCAAACTGGTCATCGAGGAAACCGAATCCGCTGCCGCCGCGCGCTATTTTTCAGCAAAGGTGCATGGCGGCGATCACTTGGTGGCCTCCATGCTCCTCTATACGGAACTGCATTGCGTGGGCAGCCGCCGCGGGCTGCCGGTCGAGTTGATCAACACGGTGTTGAACGGGATCAACCTCGTGGACGTGGCCCGCGCGGATCTTATGTACGCCGCTGCGATGCCCGGAAGGCTGCGCAGCGCCGACGCCATCCACCTCGCCACCGCTATCCGGCTGCAGGCGGACGTCCTGGTCGCGTACAACGTCGAACTGGTCTCCGCCGCGGCGGAAGCCGGGCTCCGAACCCAGTCACCTGGCACGACTCCGTAGTCGCAGATCCCCCCGTTCCCTGAGTCTATTGAGCCGAATGACCCTGGCTTGCCGGAATCACTGGTAGACAGCGGCCCGGTCACCAAAAACGCCGTCGAGGACGGCCGTCGGAGCTGCGGCTTAAGCTGGTCGCATGCCACCGACTCCGTCTCCTGCGCCTATCGAGGTCTTTGTGCACACCGGGCCCGCCGAGTGGTGGCAGATTCTTGCCGCGCTGGGTCCGCTGGCGGTGCTCCTCGGTGCCTTGGTCGCAGGGGTCATCGGCTGGCGGACCTTGAAGCAGAAAGCTGAAGCGGACAACCGTGCCGAATGGTGGAAGCGGACCCATTGGGCCCTGGACGCCGTCTACTCCGGGGACACGAAGCGCGGCACGATCGGGCTGAAAGTCCTCAAAGTCCTGGGTGAAAGCGAATTGGCTGGCGAGGGCGAGCTCGCCGTCCTGGAAGCAGCATCGGAGCGGCCTCTCGACCAGGCGGCCCAAGCCCGTGGGGCCCGCGCCACGGGCGAAGCGCAGCCCACGCGGGCGGCTCGGGCGCGCCGCCCCACGGAGCCCGGCGCCGCTGTGGACGGGGAACCCGCACCACGCAAGATGGAACCGGAAGAAGTCCTCGACGACGATGACCGCGCCATGCAGATCGCGGCGGCCCAGCTTCGGGAAGTCACGGACCGCCGGCTGGGCAAGGTGACCCCCGAATGGGTCCAGGCCCTCGCCCAGGAACAGCCCCCCAGCCAGACCGCCTGAGCGCTGCAGGTGGTGCGGCCTCCGCGACGAACTGTTCACCCGGGATCCAGTCCCCCGAACACCGCAGTCCATGTTCCTTCCCTAGTGTTGTCGGGTCGCCGGCGCAGCGCCGGCAACCGCCACCCAGGAGGAACCACCACCATGCGCACAGTCCTGACTGCCGCGGCCGCCGCCGCGCTCATCGCCTCGCTGGCGAGCCCCGCCGTCGCCGCCTCACCCTCCGAAGCAGGCCCCGCGCCGTCGTCGAACGCTGAAATCAAGACCAACGAGCGCAACGGTTCCTTTGACCTGCAATCCCACCGCGGCGGCCGCGGCGAGTGGACCGAGGAATCCCTGGCCGCGTTCGCCAACTCGCTGAAGCTGGGCGTGACCACCCTGGAACTGGACACCCATCTGACCTCCGACGGCAAGATCATCGTCTGGCACGACGACACGATCCAGGCAGACAAGTGCCAGGACACTGCCCCGGCCGCGCCGGGCGACGCGGCCTTCCCGTATGTCGGCGACCGGGTTGCCGAGCTGTCGCTCGCCCAGGTCAAGACGCTGGACTGCGGGTTCACCCAGCTCAAGGGGTTCCCGGAGCAGGACGTGATCGAGGGCAACCGGATCGCCGAGCTCAAGGATGTGTTCGCGCTGGTGCGCGACGCCGATGCCAAGAAGGTCCGCTTCAACATCGAAACCAAGGTAGAGGACGGCAAGTCCGGCGGCGGCGGCATGGTGGCCCTGACCAAGGCAGTCGTCAAGGAGATCAACGGCTCCGGCATGGCGGACCGCACCACCGTGCAGTCGTTCGACTGGTCCTCGCTGAACCTGACCAAGGAGATCGCCCCGGAGTTGCCACTGGTGGCCCTCTCCAGCGGTGATGCCTGGCTCGAGGTGGGCCGGCCCGGCGCCAGCCCCAACCTCGGCGGCATCGACATCGACACCTTCGGCGGATCCCTTGCCAAGGCGGCGGCTGCCCAGGGCTATGACGCCATCTCCCCCGCCTTCAAATCCGTCACCCCCGGAATGATCGCTGAAGCCCATGAACTTGGCCTGCCGGTCATCCCCTGGACCGTCAACACCACGGCGGACATGAACCGGCTGATGGACCTCGGCGCGGACGGCATCATCAGCGACTACCCCACCCGCCTGCGCACAGTCATGGAAGAGCGCGGACTGAAGCTGCCCAAGGCCTACGCAGCGACCGTCTAGACGCATGACGGCGGGGGGGCTGCAGCCGGTCAACGCGGTCCCAGGGCCGCAAGGGCCGAAGCCTCACAGCGAAAAGGGCTGTCCGCGTTTCCAAGTGGAACGTGGACAGCCCTTTGTTGTTTCCGGGCGCGGTGCCCCAGCGCTCGGCCACCTTGCCGTCCTCGACACGGATGATGTCAGTGCAGTCGAACTCAACGCTCTTGCCGCTTGCCGGGATTCCGGCCATGTTGCTCGGCCATGGCCCGCAAACCCGCCGCCAGTGACGCCTCCATTCCGTTGAGAACGCGGGCGCGGAGCGCCGAGAACTGCTGTGCATAGGTAGTGAGGCTCTGCGGGGCATTGCCGGTAAACTTGGCAGGAATCCGGCACTCCGGGCGCATGACATTCGTTCGTAAGAGTGACCCGCCCCCCGCCGACCTAACGGCCGACATAAAATTGAGGCAGCATGCAAGTCCCCACCATTGTTTGGATCCTGACGATCATCGGCATAGTGGGCCTGCTGGCCTTCGATTTCTTTTTCCACGTCCGCAAGGCCCACACCCCTACTCTCCGGGAATCGGCCATCTGGTCAACGATCTACGTCAGCATCGCCCTGCTGTTCGGCGTCGGCGTGCTGGTCTTCGGCGGCGTCGAAATGGGAACGGAGTACTTCGCCGGCTACGTCACCGAGAAGGCCCTCTCGGTGGACAACCTCTTCGTCTTCCTCATCATCATGGCCAGCTTCCGGGTGCCCCGCGCCGACCAGCAGAAGGTGCTCCTGTTCGGCATCGTCTTCTCGCTAATCGCACGGACGGCGTTCATTTTCCTCGGCGCCGCCCTGATCAACAGCTTCTCCTGGGTGTTCTACATCTTCGGACTCATCCTGCTCCTCACGGCCGGCAACCTCCTCCGGCCCGATTCGCACGACGACGATTCCGACGGGCTCATCGTCCGCCTGGCCAAGAAGTTCCTCCCCGCCTCCTCGCACTACGACGGCGACAAACTGTTCACGATCGAAAACGGCAAACGCGTCCTCACCCCGATGCTCCTGGTCATGGTGGCGATCGGCGGCACGGACATCCTGTTCGCGCTCGACTCCATTCCCGCCATCTTCGGGCTCACCCAGAACGTTTTTGTCGTCTTCACGGCCACGGCGTTTTCCCTGATGGGCCTGCGGCAGCTGTTCTTCCTGATCGACGGGCTGCTGGACCGGCTGATCTACCTCTCCTACGGCCTTGCCGCCGTCCTGGGATTCATCGGGGTGAAACTGGTCCTGCACGCCCTCCACGAGAACACCCTGCCGTTCATCAACGACGGCGAACACGTCAACGTCCTCGAGATCAGCACCGGCGCCTCGCTCCTGGTGATCCTCGGTGTCCTCACCGTCACCGTCCTGGCCTCCATCTTCAGCCCCAAGGGCAAGGCCAAAAACGCCGTCTCGGGCGCCAAGCGGCACGCCACCGACTACCTGGACCTCAACTACGAGGCCGACATCGTGGAACGGGACCGGATCTTCACCAAGATGGTCAGCGAAGAAGACCAGCTGCGGAAGCTGCCGGAGAAGTACAAAAAGCTCATCCACAATGAAACCGAGTTCATGGACCTGCTGCACCGTGCCCACGCCGCGCACGACGAGGCCCTCCAGCGCGAAAACCAGCGCTAGCCGCGCCGGTCAAACCCACCCAGGTCACCAACCAACTACCGCAGCGAGCTACCGCGGGCCGGAATCGGCGGCGCCGGGGTCGATGCCGCGCGGCTCCGCCCGCTCGTTGTTGCGGCGGATCCAATCGGTGACGTACACCTTCGGCAGGGTCTTGGCGACCGCCAGCGCCACGTACATCACGGTGTTGATGGCGACGAACGCGGCCAGGGTGGCGAACGCATTGCTTTCAAGCAGCGTGTGCGGCAGCAGGAGTCCCGCCGGTGCCAGCACGTGGTTGGTCATCATCATGGTCTCCCGGGTGTGGTCGGCAGGGATACGGACTGGGTGTTTGAGGGCGACGCGGCGTGCTCCAAGTGCTTCCACGCGGCCTGGCGACCCACGGACAGATCGATGACTCCCTTGACGTAGACGATGTTCAGGTACATGTCGAAGACCAGCTCGGGAAGGATCAGCACCGCCAGCAGCCGGGCGCGCCAGCCGCCCCGCCACACGGTCACGACGCGTTCCACCGTGAAGATCGCGCCGAGGCCCAGCCAGAACGGGAACCAGACCCAGTTGTCCAGGGCCAGGATCATCAGCATGATCAGCAGCAGGTAGGACCCCAACGCGATCACGCCGTAGCCGATGCCGAGCTGCTGCGCCCAATAGCGCATGGTCTGCGGAGTGAACCCATAGGCCCCGAGGTTCTCCAGGGCCCCGCGCTGCCAGCGCAGCCGCTGCGCCCACAAGGTCCGCCACGTGGGCATCAGTTCGGTGACCACGGTGCACTCCTGCGGCGAGATCATCAGCCCCCCGAGCGACTTCAAGGCAATCGTCAGCTCGTTATCCTCGGTCAGGGCCGCCGTGTCATAGACGTCCCCGGGTGTCCCGGGGAGGGAGGCGCCGCGGCTTTCGGCCACCGTGCGCAGCGCTACCGGGCGGAAGACCGAGGCCGTGCCGGTGAGGACAAAGACCCGGCCCCGCCTGCGCCGCATGTCCCGGGCGTAGCGGACGTATTCGTTGCGCTGGAACTGGCCGAGTATTCCGTGGCCCTCCTCACCATAGAAGAGGCCGCCGACCGCCATCAGGGCCCGGTCGGCGCTGAGCCGCCGCACCGCTGAGGCGAGGAACCCGTCGTCGAGCTGGGTATCGGCGTCCATGATCATCACGACGTCGTTGTCCCCCTGCCCGGGCAGGAGCTTACTCAGCACCTGGTTCAGGGCGCCGCCCTTCTTGTGGATGTTGCCCACCGTTTCGTAGACCTCGACGCCGGCGGCCCGGCAGACTGCCACGGTCCCGTCGGTGCAGTTGTCGGCAACCACGATGATCCGCTCAGGCGGGTGGGACTGGTCCATGAGTGAAGTCAACGTCAGCGGCAGCGAGGCCTCCTCATTGTGCGCCGGAATGAGCACCGTCACGGTCACCGGGCCGGCGTAGACGCCGCGGGTCGCCGCCATGATGACCTTGGGCGCCAGAGGTTTGGAGTTGATGTTGAGCGAGCGACGGCTGCGGTTACCGATCCGCTGCTCCAGCAGTGCCACTCCGGCCGCGAGGACCAGCGCGACGACGATCGCGGCGGTGATGACGCGCGGCGCCGGCGCCTCGGTGGCGTAGAGCACTTTCCAGATGCCGAAGACAAGGCCCTCCGCCGGGGCCTCGGAGGCCATCGCACCGCCCCCCGACACCATGGTCCAGACGGCTGCTGCTGCGGCCACCACGGAGCCCGCGATCAGCAGCCCGGCGTAGCGGGGATTTCTCCGGCTGCCGCCGGGGGCCAGCTGCCCCGGCGCCTCACGGCCGCCGTCGTCGGGTGCACGGTGTTTGCTCATTTATTGCTCCTGCCACATCAACGGTCAGTCTCTAACAGGATCAGCAGCCGTCCGTCCGCGTATCAGGGCCACCTCGGGAGGGTTCGGCGCCGTCGACTCCGGCGGATGGGGCGTGCGGTGGTTCGTTACTCGTCCGTGACGCGGCAGGCCCGCCGTCGTACCTAGCTGCGCGTCTCCCGCCACGCCAGCGACACCACAAACACCACCGCGCCGAGCCCCAGCATCACCAAGACCATCAGCCCCCAGTTGGCCTGGTTCACGCCGGTGCCGTAGAAGATGCCGATCAGCACTGTGGCCGTGATCGCCCCGAGGTACCGGCAGGTCTGGAAGATCCCGGCGGCCACCCCGCGCTCTTCCGGCCGGGTGGACACGAACATTCCCTGGCTCGAGGCGATGCTGACCACCCCGTACGGGACGCCCAGCAGCGCGGTCAGGGCCACCACCAGCGGGATGGCGAAGGACGCGGTCAGCAGCCACATCATGCCGGAGGCGACCACCAGCAGGACGACGCCGGCAACCAGCACGCGCTTCACGCCGAAGCGGTCAATGGCGCGGACCGCGAACGGCGTGACCACCACCGACATCGCCGCCAGCGGCAGCATCAGCAGCCCCACGACGCCGGGGTTGTATCCCCCGGCTTCCTGCAGCAGTTGCGGGAGGCCGAAGAACGCGAAGTAGTAGACGCCGTTGAACACGGCAAAGCCCAGGTAGACCAGCAGGAGCGGCCGGTTGCGCCCCAGCAGGCGCAGGTCCAGGAACGGCGGGGCGAAGCGCAGTTCGCGCCAGGCGAACAGGACGGCGAGCAGGGTACCGGCGCCCAGCAGCCACCAGCGGTAGCCCGGCAGCACATTCAGCAGCGCCATCATCACCAGGACCAGGGAGCCGACGAAGGCCAGGATGCCGGGGATGTCCGAGTCCCGCAGCAGCTCCGAGACGCGGCCGCGTTCGCGGTCCTCGTCCGCCGGCGCGTATCGCCGGACCAGGAGAATCGCCGCGATCGACAGCGGGACGTTGACCAGGAACAGGGCCTCCCAGCCGACGAAGCCCACCAGCAGCCCGCCGACCACGGGCCCGACCGCAGCCGCCGAGGTGTTGGCCATCTGGATCCGGCCCAGCGGCTGGGTGGACTTCACGTTCGCCTGCCTCGCCAGCGCCCCGACCATGACGACGGCGCTCGGGTAGGCGGTCGCCGTGCCGAGCGCCATGAAGGCGCGGGCCACACAGAGCACGGCGAAGTTCGGCGCGAACGGGGCCACCGCGCAGGTCACGGCCACCAAGGCCATGCCGAGCATGAACAGGCGCCGCGGGCCGAAGCGGTCCGCGAGCCGGCCCATCAGCGGCTGCCCCGCCGCCGAGGTGAGATAGAACGAGGTAATCACCCAGGTGACGGTGGCGACGTCGAGCCCGAAGTCCGCGCGCAGCACCACGAGGGCGACGGCGATCATCGAGGAGTTCAGCGGGTTGAGGGCCGTGCCCAGGCTGAGTCCTGCGACGGCCAGGTCCGTCCGGGGAGAGTTGCTCACGGCAACAGTCTGTCCTACGGGAGCCACGTCCCGAACATGACGGGCCGCAGCCAGCCGTTCAACGGGTCAGGGCCGCCGCCCGATCACGTCGAAGATGTGCCAGTGTTTGGGTCCCCGGAACGACTGCCCGTCGGCGTCGAACACCTCAAACTTCAGGATCTCCAGGCTCTCGAAGAGTTGCCGCGCTTCCGCTTCGGTGTGGAAGTTCCACTCGGGGACGTCCGCCCAGGAATCCCGGTCTCCGAACAGGTTCACCGCGATCACTCCCCCGCCACCCAGGGACGCTTGCGTCATCCGCCAGACGCGTCCAAAGCGCCCAGGGTGGATGAAGGGCAGCGAATAGCCGGCGTGAATGAGGTCCGCCTCCGGCAGACTCCCGAGGTCCTCGAACGGGCTCACCTCCACACTGAGCTGTCCAGCCAAGGCGGCCGGCACGGTTGCCAGCATCCGCTCGCGCGTGTCCGGGAGGGAGTCGACGGCGTATACCCGCCAGCCGTCGTTCAGCATGGCTAGAGTTTCCTTCCCGGCCCCGCAGCCGAGATCGATGGCTTGGCGGCCGTGTCCCGGACCGGCAAGGGCCATGGCGTCGAGGCACAGCTGGCGCACGGAACGCCTCGCCTGGGCGGCGTTGTAGTCCGTCCAGACCCTGCTGTCCACGAGGCTTCCCACAGCTTCATTTTTCCACCCGCGGAGCCGTGAGACCACAGCTGCTGCACTGGTCCCTAAGCCGCGCGGGCTACGCTAGATGCGCATTCGACTCGGGATGTCAGAGGACCTTGGACAGGAACGCCTTGGTCCGCTCGTGCTGCGGATCGCTGAGGATCTGCCGGGGCGGGCCCGCCTCCACCACGACGCCTTCGTCCATAAAGACCAGCGTGTCCGCGACCTCGCGGGCGAACCCCATCTCGTGGGTCACCACGATCATGGTCATTCCGCTCTTGGCCAATCCCTTCATGACGTCGAGTACCTCGCCCACGAGTTCCGGGTCCAGGGCGCTGGTGGGCTCGTCAAAGAGCATGAGCTTCGGGTCCATGGCCAGGGCGCGGGCGATGGCCACGCGCTGCTGCTGCCCGCCTGACAGGTGCGCCGGATATGCACCGCCTTTGTCCCCCAGCCCCACACGCTCCAGCAGTTCCGTGGCCCGGGCGGTGGCTTTGGCCTTGGACAGGCCCTTCACGCGCACGGGGGCCAGGGTGACGTTTTCGAGGGCGGTCAGGTGCGGAAACAGGTTGAACCGTTGGAAGACCATCCCGATTTCCTGACGTTGGAAAGCCGCTTCCTTGAGCTTCAGTTCGTAAAGCTTGTCTCCCTTTTGACGGTAGCCCACCAGTTGGCCGTCCACCGAAAGCCGGCCGCCATCAACCCGTTCCAGGTGGTTGATGCAGCGCAGGAACGTTGACTTGCCCGACCCGCTGGGGCCCACAATGCAGAGAACCTCGCCGGGATCGACCTCCAGGCTGATCCCGCGCAGCACCTTGTTGGAACCGAAATTCTTGGAAACCCGCTCCGCGAGCACCATGGGCGCGTCCGTCATCCTTTTCCTCCAGCGTCTGTTCCGAGGGGCGCCCCGGGCTCGCCGGGAACCGCCGTGGGTGCCGTTTCCGGCGTCGGCGAATCCTTGTCCGCTTTGACCCGCCCGGTCCCGCGCGAGAACCGTTTTTCAATGAAGTGCTGGCCCACCATCAGGATAGAGGTGAACAGCAGGTACCAGAGGGACGCCACAAGCAGCAGCGGCACCGGCGTGAACGTCACGGCGGAAATACCGCGCGACACCCCATAGAGGTCAATGCTCAACGGGATCGCCGCCACCAGCGAGGTGGTCTTGAGCATCGAGATCACCTCGTTGCCGGTCGGCGGAATGATGATCTTCATCGCCTGGGGAACCACGACGAACCGCATCGTCTGCCCCCAGGACATGGCCAGCGCCGTCGAGGCCTCTGCCTGGCCCTCGTCCACGGACAGGAGCCCTGCCCGCACGATCTCTGACATGTAGGCGGCCTCGTTGAGGGCCAGCCCGATCACGGCGGTGATGAAGAGGTTGGTGAACACCTCGTTCGGGATGGTCACCCACGGCTCCGTAAACGGAATGCCCAGCGTGAAGACGGGATAGATGAGCGAGACGATGCCCCAGAAAACCAGCTGGACATAGACCGGGGTTCCGCGGAAAATCCAGATGTACAGCCAGGCGATGCTCTTGAGCACCGGGTTCGGCGAGAGGCGCATGATGGCGAGGAGCAGGCCGATGACGATCGCGCCGATCATCGCGTAGACGGTCAGCCACAAGGTCACCCACGCTGCCTGGCTGATCCGTCGGTCGAAGATGTACTTGCCGACGTCCGTCCAGCCGTAGTCCGAGCGTTGGGCGGCGTCCAAGATAAAGACCGCCAGGCCAAGGACGAGGAGCACCGCCACCACGTTCCGCCAGGGGTGCCGCAGCGGGATGGCGACGATAGCCTCCGGTGGCGCGTTGTCAGCGTCCCGTTTCCTGCCGGCGCGCGCCGTGGCGCCGGGTTCCGCCTCAATCATCCGGTCGGATTTCGGCTCGCTCATGAGTTATCACCCTTTGGCTGCCACGTTGAGGGCGGCCGTCTTGATGCCGCCGGCTTCCACTCCCCACTTGGACAGGATCTTGTTGTAGGTACCGTCGTCGATCAGCGTCTGGAGGGCCTTCTGCAGGACGGGGGTAAATTCGCTGCCCTGGGCCACGGGGATGCCGTACGGTGCCACTTCGAACGCGTCGCCGGCGGTCTGCAGCTTGTCCTTGGTCTTGGAGATCGCATAGAGAGTGACGGGCGAATCGGCGCTCATGGCGTCCACCTGACCCACCACCAAGGCGTTGGTCGCCTGGTCCTGGGCGTCGTACCTGAAGATGGTGATGGCCGGTTTGCCGGCGTCGGTGCAGGCCTTCGACTTGGCGGGCACCTCGTGGGTGTCCTCATAAGTGGTTGCCTGGACGGCGACCTTGAGCCCGCAGGCGTTGGTGGGGTCCACGGTCTTGCCCTTGGCGGCGGCCCACTGGATCCCGGCGGAGTAGTAGTTGACGAAATCCACCTGCTTTTCGCGTTCCAGCGTGTCCGTGAAGGAGGACATGCCCATGTCATCTTTTCCTGCGCGCACGGCCGGGAGAATGTTGTCGAACGTGCCGATATCGAAATTGGCCTTCAATCCCATGACCTGGGCCAGGGCATTAGTGAGATCCACGGACCAGCCGGCCGGCGCCCCGTTATCGTCCTTGAATTCGTTGGGCGGGTAGTTGTTGGCCATGCCGACGTTCAGCACGCCGGCGGTCTTTATTTTCTCCGGGAGCATGCTGGCGACGGCGTCGTTCTTTTTCACGACGACGGCGTCCGCGGTTCCGGAGGCCCCGCCGGTGGCGGCCGGTTCGCTGTTGTTGACGCAGCCGGACAGGGAGAGCGCCGTGGCTAGGGTGAGAACGGGAAGAACGTATCGGGTGCGCATTGTTTTCCTTAGCTGGTGAGTGAAGCAGTGGGCTTCCGCAACGCTGCGGGAGGGCACTGTGTGTTCAGAACTCATTGGTGCGTGGTGCCTGATGCTGTTGGTTCGTGGATTTCTCCGGAATGACGGATGTCCCGAAGAATTCCCCGCCCCGCGCTTTCAATTCGGAAATGCTGGAAACGCCTATTAGCGTCATCGTACGCCGGAGTTCGTCCGCGGAGATCTCAATGATGCGCCCGACACCCTGGCGCGCCCGCCGCGACCAGTCCGTACAGGTAGACACCGGACACCGGAACATCGCGGATTCCGGAGGAACCGGGCCGCGAAGTCTGGGAGGCGCGGTGGGGTTTGGTCCCCCACTGGGCATGATTCGTCTGGCTGCAACTATGGCAAAGCGCACCTGGGCCTTGCCGTCAGCCATGGGCAGCCGCCGTTTTTGCGGACGACGCGTCCCGGTGCCCCCACGCCAGCTCGCGGAGCCGGACCAGGTCCAGCGCCGGCTGGGCAGGCGGGACGCCGGGACGGTTCCGCGGAACCAGCACCCGCAGGGCGCCGGGTTCGATGGTGCACCGCACCGGGGTGGGAAGCAGCAGGGCCTCCCCGTCCACGCCGACGGGAATTTCGGGCACGTCGGCGTCAACAACCACCTCCGCCGCGGTGCGCTGAATCAGGCCGCGCGTCGTCGCACGACGCAGCAGGCCGACAGCTTCACGGGTGCTGGAGGCGGAGAGCGCCACCGCACCCAGCACGCCGCGGTCGAGCCGGGTGCGGCGCCCCAGGCCCGCGAGGTCGTGGCCGCCGTAGGGACCGTTGCTCACGAGCACCGCCTGCGGTCCGTCCACTGTGGTGCCGTCGACGTGGGCGCGCAGCCGCGCGCCCTTGTCGCCCTTGATCAGGTCCGGAAGCATCTCCAGCACCGTAGCGGCCTTGTCATCGCGGTACTCCGGACTCTGCACCACCTCTGCATAGACCCCGAAGGATGAGTTGTTGACGAAAGTGCGGCCGTTGATCTTGCCTAGGTCGACATGAAGCTCCACCCCGTCACGGAGGGCGTCCAGGCAGCCCGTAGGGTCCTCCCGATCCAGGCCCAGATCCAGGGCGAAGTGGTTGCGGGTGCCGGCGCTGATCACCAGGAACGGGAGGTTGTGCTCGGCCGCGATACCGGCCACCAGGGCCTGGGTGCCGTCTCCACCGGCGACTCCGAGCAGATCGGCGCCGCGTTCCACCGCGTCCCGGGCCAGGGCATCCACATCCACTGTCCCCGGCCCCTCGAGCAGGGCCACTTCGGCGCCGAGCTCCTCCGCTTTCCGCCGCAGGTCAAACTTGACCACTTTGCCCCCGCCGGACCGCGGATTCATGACCAGGAAGGGATGCTGCGCTGCGGGAGCGGGGTACTCGGTCATCATGGAGCCCTCCCGGCGTTCCCGGAGGGCCGTACGGGCACAGACCACCGCTATCAGCACCAGCGCAAGTGCGATCATGACCTCCAACAGCAGGCCGGCTTGAATGAACAGGACCAGGACCACCAGCGGGGCGATCACCGCCAGCGCGATCGCAAACCAGCGCAGGGCACCGCGGCTGATGAGGAACCAGTAGATCCCTGCCACGGTCACCACGACGCCGCCGGCACCCGTCAGGAGCAGCGCAACGGTGCCAAGCACACCGGCGGCCACCAGCGGGACGGCCGCCGCGCAGAAGATCGCGACGAAGGCGGCCCGTGCCCACCAGCGCCGGGTCTGGGGGACTTCTGCGACGTGGATGCCAGTCATGTCCTGCTCCTTGCACTGATCCGGTCCTGGCCGGTCGCCCCGGCCGTTCTCCCCCCTAGGGTGGAGTCGTCAGGCCTTGAGTTTCGCCACGGTCATCAGAATGGCCGAGTCCTCTTCCGCTTCCAAGCTGTGCAGCCCGTCAGGGACGATCAGGAGGTCACCGGCCTTCCCCTGCCAGGACTCCTTGCCGGCGCGAAGCCGGACGCAGCCGCGCAGAACAAAAACGGTCGCTTCCCCCGGGTTCTGGTGCTCGCTCAGCTGCGTCCCGGCCCGGAACGCCATCACCGTCTGGCGGAGCACCTTCTCGTGTCCGCCAAAGGCCGTATCCGCAGCACGTCCGCTGGGTGCCGCCACCGCAGCCGCAATCTGCTGACGGGCAAGGGCATCAAGCGATATCTTCTGCATGGGGTCACCATACCCAGAAATGGGCTTCCTGCCGAGGGTCCTTTGCCCCGTTCAGGACCGGAGCTGCACGTCAGAACACCACCTGGAAGTTACTGAACGCCCCGGTGGCACCGGAGATCACTTCCTCCACGTTCTCCACGCGCCCGGGCGCCTCCGGCGAGCGCAGCCAGCGGCGGAACTCCAGCACCTCCGGCCGAGGCCCCTCCGCCACGATGCCCACCGAGCCGTCGTCGTTATTCCTCACCGTTCCCGTCAGTCCCAGCTCCTCGGCCTTGCGCACCGTCCAGTACCGGAAGCCGACGGCCTGTACGACGCCGTCCACCCCCGCCGTCAGCCGGACCCACTCGCCGGAATCCCTCACTGGAAGCTCAGCCATGCCCCCAATGTAGCGCCCGGGAGAAGGAGCCGGCAGGGCCGTCGGGCTAGCGGCCGTGCAGCCACCGGGCAAGGGGACCTTTGCCCCTTACCTCCAGCCGACGCAAGCTGGCAGGCTGTTCAGGAGCATCGCGGGATCTTGTCGAGCAAACGGCACCGGCACAGGGACGTGCCTTACCCGCCCGCGGTGCCCGCAGTGCCCGAAAGGACAAGACGATGGCAGGACAATTCGAGATCTTCACGGACTCCGAGGCAAACATCCGGTTCAGGCTGCTGGGAGCTGACGGAACCGTGCTGGCGATTTCCAAGGCCTACAGCGACAAGCGGGCGGCCGCGGACGGCATCATGGATGTCCGCGAGTGCGCCGGCACCGGCCTGATCAAAGAGGCGCGCACGAACGCCTGGGGCGGGACGGGCACTAGTAGGGCTGGTGTGCCGACGCCGGCCCACCGCCGCCACCGGCACTTCCCCGCCGTCTAGGCACGGGGTCCGGGCAGGCGGTATGCAGTAGTCACCCGGGCCGAGGGGACGGTCCGCCACAGTCGGGAGCAGCCATGGGCGAGGCGCGGGTCCACATTAGCGGATTCCGTATGGACTTCGGCGATACCACGGTGATCCGGGACCTCTCATTCGATGTGCACGCCGGCGAGACGTTCGGCTTCCTGGGCAGCAACGGCTCCGGGAAGACCACCACCATCCGCGCACTGCTGGGCATCTACGAACCCACCGCCGGGATCCTGCATATCAACGGCCGGGACTTCAAGCCCGAGCACGGAGACCGGCTGGGCTACCTCCCGGAGGAGCGCGGGCTCTACAAGAAGGAAAAGGTCATCGACATCATGACCTACTTCGGCCGGCTCAAAGGGATGGAACGGCGCGCCGCCCGGCAATGGTCCCTGGAGTACCTGGACCGGGTGGCGCTGGCGGACAAGGCAGGCTCCCTGCTGGACAAGCTCTCCAGCGGGCAGCAGCAGAAGGTGCAGCTGGGCGTGACCATCATGAACAACCCCGAGCTCCTGATCCTGGACGAACCCACCAAGGGCTTCGACCCCGTCAACCGCCGCCTGCTGATGGACATCATCGCCGAGCAGAAGCGCGGCGGCGCCACCGTGGTCATGGTCACCCACCAGATGGAGGAAGTGGAGCGGCTCTGCGACCGCGTCATCCTGCTCAAGGACGGCGTGTCCGAGGCCTACGGCACCATCGACGCGGTACAGAACAAATACGGCGGCCGCATCATCAGGATCAAGCACGGCGGCAGCATCCCGCGCTCACCCCATTACGAAGTGATGCTCCAGGAAACCAACTACGCGGAGCTGTCCATCACGGACACCACCGATGAGGCGGACATCCTCAAGGACCTGGTCGACGCCGGCGTCACCGTGCGCAGCTTCACCACCACCAAGGTTTCGCTTGAGGACATCTTCATCCGGGTCTACGGCGCGCAGAACAACCCGGTGCCGGCCTTCGCGGGGGACGGCACCTAGTCATGGCGCAGCGCAATCTCGGCACGGTGATCGGCTTCGAGTTCATCCGCACTGTGACAAAGCGCCGCTTCTGGATCGGCACCCTGGCCGTTCCGGTCATGATCGCGATTGTGTTCGGACTGATCTTCCTGAGCAACTCCACAACGGACACCGCGGCCGAGGCGCAGAAGAGCGCCCAGTTCACCATCGCCTACACGGACGCCTCCGGCCTGATCACCGCCGAGGTGGCCGCCGTCTTCGGGGCCCGCCCCGCGGAATCCCCGGCCGCCGGGGTCCGGGCCGTGCAGTCCGGCACCGTCGTCGCCTACTTCGATTTCCCCGCCACCCCGGAAACCACGTCCGTGCGCGTCTACGGCAAGGACCAGGGGATCTTCGAGAACGGCAAGTACGCCGCCGTCGCGCAGGCCATGCTGAGCCGCGCCGTCGAACAAAAGATCAGCTCCCCGCAGCTGTCCACGCTGGCAGCCGGCAAGGTACAGGTGGAGACCCTCACGTACGAGGGCAGCAAGGAATCCGGCGGCCTGGGCTCCGTCATCCCGCCGCTGTTCTTCCTGGTGATCTTCTACGGGCTGATCGTGCTCCTCGCCGGCCAGATGCTCAACTCCACCCTGGAGGAGAAGGAAAACCGCGTCACCGAGATGATCCTGACCACCCTGAAACCGACCACCCTGATCGCGGGCAAGGTGATCGCCCTGTTCGGGATCGGCCTGGTGCAGATGGTCGTGTTCCTCTCCCCAGTGATCATCGGCCGCGTCTTCTTCCCGGAGCAGCTGAGCCTTTCCGCCCTGGACCTTCCGCCGCTGGCCTTCGACCCGGTCCGGATGACCGTCGGATTCCTGATCCTGGCCGGGGGCTTTGCGCTGTTCACCACCACGCTGGTGGCCATCGGCGCCGTGATGCCCACCGCGAAGGAAGCCGGCAACTTCATGGGGGTGATGATGGCCCTGATCTTCGTGCCGTTCTACGCCGTGGCCCTGGTGGTCTCGGACCCGCACGCGATGATCGTGCAGATCTTCACCTACTTCCCGTTCTCGGCCCCGGTCACCGCGCTGCTGCGGAACGGCTTCGGCTCGCTGAGCCTGCCCGAAGCCGGAATCGTGATCGTGATCCTGTTCGCGGGGGCCGCCGTCATGCTCCGCCTCGCCGTGCGCCTCTTCCAGTACGGCTCGATCTCCTACACCTCCAAGGTCAACATCCGCACCGCGCTGCGGTCAGGATCGCGGCGGGCCGCCGGGGATACGACGCCGACGCCGGTCACCTGAGGCAGGGGCAGGCTAGTGGGCCGGCGGGGGGCTCCCGAGGAACTTCCTGATCGCCGCGGCCATGGGCTTTGCCTGGGTCCAGTGCAGGTAGTGGCCGGCGTCGAGCGGGATGATTTGATGGCGTTTAACGTTTTGTAGGAGGCTTTCCAGCGACGCCGATTTGGCCGCCTGGGCCGCAGACCCGGCACCGGAGACAAAGATGAGCACGGGCAGCCCGTCGGGATAGCTCACGCCCCGCAGATCCGAGGCGTTGTTTCCGATCCTGGCCGTCTCATCGGCGACAGCCGGGTTGCCCAGGTTCCAGCTCATCATCAGGCGCATGCGTTCACGCTCGTCCGCCGTAAACGCGTCCCCGTCCGGTTCTACGAGCCCCGGTGCCACCGCAGTGATGTCCCGCACCACACCGGTGAAGGACAGGATCCGCTCCAGGCTGACCCCACCCGCCTGCACCTCCACGGGCCCGCTCTTGGCCGCCGGCACGGTGGGATCGATCCCGATCACAGCCGAAACTTCCGCCGGATACCGGTTGGCGTAGTCCAGCAGATAGAAGCCCGCGATCGAGTGCCCGGCCAGGACGTACGGCTGCGCGAGGTTGAGCTTTCCGAGCACCTCGTGGACTCCCGTGCTGATGTTCTTGTTGGTCCGCTCGCTGGCGCTCATGTCGCTGTAGCCGTAGCCGAATCCCTCCACAACCACGACGTTGAAGTCGGCCAGCTCCCTGATCAAAGGGGCGAAGTCCAGCGCGGGCGCGGCCGTGCCCAGACCGCTGAGGAGCACAATCGGCTGCCCGGCGTGGCCGTTGCGGTACACATTGACCGTTCCGCCAGCGATGGAAATCCGTTCGCCGTAAGGGGTGATGCTCGCCCGTTCCTGCCGCTCCAGGAGAACGTTGGCCGCCGTCGAGACCAGCCCAAACCCCACAGCGATGAGGGCCGCCACGGCGATGACGCGCAATGCCCTGCGGCGCTTCGGCTGCCGCGCGGGGGCGGGGGC
>NZ_MQTQ01000060.1:8519-17713 GCF_020532805.1 Arthrobacter sp. SO5 | reverse complement strand
GGCCGGTAACCTCTGGCTGGCCACGGCCGGGGCCGTGCTCTGGGGGGTGGGGGCGGCGCTGGCGTTCCCGGTGGGCATGTCCGCCGCGGCGGATGACCCCCGGCACGCCGCCGCACGGGTGTCAGTCGTCTCCACCGTGGGCTACATTGCGTTCCTCGCCGGCCCGCCGCTTTTGGGATACCTGGGCGACGTGACCGGAATCCGGCTGGCCCTGCTGGCTATCGGGGTTCCGATTCTGGGTGCTCTGCTGCTTGCCGGCGCCGCGAAGCCCTTGCGCGCCACGTAAGGAGCCGTCGGGCGTCTTTATTCTCCTGAATGCATATGTTCTGGTAGCCCAGCCACAGCAGAAGCACCACCGGTGCGGCCAGGCAGACGCCCCCCACGGTGTCCGTCAGCCAGTGGGCCGACACGTAGGTCCGGCTGACCATCATGAACAGGATGCCGGCCGCCGCGAGCACCCAGACCCAGGTCCGGCCCACGAGGATTGCCAGGACCAGCAGCAAGGCCGTCGTGGTCGCTACGTGGCCCGAAGGGAAGGATCCCGTGTCCGTCAGCACGATCGTGTTTTCGGGCCGGGTCCGATGGATGCTGGCTTTGAGGATCTGCGTCAGGACCAGGACGGCGACGCCGGCCACTGCGGTGAAGATGGCCGTCTGCGGCCGCCTGCGCAGCAACAGCGCCAGCGCCAGCAATCCGTCCAGTACCAGCACGCCGCGGTAACCGGCCAGGTTAAGGAACGCGTTGATGCCGTCCCAGAACGGACTGCGAAGGCCCACGACCCAGCTGGCCCAGCCCTCATCGAGGCTTTGGAACGGCGGCCCGGCGACGTCCGCCACCAGCAGCCCGCCCAGGATCACACCGAGGGTCAGCAGGGCGGTACTGACCGCGAGGACGCGGCCCGTCGGCAATCGCTGAGGGTCCAGCACTCGGGTCATCGCCCCATCCTAACGGGCGGGGGCGGCCTGATGGCGGTGACCGGCAGTATGGTTGTCGGATGCGAAGCATGCTGAGTAAGGCGCCGGGACGGCTGGAAAAGTTCGATCGGAGTCTGGTGCGCGCCGTGTCCAGGCTTCCGGGCGGGAGCCATGATGAGTTCTTCCGGCAGTTATCGGCCGCGGCGAATAATGGAAAGCTGTGGCTCGGCATCGCCGGGATCGTGGCGATATTCCCCGGAAAGTTCCGGCGGGCCGCCCTCCACGGTGTCATCGCGCAGGCAGTGGCCTCGGGCGTCACCAACCTCGGATTCAAGAGGCTCCTGCCAAGGGCGCGGCCGCTCCCCGAGCACCTGCCTGCTTTCCGGTTCGTCGATCCCCAGCCGACCAGCTCCTCGATGCCCTCGGGCCATTCCGCCTCTGCCGTCGCTTTTGCCCTGGGAGCCGGACTGGTCCGTCCCGCACTCGGCGCCGCGCTGGCTCCGGTCGCGGCCGGCGTGGCCTATTCCCGCGTCCATACAGGCGCCCACTGGCCCTCCGATGTGCTGTTTGGCTCAGCGATCGGGGCGGGTGCGGCCCTGGTGACCCGGAAATGGTGGCCTGTCCGGCCGCCTTTCCCTGAGACCAGCCGTACCGCTGTAAAAACCTCGACTCTGACGGAGGGACAGGGCCTTAGCATTGCCGTGAACACCCTCGGCGGCTCCTACGCCGCGGAAACAGCGGACGCGCTCCAGAAAGTATTCCCCAAGGCGCATATTAAGGAGATCGGCCAGGACGAGGACGTTGCGGCCGAGATCGCCGCAGTGGCCACACGCCCCGGGACCGCGGCCCTTGGCGTTTGGGGAGGCGACGGGACGGTCGGCACGGCCGCCGGCGCCGCCGTCGAACACTCCCTGCCGCTGCTCGTGCTGCCCGGCGGAACCCTGAACCATTTCGCCCGGGATGCCGGAACGCCCACCCTCGCCGCAGCCGTCGATGCCGCGTCCCGCGGCGAGGCGGCCCGGGCCGACATCGGACACGTCACCGTCGAGCGCGGACTCCCCGGTAGCCCCGAGACGCTGGAACTGAGCATGCTCAACACCGCCAGCATCGGGCTCTACCCGAATCTGGTCCGCCGCCGGGAGCTGCTCCAACCGGCCCTGGGCAAGCCGCTGGCCGGCGTCGTGGCCATGTTCCGTACCTTCGCCGCCGGCACCCCCACCACCCTGATCGTGGACGGCGTCCGGCACAAACTCTGGATCCTCTACATTGGCCGGGGCCACTACTACCCCCGGGACCACGCGCCTCTGGTGCGCCCGGTGCTGGACGACGGCGTCTTCGACCTGCGGATGATCACGGCGGATGAGTCCTTCGCGCGGCTGCGCCTGCTGTGGTCGGTCCTGACCGGCACGGTGGCGACGTCGCGGATCACGCACCTCACCGAAGCCAGCCGGATCCGGGTGGAACCCGGTGACACCACCATGGTGGTGGCGGTCGACGGCGAGGTTATGCCGGGCGTGCGCGCCGTCGAGTTCTCGGTAAAGCCGGGCGCCCTGACCTACTACTCCCCGCTGCCCGAACGCTGACGAGTTTCCCGGGCTGCCGGCATGAAACGGGTCATCTTCGTCACCGGCGCCCCGAACGACCGGACGACGGCGGCAGCTCATCCGTAAGGACTACCCTGATTCGACCCTGAATCATCCCTCAGACCGGCGAAAACCGGGCTTTGCCTCGGTAGCGTGGTGGATACACCATCCCACTGCTAGGTAAAGGAACGCTTCCATGATCGAAGCACGAGGCCTGACCAAGGTTTACGGAGACAAGACCGCTGTCGCCGGCGTCGACTTCACCGTCGAGGCCGGCCGGGTCACCGGATTCCTCGGCCCCAACGGAGCCGGCAAATCCACCACCATGCGCATGATCATGGGACTGGACCGGCCGACGTCGGGCACCGTCACCGTGAATGGCGCTCCGCTCGCCCGGCACACCGCGCCGCTGCGCGACGTCGGCGCCCTGCTCGATGCCAAGGCCGTCCACACGAGCCGCTCGGCCTACAACCACCTCCTGGCGATGGCTGCCACGCACAGCATCGCCAAGAAGCGCGTGCACGAAGTCATCGAAATGACGGGCCTGGCCGAAGTCGCCAAGAAGAAGGTTGGCGGTTTCTCCCTCGGCATGGGCCAGCGGCTCGGCATCGCCGCTGCCCTGCTCGGTGACCCGCAGACCGTCATCCTGGACGAGCCCGTCAACGGCCTCGACCCGGAAGGCGTGGTCTGGGTGCGGAACCTCGTCAAGTACCTGGCCTCCGAGGGGCGGACGGTCTTCCTCTCCAGCCACCTCATGAGCGAGATGGCCGTCACCGCCGACCACCTGATCGTGATCGGCCGCGGCCGGATCATTGCCGATGCGCCGATCCAGGAAATCATCACCGGAAAGGGCCAGGTCCGCACCCGTGTGCGCACCGACCAGCCGGACCAGCTGATGCACCTGCTCGCCGGCACCGGCGTCTCCCTGGAACTGCAGGACAACGAGCTGCTTGAGGTGTCGGGCCTTGATCCGCGCCAGATCGCCCGCGCGGCCCTTGACAGCCACGTCATGATCTACGAACTCACCCCGCTGAAGGCCAGCCTTGAGGAGGCCTACATGGAACTGACCAAGGATGAGGTCGAATACCACTCGCTGATCACCACGGGCGCCGTTCCCGTCGAAGCCGGAGGCAACTAAACCATGAGCTCAACCATCGTCGACCCCACACCCTCTCGCCGCGGCGCACACGCCGGTGACCCGCTGCCCGGAAAGCTCTCCGGCAACGGCACCAGCACCGGCCCGGGCCCCAGCTTCCTGCGGGTCCTGAACTCCGAGTTCATCAAGTTCCGCACACTGCTGTCCACGCTGATCCTGCTCGGCTCCACGGTGATCGTCATGGTCGGATTCGGGGCGCTCTCCGCCTGGGGAACGGGGCAGTTCTCCGAAGCCGCCACCCGGGACCCGCAGGCGGCCGCCCGGATCGCCGCGCAGGGCGGGGACTTCGTCGTCGCCGTCCCGACCTCCGGTATCGCCTTCGCCCAGCTCATCCTCGGCTCGCTCGGCGTGCTGCTGATGAGCTCGGAATTCACCACCGGCATGGCGCGGTCCACTTTCGCGGCAGTGCCCAGGCGCATCCCCGCGTTCGCGGCCAAGCTCGTGGTGGTGGTGCTGACCTCGTTCCTCGTCACGGCTGCGTCAACGCTGGCCGCCGGGTTCGTGTCGGTCCCGATCCTGGACAACTACGGCCTCGACCTTGACCTGGCCAGTTCACAGTCGGTCAAGTTGCTCATCGTCAACAGCATCTACGTGGCAGCCGTCGCGGCGATCGGCATGGCGCTGGGGACGTTGATTCGCAACTCGGCGGGCGGCATCATGAGCCTGGTCGGCCTGTTCTTCGTGGCACCCATCGCCTTCCAGCTCATTCCCGGCGACTTCTTCGTGGAAGCCCGCAAGTACCTGCCCGGCAACACCGTGGACCCGCTGACCGCCCTGGATCATGTCCCGGACACCCTGGAAGCCTGGCAGGCCGGCCTGGTCCTGGGTGCCTGGGTGGTGCTCCCGGTGCTCCTGGCCGGCTTCCTGCTCAAGAAGCGGGACGTCTAGGCCCGCAAGCCCTACCGTTTAGGCTCAGAGCATGATCGATGCAGTGCCCGTGAAGGACGCGGCGGCCGGCCGGGCCGACGCGTCCTTCGCCGAAATCACCGCCCGACGGCGCGGCCGGCTCCGGCGCTACCTGTTCCAGCACCCGCGGGCCATGGACGCCGTCGTCGTCTCCGTTTACCTGCTCCTGGTCACGCCCACGGCGGTTGAGTCGCTGATTGACGGCACCTGGCCGGTCGCCGCGCTGCTGGCGGCAACGGCCGGGACGCTGTTCCTGCGCCGGAGCCACCCGGTGCCGGTCTTGGTCATCGTGGCCGTGTTGGAAATTGCCGTCACGTATCTCCATCCCTGGGGCTCCAACGTCTCCGCCGGCCTCTGGTTTTCGCTGTACGCCGTGGCGGTGGTGCGCACGCGGCGTTTCACCCTGGTTGCCCTGGCCCTGACAACGGCACCGCTGGTGCTCCTGTACTTCATTCTGGCCGTGGGCCCGCTGGACGGCCGGCTTCCGGACATGGCGGTCAGCACCCCGGCGAACTTCCAGCTCATCACGAGCCTCGCTGCCGGGATCAGCATCACCCTTTCCAACATCATTGCCGCCGGCATTGGCATCTCGGTCCGGCAACGGCGCGAGCACGAGCACGAAATCGCCGCCTGGGCCGCGCGCACAGCGCAGCTGGGCTCCGTCAACGAACGGAACCGGATCGCCCGCGAGATGCACGACGTCGTCGCGCATTCGCTCACCGTGATGATCACCCTCTCGGACGGAGCCGCCGTCGTGGTCAGGAAGGACCCGCAGCGCGCCGCCGAGGTCCTCGGCGAACTGTCCCGGACCGGGCGCACCGCGCTGGCGGACATGCGGCGCGTGCTTGGAGTCCTCCGCGACGATTCCGCCCCCGGGCCTGCCCCGCGCGGGCCGCTCGCGGCCGGCGACAACCTGGCCAAGCTCCTCGCGGGATTCCGCACCGCCGGCATGCCGGTGCACTACACGCACGCCGGTCCCGCCCTCCCGGAGGACGCCGCGTTCCAGCTGACCGTATACCGGATCGTGCAGGAATCGCTGACCAATGTATTGCGCTACGGCCGCTCGCTGGGCCGGGTGGATGTCACCATAGTGCGCGACGGCGACAGGGTCACCGTTGATGTGACGGACGACGGCAAGGGGACGGTGGACCCGGTCGCCTTTGGCACCCCGGCGCCGGCGGCGCAGGCCAGCCTGGTCTCCGCGGGCACCCCGGGCACCGGCCAGGGCATCACCGGGATGGGGGAGCGGGCCCGCATTTACGCCGGTTCCGTGGCCGCCGGGCGGGCGAGCGACGGCGGCTGGCGTGTGCACGCGGTCCTCAACTGCAACGGCGACAAAGGAAAATAGGGGGATCCGATGGACCAGACAGCACCAATCCGCATCCTGCTGGTGGACGACCAGCCACTCCTCAGGATGGGCTTCCGCCTGATCCTGGAGGGCGAGGACGACCTGTGCATTGTGGGCGAGGCGTCCGACGGTGCCGAAGCGGTGCGCCGCGTCCGGGAACTCACGCCCGACGTCGTCCTCATGGACGTGCGGATGCCGGTGCTGGACGGGATCGAGGCGACGCGGGCCGTCACCGCCTCCGGAGCCCTCGCCAAAATCATCATCCTGACCACGTTCGACCTGGACGAGTACGCCTTCGCCGGGCTGCAGGCCGGGGCATCGGCGTTCCTGCTCAAGGACGTGGCTCCAGCGGAACTGATCAGCGCGGTCCGGGTGGTGGCCAGCGGCGACGCCGTCGTGGCCCCGCGCGTCACGCAGCGGCTCCTGGAGACGTACGTCCGGGGGGAACGCCCGGGAACCGGCGGCGCCGGCGGTCCGGCGAGCCAGGGCCACACGTTAAGGCCGGTGAAGGACCCGCTGCTTGAGGACCTCACCCCGCGGGAGACCGAGATGCTCGGGGCGATGGCCGAGGGGCTCTCCAACGCCGAGATCGCACACCGGTATTTCCTTTCCGAGGCCACCGTCAAAACCCATGTGCGGAGGATCCTGATGAAGCTTCATTTGCGCGACCGGGTCCAGGCCGTGGTGTACGCCTACGAGAGCGGCCTTGTGGTGCCTAGCAACCCGGACTACTGAAATAGTGGTTTCCGGCACATTACAGAATTGCCTCTGAGGCAACTTCTCTTGCCTAGCACCCCCTCCTTCTGGAGGACCGTCCTGTATGCGGGGACGTCGTTTGTGGGACTGCACAGGACGGAGGACCGCCGCGCCGGTCTAGGGTGAAACGTCAATGTGGTCCGTCACACAGCACATCGCGCTGCAATCGGACCCAAACAATTCACGAAGGACGGCGCTTCCATGCACGCTGACCAACAGCTTTCAAAATCTCTGAAACCCAGGCACCTGTCCATGATCGCCATCGCCGGCGTGATCGGGGCTGGACTGTTTGTCGGCTCGGGCGCCGCCATCCAGCAGGCCGGCCCCGGCATCCTGGTGGCCTACATGGCGGCGGGTCTCGTGGTCATCCTGGTGATGCGCATGCTCGGCGAAATGGCGGCCGCCAACCCGGAAACCGGGTCCTTTTCCACCTACGCGGACAAGGCCCTCGGCCGCTGGGCCGGGTTCAGCATCGGCTGGCTCTATGCCTGGTTCTGGATCATCGTGCTGGGCATCGAGGCCACGGCCGGAGCCGCCATCATGCACCGCTGGGTGCCGGGCATCGACCAATGGGTCTGGGCGCTGCTCCTGATGGTCCTGCTGACCCTCACCAACCTCGGCTCCGTGAAGTCCTTCGGCGAGTTCGAGTTCTGGTTCGCCTCCATCAAGGTCGCCGCAATCGCGTTGTTTCTGCTCTTCGGCGTGGCGGCCATCCTCGGTCTCATCCCCGGCGTCGCGGCCCCGGGGCTTGACAACCTGGTGGGCAACGGCGGATTTATGCCCAACGGCCCGGGCGCCGTCCTGGCGGGCATCCTGGTGGTCGTCTTCTCCTTCTTCGGCGCCGAAATCGCGACAATCGCCGCCGGGGAATCCGAGAACCCCGTCGACGCCGTCAAGAAGGCCGTGAAGTCGACCGTATGGCGCATCCTGGTCTTTTACATTGGTTCCATTGCCGTCGTGGTCACCCTGCTGCCCTGGAACTCTGCCTCCGTCGCCAAGAGCCCCTACGTCGCCGTGATTGAGCTGTTCGGCATCCCGGGCGCAGGCACCATCATGGACATCGTCGTGCTGACGTCTGTGCTGTCCTGCCTGAACTCGGGCCTCTACACCGCGAGCCGGATGCTCTTCTCGCTGTCCCGCCGCGGCGACGCGCCGCGCTCCTGGATGCGGATCTCCAAGCGCGGCGTCCCGGCCGCCGCGGTGCTGGCCTCCACGGTGGTTGGCTTTATCACTGTCGGCCTGAACTACATCGCTCCGGACACCGTCTTCCTGTTCCTGGTCAACACTTCCGGTGCCATTGCCCTGTTCGTGTGGCTCGTGATCGCCGGCTCGCAGCTGATCCTGCGCCGCCGGATGGGCGCTGCCGCCAAGGACCTCCAGCTGAAGATGTGGTTGTTCCCCTACTTGACGTGGCTGGCCATCATCAGCATCGTCGCCCTCCTGATCGGCATGGTGATCCTGGAATCGACGCGGGAATCACTGGTGCTCTCTCTCGCCCTTGCCGCCGTCGTGGTCGGGATCGGACTCTGGCGCTACCGGAAGAACGGCGGGAAGGCGCGACTGCACCCCGCGGACGTTCCCGCCGAGATGCCCGCGGAGGAAGCCAAGGTGGAAGCGGGAACCGGGCTGTAGCCGCAGGTCACTGGCCCCGGCTCCTGCCCCGCGTCCCGGGGCATGCCCAGTCCCGGCGCCCAGGGGTGGACATAGTGCCATTATGTCCATTGGCCATGACGAGGGGAGGGCATGTCCCGGGAGGGCCCGGGGCATGTCCAGTCCTGCGGGTCTCGGGAGGGCATGTCCGACGCCGGCAGGCCGACGTCGGACGCGGCCACCGGGGGCCCGCGGCAGGCCTCAGGGTCGCTGGTCCAGCACGCTGTCGAGACCAGGTGCAGGAGCGCAGGGGGGGATGGGCGCGGCGCTAGACTCGGTGCCATGCCTTCACACTCCTCCGCCGCAGCCCACATCCAGGACCTCGGGGCGTTTGTCACCGCCTCGCCGTCGAGCTTCCACGCCGTCCACGAAGCCGGCCGACGGCTGGATGCGGCAGGCTTCACCGGTCTGGACGAGCGGCAGCCCTGGCACGGTGCCGCCGCTTCCGCGCAGGCAGCCACCGACGGCAAGTTCTACCTGATCCGGGACGGTGCCCTCATCGCCTGGGTAACGCCGGCGGCGGCCGGACCCACCACAGGCTTCAACATCCTGGGCGCGCATACGGATTCGCCGTCCTTCAAGCTCAAGCCCAAACCCACCACCGGCAAATTCGGCTGGCTGCAGGCCGGCGTCGAGGTCTACGGCGGCCCCCTGCTGAACTCCTGGCTGGACCGCGAACTCCAGCTCGCCGGGCGCCTGGTGATGCTGGACGGATCGCAGCACCTCACCGCCACCGGACCGCTGCTGCGCTTCCCTCAGCTGGCCATCCATCTGGACCGCGCCGTCAACGACGGCCTCGCGCTGGACAAACAGCAGCACATGAACCCGGTCTACGGCCTCGGCGACCCCGCCGGCGAAGACCTGCTGGGCCTGCTGGCGGA
>NZ_MQTQ01000060.1:0-8496 GCF_020532805.1 Arthrobacter sp. SO5 | reverse complement strand
GGGTACGACGTTGTCATCGCCGACACCCAGGCGCCCGCCGTTTTCGGGGCAAAAGGCGAGTTCTTCGCCTCCGGCCGGCTGGACAACCTCTCCGCGACCCACGCCGGGCTCGAGGCGCTGATTGCCCACGCCGCCGGGCCGCTCCCGGCCGGTGCCCCGATCGCCGTTCTCGCCGCGTTCGACCACGAGGAAATCGGCTCCGCGTCCCGCTCCGGTGCCTGCGGACCCGTTCTTGAGGACGTCCTGGTGCGCATTTCCGACGGGCTCGGCGCGTCGGCAAGCCAGCGGCGGCAGGCATTCGCGGCGTCGTTCTGTGTGTCCGCGGACGCCGGCCACGCCGTGCACCCCAACTATGCCGAGCGGCACGACCCCGCCAACCGGCCGGCCCTGAACGGCGGTCCGCTGCTGAAGATCAACGCCAACCAGCGCTACGCCACGGACGCCACCGGCGCCGCCCTCTGGGCCCGGCTGTGCACCGACGCCGGCATCCCCTACCAGGAGTTCGTCTCGAGCAACGTGATGCCGTGCGGCTCCACGATCGGCCCGCTGACCGCCACCCGGCTCGGGATCCGGACGGTCGACGTCGGCGTGCCCCTGCTTTCGATGCACTCCGCCCGCGAGCTGTGCGGCGTTGAGGACCCATACCGTCTGGCGAGGGTGACGGAGCAGTTCTTCCGGACGGCGGCGTAGGGGCAGGCCAGCGGCACAGGGACCGGGTCAAGGGGCGCAGGAAGCGGCGGCCCCGTTGATCCGGTAGAGATGGACTGCGTTGCCGTCCTCGAACGTGTCCCGGAAGGTGCCGTTGCTGATGGGTACCGTGCGGTCCTCATCCAGGACCGTGGCGGTGAGAGCCGCGGCCGGCAGACACCCCAAGGTGAATTCAGCCTGCTGGGACCCTGCCTGGGCCGAACCGGCGAATACATAGAGATCGCCGCCGTGTACTTTCACGGCCGTGTCAACGCCCCCGGCGTGGACCAGGGCTCCGTCCAGGAACGGCGCGTTGAGGACCGGGGCGAGTCCGGTGATTTGCCCATTTACCGCGGTCACCCAGGGCCTGATCCCGTCACCGCAGGCATCGCGCAGGATGTGCTGCGTCTGGCAGTCGCCCCCGAAGCTGTGATTAAAGTAGATGATCCCCCGTGCCCCGTGGATCAGACTGCTCCAAACCGCAGCCCGGATCTCCGGGCCAGTAATGGTGGGAGCCTCCATCTCGGTGAACGGGTGCCCCACTTCCACAAACGCCCACACGGGTTTGCTGCCGGCCGGCCGGACCAGGGACCGGACCCTGTCAACTGTCCAGCCGTAGTTGGCCGCCCGCCGGCACTCCTGGTCCGTCAGGTCCCGCTCCCGGCCCAGGCTCCCGCCGCCCTCACCCCTGCCGCAGATATTGGGATCCGTGAACCAGTAGTTGTCGACCGAAACCACGTCCTGAAACTCATTGACGAAGACGGACGCTTCTTCATTGCTCTCCCAGAAGCTGACCCCCTTGCCGTAGTTGGCATACTTCAGGGTTCCGTCGGTACTCGCAGCTAACAGCTTCCGTTGCACCGAATAGCCGCAACGCACCCCAGCGGGGTTGCAGATTTCACCCTGACCCGGCCACTTTCCGGTCCATTCGGACGACCCGGGACCCGCCCACATGTCCGGTTCATCGGCGAGGACAAGGCCCGAGCTCCATGGAGAGGGTTCGCTCGTCAGAGCATGGACACCGCCCGGACGCAGCAGCGAGGTATCTGAGTTCGCCGTCAGGTCCACGTAAGTGTTCAGTCCGGCGGCTTTGTCCTTTTGGATATCGCCCGGTTCCAGAACGCTTTCCAGCCAGACGCCAAGGGGAAAGTAGTCCTGAGTGGCCGGCAGCGAGTTCTTGAAGCCGCCATAGAAGCCGGGCCCTCCATCCACTTCGCGGAGACCTTGGGCCGCCGCGGCACTTTCGCCAGGGGTCGCGTCGCTTCCGGCGCCTTGCGGAAGGGCTTGGCCGGCTGGCGCGACGCTCCCGCTGTGCAGTAGGGCAATACCTAGACAAAACGCGGCTGTCAACACCGCGTGGGACCGTCCTGGGCTACGTTTCACGGGCTATACCCCTTGAATGATTAGTGCGAGGACTCCGGCGCCGCCGATGCTGTCACAACACCCGGCCACGGGGCGACCGTCAGTGCCCAATCGGTCGACCGGGTGCGACGTGTGCAGCGCGCAGGCGGGGTTGGCCGCGGCTTCGGCACGATCGTTGGCTTGAACCAGAAGGCCGCCTTGCTGGTCCTGCACCAACCCCGGGACGTCACGCCAGGGAAAAGCAATCGGTCTGTCCCGGAAACTCAGTGATCGGATATCCGAACCGAGCCAAATGAACCCCTTCAAAGTCTGAAGGCCTTCGCACGGCGGCCTGGCGGGTCGCGCCTGTGCGCCATCCTACTCAATTACCGCCTTAGGCACAGCCACTATCGAAATATCCCTTTCCGGAAACCGTTCTCCGCGCCAGCCTGCTCACCCACGGCTCAGGACACCGGTGCAGGCCGCTTCGATCAATTGTCTGCCCCGGAACTAGGCCGCCCAGATAGTCGAGCAGGGCATTGGCGGAAGTCGAGTAGTTTTCGTCCCGTACTCTTTCCGGCCCGAGAACCTCCCGAACCGAACGCCGAACGCCGGACGGCGGCCTAGGAGCCGGCGACCCCGACAACGAGGTTGATGGTGGCAGCCAGGATGATGGTCCCGAAGAGATAGGACAGCAGGCTGTGCTTGAGCGCCTCGGCCCGGATGCCGTGGTTCTGCAGTGCGGTGTCCGATACCTGGTACGTCATGCCCAGGCTCGTGGCCAGGTACGCGAAGTCGGTGTACTGCGGCGGCCGGCTCTGGTTGAAGTCGATGCCGCCCACCCCGGAGCCGGCCTTGGCGCCCGTGCCGTAGTAAAGCTGGGCGTAGCGCAGTGTGAAGAGCGTCTGGACCAGCATCCAGGACAGTGCCACCGACACCAGCGCCAGCAGGCCGCCGCCGATCCGGGACGCTGTGTCGGTATTCATGTGGGAGTCCACGATGACAGCTGCCACCGCCGCCAGGCTGGCGCCGTTCGCGGCCAGGATGAGCAGGTCGGTGGTGCCCCGGGACGGATCTTCCGCCGTGGCGTGGAGCCGGGTGGCCGCAGGGTCCAGCCGGCCGATCACCAGCCAGATCCAGACTATGTACGTCAGGGCAGCGGAGCTCCAGCCGATCGTCGGAGCCTGCACCCAATGTCCGGCCAGGCCCGCCACGGCCGCGGCAATCAACCCCGCCAGCAGCATCACGGCGAAACGCAGACGGCTCTTCCTGATGGTAGCGGCAGGTCGGATAGGGCCACCGGTCTTCATTCCCCGATCATGGCACAGGGTTGTCCACATGGAGGGGAGCTTGGCTTCCGGGGCCGAGCCAGCCCCGGCTACGTTGGACCCGCAAGGAATCGCGGAAACCGGCCCGTATGGACTAAGCTGTTGAAGTCTGTGCTGCGTCCTGCCTCCGTTCCGGGGGCCTTGCGGGGCACACGGCACCGCAAATGAACCTCCTGTTACGGAAATGCCGTAACCGCTTAGCCCAAAGGAGGTGGGTTCACATATGCGTCCTTATGAATTGATGGTAATCATCGACCCCGAGGTCGAAGAGCGTACCGTTGAGCCAACGCTTCAGAAGTTCCTGAGTGTCATCACCAACGATGGTGGAACCATCGAAAAGGTTGACATCTGGGGCCGTCGTCGCCTGGCCTACGAGATCCAGAAGAAGTCTGAAGGTATCTACGCCGTGGTGAACTTCACCGCTGAGCCGGCTACCGCCAAGGAACTTGACCGCCAGTTGAGTCTCAATGAGACCATCATGCGCACCAAGATCACCCGCCCCGAAGTACAGAAGGTCGTTGCTGAGTAATTTCAGCTCCAGATTTTCACTCTTCATCCCCGCAGGAACGAACAAGGAGGCAGTAGATGGCAGGCGAAACCACTATTACGGTCATCGGTAATCTCACCAATGACCCCGAACTGAGGTTCACACCGTCAGGCTCGGCAGTAGCGAATTTCACCATCGCGTCTACTCCCCGCACCTTCGACCGCCAGTCCAATGAGTGGAAGGACGGGGAAACCCTGTTCCTCCGCGCGTCGGTGTGGCGTGAAGCAGCCGAGAACGTCGCCGAATCCCTGACAAAGGGCATGCGCGTGATCGTTTCCGGCCGTCTGAAGAGCCGTTCCTACGAAACTAAAGAAGGCGAGAAGCGCACCGTTATCGAGCTTGAGGTCGATGAAATCGGCCCGAGCCTGCGCTACGCCAACGCCAAGGTCAACCGCACCCAGCGCTCCGGCGGTGGGGGTGCCGGCAACGGTGCCCAGGGTGGCTTCGGCGGCGGCAACAGCGGCGGCGGCTTCGGCGGCGGCTCTGGCGGAAACCAGGGCGGCGGCAACTCCGGCGGAACCTGGGGCGGCAACCAGCCCGCACAGCAGCAGGATGACCCTTGGGCCACGCCCGGTGTCAGCAATGCAGGCGGCGGCTGGGGCAACGGCCCGGATTCCGAACCTCCCTTCTAAAAACATCAAAGGTTCGACGACGGAACCCGCCGGCACGCCGCAAGGCGGACGGGTGCAGACCGGCGTCGTATCACCACCATCCCGTGGATCAATATCCACGGGCTCCATCGAATAGGAGCTCCACGATGGCTAAGGCTGAACTCCGTAAGCCCAAACCAAAGTCCAACCCCTTGAAGGCCGCTGACATCACTGTCATCGACTACAAGGACGTAGCATTGCTGCGCAAATTCATCTCCGACCGCGGAAAGATCCGCGCCCGTCGCGTCACTGGCGTCACGGTGCAGGAACAGCGCAAGATCGCCCAGGCAATCAAGAACGCCCGCGAAGTTGCTCTGCTGCCTTACTCCGGCGCTGGCCGCGGCTAAGGAAGGGATTAACTAACATGGCAAAGCTCATTCTGACCCACGAAGTAACCGGTCTCGGTGCTGCAGGCGATGTTGTCGAGGTCAAGGACGGTTACGCACGTAACTACCTGCTGCCCCGCAACTTCGCCCTGACCTGGTCCAAGGGCGGCGAGAAGCAGGTTGAGTCCATCAAGGCTGCCCGCGTTGCCCGCGAGCACGCTTCCCTGGAAGACGCTCAGAAGCAGGCCGCTGCACTCTCCGCCAAGCCGGTCAAGCTCGTTGTCAAGGCTGGCGAGACCGGACGCCTGTTCGGCACCGTCAAGCAGGGCGACGTGGCCGACGCTGTTGAGGCCGCTGGCCTTGGCAAGATCGACAAGCGCAAGGTTGAACTGCCGGCACACATCAAGTCGGTCGGTTCCTACCAGGCCAACGTTCGTCTTCACGACGACGTTGCCGCTGTGATCGAGCTCGACGTCGTCGCAGGCAAGTAGCCTTCACTGGCTCTGCAGTCCTGAACTGCGGGAAGGCCCCCGCCTTTGGCTTCCCGTTGGGAACCGAAGGAGGGGGCCTTCTGCTTTAAACCCCAACGCGGGGTCACTTCGGGCCCATGTCGGTGCCCGGGATGGGCCCGAAGTGACCCCGCGTTGCAGTAGCGCGCAGGCCTAGCCCTGGTGGAGCACGGTGGTCACGTACCGATAGCCGCCCCGGACCAGCTCCGCCAGAACGCCGGCGTCGACGTCGCCGAGCTTATTGATGTACACGCAGCCGGCACCCATCTTGTGTTTGCCCAGCCGTGCCAGCAGTTCGGGGGCGTCCGGACCGTAGGCCAGGCCGTAGAGCGAGAGACTGGCCTTCCGGGGGGAGAATCCCACCGCAGGGGCATCCCCCTCGCGGCCACTGTCGTATTTGTAGTGGTACCGGCCAAATCCCACAATCGTCGGCCCCCACATCCGCGCCGGCTGTCCCGTTATCTCGGACATCAGCGGCAGGAGGCTCAGGCCGTCCTCCCGGCGGACCGGATGCTCGACGGCGGCCAGGAAGTCCGCCACGGATGCACCGGTTACCCGTGTCTTGTTTTCGTTCGTGGTCCCGCTCCTGTTGTCAGCCATTCCGGCAGTGTCCCAGTTTGACGGCGGGAATAAAAGCACCGGCGCTCCGCTTTTCGAGATAGATGCAAATGCATATATAGCTGTATGCGATCCTGACCTGACTGAGGAGCACGCTTTGGAAACCCGCCGGATCACCGTTCTCACCGCCGGACTCGGCGTCCCGTCCTCGAGCCGCTTGCTGGCAGAGCAGCTGGCCGCGTCGGCCAAACGCCAGCTCGCGGAGGCCGGCTTCGCCGCCACGCTGGACGTGGTGGAACTGCGGGACCTCGCAGTCGACATCGCCAACAATTTTGTGACCGGCTATGCCGGCCCCCGACTGGCCGAAGTGATCGCCGGCGTCGGGTCCTCCGACGGCATCATCGCCGTGAGCCCAGTGTTCAGCGCGTCCTACAGCGGGCTCTTCAAGTCCTTCATCGACGTCCTGGACCCCAAGTCACTGGAGGGCAAGGCCGTGCTGCTCGGCGCCACCGCAGGCACAGACCGGCACCAGATGGTCCTCGACTTCGCGATGCGGCCGCTGTTCACCTACCTGCGCACCAGGATCGCCGCCTCGGCCGTCTTCGCGGGCCCGCAGGACTGGGGAAACGACGACGACGGCGGATCGCCGCTTTCGGCCCGGATCGACCGCGCGGCCGGGGAGTTCGTCGGACTTCTGGCAGGATCGCAGCCGCAGCAGAGGCCGGCCGCCCTGGCGTCGCTGCCCTTCGAACAGCTGCTCGCCGGGATCTCGGGCAGCCGGTAGCGTTCCCGCAGCACCGCCAGCCGCAGCACCGCCAGCCGCAGCACCGCCTGCCGCAGCACCGCCTGCCTCTGGGGTCACCTCATGGCGACGATGATCACCGAGACGATGATGGATCCTGCAATGTGGTACCCGCCCGTGACCGCCGCGAACAAGAAGGGCCGGGGATTGTTCGGCGTGATGGCGCCGTTGAGGGAGGCGCTTGCGGCGTAGCCGATGCCGACGATGCCACCGAGCAGCAGCGCGTCCGCTAGATGTTGCAGCCCTAGCGCGTCGGCCAGCACGGCGGTGGCCACCGCGACGAGCAGGCTGCAGATGAGCGGCACGACGTAATAGCTCACCGTGAAGCGCTGGTTCTTCGTTCTGCGGAAGCCAAGCGAGGCATCCCAGGCCTTTCCGAAGAGAGGCGTGAACCACAGGGCCCCGAGCAGGTAGCAAGCCAGGGTGGCAAGGGCGATACTGAGCCAGTTGAGGTGGGCGAGCGCGTCGGTCATGGTCGTTCACGAACGCCGCTACGCAGTGCCTTGACGTGCCTGACCGAGCAGTTCCCGCAGAGCGTCTGATGCCCGCTTGAGTCGAGGACGACGAACGCGGCGCCCCCCTGATGATCCTGCTGGTTGTCCGATACCTCGATAGGCGTGGTGATGTGATTCGTCGATGTCACGTATGTCTCCAACGGTTGTGGGTACGGACCGGCGCTGGCCCGGAACACCATCATCAGTGCGCGAAGAGCCGCCAGTCTTGAAGAAAACCGACATGAGTCACAATTAGCCGTATGACCGCCGCAACCAGCAAAACGGGTCGCCACCGTCCGATCCAGCCCGGCGAGCGTTCCGGCGTCCTGTACCCGGAGAACCTGAACCGGTACGGAGCAGGTTGGTTCGATCCGGACCCGGCGGTCAGCGCCGTCGTCGATCAGTACTGGCACGTTCACTGGAGCCTGCCAGCGGGTGACTCCATTGATCAACGCATCATCGACCTGCCGGCGGTCACCGTGACGGCCGAAGAGGGCAACGTTCCGGCGCCGCTGGTCGTGACCGGCGTGCAGAGTCGGGCGTGGAAGCGCCGGATCACCGGGGCCGGTTCGGTGTTCGCGATCCGTCTCCGGCCTGCCGGCCTCGCTGTCCTGAGTGATCTGAGCCCGCAACAGATTGCCGACGGGACTCTCCCACTCACGCCGCAGCTTGATCCGCGCCTGTTCCGTCTCCTCAGCCACATCGCCGAAGCCGGGATGCCCGAAGCCCGCGCACGGCTAGCCGATGCGGCGATTAGCGCCCTGATCGACGAGAGGCCTCCCGGGCCGGAACGTCTGCTGGCCAACGCAATCCTGGTCGAATTGTCATCACTGATCCCCTCGAGGACCGGTGCGTCCGTCGCCGAGGCCTTGGGGGTGAGTGAGCGCACCATCCAGCGCGCCCTTCGGTCGACGCTGGGGCACGGACCCAAGTGGGTGAGCCGGCGCATCCGGCTCCAAGAGGTCGCCCGGGCACTCGCGTCCGACGGTTTTGACAACCTCGCCGTGCTGGCGACGGACCTTGGCTACGCCGATCAGGCCCACCTCACCAGCGACTTTCGAAACGTCGCAGGGATCACCCCTGCTGCATATGTCCGATCCATTCGTTCCGCGCCGGAACTGCGCACTAGCGCGGCCCGGTAGCGTGGACCACGTGCAGACAGGGGGATGCTCGCCCGTGCCTAGGAGACTGCTGAATTAGTGGGCTTGAGGGGGCTGGATCTTTTCCCGAGGCAGCTGCTGGCTGCTGTGAGCA
>NZ_MQTQ01000006.1 GCF_020532805.1 Arthrobacter sp. SO5 | reverse complement strand
GCGCTAGCGGGGGTTCGTTCGGGGGTTCCCCCGGAGGTGGAGCCCGGGGCGGAGGGGATCGGTTCAGTCACCCCGATATCCTATCCCGCCGCGCCGTGCCGGCCTCGAAGCGGTGCGGGCAGGCGTGCGCCGCGGGGCCCCCGCGGGTTGTGGCCGGAGCCGGACACAGCGAAAGCCGGGTCCCGGGAGCCGGACCCGGCTTTCGCCGGACTTGCCGCAGCCGTGGTCAGACGCAGCGGCAGCCGCTGTGAATCATCGCCGGTCAGCCGGCTCCTAGCGGGAGGCGGCCCAGCCGCAGCCCCACGGCGACAGGCCGCGCTGCGCGTAGACGCGGTTGGCAATGTCGATCTGCTGTGCCTTGGTGGCGCCGGCTGCATTCGGTGCGTAGGCGCCGCCGCCGGAGCCGAGCCAGGTCCGGACGTCGAACTGCAGTCCGCCGTAGTAGCCGTTGCCGGAATTGATGGACCAGTTGCCGGTCGACTCGCACTGGGCGATCTTGTCCCACATGGCCTCGTTCATCATGGCCGGGGCAGCCGCGCCCGTGGCGGCAGCCGCGCCGGTGTTGGCAGCGGCCGGTGCTGCTGCGGGCTTGGGCTTCTCCTTGGTACCGACGGAGACCTTTTCGGTGACCGGCTGCGACGTGACGGACTGCGAAACGAGGGTGCGGGATGCTTCGCGGCCGTCCACGAGGACCAGCTTGAAGCTCTTGTTCAAGCTGCCGGGCAGTCCGGCCTGGGTCACGGTCTTTTCGCCCTTGAGCATGTTGGCGTCTTCGGTGGTGAGCGTTTCAAACGGGACGGTCTCGGTGGATTCCGCCGTCTTGCTGACATCCACCCGGGAGACCTTGATGACCATGTCGTTGACAACCGGAGCGTTGCCGGGCTGCGAGGTGCGGTCGCTGGCACCAAGCGTGACGCCGGCGTCGGCGAGGAGCTGGGCCACGGTGGCCGCCGTCGTGGTGGTCTTTGCAGCGTTGCCGTCCGCGGCGATGGTGACGTTCTTAGGCGTCGAGATGGTCACATACGAACCGGAGACGGAGAGCTGGGCGTCCTTCGGGGCGGAGACCTCGGAGGAGCTGGCAACGCCAAGTTCCGTCACGAGCGCCTCAACGTTCGGGGATGTGGTGTTGATGGTCCGCTCGGCGCCGTCCATGCTGACCTTGACGGCCTTGGCGAGGTTGACGTTAATGACCGAACCGTCCTGCACGTGGGAGTCGGCCGCAGGCGACACCCGGTCAGATGACTGGAGTTCTACCTTGGCGCCCTTGACGACCTGGCCGACGGTGCCGCCAAAGGTCTGGACGGAACTTACCTTGCCGTCGACATTGAGTGTCACGGTCTTGTTGTTGCCGACGAAGGCCACGAGGCCCAGCACGAGCGCAACGAGCACCACGAGTTGCGTGCCGACCTTGACGAAGCTGAACTTGCCGTCCGATGTGAAGAGCTTGACCACGATTGCCCATATCTTTTGGACCGTCCGGGCACGGGGAAAAGCGCACGGGACCACCCTCCGCAAACGCCTCTGGGGCAAAGCCGGACGGGTCCGGCGTGTTCGCGGCAGGTGCGTGCACTGCCACACTCAAAACGAGAGCGCGCATATGGTTCTTAGGCCACAATGCACGCCCTGCAGGAGTGAAATTATCCGAAGGCCTTCCCCGACCCCGGCTAATAGTTGTCCACTGTAACCGGAGCGTTATAAAGCAACCAAGAATTTGTGCATACCGGGTATGTTCGTCGACCGGTCCAAATGTGGCCGTTCAGTCCCAGGATCCGTAGGCCCGCAGCGTATTTTCGGCGATCCCGGCACATAAATCTGCGAGGTCACGCCCAGTCACATCCGCCATGGCCCGGACGGTGTAGGGGATCATGTAGCTCGCATTCGGGCGGCCGCGGTGCGGGTGCGGAGTGAGGAACGGTGCATCGGTTTCAACGAGGACCCGTTCCGGTTCGGCCAGGGCCACGGCGGCGCGGAGATTTCCCGCATTCTTGAATGTCAGCGTGCCGGCGAAGGACATGTACCAGCCCTCGGTGTTGCAGATCCGGGCCAACTCCTCGCCGCCGGAGAAACAGTGGAAAACCACGCGGTCCGGCGGTCCCTCCTCGCGGAGGACCTGGACGACGTCGTCGTGGGCGTCCCGGTCGTGGATCTGCAGCGTCAGGCCGAGCCGCTTGGCGATGTCGATATGCCGGCGGAAGGAGTACCGCTGGTGGGCCAGCCCCTCCCCCTCAGTCCGGAAGAAGTCCAGGCCAGTCTCGCCGATCGCCCGGACCCTCGGGTGCGCGGCGAGCGCCTCGATCTCCGCCAGGGCGTCCTCCAGCGCTCCCCGCGCGGCGTAGTCGGGTGCATCGTTCGGGTGGATCGCGACGGCGCCGAGCAGCCGAGTGTCAAGCTCGATCGCCTGGACAGTGAACCGGGAGGATTCAAGGTCACACCCCACCTGCACGGCACCCCGGACGCCTACGGCTTCTGCGGCGTCGAGGGCGTCCCTGACGCTGACCGCGAGGCCCTCGCTGGGAAAGTCAAGATGGGTGTGGTTGTCCATCACCGGGACCGGAAGCGGGTCCGGCGCCGGCGGATACCCGTGGCGCCCGGTCCCGTCGCTGCCGGGTGTACGGAACGGGGAAGGAGTGAGGGGATTACACATCGTTCCACCTTAACCGGGGTCTGCCGCGCGTCGACACCGGCGGCTTGTCCCGGAAGTTAACCGCACCGTGCCAAGGCGGCGTCCAGCGGACGTCCGGAGATTTCCCCGGAACTCTCTGTCAGGTCCGGCAGTTGTGTTAGTACTCTGATAGGAAGACAGACGTACACCCGATGGTGGGCCCGGCAGTTCATGCCGATCCGTCCCGGGACCCGCCAGGGCTGAAAGGCTGCCGATGGACTACCACCGCACCTCCGTAGACGAAGTTCTCCCTGGAAGTCAGGGCTTCCAGGCTGCCTCCGCGGCGGGCGGAAGCCCGGCAACAAGGCGTCTGGGGCCCGCGCCTGCGGCAATGGATGCCGAGGCGTTCAGGGACGCCAGTGAGCGAATCCTGACGGCCATCAACACCGTGATCGACGGCAAGGCCGGAGCCGCGAAGCTTGCCCTGACCGTGCTGCTGGCACAGGGCCACCTGCTGCTCGAGGACGTCCCGGGCGTTGGCAAGACACTGCTGGCCAAGACCCTGGCCCGCACCATCGACTGTTCGGTCAGCCGGATCCAGTTCACCCCGGACCTGCTGCCCTCCGATGTCACCGGCGTTTCCATCTACAACCAGGCGTCCCGGTCCTTTGAGTTCCGGCCCGGCGCGGTGTTCGCCAACATCGTGATCGGCGACGAAATCAACCGGGCCTCCGCCAAGACCCAGTCGGCCCTGCTGGAGTGCATGGAGGAACACCAGGTCACCGTGGACGGCAAGTCCTACAAGCTGGACGAGCCGTTCATGGTGGTTGCCACGCAAAACCCCATCGAGATGGAAGGAACGTACCCGCTTCCGGAGGCCCAGCGGGACCGTTTCATGGCACGGATTTCCATGGGTTACCCGGACAAGGATTCCGAGATGGAAATGCTGGAGACCCACCAGGCGACCTCGCCGCTGACCCGCGTTACCGCGGTGGTCACCGCCGGGGAAGTGGCTTCCATGATTGCCACGGTGCAGCACGTCTACGTCTCCCAGTCGATCAAGGAATACACCGTATCCCTGGGCCGGGCCACACGCGAGAGTGCCATGCTCCGGCTCGGCGCCAGCCCCCGGTCCATGCTCCAGCTGCTGCGCGCGGCCAAGGCGACAGCGGCCCTGGAAGGCCGGGATTTTGTGCTGCCGGACGACGTCGTGATTGTTGCCGAATCCGTCCTGGCCCACCGGATCATCCTGGACCGCAAGGCCGCCAGCACAGGCGAGACGCCACAGAGCGTGATCCGGGCCGTCCTGGCCAGGATCCCGGTGGGCACTGAGGCAGCGGGGGCCGTCGGCGGCGACCGTCCCGCTCGAGGCAAAACCGCGGCGGGTTCCGCGGCCCAGCTCCCCAACCACCGCTAGGGTTGGCCGCGCCGTGGCGTTGATGGACCGGTTCCCGAGGCACATCTTTACGACGCGCGGCTGGGGCCTGCTCGCGGCGGGCGGCGTCTTCCTCCTGGCCGCACAGGTCATGGGGCGCCGCGATCTGCTGGCAGTTGCGATCCTGCTGCTGGTCCTGCCGCTGCTCTCTCTGGCCGGGATCCGCGTCCTGAAGCCGAGCTTTCGGGTCTACCGGGAGTTCACCCCGTCCACCGTCGAGACCTCAGCGTCCACTACAGTGCGGCTCGCCGTGGCCCGGACGGGAACGGGTGCAGGCCATGCCACCATGGAGGAGCATCTGCCGCCCCGGTTCGGGGAGTCACCTGCATTCCGGTTCCCTGCGCGTTCGGCGGCGGGCCGGACCAGCCGCTACGAGTACCACCTCCGCTCCGGCACACGCGGGCAGTTCCTGATCGGGCCAGTCACCGCCGAATTCAGCGACCCCTTCGGCTTGTCCCTGCACCGCCAGGCAATCGACGGCGGCGAGATCCTTACCGTCACCCCCGCCGCCGTCGAACTTCCCGTAACTGGCCTGGCCGGCGCCCGCGGGCACGACGGCGTCACCTCCACTCGGATCCGCGCCAACCCGAGCGACGACGACGTCATGACGCGCGAATACCGCCATGGCGATCCGATGCGCCGCGTGCACTGGGCGGCGACCGCGAGGCACGGGGAACTGATGGTCCGCCAGGAAGAGTCCGTCAGCACTCCCGAGGCGACCATCATCCTGGACCAGCGGCTGGCGGCCTTTCCTGGCGGTTCCTCCCGCGGGGGCTTCCCCTACGGCGGTTTCTCCCACGGAGCGGGGAATCATGGCGCCAAGGTCCACGGCCCCGGCGGGACAGACGGCCAGGAACTGCTCACAAGTGACGCTTTCGAGTGGGCCGTGACCGCCGCAATGTCCATCGGCGCCCACCTCGCCGAGCGCAACTACGCCCTGCGCTTCCTCGATTCGGCGGGCGAGCCCGCCTTCCTCCGTTCGCACTCGGCCCCGGAGCCGGAGTCCGAGGAATACATCGGGGCCTCCGGCCTGCAGTCCGTAGCAGAGAGCCTGGCCGCCATCCAGCTCTCCGGACCCGCCCACCACCGTCGGGACAGGCACAGCGGCAGGGACCCGCACCAGAGCCGGGACCCGGAGATGAAGCCCGGCCGTGTGCCGTCGGCCGGTTCGGACTCGGTTCCACTGCCGTTCGACGACCGGCTGATGGATAAACTGGCCGCGCACCGGCTGCGCGGCCCCGTTCTCGCGATCCTGGGGAACCTCTCTCCGGGCGAGGCGCGGGCGCTGTCCGCGGCCGCGGGCTTCGGCGCGAATGCCTTTGCCCTCGTCATCACAGAGCACGCGCAGCAGGATGCCGAGGTGCTGGAAGCACTGCGGCTGGGCGGCTGGAGGGCGGTTGCGGTCACCGCCTCGACCGCCCTTCCCGAGGCGTGGAGCGCCTTCGACGAGAGCCTGACGGCGCCCCTCCCGGATGCCGCTGAAGTTCGCCGCGGCGTTGGCGGCAGACGATGACCCTCACTCCTCAGCGCGGCACCGATGCGGAATCCGCCTCCGACGCCGGGACCACCGGGGCACGTGACGCCACGGATCCTGCCCCGGGCGCCCGTTCCACACGCGCCAAAGTGGGCGCCCAGCCCTGGATGATGGGGCTCGCCGTCGCCATCGCCATCGCCGGAGCCGCGCTTGGCCTCAACGGTGTGTTGCGGGGCTGGGCGTGGTACTCCCCGGTCCTGACGGTTGTCTTTACCGTTTCCCTGACCATAGCCGGGCTCCGCGCGCTGCGCTGGCGCACCGTCTTCGTGGAGCTTGGCGGCCTTGCGTCGTTTGTCCTGATCCTGACCTTCACCTTCTTCCGCCCGCAAAGCATCATCGGATTCATCCCCTCGGGTGCCACCCTGTCCCAGTTGGGCCGGTATCTGCGCCGGGCCAGTGAAACGGTCCTCGCCGAAAGCTCCCCGGTCGCTCCCAACGCCGGAATTGTGCTGCTAATCTGCGCTGTCCTGGGGCTGTTGGTCATCCTGGTGGACGCCCTCGCCGTCCCGCTCTCGCTGCCGGCGACCAGCGGCATCGGAATCCTCGCCATCCTCATCGTGCCGGCCATGGTCAAGCCGCAAAGCGTCGGAGTGCTCGGATTCGCCGGGGCCGCCATCGGCTATCTGATGATTTTGGGCTGCAGCCATTGGTTTGCCCCGGATCCGCGCACCGGCGCCGACACCGCCCGCAACCCGGGCCAGTTCAAGCGGGCCGTCGTGACCGGCGCGCTCGCGCTGAGCGTCAGCATGCTGCTCCAGCTGTTGATCCCGGGCTTCGACCAGGGCACGTTCCCGCAGGGCTCACGGCTGAATCCGTTCGGCAGCGCCACCGGGCTCAATCCGATGATCAGCCTCGGCAACAGCCTGCGCAGCCCCTCCGGGGACGGCAGGATCACCTTTGCCACCAATGCGCCCACCACCCCCTACCTGCGCTCGGTCACCGTGGACAGTTTCAACGGCGACACCTGGGCGCCGGATGACCGCGAGGACACCCGGCGTCAGGGCACCGGGCGGATAGATTCCGGCCTCGAATCAGCCGCGACTGAGCTCCGCGTGGTCACAGCCATCAACACCGGCCAGTTCACGAGCCCGTACCTGCCCGCACCGTATGCCCCCGAAGCTGTCAACGGGCTCGCGGGCCGCTGGAGCTGGGACCCCGCCACGCTCAGCATCAAGGGCGTGGACACCAACTCCCGCAACCAGCAGTACCTGGTCCTGTCGGTCGCACCCCAGCTCACACCGGATCTGCTGGCGCAATCCTCGGCACCGGTCCAGGGTGTTCCGGAGCAGTTTATCCGTCCGCCGGACAACGTTCCGGAGATCGTGCGCAAGACGGCCGATTCGGTGACCGCGGGAAGCACATCCGCCTACGCGAAGGCCATGGCCATCCAACGGTTCCTGCGTTCGGTCACCTTCAGCTATTCCCTGCAGTCACCGGTGCAGGGCGGCTACGACGGCAACGGGCTCTCTGTGCTGGCGGACTTCCTGACCCAGAAGAGCGGCTACTGCATCCACTTCGCGTCCGCCATGGCCGTGATGGCCCGGCTGGAGGGCGTCCCCAGCCGGATCGCCGTCGGCTATGCCCCGGGCCGGCCCACGGGCGCCACGGTTTCGATCGCGGGCCAGGGTGCGCTGCCCGAGTTCGAGGTCGATGCCAGGGACGCCCATGCCTGGCCGGAACTGTACTTCCAGGGAGTGGGCTGGGTCCCGTTCGAACCAACCCCGTCCCGCGGTGTTGTCCCCTCCTACGCCACGGAGGGCGCCGCTCCCAGCGGAGCGAGCACCAACGAGAACAATGACGGGCTGATTCCGAGCAGGGCTCCCAACCCCACGCCGCTGCCGGGTGCCGCCCCGCTGCCACTTCCGGGCGCGGCCGGTCAGGCGAGTCCGGCCACCCAGCTGCTGCCCGTCCTGTACGGCACCGGCGCCGTCTTGCTGTTGGCCCTGCTGGTGGCATCGCCCCAACTGGCCCGCGGCCGCCTCCGGCGCCGGCGGCTCAACAGTGCCAGAGCGTCCGACGGTGTTCCGCCGGCCCTGCCGGCCTGGGCAGAATTGCGTGACCTCGCAACGGATTACGGGGTTGCTCCGCACCCGAGTGAGACCCCCCGGCACTTCTCCGAACGGCTGCGAGCGTCCGCCGCACTGGGAGGACCTGACCGCCTCGATGGCGCCGGGCACGGCGCCGTGAGCGCCCTGACCCGGGACTTCGAGCGCCGGCAGTATGGCCGTCCCGACGCCGGGGACGGCACGGAAGGAGCCGCCGGACGCCCCGATGGCCGCACCGCAGCCGTCAGGATAGCCGCGGTCCAGGCCTCGCTGCGGGCCAACGCGCGGCCGTTCGCGCGGGTCCGCGCCACCTGGCTGCCGCCGTCGGTCCTTTCCCGGTGGCGCCTGGCTTCTTTGGCCCCGTTCCGCGCCCTTTCCCGCAGGGCGCAGCTCACCCGGCGAGGCGTCGCCGGATCCTGGACGAGGCTGCGCGCCGGACTCCGCCGGGTCCGCCGCGGGTAGCCGGGCCCCATCAACCCGCCGGCCCGCTCTGATCCGGTCAACCCGGTCAGAGGGGGCCGGCGGGCCGCAGTCAGTTCCTAACCAGCGTAGGGGTCGGCGATCCCGATGTACTGGGTGTAGAGGTATTCCTCGATGCCTTCAAGGCCGCCTTCACGGCCCAGGCCGGACTGTTTGACACCGCCGAACGGGGCTGCGGCGTTGGAGACGACGCCGGCGTTCAGGCCCAGCATGCCGGTCTCGAGGCGTTCGCCCATCCGGATGCCGCGGTTGAGGTCCTTCGTGAAGACGTACGCCACCAGGCCGTACTCGGTGTTGTTCGCCAGCCGCACGGCCTCGTCCTCAGTGTCGAACGTGATGATCGGGGCGACGGGTCCGAAGATTTCCTCGGACAGGATCCGGGTGCCCTCGGTGACGCCCTTGAGGATGGTGGGCTGGTAGAAGTAGCCCGGGCCCTCCACCGGGCCGCCGCCCACCACAGGGACGGCTCCGGCGGACACGGCATCCGTGACGAGCTCGTGGACCTTGTCGCGGCTCTTGGCATCGATCAGCGGGCCGACCTTGGACTCGGGCTCGGTGCCGCGGGCGGTGGTCATTTCCGCCATCTTTGCCGCGAACTTGTCCGCGAACTCGTCGGCGACAGACTCGTGGACGATGAACCGGTTCGCCGCGGTGCACGCCTCACCCATGTTCCGCAGCTTCGCAATCATCGCCCCGGCGACGGCGGCGTCGACGTCGGCGTCCTCGAACACCACAAACGGGGCGTTGCCGCCGAGCTCCATCGAGGTCCGCAGCACGTTCTCGGAGGCGTCTGAGAGTAGCCGGCGGCCCACCTCGGTGGAGCCGGTGAAGGAGAGCTTCCGGAGCCGGGAATCCCTGATCAGCGGCCCGGTGGTGGCGCCTGCGGTGGACGTCGGAATGACGTTCAGGACGCCGGCCGGCAGCCCGGCCTCCATCATGACGGCGGCGAACAGCTGCGAGGTCAGGGGGGTCAGATTCGCAGACTTGAGCACCATGGTGCAGCCGGCGGCGACGGCCGGGGCGACCTTGCGGGTAGCCATCGCGAGCGGGAAGTTCCACGGTGTGATCAGCAGGCACGGACCCACCGGCTTCTTCGTCACCAGCAGGCGGGACTTGCCCTCCGGGGACACCGAGTAGCGGCCGAACGCCCGGACGGCCTCCTCGGAGAACCAGCGCAGGAATTCCGCACCGTACGTGACCTCGCCGCGGGCCTCCGCGAGCGGCTTGCCCATCTCCAGGGTCATCAGCAGCGCGAAGTCCTCTGCCCGGGCCGTCACCAGGTCGAAGGCCCGGCGCAGGATCTCCCCGCGCTCACGCGGGGCAACCTTGGCCCAGGAATCCTGGGCTGTTGACGCCGCGTCCAGTGCAGCGGCCCCGTCCTCGGGACCGGCGTCTGCAATGCTCAGCAGCACCTTGCCCGTTGAGGGGTCCTCGACGTCGAAGGTCTTTCCGGACGCGGCAGGACGCCACTCACCGTTGATGAGCAGTCCGGTCGGTACGGACGCCAGCAGTGCACTCTCGCGCTCCGCAGTGACAATGGGCTGGGCAGTTACGGTCACGGTTGACTCCCTCGTCGGCACTTCATGAAATGAGGATCAGTTTCAGCGCAGCTCCGGGCTGACTGGCGACTCACACCAGCCAGCCGGCAGCGCGCCGGGATTCACTGCCACGGTACTGCCGGTTTCGGCCGGGTGTCTACGCATGCGCGCACTACGCCACAGCGAATTGGCTGTGCAGCTGCACAGTCAACGGGCTATCTGGCCTCGAGGACGGCGGAGTACAGCTCCCGCTTGCTGACCCTCGCCTCTTCGGCCACCGCGGCAACGGCCTCCTTGAGCCGGATTCCCTGCGCCATCAGCGCGTTGACCGCGGCCACGTGGTCCGCCGGCTTGCCGGGATCCCGCTCCGGAGCGCCACCCACGACGACGGCGATCTCACCGCGAACCTCGTTGCCCTCGGCCCACTCGAGCAGTTCGCGCAGCGTGCCGCGGATGACTTCCTCATAGGTTTTGGTCAGTTCACGGCAGACGGCGGCGCGGCGGTCGGCACCGAACCTCTCGCGCAGGGCGCGGAGCATAGGCTCCAGCCGGTGCGGGGCCTCGAAGAACACCATGGTGCGGCGTTCGGCGTCGAGGTCCGCAAGACGCGAGGACCGTTCGCCGGCCTTGCGCGGCAGGAATCCTTCGAAGCAGAAGCGGTCCGTCGGCAGTCCGGAAAGGGCCAGGGCCGTCAGCACGGCCGAGGGCCCGGGGGCGGCGGTGACGGTCAGCCCCGCCGCCACGGCGCCTTCGACGAGGCGGAAGCCGGGATCGGAAACGGACGGCATGCCGGCATCGGTCACCATCACCACCGTCTTGCCGGAGCGGACCTGGTCCAGCAGCTCGCCGGTCTTGGCCGCCTCATTGTGTTCGTGGTAGCTGATGATCCGGCCGGCGACGGCGATGCCGAGGTGCTGGACCAGCCGGTGCAGCCTCCGGGTGTCCTCGGCGGCGACGATGTCAGCCGTCTTCAGCAGCTCGACCAGCCGGTAGGTGGCGTCGCCCGCATTGCCGATCGGGGTCGCGGCCAGCACGATCCGGCCGGGTCCGCCCGGCGCGGGAGCGGCTCCCGGTTCGAGGTCTGGGCCCGTCTCCGGACCGTTGCCGGCCTCGGAGAAGGTGCCGGAGCCGGGAAGAATCGGGGAAGTACTGGGTTCGTGGTCCACACGACCAGCCTACTGCCGGCGGGAGCGCCGCCGGACGACGGGGCCAGGGACCAGCCGGCGCACACCTTGGCCGGCGCGCCAGCGGAGCCGGCCGCAAAAGGTAGCATGGGCAACGTGACGCAGACCCCCATGCGGCCTGTCGGGGCCCACCCCACCGACGCGGTGCCCCCCGCCTCCACGGCAGACGGCACCAGTCCCGGACGCAACCTCGAGGGGCACCGCTGGATCAGCCGCCCCGCGGAAGCCTTCACGGCCGAGGCCCTCAGCCAGCGCCTGATCGGCGGCATCCGGAGCTGGCGGGACTACCCGCCGTCGCTCCGGCTGTGGTTCTGGCTCGTCCCTACCCTCACGGCGGTCCTCGGCGGGCTGCTGCGCTTCATCCGGCTGGACACCCCGCGCAACCTCGTCTTCGACGAGACGTACTACGTCAAGGACGCCTATTCGTACCTGATCAGCGGCTACGAGCGGGCCTGGCCGGACAAGGCCAACGATTCCTTCATTGCCGGGAACCCCGGCGTGCTGCTGGATTCACCTGAATATGTGGTCCACCCGCCGGTGGGCAAGTGGATGATCGCCGCCGGCATGGGGCTCTTCGGCCCGGACAATCCCTTCGGCTGGCGGTTCGGCGCAGCACTGACCGGCACGCTGTCCATTTTCCTGCTGGCGCTGATCGCGCAAAAGCTCTTCCGGTCTGTGACCCTCGGGGCAGTGGCCGGGGTGCTGCTGGCGGTGGACGGCCACCACCTCGTGATGTCGCGGACCTCGCTGCTGGACATTTTCCTGTCCTTCTGGGTGCTCGCAGCATTCGGCGCCCTCTTGTTGGACCGCGACGACGGCCGGCAGCGCCTCGCGGAACGGCTGGCCCGGCAGGCCGGCGTCTCCCCCGACGGACGGCCCGCCCTGCTCCAGCTGGCCTCGGGCCCCTGGCTGGGAATCCGCTGGTGGCGCATCGCGGCAGGGGCGTGCCTGGGCCTGGCCGTCGGCACCAAATGGTCGGCGCTCTTCTTCCTGGCCGGCTTCGGGCTCCTGACGGTCTTCTGGGACCTGAGTGCGCGCCGGATCGCCGGGATCCACGGCTGGATCAGCGGCGGCATCCTCAAGGACGGCGTCGGCGCATTCGTGAGCATCGTTCCGGTGGCCGCCCTGGTCTACGCCGCCACGTGGACCGGCTGGTTCCGCTCGCGGGACGCCTACTTCCGGCACTGGGCCGAGAGTAACCCCTCAGCTGAATGGGGCTGGCTGCCGAACTCCGTCCGGTCCCTCGCGCATTACCACCTGGAGGCCTACAAATTCCACCAGGGCCTCAGTGCGGACCACCCCTACGAGGCCAACGCCTGGAGTTGGCTGGTCCTGGGCCGGCCCACGTCCTTCTTCTACGAATCCCCCAAACAGGGCAGTCCCGGCTGCGATACGGCCAGCTGCACCACCGCCATCCTCTCGGTCGGCAACCCGCTGATCTGGTGGAGCGCCGCCGTGTGCCTCGGCATCCTGCTGTTCTGGTGGGCCGGACGCCGCGACTGGCGGGCCGGGGCCATCCTCGCCGCCGTGGGCGCCGGCTACCTGCCGTGGTTTTTGTATCCGGAACGGACCACGTTTTTCTTCTATGCCGTTTCTTTCGAACCGTTCCTCGTCCTGGCCCTCGTGTACTGCCTGGGCCTGGTGCTGGGGCGGCGGACGGACCCGCCCTGGCGTCGGCGCTCCGGGCTGTACCTCGTGGCGCTCTTCGTGGTGACAGCCGTCGTCGTCTCGGCGTTCTTCTACCCGGTCTGGACTGCCGAGACCATCACCTACCAGGACTGGCGCTTCCGGATGTGGATGCCGTCCTGGATCTAGGGCAGGATTGCAAGTGACGTCCGCCACCATCGCGCGGACCGGAACGGAGGCTCGGTCGTGAGAGAAGCAAGCACCGGATTGCTCGTGGATCTGAACCCCGACAGCAATGTGACGGATCTGCTCCTGGCACAGCACGCCAAGGACCCCGTGCATGCGCTCTACTCCCGCAAGGGCCCCGCGGGCTGGGCCGACGTCACGGCCCAGCAGTTCCTGGACCAGGTCACGGCACTGGCCAGGGGACTGATCGCCGGCGGCATCAGCCCGGGTGAGACCGTGGCCGTCATGTCAGCCACCCGCTACGAGTGGACGGTGGTGGACTTCGCCATCTGGTTTGCCGGCGGCGTGAGCGTCCCCGTCTATGAAACGTCCTCCCCCAGCCAGATCGAGTGGATCCTGCACGACTCCGGTGCCCGCCGCGTCTTCGTCGAGGACCAGGCGAAGGCGGACCTCGTCGGGAACGTGCTGGACACCTCGGGCCTGCTCGGGGACCGGATGCTCCCGGTGATCCGGATGGATTACGACGGCGCCGCGCCGAACCTTGCCAGCCTTGCCGGCGCCGGCGCCGGAGTCGGCGCGGCGGAACTGGAACGGCACCGCGCGGCGGCAGGACTCGCCGACGTCGCCTCGCTCGTCTATACCTCCGGCACCACCGGCCGGCCGAAGGGCTGCCAGATCACGCACGGGAACTTTGCGCTTGTCGCGAAGAACATGGTGCTGTTCCTGCCCGAGCTCCTGCTGCAGCCCCGGTCCCGGACGCTGATGTTCCTGCCGCTGGCGCATGTCCTGGCCCGCGCCGTCCAGGTGATCTGCCTGAGCGCCGGCACCACCCTGGGCCACACGGCCAACGCCAGGGAGCTGCTGGCGGACCTGGGCAGCTTCCAGCCCACGTTCCTGCTCGCCGTGCCCCGAATCTTTGAAAAGATCTACGCGGGCGCCGCGCATAAGGCGGCCCTCGCCGGAAAGATCCGGTTGTTCGACGCAGCCGCCGTCACCGCCATTCAGTACTCGAAAGCCCTCGATGACGCCGCCCGGGGCCGGGGCCCGGGGCCCGGCCCTGTGTCCCGTGCCAGGCACGCCCTCTTCGACATGCTGCTCTACCCGAAGATCCGGCAGGTCTTTGGCGGCCGGCTGGGCTACACCCTGTCCGGGGCGAGTCCGCTGAGCTCCAACGACGCGCACTTCTTCCGCGGGGCGGGGATCCCAGTCCTTGAGGGCTACGGGCTCACCGAGACCACAGCGCCGTGCACGGCCAACACGCCGACGCGGACCAGGGTGGGCACCGTTGGCATCCCCATCCCGGGCACCACCGTGCGCATCGCCGAAGACGGCGAGATCCTCGTCAAGGGCATCGGCGTCTTCAAGGGCTACCACGCCAACGCCGCGGCCAATGCCGAGGCGTTTGTGGACGGGTTCTTCCGCACCGGTGATCTCGGCTCCCTGGACGCGGACGGCTTCCTGACGATCACGGGGCGGAAGAAGGACCTGCTGGTCACCGCCGGCGGCAAGAACGTCGCTCCCGCCCCGCTGGAAGAGAAGATCCGCGAACACCCGCTCGTGGCCCAGGCCGTGGTGGTGGGCGACGGCAGGCCGTTCGTCGCGGCCCTGGTCAATCTGGATCCTGAAGGCCTGGAGAACTGGTGCGCCCTCCGCGGGCTTCCCGCCCTGGACCCCGCCGAAGCCACCGGCAACGAACAGGTCCGCGCGGCCATCCAAGGCTCCGTCGACGCGGCGAACGCGCTCGTGTCCAAGGCCGAGTCCATCCGCAGTTTCGTCATCCTCGCCGCGGACTTCACCGTGGAATCCGGGCATTTGACCCCGTCGCTGAAGCTCAAGCGCGCCGCCGTCGTGCGCGACTATGAGGCGAACATCAGCCGGATCTACGGCTGACGCGCCGTCAGATGGTGGGAGCAGCAGTGGCCGGCACCAGGGTGTCGGCCACTGCTGTTCATTCCTGACTAGCGGGCGTTGGACTGCCCGTGCGTGGACCGGTCCGGCGTGTCCCCCGGTTCCGTGCCGGACTCCGCGGACCCGCGGCCAGTTTCCGGGGCCGGCTCCGATTCCGCTGCGGCCGGGCTCTCGGTGACCCCGGCGTCGCCGGTCCCGGCCTTCCGGCCGCGGGGACGCCTGAAGTGTGCCCCCTTGACCGCGGCGGCATCGGCTGAGCCCTCCGCGGAAGTTCCATCCGCTGCAGCGTCCTTGCCGGCCGTTCCCCGCTTCGGCAGGCCGCGGCGTTTGCGCGTCGGCCAGGTGAGGACCAGTGTGACGACGGCGGTAATCAGGACAAGGCCGGCGATCACGATGCCGCCGTCAACCCAGAACTGCCCCGGGAACAGCCTGATCAGTGTGTCCTGCAGAGAGAACGTCCAGGTGCCGTTGGCGAAAAATACTGCGTGGAACTGGGTGAAGAACTGCTCCCAGCCCAGCGCGGCCAGCGTTCCCAGCCCGAGAATGATCACCAAAGTAATAATCGAGCCGGCGAACAGTCCGCGGCGCACTCCCCCCGGGCTGCGGCGCCGCAGGTAGATGATGGCGATCAGGCTCAGCAGGACCAGCAGGGCGCCGGCGCCGAAGGCGGTCAGGATGACGAACTTGACGTCGGCCATGTGGCTGACTTCGCCTTCCTTGAAGAGCCTCTCCCCGCCGCGGTTGACGAGTTCGCCCAGGTAGCGCGGGCCGGCCCAGTTGCTGAGGTAGTCCACGGCGTAGGACCCGTAGGTCATGCGGTCATCCGTGCTGAAGCCGTAGCCGTCGCCGGGGAAACCCGGGCGGTTGTACTCGATCCAGAGGAACAGCGGGCTGGCGATCGCGCGGACGGCCAGCACCAGCAGGATGATGGGGAAGCACATGGCGAGCAGGACCTGCATGACGCGCGGCGCGACCGGTTTGGCGTTCGCGGCGTGCTCGCGCTCGGCGTTCCGACGCTCCACGTCCTCCTGCGGCGGCCGGATCTGCAGGGCCGAGGTGGGCAGCGGCTCGCTGAAAAGCGCGTCGCTGCCGGCGGTTTCCGCTGCACGCCGGTCCGCCCGGCCACCCGACTGGCGGCGGACGGGGGCTGCGGCCGAGGCGGCCTCGGGAGCCGTCGATGGAGAACCGGACCCGGGTGCCGGGCGGGCCGGCGTCGGCTCTTCCGGGTCTGTGCCTTCGGCCGTTCCGGGGGTGCCCCCGGAGGCGTCGTCGGCCCTCTTGCCCGCGGCGGCCGGCTGCATCCACTCGAAGGCGGGCTCGTCGGCGTCGTCGGCCGGATCCAGCTGCGGATCCTGCCGGTTCGGAGGGGTGGGACTCTTCTCAGTCACTGCTCTTCGCTTCCGTAGGCTTCCGCGCCGCCCGGCCTGAGCCTGGCAACGCCATGTATCTGCCTCCGAGCCTACCGCCAGAGCCTCTGGCCGGGCGAGATGCCACCCCGGTGGCGGCGCGGATTCAATCGGCTATTTCGGTGTGCCGGCGCCCCGGACTTCCAGCGCAGCCGCGGCGCCGACCCCTCAGCGCCTGGCGTACTGGCCCCAGGGGATGTTCCAGTCCCCGAAACCCTCCAACGGTTCCACGGCCGCGGCGCCGGTGTTCAGGGTCTGGACGAGGTCGCCGGTCTTCATAGTGTCGAAGAACCAGGCTGCGTCCGCCGGCAGCAACCCGACACAGCCGTGCGAGACGTTGTACTTGCCCACCGCACCCCACGCCGACTCAAGGGCCTGGTGGACGTAGACGCCGGAACTGGTGAGGCGGTTGGCGTATTCCACCGTCAGGGGCGGGTAGTACCCCTTGTCTCCGGGTTCCAGCCCGATGCTGCCGGCATTGAATTTGGAGTGGCGTTCCTGCTCCATGATGACGGCGAAGCCGGTGGGCGAGAGCCAGTCGGCGTCCCCCAGCGTGACCGGCGCGGTCCTGACCAGGCGGCCGTCGACGTACACGTTCATGGTCTTGGTGACGTCATCCACAACGGCGAGGCGCTGTGGCCCCACCTTGAATGAGACCTTGGAGTCGGCGTTGCCGATCATCTTGTTGCCGAAATCGACGCCGAAGAGCTTCAGGTCCACGGTGATCTCGCTGTTGGCAGCCCAGAACGCCTCGGGCCGGATCCGGACGCGGCGGTCCGAATACCAGCGCCATGCGACAGCCTGGCCGGACGAGGCCGTGACGGTGACGGCCTTTTCCGCGGCTTCCTTGTTCAGCACCGGCTCGCTGAAGACAATCTCGATGGGCTGGCCGGCGCCGACGGTGCTGCCGTTGAGCGGGTACACCGCGGCGTCGGCCTCATTGGCCCTGGCGACGGTGGCGAAGGTCTGCTTCTTCCTCGTCTCGCGTCCGGCCTGATCGACGATCGTGAAGGCGTAGCTGTACTTCGTGTCGAACTCGAGCGGGTCCTCGGCGGTCCAGGTCGAGCCGTCCGGGCCCGTGGTCCCCGGGACGCGGTCGCCGCCCGGGAGGGGCTCCAGCACGACGTCCTTCACCACGCCGTTGACCGCCTTGACCGAGGGCAGCGCTGCAGGGTTGACGGCCCGGGCGCCGTCGGTCGGGGTCACGCCGAGTTCGACCCGCTTGACCACCGGGGCCGCGAGGCCGGCGACGTTCCGCATCGGGGCCGCCGCCTCTGACGGCAATTCGGCCTCGGCGCGGCCGGGCGCCGCCACGATGCCGATTCCGCCCGCCCCGACGACGGCGCAGAGCGCCAGCACCGCCAGCATCTTCCCGCTGACACTTCCGCTGACCTTGCCGCCGGGCTGCGGGCTGCCCGCGGACGTGCCGCGTCGGCTCCCAGCGCCCCGGTCTCTCCTCATCTCATCCATTTCCTGTCCCCCCACAGCCTGTGCACTCCCAGCGTCCGCGGAACCGTCCGCGGAGCTCCCCCTCAGTTCGCGTACTGCGCCCAGGGGATGTTCCAGTCCCCGTAGCCGTCCTCCACAGCGGCGAAGTCACCGTCCGTGTTTACCACCTGGACCACGTCGCCGCTTGTCATGTTCTCGAAGACCCATTTCGCGCCGTCCGGCCCCAGGCCGATGCAGCCGTGGGAGAGGTTCGCCTCGCCGAGGAAGGGCATGGCGGACTCCGTGGCCTGGTGGATGAACTCCCCGCTCGGGGTCAGCCGCGTGGCGTAGTTGACGTCGAGCTGGCCGTAGTAGGCCGGGTCACCGGGCTTAAGCCCGATCGTGGCGGCATCCATGTGCTCCACGCGGTACTTCTCCATGAACACCAGATACCCACGGGCCGAGGGGAAGCGGGTATCGCCCATCGTCGCGGGCCACTGGCCGGCCTGCTGGTCATTGACGCTGGCAGTGAACGTGTGGGCCGTCGCGTCCGCGACGGCAACTTTCTTATCGCCGATACGGACGGTGACCTTCTTATTGAAGTTACCGATCTGCCCGTTGCCGAGGTCGACCCCGAAGAGCTGAAGGTCCATCGTGATGGTGCTGTTCGCGGTCCAGAAACTCTCCGGACGGTACCTGACCATCGTGTTGCTGAACCAGTGGAAGTCACCGGCCTGCCCGGAGGTGGAGCTGATCTTGATGGCCTTCTCGACGGCGTCCCGGTTCAGGACCGGCTCGCTGAAGGTGATCTGCAGCGGTTGCGCAACTCCGACCTTCATCCCGTCCAGCGGGTAGATGGCGGCATCGGCCTCGTTGGCGGCAGAGACCGTGGAGAAAGTCCGGGTGGTGTTGCTCTTGCGGCCCGCGGCGTCCACCACGGAGAAGGTGTAGCTGTAGCGGGTGTTGAACTTCAACGGTGCATTCGCGGTCCAGCTGGAGCCATCGGCGCTGAGGGTTCCGTCCACGGCAGCACCGGAACCGCTGGTAAGCGCCACGCGGTCGATGCGGCCGTTCGTGACCTTGAGGCTCACGGGCGCGGCGGGGTTGACCTGTTTGGCCTCATCCGCGGGCAGGACCGCCAGCTGCGCCGGCGCCACTACGGGGAAGGCGAGTCCCGGCGTCGAGCGTTCCGGGGAGGCTGCCTCGGAAGCGAAGGATGCGGGGGCCAGGCCGGGACCGGCCGCAAAGACTCCGCCGGCCGCGGCCAGGGCGCAGACCGCCACGAGCAGGGCGAGCTTACGGCCGGTGCTCCGGCTTCTCGGGGCGTTCACAATACTCAGGTCCTTCCAGACGTTACCTTGAAAGCATAAGTGAATTTCCGCTGCTGCCAGGTGTCGGTTCCGCCACGATCGGGTGACGAAGAGGGCCCCGGACCGAAGTCCGGGGCCCTCCACGAGCTGCCAGCAGGCGCGGCGCCTGCCGGCGCAGCCGCTAGTAGCGGTAGTGCTCCGGCTTGTACGGGCCGGCCACCTCGAGGTCCAGGTACGCGGCCTGGTCCTTGGACAGCTCCGTCAGTTCCACACCGAGGGCGTCCAGGTGCAGCCGGGCGACCTTCTCGTCGAGGATCTTCGGCAGCACGTAGACCTGCTTTTCGTAGTCGCGCTCACCCTCGGGCTGGTCCCGCTTCGTGAACAGCTCGATCTGCGCGATCGTCTGGTTGGCGAAGGAGTTGCTCATCACGAAGGACGGGTGTCCGGTGGCGTTGCCGAGGTTCAGCAGGCGGCCCTCGGAGAGGACAATAATGGAGCGCTCGTCCGCGGTGCCGGCGTCCAGGACCCACTCATGCACCTGGGGCTTGATCTCGACCTTACTGATCCCGGGGATCCTGGCCAGTCCGGCCATGTCGATCTCGTTGTCGAAGTGGCCGATGTTGCCCACGATCGCCTTGTCCCGCATCCCGGCCATGTGCTCGGCCATGATGACGTCCTTGTTGCCCGTGGTGGTGATGAAGAGGTGGCCCTCGGCCAGGACGGATTCCAGCTTCGCGACCTGGTAGCCGTCCATGGCTGCCTGCAGCGCGCAGATCGGATCAATTTCGGTGACGATCACGCGCGAGCCCTGGCCACGGAACGCCTCGGCGGCACCCTTGCCGACGTCGCCGTAACCGCAGACGACGGCGACCTTCCCGCCCATGAGGACGTCGGTGGCGCGGTTGATGCCATCCGGCAGGGAGTGCCGGATGCCGTACTTGTTGTCGAACTTGCTCTTGGTGACGGAGTCGTTGACGTTGATTGCCGGGAACAGCAGCTTGCCCTGCTCGGCCAGCTGGTAGAGGCGGTGCACGCCCGTCGTGGTTTCCTCGGTCACGCCGAGCAGGCGCGAGCCGATCCGGGTCCACTTCCGCGGGTCCGCCTGCAGCGAGGCGCGCAGCACCTCAAGGAAGACGCGGCCTTCCTCGGACTCGTCGTCGCCCGCCGCCGGCACGGCGCCGAGGGCTTCGAATTCCGCGCCCTTGTGGACCAGCATGGTGGCGTCGCCGCCGTCGTCGAGGATCATGTTCGGGCCGAGGTCCGGATTGGCGTCCGCCCCGGGCCAGGTCAGGATCTGCTCGGCGGTCCACCAGTATTCCTCCAGCGTCTCGCCCTTCCAGGCGAAGACGGGAACACCCTGCGGGTCCTGGACCGTTCCGGTGCCGACGACGACGGCGGCAGCGGCCTCGTCCTGGGTCGAGAAGATGTTGCAGGAGGCCCAGCGGACCTCGGCACCGAGCGCGGTGAGGGTCTCGATCAGGACGGCGGTCTGGACCGTCATATGCAGGGAACCGGCGATCCGGGCGCCCTTCAACGGCTGGCTGGCGCCGAATTCCGCGCGCAGGGACATGAGTCCGGGCATTTCATGCTCGGCAAGCCGGATCTGGTGGCGGCCGGCCTCGGCCAGGGAAATGTCCGCAATCTTGTAATCGAATGTCATGTCAGTCCTTTGTTGAAGCCGGCGGGGAGGCCGGCGACCTGCGTTTGGTCACCTTGTTAGCCGGTGACAGGAAGTGGTTCGGCGCCGGAGGGCGGCCCGATGGGCCGGCGCGGCGCCTGGTCCGCGGCGCTTCGTCGGCGCTGCCTAGGTGGCGGCGTGGCCGGCCGGGTTATGCCGGGCGGCCCGCTTGCCGGCGTCGTGCTGATCAGAGGGGGCCGCGGCGGCGGCTGGGAGCAGTTCCGGCGGCAGCAGCAGGGGGATGCCGTCCTCGATCGTGTAGCGCAGCTTCTCGCCGTTCCCCCCGGCCGTGGCGGTCACGAGTTCCTCGCCCTCCTGAACCAGGGCGGACCCGGTGACGGGGCATCTCAGGACAGACAACAGTTCGGGACTGATCTTCGGCATGGTGAACGCTCCCTGGTGGGCGCCGCAGCGGGCGCCGGCGGCTTACGGATTATGCAAATCCCAGCCTACCGCCAGTTCCGGTCTAGGACGGTTCGCGCAGGATGCGCAGGTGCCCCCGGCGCGCGCCGTCGGCCGCCGCGGGCGCTTCCAGTGCGGAATGGGCGCCGCGCTGGCCTTGGCCGGGATGTCCCTTGCCCGGCGCTGCCCCGTCCGGACGCACGGCCGCCTCACGGACGGCGTTGGCCAGTGCGAGCAGGTCATCGGGTCCGGGTCCGGCGGGGGTGGCCGGCATGGCCAGCCGCAGCACTTCCCAGCCGCGCGGGACGGTCAGCGATCCGGCATGCTGATCGCAGAGGTCGTAACAGTGCGGTTCGGCGTAGGTTGCCAGCGGCCCGAGGACGGCGGTGGAGTCGGCGTACACGTACGTCAAAGTGGCCACCGCCGAATTGCGGCAGGCTGACCTTGAACAAAGACGAATTGCACCCACGAGAGCACAGACTACTCCCCCTCGGCACGGCCTGCCGTGCGACGCGCTGGCGGCGGGTCGCGAAGCCCATATCGCGGAAATCATCCGCCGGGTTTAGAGTCAAGCTATGCAGTCATCGCACCAGAATCCCGGCTTTACGGTCCGGTTGGCTGAACCCGACGCCGGATGGCATGCCACCGGTTCTGCTTCCAGCGGGTCCGTCGTGCCCCGCAGCTTCCGCCAGCGCCGGAGGAACAGGCACGGCCGCGGCCTCCGCGGTGAGCTGATGCTGCCGACGCTGCCCGGGTACCGCACCCGCTCGGACCGTTTCGATGACCTCGTGCTCGACTCGGCCCAGCGGCTGCATGACATCTGGGGCAAACCGCTGGACGGCGTCCGCTTTGCGGTGGACGAGATACCGCCGGGCCTGGAGAAGCTCGTCGCCGACGGCGCCCCGGCCCAGATGGGCTCCTACACTGCCGCGACGGCGGAGGAGGGACCCGTCATCACGCTGTACCGGCGGGTTGTCGAGCACGCCTGCGGCAGCCGGGAGGAACTCCAGGATCTGGTGCACGACGTCGTCGTGGAGCACACGGCCGAGATGCTCGGAGTGCCGCCGGAATCCCTGGACCCGGTCTACCGCCGCCGCTACTAGCCGGCAGCCCGGCTTGCCGCCGGGCCGGGCGCTCCGCCGTGATTAATACCCCAGCGTGACGGGCACCTGTTCCTGCCCTGCCGCTCCCGGCGCGACTGCGATCGCCGAAACGTCCTGCGTGCCGTCCTGCTGCAGCAGGACGGCGCCATAGGCGGGATCGCCCGCGGCGGACACCAGATAGCCGACGAGCGGCGAGCCCCCGACGTCGGCCGGGACCTTGAGGGATGCCGTAGTGCCGCCGGCGATGTCAACGGCCGCAGCGGCGCGGATCTTGCCGTCAGCGGTTATCGGCGTGTAGCTGATCTTGGCCCGCCCCTCCGGCACGCCGAACACCAGGAACCGTTCCCCCGTGCCGGGAACGGGGACGACATGCTGGCTGCCCAGCCTGGCCGAGGCGGGTGACCACGCGAGGTCGGAAGCGTCCTCGGCCTTGACACCCCTCGTGACGCGGGCGGCGGCAGCGAAGGATACGTCCGAGCTCGCTGCCACGGTGTAGGGACCGGCGGGAACGCCTGCCAGCGAGACCTCCGTGACGGAGCCGGCCTTGGCTGTGACCACCCCGCCGGCGGGGAGGGCCTTTTGGCCGTCGCGGCCGTAGAGCTTGATCGCGACCACCGCGTCGGCGGAACCGGGCACGGTGATCTGCAGGGCAGGTCCGGCATCGGCAAAGCCGGACCTCGCCGTGAGGGCCGTGAGGCTGGCGGGGTCCTGGATATCGACGGCGGAGATCACCTGGCGGGCGGCCGGCGCCGTGCCCGGGGCAATGAAATCAACGCCGCCGGGCGTGAGCCCGCGCAGCACACTCTGCTGGATGACGGCCGCCACCGGTCCGCCGGCGCTGCGGATCCGGACGCTGAGCCGTTCCTGCCCGGGGGCAAGCCCGGCCAGGATGATGGAGCGGGTGCTGCCCGGCGCGACGAGGAGGCCGCGGCCGCCCGGGGCCTGGACCGGGCCCTTGGCACCGAAGAAGTCCAGGCTCACGGTGGCCGCGGTGCCGGACGTGTTGCTGAGGTTGAGGACGGCCGACCGGCCCACCGCGGTGTTCGCGCCCACGAGCCAGAGATCGTTGGCGGGCTGCTGGCACGCGGCAGCCGCCGCACCCCGCAGGTCCCCGTCGCTGGCCGTGTAGCTCATGACGGCGCCGGCTGACGGCTGGCGGTCTGCCAGGGCCTCGGCGCTGAGGACGCTCACGGCGTCGACCGCCTTCTGGGACACCACGCCCGCCAGCAGCACGGGCGTGCCCGCGGCCGGCTTGGGGGTGGCCGCCGCCGGGCTCGGCGAGCCCGCTGCCGTGGCCCCCTTGGCGAGCTCCACCAGGGTGCCGCCCTTCAGCGAGGCGAGCCGGCTGCCTGGCAGGAGGCCAGCACTGGAGCTGAGCACGACGGCGTTAACAACACTCTTGGCCGTTGCGGATTCCGGGCTGAACTGCGGATCGGTGCCCACCGGGGTGCCTTCGAGCAGCCGGGCCGGCCCCGGACAGACGCCGACGCTGCTGCCGGCCGGAACGGCAGCCAGCGGCACCTCAAGCTGACGGCTGCTGCCCGGGCCCTGGGCAGACAGCGCCGTTGCTGACACGAGCCCGCCGCCGGCGGCGAGCAGGACCAGGGCAGAGAGGATTCCGGCCGCCCTGCCGCCGGGCGAAAACGCCGTGAGGCGCGCCCGCAACGGGACAGCCGGCTGCGGCGGGACGCTGCTGCCGGTGGCGCCTTCGGTCGCGGGCGCGTTCTGATCCTCATGCATGCTGATGTTCCTTACGCAGGGAGCCTTCGTCCCGGGACAGGCCGGTGTTTGGCCGGCGGGCAGGCACGGGAATGGCCAGCAGGACGGTCAGGCCGATCACCACGGCCTGGCTGATTCCTGCCCACAGGGCCCACGGGGATTCGTAGCGGATGCTGAGTTGCCCGCCCTGGGCGGGCAGTGTGAAGGCCTGGGCCCAGTCTGCGGTGGTGGCGGTCAGGCGCCGGCCGTCGAGCCAGGCGCTCCAGCCCGGATCGGCGCGTTCGGCCAGCACCACGAGCCGGCCTTCGGGGCCGGCCTGGACCGCCGCATCGGCGGAGACGGCTCCGGAGGGGACCAGACCGACTGTGGCCCCCGCGCCGTCGACAATCCGCACGCGGTGTGCAACATCGGCGGCCTTAATGACCGGCTGGTTCAGGGGACTGATCCGCCACAGCCAGCCGACGTCCGTCTTGCCGACGGCCACGAGCCCGGGGACGGCGTCCATCCGGCTCGCCGTCAGCTGGGCCGCGCTGTCCGTCGCCCGCAGGACGATGAAGCCGACGCCGAGGCGTTCCAGGTCTGTGCGCGGATCGACCCCCTGTCCGGCCACAATCGTCGCCACGACTCCCCGGAGTGAACCGGCGACGGCGTCGTCGTCGCGGGCTGTCTCCTGTCCGGGATCCCCCAGGACCGGACGCGCCGCGGCGACCGTGGAGAGCGAGTCGAGGGTGGTGCCGGCACCGCGCATGAGGGACGCATCGTACGCCCCGTCCTCGCCGGAGGAGATGAGCAGGGTGCGGGATTGTTCGGGTCCCTCGCCGCGGTCGATTGCCGTCGCCGGGAGGGTGCGGGCCTTGGTGGGCCGGACCAGCCGGGGGGCGCCGAGCGAGCCGGCTGCCGCCGACAAGGACGCGTCGTCCGCTGTGGCTGCGGCCGGCACCGTGGGCTGCGCGAGGTTTTGCGCGGCCCAGACGGTGAGTCCGGCGAGCGGACCGGCGAACAGCAGCACCATGGCTGTGACCGCGGCGGACCGGATCAGGATGTTGCGGCCCGTCGTTGCGGCTGCCGCACGGTCGGCCGAGTCCAGCAGGCTCTCGGCACCGATCAGCGATGCGCCCAGGACGGCGAATGCGGCGGCGGACACGGCGGGCCCGGTGAACGGGGTGACCAGGACGGCGGCGCTGACGCCGGTGGCGAGGTGCCCGGCCAGCCAGCCGCCGGCCAGCATCAGGACCGCGGCGGCCCAGAAGCTGCGCGCGACCCGTGCCCGCCGGCCCGGCAGGAAGAGTGCGCAGACGGCAAGGAGCAGGGCTGGCACTCCGATCAGCAGGGCCAGCAGGAGCCCCCAGGGAACGGCCGGAGACCCCGCGGTGGCACCGAAGGCCTGGAGCCCGGTGAGGCCGCCGTCTGTCGCGAAGCGCAGCGGCTGGCCGAGGGCCTGTTGCCAGAGCGGGGCGGCCTCGAAGTCCAGGGGCAGTCCCGGGTCGGCGAAGAGCGCCCGGGGCCGGTCGAGGGTGGAAAGCAGGAACGGCACGAACAACATGAGGCTCGGAAGCAGCGCCCACCACACGGTACGGCCGCGGCGGCGCAGGAGCAGTCCGCACAGCACCACCAGAACGACCGAGGGCAGCAACAGGGACGGTGCCGCCGCCGTGACGACGGCCAGCGCGAGGCCGGCTGCGGCGGCGGCGGTCCAGGACGGGGTGCCGTTGATGCCCGGCTTGGTGGGTGGCATCTCCGTGAAGCGGCGCTCCCCCGGGGCGGGCACCGCGAAGATGCCGCGGCCGGCGGCGGAACCCGTCGCGCGCAGCAGGGCAAGCACCAGCAAGGGCATCATGACGTGGGCCAGCAGGGCGCCTACCCGTCCCTGGTTGAGGGCGACCTGAAGTGCCGGCGCACCGGCCCAGACCAGGGCGGCCGCCAGCCGGAGCCGGCGCCGCTGGGTCAGGGCGCCGGCAGCAAACCAGGCGCCGAGCGCGGATAGCGGCATCGCGAGCAGCAGCAGCCAGATCAGGGCGCCGTTGGCGTCGCCGGCGCCGAGCAGGCCCAGGACCCACAGGACGTACCCAAAGGGATCGCCGTGGCCCGGAAGCCCCGCGCCCAGGGTGATCCACCAGCCGGAGGCGTGGTTCCACACGTCGGCGAGCCGGAGCGAGACAGGAAGGAGGGCACCTCCCGAGACCGCCTCGGCCCGGAACACGCTCAGCAGTCCGATCAGGGACACGCCCGCAGTGACGAGCACGGCGAGCAGCGCCCCGTTGCCCACCCAGCCGCGCTCGGAAGTGGTCAGCGCGGCGAAGTCATCGGCGGAGTCGCCGCTGGGCTGTTCTGCCAGCGGGTCCTGCGCGGACGGCCCGTCGCCGGCATCGTCCGCGCCGAGTGCCTCCATCAGGGAGCGCCGGTGGGCCCAGACCTCACGCCGGGATGTCTGCAGTCCCTTAATGACGGAGCGGCGGATCTGCCGGGTCCGGGCGGCGTTGCGGCGGCCGCGGATGACGGCGGCGGGACGGCCCAGCGCGGCCAACGTGGCCAGCAGCTGGGAGAATCCGTGCCCCGGATCCTTGACCGCGATGCTCAGGACTAGCTTGAAAAGGCTTCCCAGCAAAGCGCCGAGCGCCTGCGGGAGCACCATCCACGCAGCGGAATGCTTGAGCCGCAGGTGGACCTGGGCCTTGCGGGCCGCCGTCGGGTTGCCAAGGGCGTGCGGGCGGTGGGAAACGTGGAACATCCTGGCGCTGGGGACCACCACCACGCGGTGCCCGGCGAGCCGGTTGCGCCAGCAGAAGTCGACGTCGTCGCCGCTGCCGGGCAGCGCCGGGTCAAAGCCCTTGAGGTCTTCCCAGACGTCACGGCGGACCAGCATGCCGGCCGAGTTCACCGCGAAGGTGTCGCTGCGTCCGTCGTATTGCCCCTGGTCCAGCTCGTCGGCATCGATGAGCGTCAACCGCTCGGCCCAGCGGCTGGTGGAGAGCCCGACGTCGATCAGGCGCCGTCCGGCATGCCAGTCCAGCTGCTTGCAGCCTGCCACGGTCACCGACGGTGCCCGTTCCACGGCTTGCAGGAGTTCGGCAAGGGCCTCGGGGCCGGGGGCGGCGTCGTCATGCAGCAGCCAGATCCATTCGGATCCCGGTCCGCTGCCGTCGGGCGCAGCCCCCCGGCGGCCGTCGCAGGGCGCCAGGGCGTTGAGGCCGGCCATGACCGCGCCGCCCATGCCGCTCCGGGTCTGGTCGAACACCGTGACGTTGGCCTTGCCGAACGACAGTTCGAGGAGGGCTGCCGAGTCGTCTCGGGAGCCGGTGTCTACGCCGATGAAGGCATCGGCCGGTCGGGACTGGCCCGCCAACGCCGCGAGGGTCCTGGGGAGAAAGTCACCGCCGTCGTGGGAAACCACGACGGCGGTAACTCGTACTTCCTGAAGAATTAGATCGCTCGCTTCCTAAGCCGGCGCCGCTCGCGCTCGGAGAGGCCACCCCAGATTCCGAACCGCTCGTCATTGGACAATGCGTATTCGAGGCACTGCGAACGCACATTGCACGCCCCGCAGACCTTCTTGGCGTCGCGCGTGGAGCCGCCCTTCTCAGGGAAGAATGCCTCCGGGTCCGTCTGCGCACACAGCGCATCCGTCTGCCATCCGAGCTCGCCTTCGTCGTCGAAGTCCTGCTGGGAGGGCAATCCGATCCAGACCGGCTGCGCGGTGGTTCCTGCGTGGAGTGTCTGCAGTTCCATCGGCGGGTCGTGGAGATCGTTGTCCTGGTCCGGTCCGGCCAGAAGGTCATCGTGCGCTGCGAGGAAGGCCGTGGCCTGGTCCTGCAGGGAATCCTTGGTGTGTTCGTTGTAGCGGTCCGCAGCGTCCGGATCGGCTGGATCCACATACCAATCACTTGGCACTCCGCGCGAACGGTACTTCGCCGTGGCCTGGCCGGCAACGACGGCATCTTCATGGATACGCTCTGCTAGCCCCATTGGCGTTCCCTCTCTGATTTTGCAGCCTTGCCTGACACTTGGACACTCGGTTGTGTGCCGGTTTTTGGGCATTGGCTTTCGATACCTAATTACACGTGTGTAAGTATCCGGGAGTCAAGCCACGGCGGAGATAATAATCAACCTGGGACCCAAAGCCGGGGCGCGCCACGCCCGGTTTTTTTCGGCCGGGCCGTGGAGATACCGCGGAATAATCAGGGTGCTGAGGAGTTACTGAAATTTCTGGTGAAATTCCGCGGAAATTCCGGCATCGCCGCGCCGCAGCGTTTCGGGCCCCCCACGAGGGAATATGACAGAGATCACGCCCCCTGGGGCCGTGGCAAGATGATCCCATGAGCATCCCGGCAATCGAACTGATGACAGCCCTGCGGTCCGGACAATCCACCTCGCCCCGGCTGACCTGGTACGGCCCGGACGCCGAGCGCGTTGAACTCTCGGGACGGGTCCTGGACAACTGGGTAGCGAAAACCAGCAACCTCCTCCAGGACGAGCTCGACGCCGAACCCGGAACTCGCCTCCGGCTGGACCTGCCGGCGCACTGGAAGTCCGTGATCCTGGCCCTCGCTGCCTGGCAGTTGGGCCTGGAGGTGGTGCTCGGCGATGCCGACGCCGATCTGCTGGCCACCGCGGACCCCGGACCCGGCGCGGCCGCGGGGGCCTTTGACGTGGTGATGGCGGTGGCATTGCCGGCCCTGGCCATGCGCTGGCAGGGTGAGCTGCCGACCGGCGTCGTCGACTACGCCGCCGAGGTGCGCTCCCACGGCGACGTCTTTATGCCCCATGTGGATCCGGATGCATCGCGGCGGGCTGTTGAGACGGCCGCCGGCACGGTCCACACGCACGCGGAACTGCTGGACGGTTTCGCGGCAGCCGACGGGCAGGGAATGCGGGTGCTCGTGCCGGCCGGCGACGGCCTGGAAAAGGTGCTGGCGCAATCACTCGGGGCCTGGCGCGGCGACGGTTCTGTGGTGCTGGTGCACCCCGACGTCGGGGTGACGGAGCAACTGCTCAACGGAGAACGGATCGGCGGGCGCTAAGCCCGCGTCCGCGCCCGGGCCGGACCGGCTGGCTCTGACTAGGCCGGCGGGCCCGGAATTTCCGGGTCCTGGCCGGACCGCTCCGAGACCCGCACGCCCGGCTGGGTGTTCGGGTACCGTTCGATGATTTCGTGGTCGTGGGAGAACTCCGGCTCTTCGTCAAGTTCCTTGTTGAAGACCAGGAAGCGGTAGGCGAAGAAGCGGACGACGGTCGCCACGAGAATACCGACGATTCCCGCCGCGAAGAGCATGTTCTTGTCGGTGATCCCCAGGCTGTATTTGGCAATGGCGGTGAACCCGGTGGAGATGCCGATGCCGATGCCGTTAATCAGGATAAACATCCCGAACTCGCGCAGCACGTTGTCCTGGCGGCGGTGGCGGAAGGTCCAGAAGCGGTTTGCGATCCAGGAGAAGACCGTGGCGATGCTGGCGCCAAAGAACCGGGCCTTCGCCTCGCTGTCGGTCATCGGGCCGTGCATCAAGTAGTACGTGAGTCCGTTGTCAATGATGAACGCGACACCGCCCACGGCACCGAACTTGGCCACCTCGCGCCAGAAGAGCGAGGCAAGGCCCCGCATGCGATCGGCAAGTGTATTAATCATGACCCTCCGTGGCCTGTCTGAACTTTTGGCCATTGGACCAACGGCCCATTTTAGCGCCCCTTCCCGGGAACGCGCCCCGTGCGGGCGCATCACCGCGGTCTGGCTGCCGCCCACCCGCCCCGCAGGGAGGGCCCTAAATATCCCAACGGGCCAGCTCCGGAAGTGCCCGAAAGCCGGATTAGCGCAGTTGCGGCGAGGTTTTCGGTAGGCTGGGACTTGTGACTTTTCCTGTGATCGGTGTTGTTGGCGGCGGCCAGCTTGCCCGAATGATGGCCCCGGCGGCCACCGCCCTGGGCTTTGAGCTCCGCGTCCTCGCCGAAAGCGGGGACGTCTCCGCGGTCTCCGCCGTGGCCAACGCCCCGGTCGGTGATTACACCGATCTGGACCACCTGCTGGAGTTCTCCCGCGGGCTGGACGTCCTGACCTTCGACCATGAGCATGTCCCCACAAGCCACCTTCGGGCGCTGCTGGAGGCCGGCGTCAACGTGCAGCCCGGCCCCGACGCGCTGGTCAACGCCCAGGACAAGCTCGTGATGCGGGCGGCCATTGACGCCCTTGAACTGCCCAACCCCCGCTGGGCCGCCGTCGACGACGTGGCCGCACTGATTGCGTTCGGCGAGGAAATCGGCTGGCCCGTGGTCCTGAAGACCCCCCGCGGCGGCTACGACGGCAAGGGCGTGCGGATGGTGGACTCGGCCGCGGACGCCGAGGCCACGTCAGACTGGTTCGAGGCCATGTCCCCGCTCCTGGCCGAGGCCAAGGTGGAGTTCAGCCGCGAACTCTCCGCCCTCGTGGCACGGACCCCGGAGGGCGAATCACGCGCGTGGCCGGTGGTCCACACCATCCAGGTGGACGGTGTGTGCGATGAAGTGATCGCCCCGGCCCTGGACATTCCCCTTGAGGTGGCCGCCGCGGCCGAGAACGCCGCGATCCGGATCGCCAACGAACTTGGCGTCACCGGCGTCATGGCCGTGGAACTGTTCGAAACTCCGGGCGTCGGCACAGGCTTCCTGGTCAACGAACTCGCCATGCGCCCGCACAACACGGGCCACTGGACCCAGGACGGCTCAGTGACGAGCCAGTTTGAACAGCACCTCCGCGCCATCCTCAACCTGCCGCTCGGCGCCACTGACCTGCTGGGCCCCGTCGTCGTGATGAAGAACTTCCTCGGCGGCAGCAACCAGGACCTGTTTTCCGCCTACCCCGCGGCCCTCGCCAGCGAACCCGCCGCGAAGGTCCACTGCTACGGCAAGGCCGTGCGCCCGGGCCGCAAGATCGGCCACGTCAACCTCGTCGGCGGTTCCGCGGCAGAGGTCGACTCCGTCCGGGAGCGCGCCGCCACCGTCGCCAACATCATCCGGAACGGCCGGGAGCAGCCCGGCACCGCAGGACTTTCCGAGGAGAACGCATGAGCGCCAGCACCGCAGACGGCACCGCAGACGAGACCGCAGAGACCCGGGGCTCCGGGGCCGCTGCCCCGATCGTGGGCCTAGTCATGGGCTCGGACTCGGACTGGCCGGTCATGGAGGCCGCGGCAGAGGCCCTCGCCGAATTCGGCATCCCGTTCGAGGCCGACGTCCTCTCCGCGCACCGCATGCCCATCGAGATGATCCGGTACGGGCAAACCGCGCACAGCCGCGGGCTTCGCGTGATCATTGCCGGTGCCGGCGGCGCGGCCCACCTGCCGGGCATGCTCGCCTCCGTTACGCCGCTCCCGGTGATCGGCGTGCCCGTCCCCCTGAAGACCCTCGACGGCATGGACTCCCTGCTGTCCATCGTGCAGATGCCCGCCGGAGTTCCTGTCGCCACCGTTTCCATCGGCGGCGCACGGAACGCAGGACTCCTCGCCGTGCGGATCGTGGCCTCCGGCGCCGATGCCCGCGCAGCGGAACTGCGGGCCGACCTCCTCGACTTCGCGCAGGAACTCAACGCCGTCGCCACCCGCAAGGGCGCAAACCTGCGGGACAAGGTGCGGGACGTGTTCCCGGACGGAAACCCGAGCGCCGTCGGCCGGGGCAACCGTTAGGGCTCGCCAGATGACCAACAGTTACGCTCCTGCCCATCAGCCGGGCCGGCCGTCCGGCCAGCAGCCCCGGACGCCCCAGGCGCTTTCGGACCCCGTCCGCTTCCCCTCGGGGGCGGCGGCGCCGGTCCTGACCAAGCGTGCGTTCCTCCTGATCATCATGACCCTGTTGGTGCCAGGCAGCGCCCAGATCGTCGCGGGCAACCGGAGGACCGGGCGGATCGCCCTGCGGGTCACGCTGACCGTCTGGGCGCTGGGCGTCGCAGCGGCCCTGCTCCTCGCGGCGTCCCGTTCAACTCTGATCAACATCCTCACCAACCCCATCACCTCGCTGCTGCTGGTCATCGGCCTCACGGCACTGGCCATCGGCTGGGCCGGCCTCTTCCTCAACACCCTGCGGCTGATCCGCCCCGTGCTGCTGGCCCCCCGGATCCGGGCCGCCGTCGTCGCGGCCCTCGTGCTCGCCATGATCCTCAGCAGCGGCTCGCTCGGCTACGCGGCGTACCTGCTCAACGTCAGCCGCGACGCCATCGGCAGCATCTTCTCCACCGGCCCCACCATGGAGCCCTCCGAGGGCCGCTACAACTTCCTGATGATGGGCGGCGACGCCGGGGCGGACCGCACGGGCCGCCGTCCGGACAGCCTCTCCGTCATCAGCGTGGATGCCAAGAGCGGGAAGACAGCGATCATCTCGGTCCCCCGCAACCTCCAGAACGCGCAGTTCAGCGAGGACTCGCCGATGCGCAAGATCTATCCCGACGGTTACGACTGCGGCGACGAATGCCTTATCAACGCCATCAACACCGAGGTCACCAACGAACACAAGGATCTCTACCCCGGCGTGGAGGACCCTGGCGCTCAGGCAACCCTGGAAGCCGTGTCCGGCACCCTCGGGATCAAGGTCCAGGCCTACGTGCTGGTGGACATGGACGGCTTCGCCAAGCTCATCGACGCCATGGGCGGCATCCGGATCAAGGCCGGCGGCTGGGTTCCGATCAGCGGCGAGACCATTGACGAGGCCAACGGCATCCACGGCATGCCGCTGGGCTGGATCCCGGCGGGCGACAACACGCTCGACGGCTACCATGCCCTCTGGTACGGCCGCTCCCGCGAATTCGTCGACGACTACGCCCGCATCGCGAGGCAGCAGTGCGTGCAGCAGGCCATGCTCAAGCAGCTCGATCCCGCAACCCTCCTGTCGAAGTTCGAGGACATCGTCAAGGCCGGCACCAAGGTGGTGGACTCCAATATTTCCGCCGGCCAGCTCGGCAGCTTCGTTGATCTGGCGATGAAGTCCAAAGGCCAGGACGTGAGCCGGCTGACCATCGGGCCGCCGGACTTCGATGCCTCCTTCTCCACTGTTCCGGACTTCGGCCAGATCCACGACCGGGTGGACAAACTCCTCGCCGCCCAGTCGGCGGCCGCCGCCGACGACGGCATCGTGCAGCCGGGCACGGCGCCCGGACCGCTCTCGGCAGCCGGCGCGGTGCCGCTCACGCTGCCCGGCACCCAGCCCGCTCCGCCGCCGTCGGACTTCACCCCGGTGACCACAACGCCTGAGGGCGAGCCGATCACGGAGGAGATGCTGAACCAGTTCAAGCGCGACGGCGACGAACAGTCGATCCGCGACCTGGTGGCCACCAACGGCCAGTGCGCGCCGCTGTAGCCAGCGGGACTGTGCCCGGCCCGCAGAAGCCGGGCACCAGCGACCATATTCCAGTGACCAGACAGGGACCCAGGCAGTGTACGAACTCGAGAACGTCCTCAGGCCCTACGCATGGGGCTCCACGACAGCCATCGCCGGACTGCTCGGCAGGCCGGCATCCGGTGGTCCGGAGGCGGAGCTGTGGATCGGGGCCCACCCGGACTCCCCGTCGGTGGCGCTCAGCCCGGCCGGCAAGCGCGCCGCGTCCGGCTCGGGCGGCGCACACGCCGCGGTCCCGGACGACGGCGGCCGGCTGGCACTCGACGAGCTGATCGACCGGGACCCGGAGCATTATCTGGGCGCTGAGAGCGTGGCCGCCTTCGGACCCCGGCTCCCCTTCCTGCTCAAGGTCCTGGCCGCGGAGAGCCCCCTGTCGCTGCAGGTCCACCCGACGCCCGACCAGGCGCGGGCGGGCTTTGCCCGGGAGGAGGCCGCCGGCGTCGACCGTTCGGCCACCGAGCGCAACTACAAGGACGCCTTCCACAAACCGGAGATGATCTTCGCGCTGACCCCGTTCGAGGCTCTGTGCGGCTTCCGGCCGGCCGCGGAATCCCGTGCCGTCTTCCAGCTGCTGGCCGCTGATTTTGCGCTGGCCGGGCTGGAACTTCCGCCGCTGGTGCCGCAACTTCTGGAGGACCTTGCCCAGCCGGACGGGCACAATGCCCTCCGCACCGCGTTCGAGCGGCTGATTGCGGGCGGCACGGACGTCTCCGAGGCGACCGCCGCCATCGTTGCCGCCCTGGTCTCCGGTGCCCCGACAGCGCCGTACCAGGCGGAACTGTCCACTGTGGTCACCCTCCATCACGCGTACCCCGGGGATCCCGGCGTGCTGATCTCGCTGCTCCTGAACCGGATCTCGCTCGCCCCCGGCGAGGCCGTCTACCTTCCTGCCGGCAATGTCCACGCCTACCTCCACGGCCTCGGCATCGAGGTCATGGCGTCCTCGGACAACGTGCTCCGCGGCGGTCTGACGCCGAAGTTCGTGGACGTCCCCGAGCTGCTGAAAACCGTCGAGTTCGAGGCCGTCGCCGTGCCGATGCTGAGCCCCGAGACCACCATGCTGGGCCAGGAACTGTTCCGGCCGCCGTTCCGTGAATTCCAGCTGCAGCGGATTGTGCTGGCGCCCGGGGCGGAACCGGTCCCGCTGGCGCAGTCCGGTGCGGCCGCGATCCTTGTGGTCTCCGGTTCCGTGCTGCTCGACTCCCCCAAGGGGGACCTGCAGCTGGGCCACGGCGCCAGCGCCTTCCTGCCCGCCGCCGAGGCTCCGGTCAATGTGCACGCCGTGTCCGGAGCCACCGGGACCGCCCTGGCCTTTGCCGTCACCACTGCCCTGAAAGACTGAGACCGTGGACTACTTCCTGCACAGCCCGGCCTGGGCCAGCTTCCAGCGCGCCCTGGGCCGCACCGTCCACGAGCAGTCCGGGCCCGGCTGGCAATTCCTGGCGATCGAGGAGACAAACCCGGCCGGGAAGCTGCTCTACGTGCCGTACGGCCCCGTGGCCCTCTCCCTCGCAGCGTTCGACGCCGCGCTGGCGGCGCTGACTGCTCTGGCACGCAGCTGCGGGGCCGTGTTTGTCCGGATTGAACCGGTCAGCGCCGGCTTCGCGGCGGAGGACTCCGACGCCGTGCTGCGCAGCCGCGGCCTGCGGCCGGCACCGGCGAACCAGCAGCCCGAACTCAGCTGGATCGTGGACCTGGACCGGGACTTCAAGGACGTGCTGTCAGACATGAAGCCCGTCAACCGCAACCTGTATCGGAACATCCACAAGAAGGGCGTGACGTTCCGCTCAAGCCAGGACCCGGCCGAGATCTCTGTGCTGCTGAAGTTCCTGCACATGACCGCGGCCCGCAACGGCTTCAAGCCGCAGAGCGATGAATACCTGAGCCAGGTGGCCCGCTCGCTGATGCCCGCCGGTGCGGCGACGCTTTTCGTCGCAGAGCTGGAGGGCGAACCCATTGCCGCCGCCCTGGCTTACGACTCCGCGGACACCCGCACCTATGCCCACGCCGCGCTGGATGACACGCACCGGAAGCTCAGCGCCGGAATCCCGCTGCTGGTCACGCTGATGGCCGATGCCAAGGAAAAGGGCCTCCGGCACGTCGACCTGTGGGGTGTGGCCCCCGCGGACCAGCCAGACCACAAGTGGGCCGGTTTCACGGCGTTCAAGAAGTCATTCGGCGGCCGCGAGGTTGCCTACCCCGGAACCTGGGACCTGCCGGCGCAGAAACTGCGCTACGGCGGCTATAAGCTCGCGCGCAAGGCTGCCCAGGCCGCGAAGAAGCTTGTCGGCACACTCAGGGCGCGCCTCGGCCGCTAGGAGTTCCCCCGGCTGCCCGCCGCACCACTGGACATGTCCCCCGCCAGGGCCTGCCGCAGGACATGAACCCATTGTGCCCACTCCCCGCCGCGACCACCGGACATGTCCCGCGTGCAGGGGCCGGCCTCCCCCGCCGCGACCACCGGACATGTCCCGCGTGCAGGGGCCGGCCGCGTTCGGGCAGGTCCCCCGGCGAGTTACCGTCCCGCTAAGGAGGCCCTCTGCTGTGCCTCGTAGGCGCTGGCCACCATGTCCTCGACGGAGTGGCGCATCTTCCAGTCAAGGTCCCGGGCGGCCAGGGTTCCGTCGGCGACGATCCTGTCCGGATCGCCGGCCCGCCGGGGGCCGATCTCCGGTTCGAAGTCAATACCGGTCACTGTCGCCATCGCCGTCATGATCTGCCGGACGGATAGTCCGTCGCCTGAGCCGAGGTTGTACACCCGTTCCAGCGGCCTGCCGGCGGCGAGGGCCCGGGCGGCGGCGACGTGCGAGGTCGCAAGGTCAGCCACATGCACGTAGTCACGCACGCAGGTGCCGTCGTCGGTGTTGTAGTCGATGCCGTTGATGCGTGGCGTCTGGCCGGCTGTCAGCGCCCGAAGCACGATCGGGAACAGATTGTGCGGGCTGGTGTCGTACAGCTCGGGCGAGCCGGAGCCGACAACGTTGAAGTAGCGCAGGGAGGTGTGCTTCAGGCCCCTGGCCCGGTCCTGGTCCCGGATCAGCCACTCGCCGATGAGCTTGCTCTCGCCGTAGGGCGATTCCGGCAGCGTGGGAGTCTCTTCCGTCACGACGGCGCCCGTGGGTGTGCCGTAGGTGGCAGCGGAGGACGAGAAGACCAGCTTGTCCACCTCTGCCAGTTCCATGGCCTTGAGCAGCTCAGCGGTGCCCGTGACGTTCTGTTCGTAGGTCAGGAGCGGCTCCTGCACGGAGACGCCGGCGTATTTGAACCCGGCCAGGTGGATCACGCCGGTGACCCCATGGTCGAGCATGGTGCGGGCCACGAGGTCGGCGTCGAGGATGCTGCCGTGCACAAAGGGCACCCCGTCCGGGACGAACTCCCGGTGGCCGCTGGACAGCGAGTCGATCACCACCGGCTGGATCGAGGCCGCGCGCAACGCGGCAACCACATGAGAACCGATATATCCTGCACCGCCAGTTACAAGCCAAGTCATGGCTCCACCCTACCGAACGGCGCACCCTCCGTGAGACAGCGGATCCCGGGGCGCACAGTGGCGGCCCCGGGATCCGGTGGTGGTGCTGCGTGCCCGAGTTCCAGCCGGGTTTTAGCTCTTGCGGGCGTAGCCTTCCCACTTGCTGGCCTGGTGCTCGCCGTCGACGAACCGGATGGTGCCGGACTTGGAGCGCATCACGATGGACTGGGTGAGGACCTTGTCCTTGGAGTAGCGCACGCCCCTGAGCAGGTCGCCGTCCGTGATGCCGGTGGCGGCGAAGTAGCAGTTGTCGCTGGAGACGAGATCGTTGGTGGACAGCACCCGGTCCAGATCATGGCCGGCGTCGATCGCTTTCTGCTTCTCTTCATCGCTCGTTGGCCACAGCCGGCCCTGGATCACGCCGCCGAGGGACTTGATGGCGCAGGCCGAGACGATGCCTTCCGGCGTTCCGCCGATACCCATCAGGGCGTCGACCCCCGTCCCGGCGCGTGCTGCAGCGATGGCGCCGGCGACGTCGCCGTCCATGATGAACTTGGTGCGGGCACCGGCCTCGCGAATTTCGTCCACCAGCCCACGGTGGCGGTCCCGGTCCAGGATCATGACGTTGAGCTGGTTGACCTTGACGCCCTTGGCCTTGGCGATGAGGTGCAGGTTCTGCTTGACCGGCAGGCGCAGGTCCACCATGTCGGCTGCCTCCGGGCCGGTCACAAGCTTCTCCATGTAGAACACCGCGGAGGGATCGAACATGGAACCGCGCTCGGCGACGGCCAGGACGGCCAGAGCGTTATTGATGCCGAGGGCGGCCAGCCGGGTACCGTCGATGGGGTCGACGGCGACGTCGCACTCGGCCCCCGTGCCGTCACCGACGTTTTCACCGTTGAACAGCATCGGGGCCTCGTCCTTCTCGCCCTCACCGATGACCACGACACCATTGAAGTGAACAGTCTGGAGGAAGGAACGCATGGCGTCGACGGCGGCTCCGTCTGCCTTGTTCTTGTCACCGAAACCAACCCAGTGGCCGCCGGCGATGGCCGCGGCTTCGGTGACTCGGACCAGTTCCAGCGCAAGGTTGCGGTCTGGCTCGTCGATTCCGACGGCGAGCGACGGGGAGAGAGTGGAATACTTCTGGGTCATGGACGCTGGTGACATGTGAACCTCTTCTTCGAGTGGCGATCATGGAACCCGGACGGCCAGGATCGATCCGTCGCGGTGATTCGTCTGCTACCGATCATAGCCGCGACGGTAACCCACGTCTCGGGATGACCGGACCGTGAAACAGTCCGGTCCGTCCCCGGCCGATGCAGCCGAATGTGAGATCGCACCGATCATGGGCGACTATAGAGGGGTGAGTGAATTGCAGGACACGCCCGCGGCGGACCCAGGTTCCGCCTCCCCCACGGCCAGCCAGGCGGCCGCCGGCGGGGCCGGCCAGCCGCCCGTCAAGCCTGTCATCGCCCCGGGCGCGGCGAAGCGGGCCAATGCCTCGGTCATCGGCATGTTCATCGCGCTGGTGCTGAGCATCGGCGCGTTCCTGCCGATCGTCCTGATGAACGCCTCGCCGAAGACCGACGGCTACCGGCCCGACGTCAACGTCAGCGCCGTCGCACGGAACGCCGCAGATGTGGCGGGATTCACACCGGTAGCCCCGGCGGCCGGTGACGCATTCCGCCCGAATTACGCCCGCTGGGAGTCCGGCGCCGCCAGCGGAGTCGCGACGTGGGAGGTCGGCTACCTCACGCCCAGGGAATCCTTCATCGGCCTGGTGCAGACACGGCAGTCCAATCCGACCTGGCTGCTGCAGCAGGTCAAGAACGCCCCCGTGACGGGAACCCGGAACGCCGGCGGACGCGACTGGGAGCTGCGCGACACCGGCAAGGGCGAGAAAAGCATGGTGCTCGTGGACCGGGGCGCCACCATTATCCTGACCGGCACAGCGCAACTGGACGAGTTCTCGGTGCTCGCCGCCGCCGTCGTGACGTCCCTTGACAGCAACGCCACCGGCGCGTCCCCCGGCAATGCCCCGGCGGCAACAGTTTCACCGTCGGCTGTCCCTTCGCCGTAAACTGGGGCCGTGGCCACTTATCTGACTCCCCCGCTCGCCTGGCAGCGCCTCCGTGAAGGCAACCAGCGCTTCGTCGCCGGCACTGCCTCCCACCCCAACCAGGACGCCTCGCGCCGTTCCTCCCTCGTGGAGAACCAGCACCCTTTCGCCGTGATCTTCGGCTGCTCCGATTCCCGGCTCGCCGCCGAAATCATCTTCGACCTCGGCCTAGGGGACGCCTTCGTGGTCCGCACGGCCGGCCACGTGGTGGACGACGCGGTGCTGGGCTCGCTGGAATACAGCATCAGCGAACTCGACGTTCCCCTGATCGTGGTCCTGGGCCACGACAACTGCGGTGCCGTCACCGCCACGAAGGCGGCCGTTGAAACGGGCCAGATGCCGGTCGGCTTCATCCGCAGCCTGGTCGAGCGCATCACGCCGTCCGTGCTGACCTCGCTGCGCAACAATCAAAGCGAAATTCACGACATGGTGGTCGAAAACGTCAAGCAGACCTCACAGCGGCTGGTGGACAGTTCCCGTGTGATTTCCGGCGCAATCGACGGCGGTCGCGCCGCCGTCGTGGGGGTCGCCTACAGCCTGGCCGACGGCAGGGCCGACCTCGTCTCCAGCATCGGCCGGCTGTAGTCCACTGCCTTCACCCCCGGGCGGCCGTTCGCGGTTTTCGGTGGGGCGCCCGCTCCCAATAAGCTAGGGCTATGACTTCCACTGAAGAGTTGAACACCGAAGAATTCCGGATTGAGCACGACACGATGGGCGAGGTCCGCGTCCCCGTGAACGCGCTGTACCGTGCGCAGACGCAGCGTGCGGTCGAAAACTTCCCCATCTCGGGCAAAACCCTGGAGCGCGCACACATCGAAGCCCTTGCCAGGGTCAAGAAGGCTGCTGCCCAGGCCAACGCGGAACTGGGCGTGCTCGACGGCGAGCTGGCCCAGGCAATCGCCGACGCCGCGGATGAGATTGCCACCGGGAAGTACGACGGCGACTTCCCCATCGACGTCTTCCAGACCGGCTCCGGCACGTCCTCGAACATGAACACCAACGAGGTCATCGCCGAGCTCGCCACCCGCGCGCTCAAGGCCGCCGGCAGTGACAAGGTGGTCCACCCGAACGACCACGTCAACGCCTCGCAGTCCTCCAACGACGTCTTCCCCACCTCCGTGCACGTCGCCGCCACGTCGGCCCTGATCAACGACCTGATCCCGGCGCTGGCCTACCTGGCTGATTCGCTCAGCCGCAAGGCCGTCGAGTTCAAGGACGTCGTCAAGTCCGGCCGCACACACCTCATGGATGCCACGCCGGTGACCCTGGGCCAGGAGTTCGGCGGCTACGCCGCGCAGGTCCGCTACGGCATCGAGCGCATCAACGCCTCCCTCCCCCGCGTCGCAGAGGTTCCCCTCGGCGGCACGGCCGTCGGCACCGGCATCAACACCCCCGCCGGCTTCCCGGAGCGCGTGATCGAGCTGCTCGCCGCCGACACGGGCCTGCCGCTGACTGAGGCCCGCGACCACTTCGAGGCCCAGGCAAACCGTGACGGCCTGATCGAGGCCTCCAGCCAGCTGCGCAACATCGCAATCTCCTTCATGAAGATCAACAACGACCTGCGCTGGATGGGCTCCGGTCCCAACACCGGCCTCGGCGAAATCTCCATCCCGGACCTGCAGCCGGGATCCTCGATCATGCCCGGCAAAGTCAACCCGGTCATCTGCGAGGCCTCCATCATGGTGTGCGCCCAGGTCATCGGCAACGACACCGCCATCGCCTGGTCCGGCACCAACGGCGCGTTCGAGCTCAACGTCGGCATCCCCGTCATGGCCGCCAACCTTCTCGAATCGGTGCGCCTGCTGGCCAACACCAGCCGGGTCATGGCCGACAAGATGATCGACGGCATCACCGCCAACGTCGAGCGCGCACGCTTCCTGGCCGAGGCCTCGCCGTCCATCGTCACACCGCTGAACAAGTTCATCGGCTACGAGAACGCGGCAAAGATTGCCAAGAAGGCCGTGGCCGAGGGCCTGACAATCCGCGAGACCGTGGTGGCCATGGGCTTCCTCGAGCGCGGCGAACTGACCGAAGAGCAGATGGACACCGCCCTGGACGTTATGTCCATGACGCGTCCGCCGCACAGGCCTAATTCCCTGCACTACTGACGTCCGCATTTTTGACGTCCGACGGCGGCCGGCACCTTTCCCAGCGAAAGGCGCCGGCCGCTGCCGTTGGTGCTGCCTAGTTCCCGGGCTGGCCTCCGCCGGCCGCCGCCCGCTCCTCTGCGGTGTAGGCCGCCGCTGCCGAGGCCTCGGCCATGCTGGCACCGCCCAGGCGTGCCTCACGCAGCCGGCGCATCTTGGCGGACTGGACGGAGAAGGCCGCGTCGACGTTGCCGGCCGCGTAGGTGAGGGCGTCCTCGGCCTTGATGCCGAGGCCGCCGGCCGTCAGCACGGCGTCCTGATTGGCACCCAGGTACGTGAACTGCCAGCCCCACTTGCCCTGCTGCCGTTCCACCAGCGCCTTCACCATGGCGCCGTTGGCCTCGACGGATGAGTTTTCGTGGCCGTCCGTGAAGACCGCCACCAGCACCGTGCCCGGGCGCTCGTCCTCGGGCAGAGCGGCAAGCTCCGCGCCGGCCTCGCCGATCAGCCGGACCATGGCATCGTGCAGGGCCGTGCTGCCGCGGGGCTGCAGGTCCAGCGGCGGCACGTCGGCGATGTCCACTGCGGCATAGACCAACTCGTAGCTGTCATCGAACTGTGCGAGTGAGAGCCGGCACCGGCCCGCCACAGCCTGCTGGTCACGGATGAAGGCCGCGAAGCCGCCCACCGTGTCATCCGCAATGGCACTCATGGAACCTGAGCGGTCCAGAAGGACATACACGTGAGTGAGCGCTGAATCTGTCATGCTTCCCCATTTCCGGCCAGGGTGCGTCCCGGACCAACTCTTTCCAGCGGATGGCTGGACACGAGCAGGCTATGGCACGGCACCGACAATAAGTCCCAGAACCTCCTCCGAGGACACCCTTGGTGACCGCGGCGCCCGGTCCAGGACCGGCCGGAAGTCATCACCGCACGAAGTGGGCGGCACCGTCCGGGTCACTCGCCCGCCGGATCGACTCAAGGTGCCCCGGCGTGAGCTCCGGGAACTCGTCGGGCCGGAACCAGCCCACTGCGAGCGACTCGTCGTCGTTGACCCTCGCCGCCCCGGAGACATGTCGGCAGCGGAACACAAGGGTGAGGAAGTGGCAGACGTCGCCGTTTGGGTACGTCACAGGGCCAACGGAGTCAACCGAGACAAGCCGTTCCGCGACAGCCACCACGCCGGTTTCCTCCTGGATTTCGCGGAGCAGGCCCGGCGCGGGTTCCTCACCGGGCTCCAGTATTCCCGTGATCAGGCCCCACTGGCCGTTGTCGGCCCGCTGGCCCAGCAGGATCCGGCCGTCGTCGTCGAAGACCACTGCCCGGGCGCCCGGGATCCAGAGAGTCTCGTGGCCGATTTTTTCGCGGAGTTTGAGGATGAAGTCGGGAGTAGCCATACGGCCAGCCTAGCCAAACGCGTCGGGGCCACTGGCACGCGGCTGGCGCCTCAGGGCGCCTCAGGGCGCCTCGGGGCGCCTCAGGACGCCGGCAGCAGGAGCATGGCCGCGGCCGCGCCGGCCAGCATGAACGGGCCGAAGGGAATGTTCGATTTCAAGGTGCCGCGACGGCCTACCAGCAGACCCAGGCTCCACAGGCCGCCGAAGAAGAACGCGGCGAATGTTCCGGCGAAGATGTGCGTCCAGCCCAGAAACCCCAGATACATGCCCAGCACTCCGGCCAGCTTCACATCGCCGAACCCCATGCCCGGCGGATAGGCTGCCCGCAGCAGGAAATAGAAGAGCCACAGCACCGCTCCCCCGGCGAGGATACGCAGACCCGGCACGCCAAGGAATCCGGCGCCGCCGTCGGGCTCCGACACCGCGGCCTGCGCCCCCGAGGCGGCGGTACCGGCTGCTGCGCCGATCAGCAGGACTCCCGCCACGACGTAGGACGGGAAGACAATCCGGTCCGGCAGCAGGTGGTGCCTGATGTCGATCACGGTGAGCCGTACGGCCATCACGGCGAAATATGCGCAGGCAGCCGCAGCCAGCCAGAAGGCCAGCGGCGTCGCTTCGCCCAGTGTGCCGAGTCGTTGGATCACCCTCGGATGCTACTGGATATTCTCGCTGCTGCGGCTTGGCCCGCGCGTAAACTGTGGATATGGCGGCATGGGAGAGCAGGAACCGGCAAGACCGGCGCGTGCGTGGCGGACCGGCAGAGCAGGCCTCCGCGTTCCGGCACCTGTGCCGTTCCTCGCCGTGGAAATGGCAGTCGCTGCGCTTTGAATACCTTGACCGGCCGCTTGCGGACCCGGCGGCGGCGGACGATGCCGCCGCCGGCGCCACCGACCTGGTCCGGGCGTGGCTTCGTCGTCCGGGCGCCCTGCGGCTGGAGACCGCGGACGGCCTGGTCCTGTACAGCACCACCGGCATCAATGACTCCCGGGGTGGCCTTTACGTCAGTTCCACGCGGAAGTCCTGGCTGCTGCCACCGCAGCTGGTCACCCCGGTCTACGACGACGCCGGCCTGGTCCGGCGCCGCCCCGAAGCGGCCTACGGGGAGCCCGGCTTCGGCAACGGACGCTTCTCGGCCGCCCTCGACCCGGTGGAGCTGGCCGGCAACGCCCCTGTCCCGCTCGAATTCCCCAACTCCAACGCGGTGGAGCTGGGCACCATCTCCGAGGTGGAACACGAGGGCCGCCCCGCGCTGGAAACAATCGTCATGCCCAACCCCGGTTACCGCCCCGCCGACGCCGGGGCGCCGCTCTGCCGGCCGGGACGCACCCTCGTGCGGATCGATGCCGGCACCGGCGTCTGCGTCGCTAGCCGCTCGCTGGAGGACGGCGCTGACGCTTACGGACACTGGCTACGAATCCTGGCCGTGGACGAATACATGCTCGATGACCTGTTCCTGGCCGAATCCATGAACCTCACTGACGTCCGCCGGCACATCAGCTGGGACGTTCCCGCCGGCTGACCGCGCTGTGACTGGCCGGAGGCCGCCCGCACCGCTAGGCTTCCGGGATGATTAATCTCGCCCCCTACTGGCCGCCTTTCGGCCTGACGCTGACCACACCGCGCCTGATCCTGCGGCCCATCCGCGACGAGGAGATCCCGGCTGCGGCGCACGCGGCGCTGAGCGGCATCCACGAACCCGGCCGCAGCCCCTTCAGCAGGCCTTGGGCCGAGGCCCCGGCCGCACAGCTCGGGACGAACATGGCGCAATGGTACTGGCGCTGCCGCGCAAACATGTCCCCGCAGGAATGGACGCTCCTGCTCGGGATCTGGCACGACGGCGAGTTCGTCGGCTGCCAGGACATCGAGGCCAAAGACTTCGCCACGCTCAAGACGGTGGGCACTGGCTCCTGGCTCCGCCGGAGCGCCCAGGGCCGCGGGCTTGGCAAGGAGATGCGGGCCGCCGTCGCCCTCTACTCCTTTGACTGGCTCGGCGCAGAAGTCGCCGAATCCGAGGCGGCAACCTGGAACCAGCAGTCCCTCGGCGTCTCCCGATCCCTCGGCTACGAACTCAACGGCGTCACCCGCGCCTCCTGGGGCGGCCAGCGCCAGGAGGCCCAAAAAGTCCGGCTCACCCCCGCAACCTTCAAACGCCCCGACTGGACCCTGGAAGTCCAAGGCCACGAACCCACCGCGCAATACCTCGGCATCTAGCGGAAGCAGCCCAGCCGCCGCGAAAGGTGACCGCGGCAAACGCCGGGCCGCGGTCCTTCGCAAAGGAGCGCATCGCGACGCGTCGGTCCCCGGAGGTCGCCCAGCGACCGCAGGGGACCCTACGCGTCGTGTCTAAGCGACGGCGAAGGGCCGCGGCCCGGCAAACCGGACCACGGCCCCAAGCCAAAGACGACCGAGACTTAGATCTCAGCCCCTTCGAGCAGCTCCGTCACCAGCGCAGCGATCGGCGAGCGTTCCGAGCGGGTCAGCGTGACGTGGCCGAAGAGCGGGTGCCCCTTGAGGGTTTCGACGACGGCGGCCACGCCGTCGTGCCGTCCGACCCGCAGGTTGTCGCGCTGGGCGACGTCGTGGGTGAGGACGATCTTGGAGTTCTGCCCGATCCGGCTCATCACGGTGAGGAGGACGTTCTTCTCGAGGGACTGCGCCTCGTCCACGATCACGAAGGCGTCATTCAGCGAGCGCCCGCGGATGTGCGTCAGCGGCATGACCTCGAGCATGCCGCGGTCCATGACCTCCTCCACGACTTCCTGGCTGACCAGCGCCCCGAGGGTGTCGAAGACCGCCTGCGCCCACGGATTCATCTTCTCGGCCTCGGAACCGGGCAGGTAGCCCAGTTCCTGGCCGCCCACCGCGTAAAGCGGCCGGAACACGATCACCTTGCGGTGTTCCTGGCGTTCCAGGACGGCCTCGAGGCCGGCGCACAGGGCCAGTGCGGACTTGCCGGTGCCGGCGCGCCCGCCGAGTGACACAATGCCCACCGAGGGGTCCGTCAGCAGGTCAATGGCCAGCCGCTGCTCCGCCGAGCGCCCGTGCAGTCCGAAGACGTCGCGGTCTCCGCGCACGAGCCTGACCTGCTTGTCCGAACCTACCCGGCCCAGGGCCGAGCCCCGGTTGGAATGCAGCACCAGGCCGGTGTTCGCGGGCATTTCGGCCGCTTCCGGGACGAACACCGGTTCGTGGCCGTACAGCGTGGAGATTTCCTCCTCGCTCACGTCGATCTCGGCGACGCCGGTCCAGCCCGAGTCCTTGACCAGCTCGTTGCGGTATTCGTCGGCCTGGAGCCCCATGGCGGAGGCCTTGACGCGCATGGGCAGGTCCTTGGATACCACCGTGACGTCCCGGCCCTCGTTGGCGAGGTTCTTGGCGACGGCGAGGATCCGGCTGTCATTGTCCCCGCCCCGGAAGCCGGCCGGGAGCACCTCGGCTGAGATGTGGTTCAGCTCCACCATCAGCGTGCCACCCTCGTGGCCGAGCGGGATGGGCCGGTTCAGCCCGCCGTGCTCCACCCGAAGGTCATCGAGGAGTCGGAGCGCTTTGCGGGCGAAATAGCCAAGTTCAGGATCGTGCCGTTTGCCTTCGAGCTCGGTGATGACGACGATCGGCAGAATCACTTCGTGCTCCGCGAAGCGCAGCAGTGCCAGCGGATCCGAGAGCAGCACGGAAGTGTCGATCACGAAGCTCCGGGCCGGTTCCTTGCTTGCTGTCCCTTCCCCGGAAACAGCAAGACCGGCCGCGGCGGTGGAATCCGCTGCTCCGGTCTTTGAGGTGGCTCGCTTGGCGCGAGAGGTAGCTTTCTGTCCCTGGTCGGTCACGACGTCGGGCAGTTGTTCAGAAATAGCCACATCGACTCCAGCCCCGGGGCACATGCCCGGAATTGTTAGTGGTGAGGCGGCTCGGCCGTGAGGCCGGACGCGGCCTCCCATACACCCGGTGCGAAAATCCGCTCCATGTACTGGCCTCCCCGATTGGCCGGCAGTTTGCCCGCTAATGACTTCAACGTACGTCCCGAACGCGGCATTCCCGCGACTATTTTGCGGCGATTCTTGTGGCCGTCAGGTGAACCATGGATGGACGCCTCAGGAGCCGAAGCGGCGCTGCCTGCCGGCGAAGTCGCGCAGGGCGCGGAGGAAGTCCACTTTGCGGAAGGCGGGCCACAGGGCCTCGCAGAAATAAAACTCGCTGTAGGCGCTTTGCCACATCAGGAAGCCGGAGAGCCGCTGCTCCCCCGAGGTTCGGATCACGAGGTCCGGATCCGGCTGGCCGCGGGTGTAGAGGAACCGCGAGATGTCGTCCACGCTCAGTTCGTCGGCCAGTTTCCCGATGTCCGCGCCGCGGGCGACGGCGTCATGGAGCAGTTCACGGACGGCGTCGACAATCTCCCGGCGTCCGCCATAGCCGACGGCGACGTTGACGTGGATCTTCTCCCGGACGGGGGTGCGCGCCGTGAGCCTGTTGAGCCGTTCGGCGAGGTAGTCCGGCAGCAGCTCCGGGGCCCCCATGGCGTGTACCGAAATGTCCGCGTCCTCATCCAAGCGGTCCAGGGTGTTGGCGATGATGCCCATGAGCAGGTCCAGCTCTTCGCCGGATCGGTTCATATTGTCCGTGGAAAGCATATAGAGCGTGACCACTTTAACGCCCAGCTCCTGGCACCAGCCAAGGAACTCGTGGATCTTGTCGGCCCCGGCCTGGTGCCCCTGGCTCGTGGGGGCATTGAACTGGCGGGCCCACCGCCGGTTGCCGTCCACCATGACGCCGATGTGCCTGGGGATCCGCTCCGGGTCCAGCGACCGCTGGAGGCTGCGCTCGTAGAAGCCGTAAAGAAACCCGGGCAGTTCCATCCGGACATTCACCTGGCTTCCTCGAAGTACGACTGCAGTGCAAATCCTAGGCTACCTGCCGGAGGGCAGGGCCGGGTGCATGGTCCGTCCGGTGCTCGACCCACCAAATGTTACTCGCGGGTAACTTACCGGACCGTAGATTATTATGGGGCCATGGAAAGCAACAGTCCTGATCCCCGCGCGCAGCATCCGGCGGACCCGAGAACCGGACCGCTCGATGATGCTGCGGTCCGGCTGGCCGAACTTCTGATGATCAAGCCGAAGTGGCGCGGCTGGATCCATACCGTGACGGCCCCCCTGGCCCTTGCGGCCGGCATCGTGCTGGTGGTCCTCGCGCCGACGCCGGATCTGAAGATCGCCTGCGCCGTCTACGCTGTCACCGGCGTCCTGCTCTTTGGCATCAGCGCCATCTACCACCGCGGGAACTGGTCCCCCGGCGTGAAGGTGGTTCTGAAGCGGCTGGACCATACGAACATCATGCTGGTGATCGCCGGCAGTTACACGCCCCTGGCCTGGGCCCTTCTGGAGCGGCCCAAGGCCGAACTGCTGCTGTGGGTCATCTGGTCCGGCGCCATTCTTGGCGTGCTTTTCCGGCTGCTGTGGACGGACGCCCCGCGCTGGCTCTACGTGCCGATCTACATCGCGCTGGGTTGCGGCGCCCTGTTCTACCTGCCCGACTTCTTCGCCGCGAATGTCGCGTCGGCCGTCCTGATCTGCGTCGGCGGAGTCCTCTACATCACCGGCGCCGTCTTCTACGCCTTGAAGAAGCCGAACTTCAGCTACCAGCACTTCGGATTCCACGAACTGTTCCATGCCCTCACGGTCTTTGCCTTCGCCGCGCACTACATCGCGATTGCCATTGCCGTCCTGGGCTGACCCCCGGTGCGTGCTCAGCCCTGCGGGGGGCGCCCCGCGCCGATCAGTTCCGGCAGCCGGCGCATGTCATGGAACACCGTGGTCCCCGGACCTGCCAGCCGGTCCGCGGGCGTGACGCCGCCGGCGTAGGCGAAGACATGCATTCCCGCGGCGCGCGCCGCCTGGACCCCGTAGGCACTGTCCTCGACGACGGCGCAGCGCTCAGGTTCCGCCCCCAGGGTTCCCGCCGCGTGCAGGAACAGATCCGGGGCGGGCTTGCCGTTCCGGACCTCCGTCGCGCTGAAGATCCGCCCTTCGAAGCGGTGCAGCAGCCCGGTCCGTCCAAGCGTGTGCTGCATCTTCGCATGGCTGCCGCTGGAGGCCACGCAGTGCGGGAGCCCGAGCCCGTCCAGCGCTTCCACCACGCCGTCGACCGCTGCCAAGTCACGCTCGAACGCCGCACGGTACCAGGGCTCGTATTTCCGGTCCCAGCCCTCCTCCAGCGCTATGCCTAGCTGCTCCTCGATCGCGGCAATGAAGTCGGACTCGCTCCGGCCGACGAAGCGCTCCACAATCTCCCCGAGCTCCAGTTCCCAGCCGAGGTCCGCCAGCACCAGCTGGTCCACCCGGACGGAGATCACCTCGGAATCCACCAGGACGCCGTCGCAATCAAACACGACGAGCTCGAAGGGGTCCGGGGACGACGGGGAAGAAGTCATTCCGCCATCCTAGCGAGCCGCTCCCGGGCTACCCCGGCGACCGGGACGGCCGTCCCACCAACGGACTACACGTGCGGCGTAAAGAGTGAGCCATTTGGACGGCTCGCCGGCAGGCACGTCAACCTCGAACCACACCCGTCCCGGGTGACGGCGCTCCTGCAGCCAGGCGCCGTCGGGGTGGCGGGCGGAACGGATGACCTCGATCGCGTCGGCGAGGCGCGGGTCCGGCACGGTGCCATCGTGCTGCGCGGCCGCCCGGAAGTAGTCCGCCGCGTTCAGCGCGCTGTAGAACCATCGGAACGGGTAGGCGAACCTGGTCGCCCACGGACCGACGGGTTCGCCGGTGGACAGGGTTTTCAGCAGCCGGCGTTCGAGCAGGTACTCCTCACCGGCATGCCGGGCCGCGCGCAGTGCCTCGCTGCCGCCGGTCGCCGCCTCGTAGTACAGCAGGCCTTTCAGGGAGTTGAGCGTGGAATGGAACGAGGAGCGGGTCGAACCCTCAACCCACTCGCAATTCCAGCCGCCGTCGGCCAGCTGGTGATCCAGAAACCACTGGGCGAGTCCGGCCACATCCGCCCCCAGCCACACGCCATTGGCGAGCGTGTTGGCGTTGATGCAGCAGTCGACCTCGCCTCCCCAGTACGGCAGGTCCTCGTATTCCCAGCGGCTGTTCGCAGCGAGCAGCTCGGCCGTGCCGGCCAGGGCCGTAGGGTCCAGACCCCAGTCGCGGAGCGTGACCAGAGTCCAGGTCGTCGCGGTCCACGGCTGCCCCGCACCCTCGGCCGCCTCGGGGCCCTGGAAGTCGAAGTCCTTCGGGAAATACGCCCCGCCGGCCCACTGGCCGTCGGAACCCTGCAGCGCGAGCAACTGCGCCCCGAACCCCTCGGTCCGAACACTGGCCCGGGTCGCCTCCCACTCCAGCGGCGGCGAACCCGCGAGGTCACGCTCGACCTGCCAGCGCAAGGCCGGATCGGAGTCGAGCATCCAGTCGAGAAATGCGGGGTCGAGCGTCATGGCCGACAGGCTACCGCGCCGAGGGTCGGAAGTCGACGGCACGGTTTGACTCACCCCGTCATGGTGCCGAGCCGCTCCCGCACTGCCCCGGCAGAGCCCACGGGAAGCCCGCAGACCATGCCGCGGCACAGGAAGACCAGCGGCGAGCCGTCGGGGCCCGCCTCCCGGCCGCGCAGCAGGGCCGGCCCGGGGCCTTCCTCCTCCGGCTGCACCGCGATCACCAGCCCGGGGCTGGGCGAGTGCAGGAGTTCCCGGTGCAGTGCCGCCCGCTCTGGCGTGTCCGGGCCGACGACGGCGGCCTCCACCGGGCCTGCCAGCGCGGCCTGCGCCGTCGCGAGCAGCCAGCCGGCCGCCCGGGGCGCCCGGGCCGCCAGCGGAGGAAGCAGAGCGAGGATATTGCCGGCCAGGGCCCGGTATTCGCTGGCACCGGAGAGCGCGGAGTAGGACAACAACGCTCCCGCGAAGGCCGCGGCGCCGCTCGGCGTGGCACCGTCGAAGGGATCCAGCACCGCACGCCGGCCCTGGGCGTTGAAGACCTGTTCCGATTCCCCTGCGGTGTCCCGCAGCGTGCCGTCCGCAGCGAACCGTACGACGGCGGCACCCAGCAGGTCCCCGGCCAGCAGGTACCAGCGCGTCCGGCCGGTGACGGCATAGAGCGCGAGCAGGCCCTCGGCGCAGTGGGAATAGTCCTCCAGCAGTCCACCGATCCCGCGGGCCGATCCCCCGTGGGAAACCCGGGTGAGGGTTCCGGGCGCTCCCGGGGAGCCCGGCCGCCAGTGCACGCGCTCAAGGTAGGCAGCGATCCCTTCCGCGGCGGACACCAGTGCGGGCTGCTCCAGCACGGCCCCGGCCTCGGCCAGCGCCGCCACGGCCAGGCCGTTCCAGCCGGCCACCACCTTCTCGTCGCGGGCCGGCTGCGGCCGGTGCGAGCGGGCCGCCAGGAGAACCGGCCGGACCCGCTGCCACAATTCGTCATCCCCGGCCGTGAATGCCCGCCCGGGGTGCAGCGGGGAGCCGCCGGCGGTGACGGTGCCGCGGGCGTTCACGTTCATCAGCCTGGCAACCGCCGGGCCGTCCTGCGGTCCCAGCACCGCGGCAAGCTCCGCAGGGGTCCACAGGTAGGTGGCACCCTCGGCATGTATTCCGTCCACGACGGTGTCCGCGTCCAGGGAGGAGGCCAGGGCTTCCGGAACAGTCCCGGAGTCCGGACCGGCGGCCGCCAGTCCCAGTGACGCCAGGAGCCAGCCGGCGGTGCGGCCGGCCACACCGGCTGCCTCCGCAGCGGGGTACTCTGGCGTGCCGCCCAGCCTGATCCAGTGGACGTAGACGCGCAGCAGCTGCGCATTGTCGTAGAGCATTTTCTCAAAGTGCGGGACGGACCAGTCGCGGGTCACCGAATAGCGGGCAAATCCGCCGTCGAGCTGGTCGAAGAGTGCCGACCGGGCCATCGCAGCGAGGGTGCGGCCGGCCATGTCCCGGGCCGCCCCGGCGCTGCCGGAATCAGCCGACTGTGACGGCGCCGTCCCTGACGGATCCGGGCTCGGCGGATCCGAGCTGGGCGGATCGGAGCTGGGCGGATCGGAGCTGGGCGGAAATGTCGGCGGCGGAACTGCGGCGTGCCGGACGAGGAATTCCAGGACGGCCGGGGGCGGGAACTTCGGCGCGGAGCCGAAGCCGCCGCCCGACGGGTCTTCTGAATCCGCCAGTGCCTGGACGGCATCCGCGAGCAGGGCCGCATCGAGGGGGTCTGCCGGGCCGTCGAGCCGCACTGCGGAGCCAAACTGCGACGCCGCCAGGCCGCGGGCCAGGGTGCCGGCGTTGTGTTCCACGGCGGCGCGGCGCTCTACCCAGGCTTCCCGCACGGCCTCGAGCACCTGGCGGAATGACGGCCGTCCCGGCAGCTGGCGGGGCGGAAAGTAGGTGCCGGCGTGGAACGCCCGGCCGTCCGGCAACAGGAAGACCGACATCGGCCAGCCGCCTTCGCCGGTGATCGCCTGGGTCGCGGCCATGTACACGGCGTCAACGTCGGGCCGCTCTTCGCGGTCCACTTTCACGGCGACGAAGTTGGCGTTCAGGTAGTCCGCGGTGGCCTGGTCCTCAAAGGATTCGTGGGCCATGACATGGCACCAGTGGCACGCCGCATAGCCGATCGAGACGAACACCGGAACGTCGCGGGCCGCCGCAAAGGCAAAGGCCTCCTCGCCGAAGGGCCGCCAGTGCACCGGGTTCCCGGCGTGCTGGCGCAGATAGGCCGAGGGTTCCCCGCCCAGGGCATTCGCAGCCCCGGGGTAGGCCTGGGGCGCACCGCCGTCAGCGGGTTCCGGGCCCTGCATCGCCGTTGGCTTCCGGGCGGGTTCCGGGCGTGCCCGCAGAACCCTGGCCGTACGGGTCCCGGCCCTGCGGGTCCCGGCCGTGCGGGTCCCGGCCCTGCGGATCCCGCACGTCGAGGGGCTGTGCAGCCCCGTCGAAGAGGGCGGCTTCCGCGGCGGCGCGCTCTTCCTCCACCTGGGCCCGGTAGCGGACCCGGCGGATGCGCCGCACCATGTCCACGATCAGCAGCGCCGTCAGCAACACAATGAAAGCCGTCAGGACGAAGCCCAGCAGGCCGGGCGTGACCTGGTCCTGGGAAAGCCCTGGTCGCAGCGACGGCGAAGGGGCAGGCGCCGGGGATGTTGCCAGGGCGATGAGCAAGGAATACACGGTGAGGACCTTCTGTGGGACTGGTGGCGGCCCGACGCCGGGGCTTCGGGACTACTTCTGCACGGCTGACTCCACACGGTTTCTACACGGCATAGAAGTGGCCTGCTGGGTCTATCTTAGCCCGGCGAAGAAGTCCTTTTCCGGGAGTTCGGCTGGGATCCGGGACTGGATCAGCGAGTAGTCCTCCCACGGCCAGACCCGGCGCTGCATCCCCGGCGACACGGCGAAGAAGAAGCCGTTGGGATCCACCTGGGTGCGGTGTGCGCGCAGGGCGTCATCCCGGGCCTCGAAGAAGTCCCCGCATTCGATCTGGGTGGTCGTGGGGTGGGTCGGCGCCGGCGGCGTGTGTCCTTCGGCGTCGGCCTCGAGCCAGGCGGCGAGCCGTTCGGCGTAGGGCGACTGGAGCCCGGCTTCCTCCAGCGCGTAGTGCAGGGCGCGGAAGCGTTCCGGGCTGAAGGCCCGGTCGTAGTAGAGCTTGCTGGGCGCCCAGGCATCGCCTGTTCCCCGGTAGCGGGCAGGATCCCCCGCAGCCTCGAAGGCCTCGACGGCCACGCGGTGCGCCATGATGTGGTCCGGGTGCGGGTAGCCGCCGTTCTCGTCGTAGCTGAGGATCACCTGAGGCTTGAAGTCGCGGACCAGCCGGACCAGCGGCGCAGCCGCCCGCTCCAGTGGCAGCGTCGCGAAGGAACCGGCCGGCAGCGGCGGCAGCGGATCGCCCTCGGGCAGGCCGGAATCGACGAAGCCGAGCCAGCGCTGGCTGACGCCCAGAACCCCGGCCGCACGGTTCATTTCGAGCCTGCGGGCACCGGCCATGTCGCGCTTGGGGTGGGGCTCGCTTTCCATGTCAGGGTTCTGGATGTCACCGCGGGAGCCGTCGGTGCAGGTTGCCACCAGGACCTCGACGCCGGACGCGGCGTACATAGCCATCGTGGCGGCGCCTTTGCTGGATTCGTCGTCGGGATGAGCATGGACAGCCAGCAGACGAAGCGGCGCTGACGGGCTGGGGGACGCTGTCATCGTGGGACGGCTCCTCTTTCTTCGGGTCGATCTTCTTGGCGTTCGGGTCTGCAGGGGCGGCACCGCGGCGGATCGGCGGCGCGGAAAATCCCGGTCCCGATCCACACTAAACTGGAGTGGTGACTTCCGAGGATCAGCCCGCCGCGCCCGCGCCGGCATCTACCAGCCTAGCCAATCGTTACGGCGGCCAAAAGCGCGCGCTGACCAGCAGGGCCAGGCGCACCATCCTGATTGCCGGCCTCGCGGTGGGGATCGGGTTCATGGCCTGGATTTCGACGTCGTCCGCCACCTCCTCGGTGTCCTTCAAGGACGTCGGCTACAGTACCCCGGACGCCACGCTGGCGGAGATCGACTTCCAGGTCACCAAGGAGCCGGCTGCGGACGCTAAATGCGCCGTCAAAGCCCTGGATGCCAAGTTCGCCGTCGTCGGCTGGAAAGTCGTGGACATCCCGCCCAACGCCGCCAACGCCGGGTCTGACGGCGGCCGCACCACCACCCAGCGGGCAACGGTGCGCACGGAATCACAGGCCGTTTCCGCCGTCGTCGACAGCTGCTGGATTCCCGACGCCGCCAAGTAGCCCGCCCGGTGATCCCGGACCGGCGGCAGGCAACACGGTGTGATCCACGCCGCAGGGGTTCTTTGGTATATCCCCGGGATTGACTACAATGGACCAATACGTTTCCCCCGCTGAGCTGGTTACTGCATCCCAAAAGTGGCCACCGTGGCGGGGTATTTGCTTGTTTGACCAAAAGGAGAAGTCCGTGACCACCAACAGCGCAACTGCAGCTTGGCTCACCCAGGAAGCTTTTGACCGCCTGAAGGCAGAGCTGGACCACCTCTCCGGCCCCGGCCGGGCGGAAATTGTTCAGAAGATCGAAGCTGCCCGCCAGGAGGGGGACCTCAAGGAGAACGGCGGCTACCACGCCGCCAAGGAGGAGCAGGGCAAGATCGAGGCCCGCATCCGCCAGCTCACCGCCCTCCTCCGCGATGCCCACGTGGGCGAGTCACCGGCCGACGACGGAATCGTCGAGCCGGGCATGATTGTTGTTGCCAAGATCGCGGGCGAGACCGAATCCTTCCTGCTGGGCTCCCGGGAAATCGCCGGCGACTCGGACCTCGATGTTTTCAGCGAGAAGTCCCCTCTGGGTGCGGCAATCGTCGGCCACAAGGAGGGCGACACGCTCAGCTACACAGCCCCGAACGGCAAGGTCATCAGCGTCGAAATCATGTCCGCCAAGCCGTACGCCGGCTAAGACCCGCACTCCGCCCCGGAGGCGGAAGACTTAGCGCACCGACGACGCCGGCCCTTACCAACAGGGCCGGCGTCGTTTTTTGCCATGCCGGTTTCTGGACAGCTTCGCACGGAGGACCCTAGCTTCCGGGGCGCACCCTGGCCGCGCGCCCGGTGCTCAGGAGCAGCGCCGCGATGACGCCGCCGACCGCGCCGCCGAGGTGCGCCTGCCAGGAGACGAAGCTCGCCACGGCGGGCAGGATCCCGAAAAGAATCCCGCCGTAGGTCAGGAAGAGCACCACGGAGAGCAGGATCTGCCACCAGTTCCGGTTGAAGAAACCGCGCACCAGCAGGAAAGCAAAGAGCCCGAACACGAGGCCGGATGCCCCGACGGTGGTGTTGACGCCGATCAGCCACACCACCACCGCAGAGCCCAGCCAGCTCAGGGCCAGTGCCGTGGCGAACACCCGCGCACCGGACAGGAACACGAGGAAGCCGAAAATGATCAGCGGCAGCGTATTGGAAAACAGGTGTGCGAGGTTCGCGTGCAGCAGGGGAAACGTCAGAATGTCCAGGATTCCGTCGAGTCTCCTTGGCCGCAGGCCGAACGTGCCGTTTAGGGCATGCAGCGTCAGGCTGTTGATAATTTCAATGACGTACAGCAGCACCACGAACGAGCCGACCACCACCAGACCCTGCCTGGCCCGGCCCGCGGCCGTGTCGCCGGCCCGGGGTTTGTCGTTACGGGTGGAGTCGAGCATCAGGGCTCCTAGTGCACAACAATCGGCTGGAAGCCCTCAGCCCGCAACGCCGCGAGGACCTGCTCGCAGTGTTCGTGGCCCTTGGTTTCCAGGTTGATGGTGATGGAAACGTCGCCCATGCTGATCGAGCCGCCCACCCGGGTGTGGTCAAGGCCCGTGACGTTGGCGTCGTTCTCGGCGATGATCCGGGCGATCGTGGCCAGCGAGCCGGGACGGTCGTCCAGCATCATGCGCACCGTCATGTAGCGGCCGGCGGCGGAGAGGCCCCGCTGGATGACTTTGAGCATCAGCATGGGGTCGATATTGCCGCCGGAGAGGACGACGGCGACGGTTCCGGGGTTCTCAATCTTGCCTTCCATGAGCGCCGCGACGCCCACGGCGCCGGCGGGCTCAACCACCATCTTTGCGCGCTCCAGCAGGAAGATCAGGGCGCGGGCCAGGGCGTCCTCGCTGACCGTCACAACGTCGTCGACGAGTTCGCGGATGATGCTGAAAGGCAACTGCCCGGGCCGGCCGACGGCGATGCCGTCCGCCATCGTGGAGACGCGTTTGAGCGGAACCAGCGCGTCTGCGGCGAGCGAGGGCGGGTAGGCCGCAGCGTTTTCGGCCTGGACCCCGATGATCCGGATCTCCCGGCCAAGTTCCCGCGCCCGGGCCTTGACGGCCACGGCGACTCCGGCGAGCAGCCCGCCGCCGCCGACGCCCATCAGGATGGTGTCCACGGTGGGGATCTGTTCCAGGATTTCGAGTCCGACCGTGCCCTGGCCTGCTACGACGTCGACGTCGTCGAACGGGTGGACAAACACGGCGCCGGACTCATCGGCGTACCGTTTTGCTTCGGCGAGGGCCTCGTCGACGTTGTGGCCGTGCAGGACCACCTCGGCGCCGTGGCTGCGCGTGGCGGCGAGCTTTGGCAGGGCAACCCCCAACGGCATGTAGATGCGGGCCGTGATGCCGAGGCTCTTCGCCGCGACCGCCACGCCCTGTGCGTGGTTGCCGGCGGAGGCCGCCACCACGCCGCTCCTCTTTTCCGCCCGCGAGAGCTTGGCCATCCGGACGTAGGCGCCGCGGACCTTGAAGGAGCCGGCACGCTGGAGGTTCTCGCACTTGAGGTAGACCTGCCCGCCCACCATGGCGCCCAGGGCCCGGGAGGATTCGACCGGCGTCCGCGTAATAATCCCATCGAGCAGCTTCTGCGCCTCCAGGACATCGTCCAGCGTGACGGGCAGGCTCTCAAGGTTGTTCACGAACTAGTCTCCTTCTACGGATCAGTGCTGTCTGCGCCGGACGCAGGAGCAGGTTCGTCCCGGTGGCCAGCGGTTTCCAGCACCTCATCATGTTCCCACGTTCTGGCGGCAATGTAGCGAATTGACGAATTTGCTACGGCTAGGATCGGCACGGAGAAGAGGGCGCCGGGGATGCCGGCGAGATAGGAACCGGCCGCGACGGACAGGATCACGGCGACCGGGTGCAGGGACACGGCCTTGCCCATGACCAGCGGCTGCAGGATATGGCTCTCGAGTTGCTGCACCAGCAGCACGATCCCGAGCATGAACAGGGCATTGACGGGGCCGTTGGCGACGAGGGCCAGCAGGACGGCAACCGCCCCGGTGACCAGGGCACCGACAATCGGGATGAAAGAGCCCAAGAAGACCAGGACGCCCAGCGGCAGGGCCAGCGGGACTCCGATGAGGGCGGCGCCCACTCCGATGCCGACGGCGTCCACGAACGCCACGAACATCTGGACCCGCGCGTAGATCACCATCGAGGCCCAGCCCGTGCGGCCGGCTCCGTCGGCGGCGGCGCGGGCCTTCCGGGGCAGCAGCCGGACGAGGAAGCCCCAGATCCTGTCGCCTTCCAGCAGGAAGAAGATCAGGACGAAGAGGGCCAGGATCAGCCCGGCGGCGAAGTGCCCTGCGGTGCTGCCGAAGTTCAGCGCCCCGGTCAGGATGCTGCTGCTGTTTTTTTGGAGCGCGTCCGACGCATCCTTGATGTACTGGTCGATCTGGGCCGCCGTCAACTGCAGCGGGCCCTCGGAGAGCCACCCCTGGATCTGCTGGACGCCTGCGAGCGCCTGGGCCCAGAGTTCGCCGAAGCCGGAGGCCAGCTGCCGGCCGACGAGGGCCAGCGCACCGGCGATGACGCCGATGAAGCCCAGGACGGTGATGGCCACAGCGAGTCCGTTGGGGACCCGGCGCCGTGTCAGCCACCGGGTGACGGGGCTGAGCAGTCCGGCCAGCAGCGCCGCCACCATCACGGGAATGATGAGGAAACTAATGTGGCTGAGCAGCCAGATGAGCAGGGCGGTGAACACCAGGATCAGGCCCAGCCGCCAGGACCACGCGGCAGCGATGCGCACCCCGAAGGGAATGTCCTGGTTCAGCTCGCGGTCCGTGGGCACCCGGCCGGGAGCCTGCGGGCGGGCGGAGCCTACGGATTGGTACGGGGTGGCGTCGTCAACTGGCGTCATAGCCCCATGATTCACCAGCGGCGCCCGGATGGGAAACCGGCGAGTCCAGGGATGCGCTGATCCCCCAGGCCATGGTGAAGCGCTCCCCCGGAGCCAGCCAGCGCAGGCCGTCGCCGCTGTTAAAGGCGTTGGCCGGACCGGTCATCGGCTCGATCGCCACGGCCTTCGTCCGGCCGGGGAAGTTCGTGGTCACAAAGACATGCACGTAGCCGCACGCGTGGTCCTGCCAGAGGCTCACGCTCCGTCCGTCCGCCGCGCGGAGCGTGTGGCGGGCCACGCCGCCGTCGAACTCCAGCTCCGTGAAGGCGCAGTCCAGGTCCAGGTCGGCAACCAGCCGGCCGGTGCGCAAATCGAAGTCGCCGCCGACCGGTTCCGTGCGGCGCGGGATCAGGCGTTCGTCCGTCACAAGCCTCCTTCGGGCGCTGACCGTGACGGTCAGTTCCTCGCTGGGCACGTCCCCGAGGCGCAGGTACGGATGGGCGCCGAGGACAAACGGCGCAGGCTCCTGGGAGTCATTGATGAGCATCTGCCGGACCACCAGGCCCTGGTCCTCGGCCAGTTCGTAGCGCACCCGGTGACGCAGCAGGAATGGGTAGCCGTGCTGCGGGAACACCGCCGCTTCCAGCGTGAGCGAGAACTCGGATTCGTCCACCAGTGCGTACGAGGAATTGCGCAGCAGGCCATGGCTGGCGTTGTTGCGCGAGACCTCGGTGATGTCCAGTTGCTGCTTGGTGCCGTTGAGGTACCAGACGCCGTCCTCCACGCGGTTCGCCCACGGCGCGAGCGTGATCCCGGTGGCGCCGGGCGGAATCTCGGCGTCGCCGTAACTTTCGGTCAGCTCGGTGCCGGCGCGGCTGTACCGCCGCAGACCGGCGGCCAGTTCGGTCACGACCGCCAGCGCGTCGCCGCGGCGCAGTTCGAACTGCCGGCCCGAAGCGTACCGCCGCGCTTGGCTGTCCGGGGAGCTGCCGGCCGCGCCGCTGGCACCGCGGTCGTTGCCAGCAGGCCCGGCGGCCGAATACGGGGAAGGTGAATTCGTCAGGTCCATAGGGACCACCGTACCGAGCCGCACGCCCGGGCGTATACCTTGGATCCATGAGCAGCACGGATGACCTGCGCGCCCGGTTCGAAGGCGCCTTTGGTGCGGCGCCGGACGGCGTCTGGCAGGCCCCCGGCCGGGTCAACCTGATCGGCGAGCACACGGACTATAACGAGGGCTTCGTGCTGCCCTTCGCCATCGATCGGGCCGCGCGGGTGGCGGTCCGCCTCCGGCCGGATTCCTCCGTCCGGCTGCTGTCCACGTTCGGCAGCCAGGGACTGACGACGGCGGACACCGGCTCGCTGGACCGCGGAACGTCGAAGGGCTGGACCAGATACCCGCTGGGCGTCCTGTGGGCACTGCAGCAGCGGGGGCTTTCCGTGCCCGGCCTGGATCTCCTGCTGGACTCCGATGTGCCCCGGGGCGCCGGGCTGTCCTCCTCCCATGCCATCGAGTGCGCCCTGATCCTGGCACTCAACGAGCTCACCAACGCCGGCCTCAGCCCGGAGGACATGGTCCTGGCCACCCAGCGCGCAGAGAACGACTTCGTCGGCGCCCCCACCGGGATCATGGACCAGTCCGCCTCCCTGCGCGGCTCCGCGGGACATGCGCTCTTCCTCGACTGCCGGGACCGGAACGTGCGCCTGATCCCTTTCGACGCCGAAAGTGCGGGGCTGGTCATGCTCGTGATCGACACCAGGGTGTCGCATTCCCACGCCGGCGGCGGCTACGCGGCACGCCGCGGGTCCTGCGAGCTTGGTGCCGAAGTGCTCGGGGTCAAGGCCTTGCGCGACGTCGACCTCACAGATCTGGAGGAAGCCTGCGGCCTGCTGGATCCGGAGACTTTCCGCCGGGTGCGTCATGTTGTCACCGAAAACGACCGCGTGCTCCAAACCGTCGATCTCCTCGGCAGCTCAGGGCCGCGAGCCATCGGGCCGCTGCTCGATGCCTCCCATGCATCGATGCGGGATGACTTCGGGATCTCCTGCCCCGAGCTCGACCTCGCGGTGGAAACGGCCCGCTCCGCCGGTGCAATCGGGGCCCGGATGACGGGGGGCGGTTTCGGCGGTTCGGCGATCGCCCTGACGCCGGTCGCCGCTGAGCCGAGGGTGCGGGCCGCCGTCGAACGCGCCTTCGCCCGGGCCGGGTACACCGCGCCGGACATCTTCAGCGTCCGCACCGCGGCGGGGGCCCGGCGGGTGGAATGACGAAAAGAGGGCCCCGCCGCGGCGGGGCCCTCTTCCTGGTTCCTGGCCTTTACTCGGCGCCAGTCTGTGGAGTTACTCGTCGCCGCGAAGGATCGACAGCAGGCGGATGATCTCGACATAGAGCCACACCAGGGTGACGGTGAGGCCGAAGGCTGCGGTCCAGGAGAAGCGCTGCGGGGCCCCGCTGCGGACGCCGGCTTCGATGCTGGTGAAGTCCATGATCAGCGAGAAGGCGGCGAGCCCGATCGCCAGCAGTCCAATGAAGACGCCCAGGGGAATGCCGAAGATCTCCACACTGGTGCTCAGGCCGAACGGCGAGTTCACCACGCCCGTCCACACCATGACCATGTTGACGAGGGCGAAGACGGCGTAGCCGATCATCGCGATCATGAAGAAGCGCATGGCCTTGGGAGTGGCCCGGACCTTGCCGCTCTTGAACAGCACCAGCGTCACGGCGAAGACGGAGAGCGTGCCGATGACGGCCTGCAGGCCCACACCCGGGAACATCCCGTCGAGGATCCGCGTCAATCCGCCGAGGAACAGCCCTTCCAAGCCTGCGTACGCGAGGATCAACGCCGGCGAGGGCTGCTTCTTGAAGGTGTTGACCATGGCCAGCGCGAAGCCGCCCAGGACGCCGACGAGCATCAGCATCATCGAAAGCCCCTGCGGCGCGATGAGCGTCACGGCAGCACCCACCACCAGCACGCCCAGGCAGGCCGCCGTCTTCATGATGACGTCGTCAAAGGTCATCCGGCCGGTGTCGGCGGGGCCGGCTGCCGGCCGGTTGTACATGTCCTGGAGCTGATCCTGGGTCATGGCCTGCTGCCCTGCGCTCCAGCCGCCCTGGGCGTCCATCACCTGGCCGGGGGCGCGGCCGAAGCCGTTCTGGCCGTAGGCTCCCTGTCCGTACGCCTGCGGGACAGGCGGCGCCTGGGTGGCTCCACGGAAAGATTTTCCGTTGAAGATCGGGTTTCCGCCAAGTGCCATTGCGGGTGTCCTCCAAATAGAGAGTAGTAAGTGATGATCCGGTGGTCAGCGTTCCTCTGTCCCACGCTACCAATTTCCACGGCCGGCGGGCAGGGATAGTTCCCCTGCCGGCCCCGCCGCAATGCAACCGTGATGTGTCTCTCGCCATTTCCTCGGCCGCACCCCTTGCGCGGACCGAATGTTTAGGCATACTCGGAATCAACAAAAGTTTTCATTAGCGCAGGTAAAGCAACCCGGTTGCCGGGCTTCACGGTTGTTACCCGATCGCGACGTTCTGCCTGCTCGCAGCGGCATTCATCGCCCCGCCCGGGCTGTAGCATGGGCCAAGCAGGGTGATGAATGTCACAGGCTGTACCGTTCCATCCGCATCGCACTATCCGCATCACTATCCGCACCGCATCACCAGGCACCACCCCTCACCCTGACTGTTCGCAGCGGTTGCAAAGGCGCAACCCACACCACCCCCCATGTGGAGGATTTCACTTTGAGAAGCACACCGAGAAGCCTGTCGTTGAGGCGGCGTGGCAGACTGCTGAAAGCTGTGGGGGCCGTCTTCGCCGCCGTCGCAGCACTACTGCTGATAATTGCCCCGGCATCGCAGGCCACGACTCCATCGCCGGCACCATCCCCGTCGGCAACCGCGTTCCAAAACAGCATCAGCGGCTTCCTGCGCGGCGACGACCGCGCGCCGATCGCCGGGGTCACCATCACGGCCAAGGGCGGTGACTTCACGGGGACCGCTAAATCCGGCGCGAACGGCGCCTGGACCATCGGCGTCCCCACCCAGGGAACGTACGAAGTCAAGCTCGATGAATCCACGCTCCCGGAAGGCATCAAGCTCGCCGACGGCCAGGAAAACCCCCGCAACGTCACTTTCAGCCAGACCTCAAACCTCTCGGTGATCTTCGCCTTCGGCAAGGGCATCGTCGTCCAGCAGCAGGACTTCGGCCAGAACCTGATCAACCGCCTCGTGGCGGGCCTGAGCTTCGGTCTTCTGCTTGCCCTCGCGTCGGTGGGCCTCTCGCTGATTTTCGGCACCACAGGGCTGACCAACTTCGCGCACGGTGAAATGGTCACCCTCGGCGCCGTCCTGGTCTTCGCCTTCAACGCCATGAACCTCCCGTTCTGGCTGGCGATCGTGCTCGCCCTGCTCGGCGGCGGCTTGTTCGGCTACGTCCAGGACGCCGGCCTGTGGAAGCCGCTGCGGCGCCGCGGGACCGGACTGGTTCCGATGATGATCGTCAGCATCGGCCTCGCCCTGGCCGTCCGCTACATCATCCAGTTCTACTTCGGCGGCGCCACCCAGCAGCTGCCTTTTGCCCAGAGCGCGGAAATCCTGATCGGCCCGGTCTCCATCTCGCCCAACAACCTCGGGTCCCTCATCATCAGCGCCGTTGTCATCGCCATCCTCGGCATCGTCCTGCTCAAGACCCGGCTCGGCAAGGCCACCCGCGCGGTGGCCGACAACCCGGCACTGGCGGCGGCCTCAGGCATCGACGTCGACTCTGTCATCCGGATCGTCTGGGTCACCGGCGGCATGCTCGCCTCCCTCGGCGGCATCCTGTGGGCCTACTACCGGCCAGGTGTCACCTTCGACATGGGTTCGCAGATCCTGCTGCTCATCTTCGCCGGCGTCACCCTGGGTGGCCTCGGCACAGTCTGGGGTGCGTTGATCGGATCAATCATCGTCGGCATCTTCGTGGAGCTGACCACCGTGTTCGGCCTCGCCGCCGACCTCAAATACGTGGGAGCACTGTTCATCATGATTATTGTCCTTCTGATCCGGCCCCAGGGTATCCTGGGCCGGCGCGAGCGCGTGGGTTAGGAGACAGCCATGGACTTCGGATTCATCTTTTCCAGCGCTGCCGGGGAACTTTTCAGCCCGACGACGGCGGCCTACGCCCTCGCGACGCTCGGCCTTGCGGTTCACTTCGGCTATGCGGGCCTGCTCAACTTCGGCCAGGCCGGCTTCATGGCGGTGGGGGCCTATGGCTTCGCCATCTCCACCCTGACATTCGGCGCGCCGTTCTTCGTCGGACTGCTCGTCGCGGTGGTCTGTTCGGCGATCTTTGCGCTGCTGCTCGGTATTCCAACCCTGCGGCTGCGGGCCGACTACCTGGCCATCGTGACCATCGCGGCGGCGGAAATCGTGCGCTACATCGTTACGACCAACCAGCTGACTGCCATTACCGGTTCAGCCAACGGACTCGCCGCCTTCGAGGGCGACTTCTATGCCATGAACCCGTTCCCCGTGGGTTCCTACATGGGGATGAACAACCGGGACTTCTTCATCCGGGTTGTCGCCTGGACGGTCGTGGCCATTTTCTGCACGCTCGTGTGGCTGCTGATGCGCAGCCCGTGGGGCCGTGTCCTCAAGGGCATCCGCGAGGACGAAAACGCCGTCCGCTCGCTCGGCAAGAACGTGTACGCGTACAAGATGCAGGCACTGATCATCGGCGGTGTCCTCGGCGCCCTCGCGGGCATGATCTTCACCCTCCCCCGCGGCGCGGTCCAGCCGGCGAACTACGGCACCGAGCTGACGTTCTTCCTCTACACCTGCCTGCTGCTCGGCGGCCTGGGCACGGTGCTGGGACCGGTCGTCGGCGCCATGATTTTCTGGGTCGTGCTGTCCCTCACGCAGGGCATCCTGTACGGCCTGATCGAATCCGGTGCCATCACGTGGCTGAACACGGTCCAGGCCGGGCAGCTGCGGTACATCCTCGTGGGTGTCGCCCTGATGCTGCTGATGATCTTCAGGCCCCAGGGTGTCCTCGGTAATAAGAAGGAGCTGGCGTTCGCATGAGCACGCAAAATGTAGAAGGAAACGAAGCAAACGAAACAGGCATTGACTACATGACGGACGCGCGTCCGATTGCCGCCGGGGAGCACGTGCCCGGCTGCAAGAAGCGCGATCCGATTGTGGTGGCGGAAAACGTTACCCGCAGCTTCGGCGGCATCAACGCCGTCGACGTCGAATACCTGGAGATCCCGCGGCACAAGATCACGGCGCTGATCGGCCCGAACGGCGCCGGCAAGACCACCCTGTTCAACCTGCTCACGGGCTTTGATACGCCGAACACGGGCACCTGGCAGTTCGAGGGCAACAACATCGCCGGCGTCTCGTCGTACAAGGTCGCCCGCATGGGAATGGTGCGCACCTTCCAGCTCACCAAGGTCATGGGCAAGCTCACCGTCCTGGAGAACATGAGGCTCGGTGCGTCCAAGCAGTCCGGGGAGCGGCTGTCCAGGGCCCTGTTCAAGGGCATGTGGGGCGGCCGCGAGAAGCAGATCACGGCTGAGGCCGATGTTCTGCTGGAGAAGTTCAAGCTGGACACCAAGAGGGAGGATTACGCCGCATCTCTCTCCGGCGGGCAGCGGAAGCTGCTGGAAATGGCACGCTCCCTGATGGTGCGGCCCAAGCTGGTCATGCTCGACGAGCCGATGGCCGGCGTGAACCCGGCGCTCACGCAGTCCCTGCTGGACCACATCAAGAACCTCAAGGCCGAGGGCATGACCGTGTTGTTCGTCGAACACGACATGAACATGGTCCGCCACATCGCCGACTGGGTGGTGGTCATGGCTGAGGGCAAGATCGTGGCCGAGGGACCGCCCGGCGAGGTCATGAAGAACCCGGCCGTCATCGACGCCTACCTCGGGGCCCACCACGACGTGGATCTGGGTGACTCGGAAGGCATCAAGGAACTCGCTGCCGAGCTGGTCGCCGACGAAGAGTCGATAGTCGGTACCGAAAACGCCGGCATCATTTCGCTCGAGGTCGTCGACTCGGAGGCTCCGACAAGGGTATTGCCTGGGGAAACGACGGAGCCAGGCAGCAACGGACCGGCGCGCGGCAGGCGCAGCGCCGACGAGCTGAACCGCACAGAGAAGGACACAGAATGAGCGCCACCAGCGCGGCACCGGCCGCCAAGCCCGTGCACGACGAGGATTCGGTGGTCAAGGTTACCGATCTGGTGGCCGGCTACATCCCCGGCGTCAACATCCTCAACGGCTGCAGCATCGAGGCCCGCAAGGGTGAGCTGATCGGCATCATCGGTCCCAACGGCGCCGGCAAGTCCACGCTGTTGAAGGCGATGTTCGGCCTGGTCAAAGTCCACTCGGGGTCCGTTGTGGTCCGCGGCCAGGACATCACCGGGCTCAAGGCCAACAAACTTGTCAGCAAGGGCATCGGCTTTGTGCCGCAGAACAACAACGTGTTCGCTGCCCTGACCATCGAGGAGAACCTCCAGATGGGCATGTTCCAGCGGCCTAAGGACTTCGCGCAGCGCTTCGACTTTGTCACGGGCCTGTTCCCGGAGCTCGGCAAGCGGCGCGCCCAGCGGGCCGGTTCCCTCTCCGGCGGCGAACGCCAGATGGTCGCCATGGGACGGGCCCTGATGATGGACCCGGCCGTGCTGCTGCTCGACGAGCCCTCGGCAGGCCTCTCCCCGGTCAAACAGGACGAGACCTTCCTCCGGGTCCACGAGATCAACCGTGCGGGTGTCTCCGTGATCATGGTGGAGCAGAATGCACGCCGCTGCCTGCAGATCTGTGACCGCGGGTACGTCCTGGACCAGGGTAAGGACGCCTACACGGGCACCGGACGTGAGCTCATGAAGGACCCTAAGGTTATCCAGCTGTATCTGGGCACGCTGGCCGACGAGGTCTAGCAGTACCGAATCACAGGAGGGCCGTCACCAGCCGGTGGCGGCCCTTCTGCGTGCCTGCCCGCTGTCGTCCGCCTGACGCGCTCCGGCGACGTCGGCACTGGGGCAGGCACTGGGGCGCATGCGGGCCACGCACACAAGAGACCCCCGTCCGGTGCGGACGGGGGTCTCTTGTGTGTCGGGAGGAAGCGGCTTACAGCTTGCCGAATTCTTCCTTGACGGGCTTGTAGTTGTTGTCGTCCTGGAACTCGTAGATGCCGATGTAAGCTTCCGTCGGGTCACCGGCGTCGGAGAACGTTACGGGGCCGGACTGGCCGTCGTAGTCGATGTCCTTGCCGTTGCGCAGCAGCGTGACGCACGACGGGAAGCTATTGCACTTCTCGCCGCCTTCGGACACGGCCTTGAGGTTCTTGGCGATGTCCACGCCCTTCGTGCTCTTGGCGGCTTCTGCAGCCAGGGCGATCAGGTTTACGGCGTCGTAGGACTCGCCCGAGTAGCTGTAGTCCTTCAGGGCGGGATCGATCGCGAGGAGCTGCTTCTTGAAGTTATCCTTCGCGAAGGTTCCGGGGATGGTTCCCTGGGCGCCCTTCAGGGTTCCCGCCTGGAAGTCCTTGCTGTAGTCGGACATGTTGCCGTCCACAAGGAACATCTGGGTGGGCTTGACGCCCTTGCCCGTCATCAGCGGAACAATGCTCTTGGCCTGGTCGAAGGTGATCAGGGCAATGGCATCCGGCTTGGCCGCGATGACCTTGTCCACCTGGCTGCTGAACTGGGAATCGCCTTCGTTGAAGAGCTCCTGGGCAACAACCTTGCCGCCTGCTGCCTCGAAAGCAGCCTGCACGTTCTTCGCAAGGCCGGTTCCGTAGGCGTCGTTGAGGACGATCATGCCGACGGTCTGCGCCCCACAGGTGGCCATGTAGTTGCCGAGGACCTTGCCCTGGAGCACGTCCGAGGGGGCGGTGCGCCAGTAGAGGCCCTTGTCGTCCCAGGCGGTGAAGTCGGGCGAGGTGTTGGCCGGGGAGAACTGCACGACGCCGGCACCGGTGATCTGGTTGATCACGGTCTTGGAAACGCCGGAGGAGGCTGCGCCCACGATGGCGCTGACGCCCTGGCCGAGGAGCGCGGTGGTGGACTGCGTGGCGATGTCCGTCTTGGTGTCACCGGAGTCGCGGTGGGTGATCTCGACGGGTTTGCCAAGCACGCCGCCTGCGTCGTTAACTTCCTTGATGCCAAGGTTGACACCCGCAATTTCGGGCGGCCCGAGGAAGGCAAGTGATCCGGTGGTCGGCAGGAGCGAGCCGATCTTGAGCGCCGTGGGCGTCGTTGTGGTGGACGCGGGAACCGGCCCGGCATTTCCGGCAGCCTGGCTGGCCCCCGCTCCGGCTCCGGCACTGGGAGCCGGGCAGGCGATGCCTGCGGCCTTGGCAGAGGCGGATCCACTGGTGGAGGTCGGTGTGGACGAACCGCCACAAGCCGTAGCCAGAAGGGCGACGCCGATGCTAAGCGCTGTGAGCTTAGCGATGCGGGGCGCCACCTGGTTGAGTGAAGTCATTGACAATCTCCTCGATCTAAAGGTGCGAACGGCCTTTGATGCGAAAGATCAGGTGTTCCTGATTTAACTTCAAGCTAATCTAAATCTGCCCCGAACATAAGTGACTACGGTCACATCCTTATAACACTCGTTGCATAGAGGAAACCAAGACGGTGATCCGGAGGGCGCGTAGGTGGGTATCGCGGCGCCCCGGCGGCCGTGCACTGGCCAAGAACGGAGCCACCACATAGCCTTGGCCCAGTGCTAACCCGATCAGCGGGGGGCCAGTCAGCGGGGGCAGTATGCGGCGATCCGGTCTAGTCATGGTCTGTGCAATTCTCTGTGCGGGGCCGGCCTTGGTTTCCTGCAGCACCCAGGGGCCGGAGCCGGTGCCCGCGTCCCCACCTGCTGCGTCGCCGGCTGCGCTGCCGGAGGTGCCTGAACCGCCGGCGGCTACGGGGGCAGCCGCGGCATCGGTCGAGCCGGGCGTGCAGCAACGCGTCAAGAACCTCTGCTTGGACCGTCTCAAGGCCGAAGCCGCCGGCCCGACGCCTGCGGCCGCCCAAAAGAGCCCCCCGAAGGTCACGCTCGTGAAAGTCGCATTCCGCGGCGACGTCAAAGAGATCCTGCTCCCGGCCAATGTCCCCGGATACGAACTCGGAATCGACTACGCCTACAAAGTGGGCAATAACGATGCCAGGACCGGCACCAAGTACTGCCGGGCCAATCTGACCGACTCCACTGTGGCCTGGCAGTGGACGGCTGGGCCCTAGAGTCCTGACGCCGCCCGAGCCCGGCGTGCCCTCACCGTGCACAGCGCAGTCCGCAGATCCGCCGCGGCGGATCCGGCGCGTGCCCCAGGTGGGACTCGAACCCACAACACGCGGATTTTAAGTCCGCTGCCTCTGCCAATTGGGCTACTGGGGCGCCCGGTCAATAGTATCCCGTCGGGCTTTCCTCCACGCCCGCCGGAGTTCAGCCAAACGGGCCGGCGTAGCGGAAGGTCCCACTGACTCCGCCGGGCCACACGGCCAGCGGAAGGAGCTGGAAGTGCGCTCCCCAGCCCGGGTCCGGCGCCTCGACGCCGAGGGAGGTCGATGCCACGAAGCCGAAGCGCGAGTAGTAGTCCGGGCTGCCCAGCAAGGCGATACCCCGCTCCCTCGCGGCGTTGGCCCGGTCAATCGTTTCCTTCATCAGCGCAGTCCCGATGCCGTGCCGCTGCAGCCTCGGCACCACGCCAATCGGGCCGAGGCCCAGGAGCTCCAGCGCCCCCACCCGGCCCCGCGTGCTGATCACGTGGCCGACGATCTCGCCGTTAAGCTCCGCCACGATGCTGTACGCGGGCAGGTATTCCCCGCACGCGAACAGCCGGGCGAGCAGGCCAACCTCCTCCGGCTCCCCGCTGACGGGCAAGCCGGTGACAGGCGAGAGCGCAAAGGCCGCGGCGGTCAGTGCCAGGATCGCGGGACGGTCGCCGGGCTGTTCAGCCCGCAGCACAAGCTCCGGTGCCGGCTTCTGTTCCCCGCTCGCCGCCACGAGCTCGTGCAGCACCTCCAGGGCGCGGTCCGCGTCCGCCGCGGGGACCAGGAGGTGGTCATGGTGGAAGCCGGCCAGGACGTTGCAGCTGATCTTGGCCTCGGCGAGGGCGGCACTGACGGCGGCCGTCAAGCCGATTGCTGCGAGGGAGGAATGAACCTGGAGGGTGATCCAGGCCCCGACAAAGTCATAGGCCAGGCCCAGGCCGTCTGCCTCCCCGCGGGGCAGCACCACGGACAGTCCCTCGGCCTCCCGGACGGCGGCGGCTACAGCCCCGGTCAGCGGCCGCCCTTCCGGCCACAGCACGTATACGAATTCGCCGTCACGGAGTGCGGGGTGCATCCCGGCCAGCAGCAAGTGGAGATCCTTTTCAGCTGTCATGGAGCCAGTCTAGGCGCGGGCACGCGGCCGGCCGGACCGCAAGGCCGGCGCCCGGCTTCCGAAGCGGACGACGACGGCGGCCGCTCCCCCGCAAGGGAACGGCCGCCGTCGAACGCTGTTTACAGACTACTGCTGACGGACTACTGGGCGTCAGCCGCGACAGCTTCCTTGGTCTCGGCCTTGGCAGGGCCGTTGGCTGGCTTCTCCGCCGCCGGAGCAACCGCCGGGGCAGCCGCAGGTTTCGGGGCCGGGGTCGCTGCTGCCACGAAAGCCCCGCGCGGGTTGTCCAGGTCCATCAGCTGGGTGGTGTCGCGCCCCAGGAAGAGGGCCCAGAACCAGCCGGAGATGACGCGGATCTTGCGCTCGAACGTCGGCATGGCCAAGCCGTGGTAACCGCGGTGCGCGAGCCAGGCCAGCGGGCCCTTGAGCCCGATCCGGCCCAGGAGGTTGATGTTGGCAACACCCTTCCATTCGCCGAAGCCGGCGACGGCGCCCAGGTTCTTGTGCTTGTAATCCTTGAGCTGCTTGTCCCAGCGGGAGGCCCACAGGTTCTTGGCCAGCAGCTTGGCCTGGCGCAGGGCGTGCTGGGCATTCGGGACGCAGGTACCGTCCGGCAGGCCGCCGCCCGTGAGGTCCGGCACGGCTGCGAGGTCGCCGGCAGCCCAGGCGTTCTCGATGATGCCTTCATCCCCCGCGATGCGCAGGTCCGGGAGGACCCTAATGCGGCCGCGCGGCTCCAGCGGGAAGTCGGTGGAGCGAACCATCGGGTTGGCCTGCACGCCGGCAGTCCAGACGAGGGTGTCCGCCTCGAATTCCTGCGCCGGGGACTTGTCCGGGAGGTTGATGAGCTTCAAGGAGCCCTCGGCGTTGTCCAGCGAGGTGTTGAGCAGGACCTCGATGCCGCGGCTGCGGAGGTGCTCAACAACCCATTCCGCCTGGCTGGCGGTGACCTCGGGCATGATGCGGCCCATGGCCTCGACCATGACGAAGCGGATTTCTTCCTGCTTGACGCGCGGGTTGTTCTTGACCGCGGCGCGGGCCAGGTCTTCCATTTCCGTGATGCATTCGATGCCGGCGAAGCCGCCGCCGACGACGACGAAGGTCAGGGCGCGGGCCCGTTCCGCCGGGTCCGCCATCAGTGAGCCGGTTTCGATGCGCTCCAGGACGCCATTGCGCAGGGCGACGGCCTCCTCGATGGTCTTGAGGCCGATGCCCTTATCCGCGAGTCCCTTGATCGGGAAGGTGCGGGTGATCGCGCCGGCGGCCATCACGACGTCGAAGTACGGGATTTCGAAGTTCTCGCCGCCGTCCGACGGGGCGATGACGGCGGTGCGGTTGGCGTGGTCGATCGAGGTGACGCGGCCCTGGATGAGTTCGGTCTGCTTGAGGTGCTGGCGGTGCGAGACGACTGCGTGGCGTGCCTCGATGTTGCCGCCGGCAACTTCCGGAAGGAAGGGCTGGTAGGTCATATAGGGCAGGGGATCAACGAGGGTGACGATGCCACCGGCGTTCGCGATCTTCTTCTGCAGTTTGAGGGCTACGTACAGGCCGACGTACCCGCCGCCGACGACGAGTACCCTGGGACGGTCCTGGAGCTGAGGGGAGGATGCCATTCATCCAGAATACAGTAGTTTGTGAAAAACTTCACTAACTACTCGTGGCCGCCGGAATCCACGGAATCAAGCTCGCCGGTGTCCGGGCCTCCGGCGCCTGCCGGGCCTCCCGCCGGGGCCGTCCGGACCACACGCCGGAGCTGGAGAGCGGCCGCCCCGATGATGCACAGGAACAGACCGCCGAAGCCCAGGACCACCATGGCGGGCACTGCGCTGTCCAGCTGGGAGGGCGGCTCGGCCACCGGCATGGTGGCTTCAGGCAGTGTCGGCGCGGCACTGGACGGCGTGGCGCCGGCGGCCGCCGGAGCCGTCGCGAGGCTTCCGCGCCGGTGGACACGGATCCAGTCCGCAATGGAGCCCAGCGGATTGACTTCGGTGTCCGGAACGTCGGCCTTGAGCGCCGCCTCGGCATTGAGCACCCCGAAGCCGTACAGCGGATCCTTGCCGGGCGCCCCGGCGTCCTTGGCCGTGCTGACGATCCGGTTGATGACCTGGCTGGCCGTCATTTCCGGCCATTTGGAACGAATGAGGGCAGCGACGCCGGCAACGATGGGCGTGGCGCCCGAGGTGCCGGCCCATTCGGCGTACCCCCCGCCGGGCATGCCCCCCAGAAGGTTCTCCGCTGGGGCCGCGACGCCGATGCTGATGCCCTGGGACGAGGAATCGATGCTGGCGTTACCCTTGCGGTCCAGCCCTGCGACGGTCAGCACCCCGGGGATGGTGGCGGGAGCCCCGACCTGGACGTTGCCGCCCAGCCGGTTGCCCGCCGCGGCGACGATCACGACGTCGTTTTGCTCGGCATACAGAAAGGCAGCGTCCCAGCTCTGCGGCCACTCCGGGGAGGTGCTGCCGAGGGAGATGTTGATGACGCGGGCGCCGTTGTCGACGGCCCAGCGGACTGCCTGGGGAATCTGGTCCTGGTCGCTCTTGCCGCCGGGGTTGGCGGATCCCAGCCAGGTGGACACGGACAGCAGCTGGGCCTCCGGGGCAACGCCCACGATCCCGTCCGCTCTGGCGGCAGGGCTGG
>NZ_MQTQ01000059.1 GCF_020532805.1 Arthrobacter sp. SO5 | reverse complement strand
GCGTCGGGGTGGGCCTCGGCGTCGTGACGCTAGACGTGGGCGGCGTCGCCGGCGTCGGCGTCTTCGCGGGTTTCTTGGTCGGCGAGAGTGAGTCGGGCGCCGACGGAGTCGCAGTGGCATCAGCCGTGGGCGTCGTTTTGGGGCTACTGGGCGTCGAGGGAATGACAGTTTCCTGCACGCCGCCGGTCACTTCGTGCGTCAGGTCCTCGGAGACGGGGATGGCCCAGCCGAGGCTGGCGTTGGCGGCTCGGTTGGCAAACGGTTCGTAGCTGGTCATCGACATCGTACCGAGCTGGTCCAGCTGTTTGATGGGGAGCAGCTTCCAGCCATGCGGATCCTTGTGCGAACCGTTCAGGATGGTCTCGAAGTGCAGATGGCAGCCCGTGGAAGATCCGGTGGTCCCCACCCGTGCAATGACCTCGCCCACGCGCACGGAGTCGCCCTTCTTCACGGCTATCGCCTCAAGATGGTTATAGGTAGTGATGAGTCCGTTGCCGTGGTCGATTTCCACGCGGTTGCCGCCACCCCAGGGATGCCACCCGACTGCTCGCACCACACCGGCGTCGGCGGAGTACACGCGCGTCCCGCACGCCGCCGCATAGTCCTGGCCCCAGTGGAATTCCCCCGCGGATCCGTTCACGGGGCTGGTGCGCAGCCCAAACGGAGACGACTCCTGCAAGATCTCAAGCGGTGCCATGAGAGTGCCTGCCGCCGGGCGCTGCAAACCTGCGGATGCCACGTTGAGCTGGCCGCCCACACCCTCTTTGGACGTGGTTTCGACAGTGGACCGGGTGAATGCCAGGAGCGCCAGCGCGTCCGCCGTGAAGGTTGAAGGAGCTGCTGATGCGGCCGGGGCGGCGGGAACGGCGGCCCGAGGACCCTGGTCCAGCGTGCCTGGGCCCACGGACCCGGAGGCCACCGCGGCGTGGGGCGCGACCTGCGCCGCGGATCCGGCCAGGCCCTGGACCCCGAAAGTCAGGACCGCCAAGGACAGGCAAAAGCCGCCGGATAGGCAGCGCACGGCAATTGTCCGCACCCTGATTGCTTGCTCACTCGATGAGTTGCCCCAGTGTTTTCCCACGATGTGACTCCTGCGTTCTGTCCGCCAGACCCCAATCTTCGCGGACTCACCTACCTATGTGACCACAGTCGGCTAGGTCTGTGAACCGCCAACGCCAGCCTTTGCGGGCTCAATCCAGGATCCCGAGTAGCGGCTGAGTGGTGACCCAGTAGCACGCCGCAGCGAAGTAGGTGTTGGGCAACGGGGGAAAGGTAGCAAAAGAGTAGGTGCAGGGAACCCTGCGGCCGGACGGGCCCAAGGACATCTGCCAATCTCGGGAGGAGTCGATCCGGTTGTAGATGGGGCAGACCGGAATTCGCCAACTTTGAGTCCGGATTTGGAGCCCATCTGAATAATACGGTTGAGCTTGACGCAAAGTGCGGGAGGATTGACTATGCGCAATCTCCTCACGGAATGGCAGTCCGAACTTAAACAGACGTTCACCGGGACGCGCGACGAGGTGCCGGAGTGGGTGCCCCGTCTAGCGGACGGTGACGACGCCGGCTACCACCTGCCGGGCTCGGCGGTCTGGGCCGTGCATGGGGACATGCCGACAATAGTGGCCGGCATCCGGGCGCTGCTGATGCAGGCGCTTCATCCGGGCGCGCTGGCCGGGGTGCATGATCATTCCCGCTTTCGCGAAGATCCTCTGGGGCGCCTAGCCAATACGATCCGTTGGATTTTCACGGTGTCTTATGGCTCGACTTCCGCCGCCCGGGCTGCCTCGGACTGGGTGCTGCGGGTGCACGGAACCGTCCGAGGTGACTACGTGGACGGCCACGGCGTCGCCCGGGACTACGCGGCCAATGATCCTGAGTTGCTCCGCTGGGTCCACATCGCGTTCACTGACGCCTTTCTATCCGCGCACAAGCTCTGGGGCAGGCCCATCCCGGGCGGCCCGGATGCGTATGTACGGGAGTGGGCGCAGGCCGGAAAGCTGATGGGCGTTGACTCCCCGCCGCTCAGCGAGGCGGACATGCGCCGGGACCTGGACCGCTGGTACGACGACGGCGAGCTCCGCTCCGACGAACGCGTCGCGGAGACGGTCGCCTTCATCCGGAACCCGCCGCTGCACCCCGGCCTCAGGCCGGGCTACCGGGTGCTTTTCGCCGCGGCCGTGACCAGCCTGGATCCCAAGTACCGGGAGCTTCTAGGCCTGCGCACGGCGCGGCTGGGGCCCGTCCCGCTGCCGGTGCGGCTGACCACCAAGGCGACACTCGGCGTCGTCCATCTTGCCCTGGGGCGGGTCGGACCGAGCGAGCAGGCCGCACGGTCCCGGCTGCGCCGGCTCGGCTACCGGGCCTGATCCTGGCCGGGGACGCAAAAAGGCCCCGGTCCAGGGGACCGGGGCCAAGCGCGGAGAATGGGGGATTTGAACCCCCGAGGGCGTTAACCCAACACGCGT
>NZ_MQTQ01000058.1 GCF_020532805.1 Arthrobacter sp. SO5 | reverse complement strand
CCTTACTGGACACCGCCCCGGCGGCGAGTCCGGACAGGCCACCGCCCAGTTCCCGCCCCTCGCGCCCCACCTGCACCTCGTGCCGCACCCCGCCCCTCGCTGCCCGGCCGTGAAGGTGGACATGCCCATTCTTCGTGCCCAGGAGCGGGCATTTAGGCATTATGTCCGCCGGGCGCGGCAGGAGGAGGGCATGTCCCGTGGCCAGCCGTGCCTCAGGCCCCCTCGGCCTCGTCAACAACGAGCTGGGACTCGAACATCCGGAAGTAGCGGCCCCGCAGGGCGACGAGTTCCTTGTGGGTGCCCTGCTCCACAATCCTGCCGTCCTCCAGCATGTAGACGATGTCCGCCTTCTCAATCGTCGCGAGCCGGTGGCTGATGGCAATGATGGTGCTGCTGCGGTCCGCGAAGAGCCGGGTGAAGATCCGGTGCTCGGCGAGCGCGTCGATGGCCGACGTCGGCTCGTCCATGACCATGAAGGACGCGTCACGGTAGAAGTTCCGGGCCATCGCCAGCCGCTGCCACTGCCCGCCGGACAACCCGCTCCCCTTCCGTCCGCGCGGATCCTCCATCCAGTTGCTCACGTGGTTATCCAGCCCGTTGGGCAGCTTGTTGATGAATTCGAGTGCCTCGGCGTCGGCCGCGGCACGGCGGACCCGCCCGTCATCGCGCGGTGAATCGACGTCCCCGAAGAAGATGTTCTCCGCCGCGGTGGCGAACTCGTACTTCAGGAACTCCTGGCTGAGCACCGCCAGATGACGGTGCCAGGACGTGACATCGACGGCGGCCAGGTCGACGCCGTCGAGCAGCACCCGCCCGGAGTCCGGCCGGTAGAGTCCGGCGAGGATGCGGATGAGGGTGGATTTACCGGCGCCGTTCTCCCCCACGATCGCGACGTGCTGGCCTTCGCGGATGGTCAGCGAAATACCTTTGATGACTTCCAGTTCGCTGCCTGTGTAGGTGAACCTGATGTCCCGCAGCTCCACGGTCGTCGGTGCCTGGAGCAGCGGCGGGGCGTGCTCGGCATGCACCGGCAACGCCATGAAGAGCTCGTAGTCCTTGAGGTTCGCGAGGTCCTCGTCGATCGAGCTGAGCGAGGACACGAGGCTGTTGGCCGTGGACAAGGCCCGGCTGACGATCTGCTGGACGTAGAGGAACTGCCCCACCGGCTGCGCCCGGGCGATGATCTGCCCGACCACCCAGATCAGCGAGACCACCTCGGCGCCGTACTGCAGGGCGTCGGCGGCGAGCTGCTTGGGGATGTAGCGCTTCTGGAAGTCCAGCCGGCGCTTCTCGTCGGCGTCCCGCAGCCGGGAGCGCAGCCCCATCAGGTAGCCGACAATCCCGTAGAGGCGCATCTCCGCGATGTGCTGGGGGCGCAGGAGGTTGGTCTCGATCATCCGCCGCTGGCGGCGCGAATCGACCTGTGTGTTCCAGTGCGCGATTTGTTCCCTGGAGAGCTTGAACTGCAGGTACACACTGGGCACTATCGCGATGAGCACGATCACCGCGATCCACCAGCTGACCAGCAGCAGCGCGCCGATGGCCAGGAGCACCGAGACCAGCTGGGTGAAGATGGCCGCGATCCGGTCCAGGACCCGGGCGTAAGAATCGGAGAAGCGCTTGGCCCGGTCGTACAGGTCCACCGTTTCCTTGTCGTCGTAGCGCCAGAAGTCCAGCGCCAGGAACCGCTCGTACATGAGGTCACCCACGATGGCGCCCACGCGGAAGCTCATGAGCTGCTGGATGTAGCGGTCCAAGCTGCTGAAGGCGCCCCAGAACAATCCCAGCGCCGCGGTGATGACCACATAGACAATCGCCTGCTGGCCGGCCTCGGCGTTACCCGAGTAGGCGGCCGCGAGCGCCGTGGTGGTCAGGGCGGCAAAGTACGTGGTGACCAGCGGCAGGAGCGCCGAGATCAGTGAGCCGACGACTTTCATCACGACGGCGGCACGCGAGGCCCGGAAACTGACCCGGAGCACCTGCGCCACGGCCCGGGCGTAGGGCCTCAGCGCGAGTTTGCGCTTCGGCTCGCGCGCGGGCACCGGTTCGGTCATGGCTCCAGCCTAGGACAACCCCGGGTCCCACCCGGTTCGCAGCGGAGGGTTCTCAGCGTGAACCGTAGTTCGGCGCCTCCACCGTCATCTGGATGTCGTGCGGGTGCGATTCCTTAAGGCCGGCCGGGGTGATGCGGACGAACTTGCCGCGTGCCTTGAGCTCCGGAATCGTCGGGGCCCCGGTGTAGAACATGGTCTGGCGGAGGCCGCCGACCAGCTGGTACGCCACCGAGGCCAGCGGACCGCGGTAGGCCACCCGGCCTTCGATGCCTTCCGGGATGAGCTTGTCATCGCCGGAGACGTCGGCCTGGAAGTAGCGGTCCTTGGAATAAGACGTGTTCTTGCCGCGAGTCTGCATGGCGCCGAGGGAGCCCATGCCGCGGTAGAGCTTGAACTGCTTGCCGTTGACGAAGATCAGGTCCCCCGGGGACTCGTCACAGCCGGCCAGGAGGGATCCGAGCATCACGGTGTCGGCCCCGGCAACCAGCGCCTTGCCGATGTCGCCCGAGTACTGCAGGCCGCCGTCGGCGATCAGCGGAACGCCGGCGGGAATGGCGGCCTTGGCCGACTCGTAGATGGCGGTGATCTGCGGGACGCCGACGCCGGCAACAACACGGGTGGTGCAGATCGAGCCGGGCCCCACACCGACCTTGATGCCGTCGGCCCCGGCGTCGATCAGCGCCTGGGCTCCTTCGCGGGTGGCGGCCTGGCCGCCGATGATATCCACGTGGGCGGCGACGGGATCGGACTTCAGCCGGCGGATCATGTCCAGCACGCCCTGGGAGTGGCCGTTGGCGGTGTCGACGAAGAGGGCGTCCACGCCGGCGTCGATCAGGGCCATGGCCCGTTCCCAGCCGTCACCGAAGAAGCCGATGGCGGCCCCGACGCGCAGCCGGCCTTCGTCGTCCTTGGTGGCCAGCGGGTACTGCTCGGCCTTGGTGAAGTCCTTGGTGGTGATGAGGCCCTTGAGCCGGCCCTGCTCGTCCACGAGCGGAAGCTTTTCGATCTTGTTGGTCGCGAGCTTGTGGGAGGCTTCCTCGCGGCTGATGCCGACGTGCCCGGTGACGAGGGGCATCTTGGTCATGACGTCGCTGACGAGGCGGAGCGGGAAATCCGCTTCCGGCACGAACCGGGTGTCGCGGTTGGTGACGATGCCCAGCAGCCTCATCCCTTCGTCCACCACGGGCAGGCCGGAGACCCGGTAATGCGAGCAGATTTCGTCCAGTTCGGCCAGCGTGGCCTCGGGGCCGATGGTGAGGGGGTTGGTGATCATGCCGGACTCGCTGCGCTTGACCCGGTCAATCTGGTCGGCCTGATCGGCGATGGAAAGGTTGCGGTGCACGACGCCGAGGCCGCCCTGGCGGGCCATGGCGATGGCCATGCGGGACTCGGTGACGGTGTCCATGGCGGCCGAGAGCAGGGGGGTCTGGACGGTGATGCGCTTGGAGATCCGCGAGGAGGTGTCGGCCTCGGAGGGGATGACGTTCGTGTGGCCCGGAAGGAGCAGGACGTCGTCATAGGTCAGGCCGATGAAGCCGAAGGGATTGTGTTCGGGCTGGGTCATGAGTGCGCCTCTTACCTTGGTTACGGGGTTCACGGGTAGGGGTTGCATCAGATGACCAGCCCGTCATTACGGGCATGGCCTGTGCAGAAGTGTTGAATAAATACTAGAACCTCGGTGGCGATCCCCATATTCCGGGGCAGTAATGTGAGCAACGGCACCGGGCGGGTTCGCAACGGTGACGGCCGCCGCGGGTCACGTCCAGCCGGTTGCGGCCAGCAGCCGCTGTTCGAACATGGGGATCATGCTCTGGACATACGTCTTGGTCAGGTGGTTGTCGTCCTTGTACACGTACACGTTCCCGACCACGGCCGGACAGATCCCGCTGGCGCAAATGAAGTCGCTCAGGTCCATCAGGTGCAGCCGCGGAACCCGCCCCCGGTAGGCGTCCAGGGGCGAGGAGTCGGCCAGGGACTGCTGCTGCGGAACATTGCACTTGGCCGCGTGGGGGCCGTTCTTCTGCACGCATTCGGGCATGTTCATGCCGAAGCGGGGGTTGTCGCGGATGCCGACGACGTCGATGCCGGCGTCTGTGAAGGGCCTGATGCCCTCAAGGTAGCGGGGCACCTCGGTTTCGAACGGCGCATCCTTGTGGGTCAGCGAGGCGACAGTGAAAACCGCGTCGGGCTTGTGGTCCAGGACGTAGCGGGCACTGGCGCTGTTGAAGGCGTTGCACTCGGCGTCGCGGTCCGGGGATTCGCCGCCGAAACGGCAGTTGCCTTTCAGGAGCGCGACAACTTCCCAGCCATGGCTCCGGGCGACCGGGCCCAGAGCCGCCATGTACTGCTGGGCGTGCGAGTCGCCCAGCACCACGATCTGCTTGGTGACGTCCTCCGGGCGGCTGTTCTGCAGGCAGCCCGCGAGCAGCGGGTCCGCGGGGACGTTCCCGGCGGTGCACAGCCCGTCGATGTCCGCCCATTCCTTCTTCATCGCGACAGGCGCGGGGATGATCTTCGCGTCCGGCGTCGGTTTACCCGCGTTCTCCGGGGAGAGGGCGGCCGCTCCGGGCGTCAGTTCCTTCGGCTGCGAGGCGGCGGCGGCCTCGTCGGCCATCATCCTGCCCTGCCACACGGAGACTGGGCCTGCCAGCAGGGCGCCGCAGGCAATGATGACGACGGCGGGGCGCCAGGCCCGGCCCTGCGGCCAGGGCCAGTCCCGCAGCGGCTTCTCGACATAACGGGTGGTCAGCACGGCCAGCACGAGGGACGCGGCAAGGATCAACAGGCCCTGGACCAGGTTCGGTGCGGTGATCCCCATCCCGGCGAGGGCGAGCACCAGCACCGGCCAGTGCCAGAGGTAGAGCGCGTAGGAGTTGTCCCCCAGGGCAACGAGCGGTTTCCACGTCAGGAAGCGGTCCACGCCGAACCGGCTGCCGCTCCGGCCGGCCACGATGATTGCGGCCGCAGCCAGCGTGGGCCAGAGCGCAATGAATCCCGGGAAGGAGCGGTCCACGGTCAACAGGATGCCGCAGGACAGCATGGCCGCCAGGCCGGCCCAGCCCAGCACCACCCGGAGCAGCTTGCCGGGCGACAGGCGGGGCAGCCCAAGGGCCAGCAGGGAGCCCAGGGCGAACTCCCAGAGCCGTGCGCGGGTATCGAAGTAGGCGTACGCCTGGTTGCTCGCGGTCTGCTGGATCGAGTACACGAGGGAGACGACGAAGATGGCTCCGAAGGCCACGGCCAGCAGCGCCGGGTAGCTCACCCTGCCGCTCACAGCGCTCCAGCGGCGCAGGAAGCGCAGCAGCAGGGCGGCGCCGGCAAACACGAGCGGCCACAGCAGGAACACCTGGCCCTGGATGGACAGCGACCAGAAGTGCTGCAGGGGGCTGGCACCGGAATGGTCCTGGGCGTAATAGTCGACGGCGGAGTCCGCCAGCAGCCAGTTCTGCCGGTACAGCAGGGACGCCCAGGCCTGGTCCAGCACGTCGGGCCAGCGGCTCTCGGGCAGGATGGCCCGGGTGCCGGCCAGTGCGCCGAGGACCACCACCACGACGGCGGGCAGCAGCCGCTTGATGAGGTGGAGCCAGTAGCTCACGAGGCGGAGCGGTTTCCCGCTGTCCACCTTGCGGACGAAGCTGAGCGTCATCAGGAACGCTGAGATGAGCAGGAAGATGTCGACGCCGCCGGAGACCCGGCCCAGCCACACATGGTAGGCGGCCACCATGAGCACGGCGAGGGCCCGGAGGCCCTGGACTTCGGGGCGGTAGCTTGATGTTGCCCGCGCCGGAGAGGCCGCGCCCGCTGGCCGCGGGCTGGCTGGCGTTTGCTCGATCGACAAAAAAAGCCCTTCAGGCCGGTTTCCAAAGCATCCATAGTACCGACCGGTAAATTGTCCGGCCAAATCACGGCCGCGCGGGGAACCGCCTGATCGCTGATCTGCAGGGGCCCCGGCGGATACCCTGTAACGAGCCCGAGGAGGCCGCATCGTGATTGCCCAACTGCGCATTTGTGTCCCGAAGAAACTATCCAACGCCGTCGTTGACTGCTGCACCGGCGGAGTCGGCGTCGCGGAAGTCGCCCTTCAGCCTGGTGCTTCTGTCCTTCCCCCGGGGGACGTTATCCACGTCCTGCTGGCACGGGAGTCGGTGGAGCCGCTGGTGGAGAAACTCCACGCCCTGGATGTCCAGGAGCAGGGCTCGATCTCGGTCAGTATGCCCGAACTCGTGCTCTCGGACCGGGCCGACAAGGCAGTCGAGGCGGCACCCGGCGAAGGCGCAGACGCCGTGATCTGGGACGAGGTGTCCCAGCAGACGGGCGAGGACTCGCGGCTCACCTGGAGCTACCTGGCGTTCCTGGTGCTCGCGACACAGCTGGCAGCCATCGGCATTGTCACGAATTCGACGGTCGCCATTGTCGGGGCCATGGCGGTGGGGCCGGAATTCGGCCCCCTGGCGGCGTTGGCCGTGGCACTGGTGCGGCGGCAGTGGCGGCTTGGACGCGGTGCGGCCCTGGCGCTGGGCGTCGGTTTCCCGGTGGCCATGCTGGCAGCGGCCTTCACGGCCTGGCTGTCCGTGCCCCTCGGCCTCTTTCCCCCCGATGCGCTGGACCATGGCTCCGCCGTCGACTTCATCTATCACCCGGGGCCTTATTCGCTGATCGTGGCCGTGCTGGCCGGGACCGCCGGGATGCTGTCCGTGATCAGCCGGCGGTCCGCTGCGCTGGTCGGCGTGTTCATCTCCGTGACGACGGTCCCGGCGGCCGGCTTCGTGGCCGTGGCGCTGGTCCTGGGCGAATACCAGAAGGCGGCAGGCTCGGCCCTCCAGCTGGGTCTGAACCTCGTGGGAATCGTGGCGGCTGCCGTTTCAGTGCTGCTGTTCTACCGCCTCATCACCAAGCGTCGTAAGCGCGTCGAACGGGGCGAACGGGACAGACGAGGCGAACGGGACGGACGAGGTGAACAACGTATTTCGCTCGGGACCAGGTCGAGTACCCGCTACCGTCGCAACACCCGGTGACGGTCTAGCGGCAGGTCGTCAACGTCCGGTCCAGGTTTTCCGGGCCAGATTAGCGGTCCAGGTTAGCGGTTTAGGGTTAGCGGTTTAGGGTTAGCGGTCTAGGCTTCCGGTCTAGGAGGCGACTGTCGGCGGCGTTTCCTCGGTCCGCATCTCGCTGCCATGGGCGATGATCGCGTAGATGATCAGCACGTCGATGGCAATGACGATGAAGGACCACCACGGCTGCACCGGAATGAGCATCAGTTGAACGACCGCGCTGATGCCCGCAAGGACGACTGCAACGATTCGAGCCCACGTTGCACCGGAGAAGAGCGCGACGGCCGTGAGGATCAAGAGCACCCCGAGAGCCAAATTCCACCAGCCCCACCCCTTCGCATCGAAGATGAACAGCGCGCCCGAGGTCGACAAGTAGTAGGTATCGGGTCCGGTAAGCGCGACGAGTCCTTGAAGGCCGCTGAAAACGCCGTTGATGATAAGAATGACGCCGGCGAAGCTGACCCAAGCGGTCCAGCCAGTTGGAGCGACAGTATGATGGGCAGTACTCATAGCGACGACCGCTTTCCGTTGGACATTCTGCCGTCGGCCTGATGGCCGCAGCAGTCGTGTCGTGAAGCTAGTTATGATTCCGCTGGTTTTTCTCGCAGCCCGGGCCCGTCAATCGAGCTCCGACGGACGGCCGCAGCTTCATTCTGGGCCCCGGTGAAGTGCGGCACCTCATCCCCACCGGGTGATCTCATGCACTAGGTCTTGCGGCTGTTCCGGCAGTTCGGGCACCGGCGGGGAGGTTGTTCAGGCTGTGGAACCGCCCCGGGGGGATGCCGGACCTCAGCACTTGGCCGACGTCTGGAGGTCGCTGAGGGCGGCCCGAACCTTAGCTGTTTCGGCCTGCAAAGCGTCGACCTTCTGGGTCAGAGTGGCGTCGTTGGGAATAGCCTTGACGGCTCGGGCAAAATCGTCCTGGGCCGTCTGGACCGCGGCTACCTTGTCTTTCGCGGCGTCCTGGGTCGCTTTGATCAGATCGTCAAAGGACTTCACGACCTGGTCCCGCGCCGAATCGACCTGCTCCAACGTGGCATCCGGCGTGAGTGTCTGTCTGAAATTTGTCAGGGCCGCGGAATAGGCACTGGCTGCGGCGCACGCTTGTGAAACGCTTTCCTGCGCTTTGGAGCTGCTGGAGCTCGTGCCCGGGCTGGAAGTGCTGCAGCCCGTGAGCATTGCGACCGCTAGCCCGAGTGCGATCGATCCAGCAAGGATTGGGCGTGATCTCGACATTGGAGTCTCCTTTGCGAAATGCGTTGCGGCAGGCAACCCTGGCACTGGCAGGTAGGACCATTCTCTGGCCGCACCGGGGGTCCGAACCTCATCCGGGGGAGGTGATCCGTGATGGCAACGACCTGCATGTCGAGTTGGTCTACTGGCGGCTGGGGGCGCGTGTCGCCGGCACCGCCGGGCGGTGTTGAATCGAAGCCGGCCGTCGCGGTCAGTGGCCTTCGCATTGTCGATGCGCTGGTAGTTGTCCTCGTACTCGTCGAAGACGGTTGACCAGGTCCTCCAAGAACGAGGCAATCTGGCCCTTGCCGACGTCGGACCCGGGGAACTCCCCGACGAGGCAGTCCACCGCCCCGAGTTCTTCCACTGTCCCAGCCATGCTGTGCACGAGCGATCCGGACCGCCCCGGCTTCATTGTTTGCCCCGTGGGGCGCGGCACCTCACCCGCACCTGGTGACCTCACGCACCGGGGGAAGGCCTGGGGTCCTGTAACGGCAGTCGACGATGGCGGCGGGGAAATTCTCCGGACTCTGGGACAGCCCGCAGGGCCGGTGGAAGAACACCCCGGCGGCTTCCGGTCCCCGGTGCCCCCGCCTGATCCGTCAGCAGTGTGGTGACGCATGGCTGCGTCCGGGCCACAATCGCCTTGTGAACGCCAAGGAGCCCAGTTCACGCAGATGGGCACTCTGGACACCTGGTATGCGCGGCTCTACGAGGAACAGCTGTTCAGCCGTTGTGGAAGGAATGAAACCGCTCAGCATGAGCTTCTATGCCGGTGTATGCGGCTGGGCCCTGGCACGGGCGCATGCCCGCTCGGGTGACGCGGTGGCCATCGCCGCTTATCTGGGCAAGAGCGATAAGTTCGACGCGTCCATCACCGACTTCTCCCTACGCTACGCCGACCAGAATGAACAGGACTATCAGGCGTTTGCCGACGCCGTCCGCTCCGGCCGGCTGGAAGCAATCGAGGGCCTCCAGACGGACGGTAACGCCGAGCGCTTCAAGGAGACAGGACCAGCGTCGGAGCGGCGCTTTCGCCTGTAGGACAGGGCCTTCTGCAGGGTGGCCGGCCCGTAGGCGTTAAAGACGACACGGTCGTTGCAACTCCCAAAGACTCTGGGTGTTGCAACGACCGCGAGAACCAGCCCAACTGACGCTGATCTGGCCCCTTCGCCCGCACTTACCGTGCGGAACTTACTGGGCAGAAGCTACCGCCCGATGCCCTAGTGCTGGTGGCCCGCGTGCTGGTCTTCATCGGCAGGCTTTTCGACCACGAGGGTTTCCGTGGTGAGAACGAGTGCGGCGATGGAGGCTGCGTTGCGGAGGGCCGCACGCGTGACCTTGACCGGGTCGATCACGCCGGCAGCAATCAGGTCCTCGTACACGCCGGTTTTGGCGTTGAAGCCCTGGTTGTTGGCGGATTCAGCTACCTTGGCGACGACGACGTAGCCGTCGAAGCCGGCGTTCTGGGCGATCCAGCGCAGCGGCTGGGTCAGTGCCCGGCGGACGATGCCGACAGCTGCCGCTGCGTCGCCGTCGAGTGCCTTGACCGCCGGAGCCTCGTCAAGGGCCTTGAGGGCGTGGATGAGGGCGGCGCCGCCACCGGCGACGATGCCTTCTTCCAGGGCAGCGCGGGTCGAGGACACAGCGTCTTCGATGCGGTGCTTCTTTTCCTTCAGCTCGACCTCGGTGGCTGCGCCGACCTTGATCACGCCGATGCCGCCGGCCAGCTTGGCCAGGCGTTCCTGCAGCTTTTCCTTGTCCCAATCGGAATCGGTGCGGGTCAGCTCGGCGCGCAGCTGGGAAACCCGGGCTGCGACGTCTTCGGCCGAACCGGCGCCGTCGACGATGGTGGTGTTGTCCTTCGTGACGGTGATGCGCCGGGCGGTGCCCAGCACCTCGAGGCCGACCGTGTCCAGGCTGAGGCCCAGTTCCGGCGAGACGACCTGCGCGCCCGTGAGGGTGGCGATATCCTGCAGCATGGCCTTGCGGCGGTCGCCGAAGCCCGGTGCCTTGACGGCCACGACGTTCAGGGTGCCCCGGATGCGGTTGACGATCAGCGTGGAGAGTGCCTCGCCGTCGACGTCCTCGGCAATGATGAACAGGGGCTTGGAGCTCTGCAGCGCCTTCTCCAGCAGCGGCAGGAAGTCCTGGACCGAGGAGATCTTGCCCTGGTTGATCAGGATCAGGGCGTCTTCGAGGACTGCTTCCTGGCGTTCCGCATCGGTGACGAAGTACGGGGACAGGTAGCCCTTGTCGAACTGCATGCCCTCGGTGAGGACCAGCTCGGTCTGCGTCGTGGAGGATTCCTCGATGGTGATCACACCATCCTTGCCGACCTTGCCGAAGGCCTCGGCCAGGAGCTCGCCGATCTCATCGCTCTGCGCGGAGATGGAGGCGACGTTGGCGACCTGGTCGCCGGCGACCGGGCGGGCGTTTTCGAGCAGCCGGGCTGCGACGGCCTCGACCGAGACCTCGATGCCGCGCTTGATCTCGCCCGGGGCTGCGCCTGCCGCCACGTTGCGGAGGCCTTCCTTGACGAGCGCCTGGGCCAGCACGGTCGCGGTGGTGGTGCCGTCACCGGCGACGTCGTTGGTCTTGGTGGCGACCTCCTTGGCAAGCTGCGCGCCGAGGTTTTCGTAGGGGTCGTCCAGTTCGACTTCACGGGCGATGGTCACGCCGTCGTTCGTGATCGTGGGGGCGCCCCACTTCTTGTCCAGCACGACGTTGCGGCCGCGGGGGCCCAGCGTCACCTTGACCGTGTTGGCGAGCTTATCGATGCCGGCTTCAAGCGACCGGCGGGCAGCGTCGTTAAACGCAAGCTGCTTTGCCATGGTTTTGTCCTTTCAAGACAGAACCCCGCGCAACTGACCTGTCAGGGATGAATCAGACGGATCTGCGGCGCGGGGGTCCAAGAGAGTTACTTTACGACGATCGCCAGAACGTCGCGGGCGGACAGCACGAGGTACTCGGTGCCGCCGGTCTTGACTTCAGTTCCGCCGTACTTGGAGTAGATGACAACGTCGCCGACGGCAACGTCGATCGGAACGCGGTTGCCGTTATCGTCAAAGCGGCCGGGGCCTACTGCGACAACTTCGCCTTCCTGCGGCTTTTCCTGCGCGGAGTCCGGGATAACCAGGCCGGAGGCCGTGGTCTGCTCGGCTTCGAGCGGGCGGACAACAATACGATCCTCAAGAGGCTTAATAGAGACCGACAAGGACCTCTCCTATTCGTCAGCAAATTCGTGGACTTTAAAGCCGCGCTGCCAAGGCGTACAGACCGTCGTCGCGGTGCCGGCCGCAGCCTGGCTGCTAGAGCTTCAGGTGTTAGCACCCTCCTAGGGAGAGTGCCAATGACGACTCTATGTAAGGAGTTAGCACTCGGTCAAGGCGAGTGCCAGAAATTCGCTCCCGGTGGACTCCGGCGCCCGGGAATTGTGCTCACTCGTGGCCCCGGGCACTGGACATGTCCACCGGCTGCGGGTCCGCTCGGGGGGACATGCCCATCCCTTGCGGCGGCCGGTGGACACTTGGGCATTGTGCTCACTCGTGGCCCCGGGCACGGGACATGTCCACCGGCTGCGGAGCCGGGCCGGGCTGCTACCGTCCTCCGAGGTCGTCGAAGTCCACGTCTTCGCCGTCGTCCCCGCCCCTGTTCGGGCCGCGGTCGTTGCGGTGCCGGTAGATGACGACGGCGCCCGCGGCGGCCAGGGCGACGCCGGTGACGAGGAAGACGATGCCTCCGAGCCTCGCCGCGGCGTAGGTTTCGCGGATGGCCCGCGCCTCGTCGGTGGCGTCCTTGACGTCCTTGCCGCCGACGGAGTAGACCGTGGCGTTGAAGGAGTCCAGGAAGAAGATGATGACCAGGAGCGCGACGCAGACGACGGCGATAACACTGCCGGCAATCAACGCCGGCCGGGCGTACTTTGCCAGCCCGTGGCGGTGGACCCCGTCCGCGTCCTCGGCTGCGGCGTCGTCCTCTGTGTAGCCCTCGTTTGGGTGGCCCTCGTTTATGTAGTTCTGGTTCATGCCGCCGTCTGCCGTGCCGCTGTCTTCCATGCCGTCCAGCCTATCCGCCGCAGCGGGCGGAGAGCGCCTGAACCGTGTCTGCTCTAGGCTTGACGGCATGGCTGACGCACCGCAGGACCAGATAGCACCGCTCCTCAATCCGGCGGGCTGGGAACTCCTGGCGTCGCTGGGACCGTACCGGGAAGACGACGCCTTCCGGCTGAATGCCTCGCTTCGGAAGGCCGGCCACTCCCCCGAGCTGGTCTCCGCCGTCCTCACCCAGGCCCGGCTGCGGGCCAGGGCCGAGGCCAAGTTCGGCGAATTTGCCCGGCAGATGATCTTCACCCAGGCCGGGCTGGAGCAGGCCACCCGGCTCACGGTTGCGGCCCGGCACGCCCAGCGGTTCCTGGCAGCCGGCATCTCCCACGTGGCGGACCTTGGCTCGGGCCTCGGCGCCGACTCGATGGCGCTGGCATCCCTGGACATCCGGGTCACCGCGGTGGAAATGGACGAGGCCACGGCTGCCTGCGCCACGATGAACCTGATCCCCTTCCCTCACGCCACGGTGGTGCACGCCGACGCCACCACCGTGTCCCTCGAGGGCATCGGCGGCGTCTGGCTGGACCCCGCCCGCCGGACCACCTCCACGTCCGGCACCAAGCGGCTCTGGGACCCGGAGGCTTTCTCGCCGCCGCTGTCCTTTGCGGAATCCCTGGCCGGCTCCGGGCTCGCAGTGGGCGTGAAGATGGGCCCGGGCATGCCGCATGATTCGGTGCCCGGGGGCTGTGAAGCGCAGTGGGTGTCAGTGGGCGGGGACGTCACCGAGGTGGCGCTGTGGTTCAACGCGGTCCGGCGCCCCGGTATCCGGCGTGCCGCCCTGGTGCTGGGTCCCGGCGGCGCCGCGGAACTGACCAGCGCCGAGGACTTCGGCGGCGGCCCGGCGGCGCCCGTAGGCCCAATCGAGGGGTACCTCTACGAGCCCGACGGCGCCGTCATCCGCGCGGGGCTGGTGGCCGACCTCGCGCTCCAGCTCGGCGGACACCTCGTGGACGAACACATCGCCTACATCTGCGCCCCGGAACTGCGGGACACCCCGTTTGCCCGGGCCTACCGGGTCCTGGAGGTGATGCCCTATAACGTCAAGGCGCTCAAGGCCTGGGTCAGGGACCGCGGCATCAGCATCCTGGACATCAAGAAACGCGGCACCTCCGTCACTCCGGAGGAGCTGCGGAAGCAGTTGCTGCCGGGGGGAAAGGCCGCAGGATCAAAGGCCGCGGGCAAGAAAACGGCCACCCTGGTCCTCACCAGAATCGGCGAGGAGCGGGTGGCCATCTCGGTGGAGCCGGTCTAACCGGCCCCGGCCCCGCGGAGTACTTCGCTACTGCGCCCGCATGAATTCCTCGGCGGCCCGGATCTGCTCGTCTGTGGGCCGGATGCCGGTGTACAGCACGAACTGCTCCAGGGCCTGGATGGTGGCCACCTCGGCGCCGGTGATGACGGTCTTGCCGGCCGCACGGGCCGCCTGGATGAGCGGGGTCTCCGCCGGAAGCGCGACGACGTCGAACACCACTTTCGCCGCAGCCACGGCCTCCTGCGGGAAGGACAACGCCTGGGCGTCGGGGCCCCCGGCCATGCCGACCGGGGTCACATTGATGAGCATGTCCGCCGTCGGGCCCCCGGCACCCGCCGGAGCGAGTTCCGCGCGCCACGCGAAGCCGTAGAGCTCCGCGAGAGCCCGTCCCGCTGCCTCGTTCCGGGCGATCACGGTCACGTCGGTGAACCCGGCGTCACGCAGCGCCGCAACGGTGGCCTTGGCCATGCCGCCGGATCCCTGCAGCTGCACGGAATAGGACGTCGGCACGGCGTTGCGCTGCAGCAGCTGCTCGATCGCCGTGTAGTCCGTGTTGTAGGCGCTGAGCCGACCGCCGTCGTTGACGATGGTGTTGACCGAGTCGATAGCCTCTGCCGACGGGTCCATCACATCCACGAGGGCAATGACATCCTCCTTGTAGGGCATGGAAACTGCGCAGCCGCGGATCCCGAGTCCCCGCACCCCTGCGATTGCCTGCGCCAGGTCGGTGGGGGCGAAGGCCTTGTAAATCCAGTTCAGGCCCAACTGCTCATACAGGTGGTTGTGGAAACGGGTCCCGTTGTTGCTCGGCCGGGCCGAGAGCGAGATGCACAGGGTCATGTCTTTATTCAGGATGGGCACCACTCCATATAAACTCCTGCCGGCCCGAACGCCAAGCCCGGGACTGTGAGACGAGCCGCCACGTCCGGTACGGCTGGACTCTCAGTGTGAACACTCTCACCTGCCCGCCGTCACCGGCCCACCGTGGCGGTGCTGCCCCTGCATTAGACTTGGACCACTGTTGCCCTGCCAACTGTCCGGCGACTCCGACCGCGACTTTGCAGGCCGGGGCCACGGATACGGACAGCAGAAAAGTGAAGGGACCACATGAAGATTGACTTCGCTTCATCCAGGCAATCAACTCTTGGTGTGGAATGGGAACTCGCCCTCGTCGACGCCGACACCGGCGAGCTGGCCTCCGTCGCCAACGAGGTCCTCCGCGGCGTGGCCGCCCGGCATCCCGAGCTGAACGAGGACGACGAACACCCGCACATCAAGCAGGAACTGCTGCTGAACACGGTGGAACTGGTCACCGGGATCTGCACCACGGCGGCGGAAGCGAAGGCGGACCTGGACAGTTCGCTGGCCGCGGTCCGGGAAGTCACCGACCCCATGGACGTCGAGATCTTCTGCGCAGGAAGCCACCCCTTCAGCCCGCCGCAGCTCCAGCCTGTGACGGACAAGGCACGCTATGCCAAACTCATTGACCGCACCCAGTGGTGGGGCCGCCAGATGGTGATCTACGGCGTCCACGTTCACGTCGGGATCGACCGCCGGGACAAGGTCCTCCCGATCCTGGACGGACTGGTCAACTACTTCCCGCATTTCCAGGCTCTGTCTGCCTCCAGCCCGTTCTGGGGCGGCGAGGACACCGGCTATGCCTCGCACCGTGCCCTCATGTTCCAGCAGCTGCCCACCGCCGGGCTGCCCTTCCAGTTCTCCAGCTGGGAGGATTACGAGTCCTACGTGCAGGACATGTTCACCACCGGGGTGATCGATTCGCTGTCCGAGATCCGCTGGGACATCCGTCCCGTCCCGAACCTGGGCACCATCGAGATGCGCATCTGCGACGGCCTGGCCACCCTTGAGGAAGTCGGCGCCATTGCCGCCCTCACGCAGTGCCTCGTCGACGAGTTCTCCACCACCCTCGATCACGGCGGCACCATCCCGACCATGCCGCCGTGGCATGTGCAGGAAAACAAATGGCGTGCGGCCCGCTACGGCCTGGAGGCGATCATCATCCTCGACGCCGAGGGCAACGAGCAGCTCGTCACCGACCACCTCCGCGAGACCGTCAGGCGGCTGGAACCTGTCGCCGTGAAACTGGGCTGCTCCGCCGAGCTGGCCGACGTCCTGAAGATCATTGAGCGCGGGGCCGGCTGCCAGCGGCAGCGCCGCGTCGCCGCGGAGCATGGCGGTGACCTGCGCGCCGTCGTGCTGGACCTCATCAAGCAGATGCGCAAGGGCCCCGAAGCCTAGCTCCCGCACCTTCCCGGCGCCCGCGGTTCCCCGTCCCGGTTTTTCCGGCGGAGGCGTTCAGGCGGAGGCGTTCAGGCGGAGATAGACGTGACCGGCATCGACGAATCCGGGGCGAACCCGATGCCGCTCGGCGCGATCCCGGCCATCACCAGCTGGGCGCCGAGGGCCGCCACCATGGCGCCGTTATCGGTGCACAACTCCAGCGGCGGTACCGTCAGCCGGATGCCCGCCGCGGTGCAGCGCTGCTCGGTCAGCTGGCGCAGCCGTGAGTTTGCGGCCACTCCCCCGCCCAGCAGCAGCTCGGTGATGCCGTTCTCGCGGCAGGCCAGCACGGCCTTGGACGTGATCACGTCCACCACCGCCTCCTGGAAGGCCGCGGCGATGTCCGCGACGGGGACCGTTTCGCCGCGGGCTTCGAACTGCTCGACGCAGCGGGCGACGGCGGTCTTGAGTCCGCTGAAGGACCAGTCGTACCGGTGCGGGCCGGGTTCCTCCGCGGTTCCCAGGTACTTCGGCTGGGTCAGGCCGCGGGGGAAGCGGATCGCCTTGGCATTGCCGGTGCGGGCCAGCTTGTCGATGGCCGGCCCGCCCGGATAGCCCAGGCCCAGCAGCCGGGCCACCTTGTCGTAGGCCTCGCCGGCGGCGTCGTCGATCGTGGAGCCGAGCAGCTGGACGTCCTCGGTGATGTTCCGGATCCGCAGGATTTCGGTGTGCCCGCCGGAGACCAGCAGCGCGCCGAGGTTTTCCGGCAGCGCCCCGGCAAACGGCTGCGCGCCGCCGTCGGGCCGCAACAGGCCGACGCCGACGTGCGCCACGAGGTGGTTAATGGCGTACAGCGGCTTTCCGGTGGCCACGGCGAGGGCCTTCGCCGCGCACACACCGACCATGAGGGCTCCGGCGAGGCCGGGCCCCGACGTGACGGCGATGGCGTCGATCTCGGCCAGGGTCACGCCCGCTTCGGCCAGCGATTCCCGGAGCGTGGGCACGAAGGCGTCCAGGTGGGCCCGGGAGGCGATCTCCGGGATGACGCCGCCGAAGCGGACATGTTCCTCCATGGAGGAGGCGACGGTGTTGGCCAGCAGCCGGGTGCCGCGGACAATGCCGACGCCGGTCTCGTCGCAGGAGGATTCGATGCCGAGGACCAGCGGGCCGTCTTGGTTTTGGGGTCGGTTCATGGGCGGCCTGCCTCCCTGGGCGTGGTGTCGGTTGCGTCGAGCCGGAGCCGCATGATCAGCGCGTCGACGCCGTCGCGGTAGTACCTGGGCCGGACGTGGATCTGGTCGAAGCCGAAGCGCCGGTAGAGCTGCTGGGCGCGGGGGTTGTCGGCCCGGACTTCGAGCAGCACGTCCTCGGCGCTGCGCCGCCGGCTTTCCCGGATGAGCTCGGTGAGCAGGGCCGATCCGATGCCCTTGCCCTCCTGCTCCGGCACGACGGCGATCGTCTGGACGTCCGCGATCGGTTCGATGCACATCAGCCCGGCGTAGCCGACGATGTGCCCGCCGTGCTCAGCAACGAGGTAGCGCCGGGTTTCGGCCTGCGCCAGCTCGTCCACGAACATCTGCAGCGGCCAGGCGTCCACGGGAAACAGCCGCCGCTCCAGGTCGTGGACCGCCGGAATGTCCGCCGTGCCCATCTCCCGCAGGGTGACCCCGCCCGGCACCTGGACTTCCGCTTCGCCGCTCACAGCGCACGCTTCCGAGGTCCGGGGACCTGGGCGTCGGACTCGCGCAGGTACAGCGGCGTCGAGTCCAGCAACTGTCCTCCCGCGGCGAGCCGTGCCAGCGCGAACTGGCCCAGCGAGAGGGCTTCGGGCTGCCGCGAGCTGAACTCCGGGACTGCCTTCACGACGTCGGAATAAAGCCCTGCCCCGGCGCCGTAGACAGGGAGGTCCGGCAGGTCCGCGGCGAATCCCACGTGGGGCCCGTCGAGCAGCCGCGGCAGCTGGGCCGCGGCCAGCGAATACCGGGCCCAGTAAACCTCTTTGCGCCGCGCGTCGGTGGCGACGATGAATTCCGGTGCCGCGTCGACGGACTCCGCCACTTCGAGGGCGATGGCGTCCAGGCTCATCATGCCGTAGAGCGGTTTGCCCCACACGAAGGCGAGGGTGCGGGCCGTGACGATGCCCGAGCGCAGCCCGGTGAACGGGCCCGGGCCCACCCCCGTGACGATCGCGTCGACGTCGGCCCCGCTCACGCCCGCCTCGGCGAGGAGTTCCTCGACGCCCGGGGCCAGGACTTCCGCGTGGCTCCGGGTGTCCTCGGTGGAGAAGCTGCCGATCACCGATTCCGGGGCGTCGTCGGAGACAAGCGCGGCGCTGGCCACAGCCGAGGTGTCGATGGCGAGGATCAGCATCAGGAATTCCGTTCCGTCGGTGCGGGCATTGTCCCGGGCCCGGCCCCGGGTAACGGCTCCGCCGCGGGTAAAGGCTCCGCCGCGGCGGAGAACAACGGCGGGTTGACCCAGCGCGGGCCGAAGCCGCGCAGCACGATGGTGCGGGGCTCGTCGTCGTCGTCGGTATCAAAGTCCAGTCCGCCCGTTCCGGTGCCGGCCGGCACGGGAACGGCGGCGCCGAGGCTGCGGACCAGGTCCAGCTCGAGCCGGCTCTCACTCAGGTGCTCCACCCTTCCGCGGCCCCATTCGACGACTGTCACGGAGCTGTCCATGGTGTTTTCCAGGTCGATGTCGTCGATTTCGGCGGCGGAGCCCAGCCGGTACGCGTCCACATGCACCAGGTCCGGTCCCCCGGGCCGTGCCCCGTCAGGAAGGTTTGGGTGGATGCGGACCAGCACAAAGGTCGGTGAAATGACGCCGGGGCGGACGCCCAGACCCTCCCCGAGCCCCTGCGTGAACGTGGTTTTGCCCGCGCCGAGTTCACCGGTGAGGACCAGCAGGTCCCCGGGCTCCAGCTGGGCGCCAAGCGCGGCGCCGAGGGCATGTGTCTGCTCGGCGGTCCGGACGTCGAGGGTCCGTTCCCAGGCCGGGGCGGTCACGGCCGCAACCCTGCACTGGTGTGCGCCGCTCCGCTGGCGGTGGGCTCCTCGTTGATGTAGCGGCGCGGCACCCGCGGGCTGATCCGGGTGACGATTTCGTAATTGTTGGTGCCGGCGGCCCGGGCCCAGTCCTCCGCCGTGGGTCCGCCGTCGGCGCCGCTGCCGAACAGCACGGCCTCGGCTCCGAGGACTGTGTGCCCGCCGGCGGACACGTGGAGCGGGCCCAGGTCAATCACCATCTGGTCCATGGCGATGCGGCCCACCACGGGGTAGTTCACGCCTTCCACCCGGACCGGGCCTCCGGTGGCGATGCGCGGAACGCCGTCGGCATAGCCGAGGGGGATGAGTCCGAGGGTGCTGGCGGCGTCGGTGCGGTAGTTCAGGCCGTAGGAGACACCCTGGCCGGCGGGAACGTCTTTGCAGTGCGAGACGACCGTGCGGACGGTCATGGCGGGGCGCAGGCCCAGCTCTTCGGAGCTCTGCCCTTCGAAGGGGGACAAACCGTAGAGGCCCAGTCCCACCCGGACCAGGTCAAAATGGGTGTCGGGGCGCGACAGCGTGGCGGGGGTGTTGGCCAGATGCCGGACCTGGGGGTCAACGCCGGCGTCCCGGGCGACGGCGAGGATCTCGCGGAAGGCTTCGAGCTGCGCGTCGGTTTCGGGGCGTTCGGGTTCATCGGCGACGGCTAGGTGGGAGAAAATCCCCACAACGCGCAGCAGCCCCTGGTCCTGGTAGTCCATGGCTTCGCCGACCAGCCCGTCCCAGGCGTCCCGGGTTGCCCCGTTGCGGCCCAGGCCGGTGTCCGCCTTCAGGTGGACGCGGGCAGGGCGTTCCAGCGCTCGGGCCGCCGCCACGATCCGCGGAAGTTCCCAGCCCGAACAGCCAATATCGATCCCGGCCGCGACTGCTGCGGCAAAGTCGCTCTCGGGTGTGTGCAGCCAGGCCAGCAGGGGCGCCTCGATGCCGGCGGCGCGCAGGGTTAGGGCCTCGGAAATGTGGGCGACTCCAAGCCAGCCGGCTCCGGCGCTGAGCGCGGCCCGGGCCACGGGGACGGCGCCGTGTCCGTAAGCGTCGGCCTTGACCACGGCCATGACCTGGGCGGGCGATGCCACGGCCGCGATCCGGCGGACGTTGTGCCGGATCGCTTCGAGGTCAATTACTGCCGAGCGTTCCTCGGCGGAGGCTGGCGCGGCTTCCGGAGCGGGCCGGGGGCCACCTGTTGCTGCTGGGTAGGTCACTTAACGATTCTAGGGGCGCCAAGGCATCCGGCTTAATTCCTCCCGCGGCCAGCGGCCCTCCCCCGCGGGGACATGCCCAGTCTTCGCACCGACCAGCGGGCACAATGGGATTCTGCCCACTCCCCGCCGGCAGCGAGGGACATGTCCACCGGCACCGGGCCCGGGAGCACCTCCCCCGGCTGGACATGCCCAGTCTTCACACCGACCAACGGGCACAATGGGACTATGCCCACTCAAGGCCGGCGGCGAGGAACATGTCCACCGGCACCGGGCCCGGGTGCGCCTCCCCCGGGGGACATGCCCAGTCTTCGCACCCACCAGCGGACACAATGCGACTATGCCCACTCGAGGCCGGCAGCGGGGGACATGTCCACCCTGAGGGGACCTCAGGCCAAGGAGCTACGCGTCCGACAGGTGCGCGATGGTTGCCGTTGCCCTCCGCTGCGCTTCCTGTGGCACATCGCGGATGATCTCTTCCAGGAAGCAGTAGCGGCGCAACCACTGGCTGCCCTGGCGTTCCTTCCGGGCGTTGGCGCGCTGCCACCAGTCGGCAATATCGCCCCAGCCCGGCGCGGCGAGGGAACCGCCGACCTCCTGGACCGCCAGGGCCGCGCAGAGGTTGGCGAACCGCAGCCTGTCCCCGAGCGGCCAGCCGGCAAGGCAGCCCACGATGAACGCCGCGTCGAAGCAGTCCCCCGCGCCGGTGGGGTCAAACGCCGAGACGGGCAGGGACGGCACCCATTCCTCTTCACCGGTTTCGGAGTCCACGGCCATGGCCCCCTGGGACCCGAGGGTCACCACGGCCACCGGAACCTTTTCCGCCAGCGAGTACAGCGCGGACCACGGGTTGTCCTTGCCGGTGAAGGCCATCGCCTCGCGCTGGTTCGGCATAAACGCGTGGAAGTACTTGAGGTTATCCAGCCGGGCGGGCGCCCAGGCACCCGTAGGGTCCCAGCCGACGTCGCCGAACAGCCGGACTCCGGCCTTGTGCGCATCGATGGCCCACGGTTCGAGTTCCTCGCCGAGATCGGCCACGGCGGCGAGCGCGGGCGGCGGGCAGCCGATGAGTTCGGTGGAGGTCACCGGGGCCGGATGTCCGTGCGTGACCATTGACCGGTCCTGCTCCACGCTCAGGGACACCGTGACGGGCGAGTGCCAGCCGCGAATTCGGCGGGAAAGGGACAGGTCCACATGTTCCTGGCCGGCGAGGATTTTCCAGTTGTAGTCCCCGTACCCGTCATCGCCGAACGCGGCGGCAAGTCCGGTCCGCAGCCCCAGCCGGGCCGCCGCAATGGCCTGGTTCGCCACGCCGCCGGGGCAGCTGCCCATCCCGTCACTCCAGATTTCGGTTCCGGCCACGGGTGCGTGCGGGAGGCCCGTGAAAATGATGTCCTGGAACACCGTGCCGGTCAGGAGCAGATCGAAGCCTTCCGCCGCCGGGGGTCGGACGGAGGAGAGCGGGTCAAAACGCCGCGTCGGAATCGCGTCCATATCTGCACAGTACGCCGTCCCGGCACCCGGGGAAAGGCAGGCTCGGAGCGCGGCTGAGCGTCAGTGAATAGACTGTCCGCATGCGGCTCATGATTGCCGGCGGCGGCGGATTCCGGGTACCGCTGGTTTACCGGGCGCTCTGCGCGGGACCGTTCGCCGGAATCGTCCGGGAACTGGTGCTGTACGACGTCGATCCCGGCCGGCTGGGTGCCATCGAGGCGGTCCTCGCCGCCCTCGGCGGAACGGTCCCGCGGACCGGCGCCCCTCCCCCCTCGGTCCGGGCCACCACCTCCCTGCCCGAAGCCCTCGCGGGCACCGACATGGTCTTCGCCGCCATCCGGCCCGGCGGCACCGCCGGGCGCACCGCGGACGAGCGGGTTGCCCTGGACCTGGGGCTCCTGGGCCAGGAAACCACGGGAGCCGGCGGTATCGCCTATGCGCTGCGGTCCATCCCCCGCATGCTCGAGCTCGCAGGGGAGATGCGGCGCCGTTGCCCCGGGGCGTGGCTGCTGAACTTCACGAATCCTGCCGGCATGGTCACGGAGGCGCTCGTCCCCGTCCTGGGCCGCAGGGTGGTGGGCATCTGCGATTCCGCCAGCGGCCTCGTGCACCGCGCGGCGCGGGCCGCCGGCGTCGGGCTGCCCGAGGGCCGGCTCGACGGCGTGGGCTACTACGGCCTCAACCACCTCGGCTGGCTATACCGGCTTGAGACCGGCGGCCAGGATAGGCTGCCCGGGCTGCTGGCGGACGCCGGCGCCCTGTCCGGCTTCGAGGAGGGCCGGCTGTTCGCCCAGGATTTCCTGTCGGAGCTGGGCTGCCTGCCGAACGAGTACCTGTACTACTACTACGAGACCGGGCGGGCGCTGGCCGGCATCCGCTCCTCCGCCCAGACCCGAGGGGAGTCAATCGACCGCCAGCAAACGGCGCTGTACCCGCAGCTCGCGGCGGCCGGTCCGGAAGCGTACCGGCTCTGGGACGCCGCGCGCCGGTCCCGCGAGGAGGGGTACCTCGCGGAGGCCCGGGCTGGCGGCGAGCGCCGGGACGAGGCCGACCTGGCCGGCGGCGGCTACGAACGCGTTGCCCTGGCCCTCATGCGGGCGCTGTCCGGCGGCGGCGGGGCGGACCTGATCCTGAATACGCCCAACACCCTTGCCGGGGCCGCCGGGGCCGCGGCGATTCCGGGGCTGCCCGCGGACGCCGTCGTCGAGGTGCCCTGCCGGGTGACGCCCGACGGCGTCGTCCCGCTTCCCCAGGCGCGGCCCGGCAAAGCGCAACTGGAACTCATGCGGCGGGTCAAGCACGTGGAACGGCTCGTGGTGCGGGCGGCCGGCCAAACCGGCCAGACCGGCCAGACCGGCCAGACCGGCCGGGAGGGCCAGCGGGAAGGCCGGCGGGAAGCGGCCCTGGCAGCCTTCGCCGCGCATCCGCTCGTCGATTCGGACGTCCTCGCCGCGCAGCTGCTGACCGGCTATGAGTCCGCGTTTCCGGAGCTGCTGGAGCTCTGGCGCGGCGGTGCCTAGCAGCACCGCCAGCGGTCAGCTAGATGTACTCAGCCAGCAGGTTGGTTACATCTGCTGATGGGTGGTCGTCCTCCGAGGGCGCTGTGGTTGCGGCGGTGGTTG
>NZ_MQTQ01000057.1 GCF_020532805.1 Arthrobacter sp. SO5 | reverse complement strand
CTGGGCTGCTGCGGGTATTTCGGACAGCGGAATTAGTGGATTCTTCTACGCTGCCAGGGCTGGCTGTTGATAACCATAGTGGACTTCATTGGGCCGCCGGTAACCGAGCGCGGAGTGACGGCGCCGGCTGTTGTAAAACCCCTCGATGTAGCGAATGACGTCGCTGCGGGCTTGTGATTTAGTCGCGTAAACAGTCCGGTAGACACGTTCGTTTTTCAGGGCGGAGAAGAACGATTCGGCCATGCTGTTGTCCCAGCACACGCCGGTACGTCCCATCGAGGAGCGCATGCCCAGACCGGCCACCAAGGCCCTGAAACCGGTTGAGGTGTAGACGCTTCCCCGATCGGAGTGCCAGATCGCGTCAGGCTCGATCCGGGTCGTAGCGGCGGCGTTCTTCAGCGCGTCGGCGACGAGCTCGGTGCGCATGTGATCGGCGATCGACCATCCGACGACCTTCTTGGAGTAGCAGTCGATGACCGTGGCGAGGTAGACGAACCCTTGCCAGGTGTGGATGTAGGTGATGTCGCCGACGAACTTCACCCCGGGCCGGTCCGCGGTGAAGTCCCGCTGGACGAGGTCGGGCATGCCCGCGGCGGCCTCAGCGTCAGCCTCGGTGGTGATACGGAACGGGCGTGGCTGACAGGCCACCAGGCCCTGGTGGCGCATGATCTGCCGCACCAGCTCGGGAGAGCACTCGGTCTGTTCCGCGGCGAGGTCGGCGTGGATGCGCCGGTAGCCGTAGGTGCCCTCGGACTCCTCGAAGAAGTGCTCGATCCGCGCCGTCAGGCCCTGCCGGCGGGACGCCGTGGCTGATTGCGGGCGGGTGGCCCAGTGGTAGAAACCGGAGGTTGAGACGCCTAACCAGCGGCACATTCTCACGACCGAATTCAGGTTGGCGGGCTCACTTTTCTGGGAGTCGATGTATTCGTACTTGCTCACTACCGCTGCTCCCGCGCGAAGTAAGCGCTGGCTTTTTTCAAGAAGGCAGTCTCCGCCCGCAGCTCTTGAACTTCACGCTCGAGTTCCTTCAGCCGGGCCCGTTCCGACACCGTCAGATCCGCCTCCGTGCCGTTGTTGGCCTCGCGGTACTTGACCAGCCAGTTCCGGAGCGTCTCGGGGCCGACACCATACGAGGTGGCCACGTCCTTGATCGGCTTGGACGTGTTGATCACCTCCCGGCACAACTCGTCCTTGAACTCCTGGGTAAATCGCTTGCGTGATGCGGTCATGCTGATCTCTACTTTCGGTAGACCCTCATTTTAAGAGGGCCCACTGTCCGAAATCTCCGCGGCAGCCCA
>NZ_MQTQ01000056.1:5310-30437 GCF_020532805.1 Arthrobacter sp. SO5 | reverse complement strand
GGACAACGAGGCCGACCACCTCCTGGCCTGGGCCGACGGCGGAACCACCGGGATCGCCAACCTCGGCCAGCCCTGCCCGAAGCACCACCGCCTGAAACACGGTTCCGCGTGGACACCCACCGGGGCCAGCAAAGACGAGCCGCCCGGGTGGACTTCGCCGTCGGGACGGTACTACCCGAGCGAGCACCTGGACTGGGAACCACCCCACTGGCCACCCGACATCCGCATCATGGTCGACAGCCTGGACATAGACGCAGCCGGAGAACCGCTCCCGGATCCCGGGCCCGACCTTTCGCTATATGACGCACTGCCCCCGGACCCCTTACCCGGCTGGGATCACTTCACGGCCACGCATCCGCTGCCCGAACCGGACACGGACGGATCCTGCTCTCAGCAGCACCATATGGACTCCTGCCTGGAGTATTTCCTGATGCACTATGCCTGAGCGACAAGCCGCACGCCGTTTCAGATGAGGAAGTGACGGGGCAGGCCAGCGGTATGCGTTTGCTGTTTGGTTGGGCCGGGTTGGAGTCGAAGAGCCTTCCACACGCCACCGGCGACATTACCGGGCGTCTGGCTCGATGCCCCTAGTCGCTGGTCTTGCGCAAGGCCTCGGTCAGCACGCGGGCGGCGTTGCACACCACCTCGGCGTGCAGGCGGCCCGGCTGGCGGGTCAGGCGTTCGATGGGGCCGGAGATCGATACCGCGGCGATCACGCGGCCGGACGGACCGCGCACGGGGGCCGAAACGGAGGCGACCCCCGGCTCGCGTTCGCCGAGGCTCTGGCCCCAGCCCCGGCGTCGGACTCCGGCCAGGACGGTAGGGGTGAACCGGGCGGACTGGAGGCCTTCCAAGAGCCGGTCATGGTCTTCCCAGGCGAGCAGCACCTGGGCTGCGGAGCCGGCCTTCATGGACAGTTGCGTGCCGACCGGTATGGTGTCCCGCAGGCCGATGGGCCGTTCCGCGGAAGCGACGCAGACCCGCCAGTCGCCCTGGCGGCGGAAAATCTGGGCGCTTTCCCCAGTGGCATCGCGCAGCTGCACCAGGACAGGGCCGGCGGAGGCGATCAGGCGGTCCTCGCCGGCCGCGGAGGCGAGTTCCACGAGGCGGCTGCCGAGCACGAAGCGGCCCTGGATGTCGCGGCTGACCAGGCGGTGATGGACCAGCGCCAGCGCCAGCCGGTGCACCGTGGGCCGCGCCAGTCCCGTGGCAGCCACAAGCTGAGCCAGGGTGGTGGGGCCGGCCTCCAGTGCGTCAAGCACATGGGCCGCTTTATCGATGACACCGACACCACTAGAATTGTCCATGTGATGATATTGCCGTCTCATTATCTGAGATGCAAGTCACCGCGCTGGCGCCACACGGGGGACTGCTGATTCAGTGGAGGAAATCAGTGCAAGAAACCGGCAACCAAGAACACACACCGCAGTGAAGGGAGAAGGCCGTGGCAAAGACACTGGCCGAGAAAGTCTGGGACGCGCACGTGGTGCGCAAGGGGGACGGCGAAGGAGCCAACGCCCAGCCCGACCTTCTCTTCATCGACCTCCACCTCGTGCACGAGGTGACCTCGCCGCAGGCCTTCGAGGGCCTCCGGCTGGCCGGGCGGCCCCTGCGCCGGCCGGACCTCACCATCGCCACCGAGGACCACAACACTCCCACGCTGGACATCGACAAGCCAATCGCCGATCTCACCAGCCGCACGCAGATCCAGACCCTGCGCAACAACTGCCAGGAATTCGGCGTCCGCCTGCACTCCCTCGGCGACGCCGAGCAGGGGATCGTGCACGTCGTCGGCCCGCAGCTGGGCCTCACCCAGCCCGGCATGACCGTGGTCTGCGGCGACTCGCACACCTCCACGCACGGGGCTTTCGGCGCCCTGGCGATGGGCATCGGCACCTCCGAGGTGGAACACGTCATGGCCACCCAGACGCTGTCCCTGAAGCCGTTCAAGACCATGGCCATCAACGTTGAAGGCACGCTGCGCCCCGGCGTCTCGGCCAAGGACATCATCCTTGCGGTCATCGCCAAAATCGGTACCGGCGGTGGCCAGGGCTACGTGCTCGAATACCGCGGTTCCGCCATCCGGGCGCTGTCCATGGAAGCACGGATGACCATCTGCAACATGTCCATCGAGGCCGGCGCCCGCGCCGGGCTCGTCGCCCCGGACCAGACCACCTACGACTACATGTACGGCCGCCCGCACGCGCCCCAGGGCGCCGAATGGGACGCCGCCGTCGAGTACTGGAAGACGCTGCGCACCGAGGACGACGCGAGCTTCGACGTCGAGGTGGACCTCGACGCCGACACGCTGGAACCGTTCGTGACGTGGGGAACCAACCCGGGCCAGGGCGTGTCGCTGTCCGCGAAGGTGCCCTCGCCCGAGGACTTCGGCGACGAGAACGCGAAGGCCGCGGCGGAACGTGCGCTGCAGTACATGGGGCTCGAGGCCGGCACCCCGATGAAGGAGATCCGGGTGGACACGGTCTTCCTGGGCTCTTGCACCAACTCCCGGATGGAGGACCTCCGCGCCGCTGCGGGCGTCATCCGGGGCCGCACCAAGGACCCCAACATCCGGATGCTGGTGGTTCCCGGGTCCGCCCGCGTCCGGCTTGAGGCAGAGGCCGAGGGGCTGGACAAGGTGTTCAAGGACTTCGGCGCCGAATGGCGCTTCGCGGGCTGCTCCATGTGCCTGGGCATGAACCCGGACCAGCTGGAGGTAGGGGAGCGCTGCGCATCCACGTCCAACCGCAACTTTGAGGGGCGCCAGGGCAAGGGCGGCCGCACCCACCTGGTCTCCCCGGTCGTGGCGGCGGCCACGGCGGTGCGCGGCACCCTGAGCTCGCCGTCGGACTTGGAACCGGCTCCTGAGTCCGCAGCCGGCACCGACGCCGCCGGCACCGACGCCGCCTGGCTGCCCGCCAAGATCCCCACAGCCTAGAAGGATCCGCCATGGAAAAGTTCACCACCCACACCGGCGTCGGCGTTCCGCTGCGCCAAAGCAACGTCGACACGGACCAGATCATCCCCGCCGTCTACCTCAAACGCATCACCCGCACCGGTTTCGAGGACGCCCTCTTCGCGGGCTGGCGGAAAGACCCGGCGTTCATCCTGAACCAGGAGCCCTTCAACGCCGGCTCCGTGCTGGTGGCGGGTCCGGACTTCGGCACCGGTTCCTCCCGGGAGCACGCCGTCTGGGCGTTGAAGGACTACGGCTTCAAGACCGTGCTCTCTTCGCGCTTCGCGGACATCTTCCGGGGCAACTCCGGCAAGCAGGGCCTGCTGGCCGCCGAACTGGCCCAGGACGACGTCGAACTCATCTGGAAGGAACTGGAGAACGCCCCCGGCACCGCCGTCACGGTTGACCTCGTCTCCAAGACGGTGCAGTGCGGCAACCTCGTGGCACCGTTCGAGATCGACGACTACACCCGCTGGCGCCTGCTGGAGGGCCTGGACGACATCGGGCTGACCCTCAAGCACGAGGAAGACATCACCGCCTTCGAGGCCACCCGGCCCGCGTTTATGCCCAAAACCCTGCCGGCCAAGCTGTCCTGACGCGCCACCTTTCACTGCAACGCGGGGTCACTTGCGGCCCGTCCCGGGGCCCCGGACCGGCCGTAAGTGACCCCGCGTTGGAGTCTTGTTCGGTGGTGTCCGAAGCGGGGATCACACCGGAGGAACGCACGCCGTATTTCAGATCGGTAACGCAAGCTCCTATGCTTAGCAGGAGCGTTTTTAAGGATTTGGGGGCGAGTAGTCGTGAGGAAACCGGTATATGAGTAGTGTTCTGACAATCCGCGGAGGCGTCCCGCTGACTGGCCGCGTCACCGTCCGGGGGGCCAAGAACCTTGTCCCCAAGGCCATGGTGGCTGCCCTGCTGGGCAACGAGCCGTCCGTGCTGCGCAACGTCCCTGAGATCAAGGACGTCGAGGTTGTCACCAGCCTGCTCCAGCTCCACGGGGTCACGGTGGAGAAGGACCCCGTCACCGGGGACCTGACCCTGGACCCGACCAACGCCAAGACCGCCTCCCACACGGCCATCGACGCCCACGCCGGGGACTCCCGCATCCCGATCCTGCTCTGCGGGCCTTTGATCCACGCGATCGGCGAGGCCTTCATCCCGGACCTCGGCGGGTGCAAAATCGGCGACCGCCCGATCGACTACCACCTCAACGTGCTGCGCCAGTTCGGCGCTGTCGTGGAAAAGCGGCCCGGCGGCATCCACATCTCCGCGCCCCACGGCCTCAAGGGCGCCAAAATTGCCCTGCCGTACCCGTCTGTCGGCGCCACCGAGCAGGTCCTGCTTAGCGCCACCCGGGCTGAGGGCATCACGGAGCTGTCCGGCGCGGCCACCGAGCCGGAAATCGTGGATCTCATCGCCGTGCTGCAGAAAATGGGCGCGATCATCAGCGTCCAGACGGACCGCACCATCCGGATCGAAGGCGTCAGGGACCTCGGCGGCTACAACCACCGCGCCCTGTCGGACCGCAACGAATCCGCCTCCTGGGCCTCCGCTGCCCTCGTGACCCGCGGCGACATTTTCGTCGAAGGCGCCACCCAGCGCGACATGATGACGTTCCTGAACACCTACCGCAAGGTCGGCGGCGGCATGGACATCGGCGACGACGGCATCCGCTTCTACCACCGCGGCGGCAAGCTCAACCCCCTGGTCCTTGAAACTGACGTGCACCCCGGCTTCATGACCGACTGGCAGCAGCCCCTCATCGTCGCCCTGACCCAGGCCGAAGGTGTCTCGATCGTCCACGAGACCGTCTACGAGAACCGCTTCGGCTTCACCGAGGCCCTCATCCGGATGGGCGCCAGCATCCAGGTGCACCGCGAATGCCTCGGCAGCGTGCCGTGCCGGTTCGGCCAGCGCAACTTCCTGCACTCCGCAGTGATTTCCGGTCCCACGCAGCTGAAGGGCACCGACATTGACGTCCCGGACCTGCGCGGCGGCTTCAGCCACCTGATTGCCGCCCTGGCAGCCACCGGCACCTCCCGCGTCACCGGAATCGACATCATCAACCGCGGCTACGAGCGCTTCACCGAGAAGCTCGCAGGCCTCGGCGCCGATTTCGACATCACCTCAGCCAAGTAGCGGGGACCCCAGTGAAGGAAACGGCCAAGGGCCACGCCACCTTTGTGACAGCCGCCGGGATAGTCCGGCCCGTGATGAATCTGCTGATGGCCAAGAAGTGGAACGGGGTGGAAAAACTGCCCGCCGGGGGCTTCATCGCCGCACCTAACCACTGCACCGAGATCGACCCGCTGGTGGTGGCGCACATGCTCTACAACCACAAGCGGATGCCGCACTTCCTGGCCAAAGCCGGCCTGTTCAAGATCCCGGTCCTCGGCGCTGTCATGAGGTCCACCAAGCAGATCCCGGTGGAACGCTCGACGGCGGGGGCCAACCGCTCGCTGCAGCTCGCCAAAGAGATCGTGGACGAGGGCGGCGCCATCATCATCTACCCCGAGGGCACCCTCACCCGGGATCCGGACTTGTGGCCGATGAAGGGCCACACCGGTGCCGCGCGCATGGCGCTGGAAAGCGGAATCCCCGTGGTGCCGATCGCGCACTGGGGCGCCCACGAAGTCCTGCCCCGCTATGCCAAGCGGTTCCACATTTTCCCGCGGAAGACCTCGCGTCTGGTGGTGGGCGATCCCGTGGACCTCAGCGCGTTTGCCGGCCGGCCCCTGGACCGGGCCACCCTCACCGAAGCGACGAACGTCATCATGGACGCCATCACCGAACTCCTTGCGGGCCTCCGCGGCGGACAGCCGCCCTTGGTGCGCTGGGACCCTGCCGCCCACCACCAGTCCACCCACGGCCGTTTCATCGAATCCGACGGCCCGGCGGCCGGAACCTCCGACGGTGGATCGCCCGACGGCGGATCGCCCGACGGCGCAGGCACCACCGCGGACGGCGCCAAGTGACCCCGGACGCTCGCGCAGCGGGCTCCGCCACGACGGTGGCCGTCCTGGGGGCCGGCTCCTGGGGCACCACTTTCGCGAAGATCCTTGCCGACGCCGCCACGGCATCCGGCGTTGAGCGTGACATCCGCCTCTGGGGCCGGCGCCGCGAAGTCGTTGACCACATCAACCTCAAGCACCGCAACGAGCAGTACCTGAAGGACATCCCCCTTCCGCCCAGCATCAGGGCTTCCACCGACGTCGCCGAGGTCCTGGCGGGGGCCGAACTCGTGGTCCTGGCAGTGCCGGCACAGAGCCTGCGTCCGCAGCTGCGCGCCTGGAAGGACCTCGTGGCGCCGGGCGCCCTTGTTGTCTCCCTCATGAAGGGTCTCGAGCTCCACTCCGACGCCCGGATGAGCGAAGTCATTTGCGCCGAACTGGGCATCCCGGCCAGCCGGGTCGCCGTCGTTTCCGGTCCCAATCTGGCCATGGAGATTGCGCGCGAAGAGCCCACCGCGTCGGTGGTCGCCTGCTCCGATTCCGCTGCGGCGGGCTGGGTCGCGCGGAGCTGCACCGCGCCGTACTTCCGCCCGTACACGACGGCGGATGTAGCCGGCGTCGAGATCGGCGGCATCGTCAAGAACATCATTGCCCTGGCCGTCGGGATCTGCGAGGGCAAACGGATGGGTGACAACACGAAGGCGTCCGTCATCACCCGCGGCCTCGCGGAGACGTCCCGGCTCTCGCTGGCCCTGGGCGGGGAGGCCCGGACGATGGCCGGGCTCGCGGGGCTCGGCGATCTCGTGGCGACCTGTTCCTCTCCGTTGTCCCGGAACCACACGGCAGGGCGGCTGCTCGGCAAGGGCCTGACCCTTGAGCAGGTCACGGCCGAAATGACGCAGACGGCCGAGGGCATCAAGTCCGCGCAGGCCGTTCATGAACTGGCCGGCAAGCTCGGCGTCGAGATGCCCATCACGGCCGCCGTCGTCGCCGTGCTGGCCGGAAAACTGTCCGTAGACGAACTGGGGCCGCTCCTGCTGTCCCGGGACCTGAAACCCGAAGGCGGCTACTGAGCGTGTCTGAAGAAAACCTCAACCCGGCCGGCCGTACGGCCACGTCCCGGCCCCGTGTGGCCGTGCTGTTCGGCGGCCGCTCCAGCGAACATGCCGTGAGCTGTGTGACAGCAGCCGGAGTTCTCGGGGCGATTGACCAGGCCAAATACGAGGTCATCCCGATCGGGATCGCCAAGACCGGCCAGTGGGTGCTGGCGTCCGGGGACACGCACGACTGGTCACTCTCGGCATCAGCCCTGCCCGAGGTCGCGTCCTCGCCACAAACGGTGGCGCTGGCCGAAATCGGCGGCGAACACCAGCTGATCGTCGCGTCCCCTGGCCAGGTCCCGCAGGAACTGGGCTCCGTGGACGTGGTCTTCCCGCTGCTGCACGGCCCGTTCGGCGAGGACGGCACCATCCAGGGCTTCCTGGAACTCTCCGACACCCGCTACGTCGGAGCCGGCGTGCTGGCGTCCGCCGTCGGCATGGACAAACACTTCATGAAGGTGGTCTTCGAATCCGCCGGGCTCCGGGTGGGGCCGTACATCGCGGTCACGGACCGGCAGTGGCTCAACGATCCCGAAACCGTCCGCAAACGCGTGGACCAGCTCGGCTTCCCCGTCTTCGTCAAGCCGGCGAGGGCCGGTTCCTCCATGGGCATCTCCAAGGTGGATTCCCTCGACGGCCTGGACGCCGCGATCGCCACGGCACGCGAGCACGATCCGAAGCTGGTCATCGAGGCCGGCATCGTGGGCCGCGAGATCGAATGCGCGGTGCTGGAGGGCCGGGGGACCGACGCCCCGCGCACGTCCATGCCGGGGGAGATCTCGGTGGCCGGCGGCGGGCACGAGTTCTACGACTTCAACGCCAAGTACGTGGAGGACGACGCCGCCGCGCTCAGCTGCCCCGCAGACCTCCCCGAAGAGGCCATCGCCCGGGTCCGGGAACTGGCAGCGGTGGCGTTTGACGCCGTCGGTGCCGAGGGACTGAGCCGGGTGGACTTCTTCTATACGGCCGAGGGCGAGCTGATCATCAACGAGATCAACACCATGCCCGGGTTCACGCCCAAGAGCATGTACCCGCAGATGTGGAAGGCCTCCGGGCTGGGCTACGCGGAACTGATCGACGAACTGATCCACCTGGCACTGCACCGCAAGACGGGCCTTCGCTAGGGGCTACTTGCTGGTGGGCAGGTCCTGCAGGTCCGCCTGGCCCACGCAGTTGCGCGTCGCCTTGATCTTTGCGGCCGCAGCGGCGAGGTCGGCCAGTACTGTTGCCGAGCTGATCTTGTCCGGATCCATCAGGATCTCGGTGGCCGGTTCGCGCCCGAAAGTGGTCAGCGTCCACACCGGGTTGCCTTCCTTGATGACCCAGTCCACGCCGTTGACGCTGACGCAGCGGTCCGTCGTCGGGCCGGGGACATTCACGCCGCAGCGCAGGACCACGAGGGACGGATCGCCCCACGCCGATGTGGCCTGGCTGTTGGTCTTTCGCAATTTGGCCTCGCCGATCGCGTCCGGCAGTGCGACCATCATCGGGGCGCACGCGGCATTCGCCGAGTCTTTGGCCGGCGTCACGTCGACCACGGGGGAGCAGCCGCTCAACGCCAGCCCGGCGGCTGCTGCTGCCGCCGCGACTCCCAGAAACCGGAGCGGACGAGCGGAAGCCTGGGCGCGGAACTGATGCATTCTTCCAGCCTATCCCGGCGGGTTGACTGGCAGCGCCCCTGCCGGACAGGATGCGGCGTGGTGAGTCCTGCGGCAATGGTTGCCGGTGTCCTCGCGGCGAACAAGTATGATTATGAGCTGGCGCTGCTTGTCCTGGCGGCGTTTAGCAAGGTTCGACGACGAACACCACGACGTACCGAACTGGATTGGCTTTGGGGGAGCGCTTGAATACATCACAACGTGCATGCCACAGACAGGCGTCTGCGGCCGGGCTTAGGCCGGTCTCCGCGCTGGCAACCGCGCTCTTCGTCACTCTCAGCCTGGGTGCACCGGCTGCCCACGCCGAGGAGACTATCCCGGCAGACCCCGGCCTGATCATCGTTGTGTCCCCTCCGGTCGGGACGCCGTCCCCGGTGCTGGCGCCATCCGATCCGGCAACGCCACCGACGGACCCCGCACCGGTGCCTGCCCCGGACCCCACGCCGGTCCCTGCCCCAGAGCCGCCGCCTGCAACGACGGAACCGCCCGCCACGGAGCTGCCGCCGCCTGCCGCGACGGAGCCAGGCGTCCCCGCCTCGCCGCCATCCGCCGAAGTGCCGCCCCAATTCCCGGTTGCCCCGCCGGCGGCGGGCACAGTTGCCCCAGTTCGTTTACCGGCATCCCAGGCCGTACCGGCGGAGCCCGTCCCTGCACCAGAGGTGGCGCCGTCTTCTCCGGAGCCTTCAGTTGCCAGTGCCCCACCCTTAACGTCAGCCAGTGCAACCGAGTCATCGGCGGCAGTTCCGACGGAGGCGCCAGCCGTGCCCCAGGCAGGCACGGAGATCCAGGCTGCGGTTGTCGCGGCGACAGGTAGTCCGTTCATGATCCAGTTCCTGACTGTCCTTGCCCTGCTCGGCGCCGGCGTTGCGTACTTCCGGGCCTTGGGCTCCAAGGGCTTTCGCACTGCTGCCAAGACCGGGAAATAAACCCGTATGCCACAGCTAATGACCGACAGCACCAAGACGAACCAGACCAGCTCCGGTGCCCGGGCCAAACGCGTGACCCTGCTGATGCACTCCTACTGGCCGGAGAACAGCCCGCCGCAGCGTCGTTGGACTGCTCTGCTGAGGGAGTTCAGCGCCTCCGGCTGGGAATTCGACGTCGTGACACCCGTGGCGCATTTTCCGGTAGGACGCAGGGAGCTTCCCCGCGATCTGGCGGGCCGGGCTTTCCGGAGACAAAAAGGCCAGTTCACCGAACTGATCCGGCGCGTGCCCTTCGTGCCGCACGGCAACTCACACCTCGCCCGCCTGGTGGACCAGTGTTTTTCGGCGGCCATGTCCGTGCCGCTGGGTCTACTGACGCGTCGGCCGGATGTGGTGATCGCAACGGCCCCGAGCCTGCCAATACTGGCCGCCGGCTACCTGTTGGCCCGGATGCGGGGCGTTCCGCTCATTGTGGAAATGCGTGACGCCTGGCCGGACCTGGCCCGGGATTCCCGGATGGTCCGGGGGAGGGTGAAGAGCGTGGTGGAACTGGCGGTCGAGTTCGTCCAGCATCGTGCGGACCTGGTGGTCACCGTGACCGACGGATTCGCTGAGACACTCCGTTCCCGGGGGCTCAAGAACGTGACCACCGTGAGCAACGGCCTCCACGTTGACACTATTCCTTTCCTGGGGTCCCCTGAGGTTGAACGGGATGTGCTTGAGGTTCTCTACCTGGGCAACCACGGTGAAAGCCAGCGGCTTGACGTGGCAATCCGGGCTAGTGCCCTCGTGGGCGATGCCATGCACCTGCATCTCGTCGGGCATGGAACCCAGCGCCCTGCCCTGGAGAAACTGGCGGCCCAGCTCGGAGCACCCGTGACGTTCCATCCCCCGCTGCACGGCCAGGACGTTATGGACCGCTACGCCTCGGCTGACACCTGTATTGTCTCGCTACGGGATGACTGGAAGTCCTTCGAAACCACCATTCCATCCAAGACCTATGAAGTCCTGGCCGTCGGCCGGCATGTAACGGCCGTCGTCAAGGGTGAGGCAGCGCGCATCATCGAAGAGGCGGAAGCCGGGGACATTGTGCCCAGCACCCCTGAGGCCGTGGCGGCGCTTTGGCGCGAACTCGCCGCTGACCGCTCCCGGTTGGTCCGGACTGACACCAGCCGCCAATGGGTCAAGGAGCACGCCGACTACACGCAGTTGGCAGAGCGGTACATGGCGCTGATCTCAGAGCTCTTAATGAAAGCGCCAGCCACCCAGCGATGATCCAGCTCTTTCGCAACCTGCGTCTGGCGGTCGGCGTGGCCGCGGCGCACCTATCGGACGATCCAGTGCTGCTTTTCTTGCAACTCACCCGCCGGCTGCCGGCGAGGGTGACTCAGCCGTTGGCGGAGATGATGGGAAAGGTGGCCTGGTCGCGGTCAACTGCCGTGCCGGTGCTGCTGGCTGCGCTGGCGAGGGGGGACGACGCCGACCTCCGGCGACGTCTTGATCTCGCCGTAACCGGAACTAAAAGTGGAACCCGTGCCGGGCGCCTGGCGGATATCGCCATCACTGCCAACTTGCCCGACGTCGCCGATCGCTTTCTTTCCGGGGCGGTCAACGGTTCGCGGCTGAAGCCTGCCCTGGCGCGCAAACTCTGGTACGACGGCGCGGTCACGGCCAGTATTGCGGCGTTGGAGGGCGGGGGACCGGGCGAGCGGCGCCTAGCAGCCCGCCTCGAGGCTGAGATGGCCGTATTGCAGGGCTGGGCGCCCGTCCTTGGGCGGCGGACCTATAAGGCTGTCCCGGGACGTGTCCTGCATCTGCTCACCAACTCGCTCCCGCACACGGCAAGCGGTTACGCACAGCGTTCGCATTCGATCCTGCGTGCCCAGCAGGATGCTGGCTGGGACGTGTTGGCCGTTACAAGGATCGGGTACCCGGTCCAGGTGGGCAAGTTGCTTGCCAAGCCTCGGGATCTGGTGGACGGCGTTAAGTACCAGCGGTTGCTCCCGGCGAAGCTGTCCGCTACTGCGGACGCCCGGCTTCAGCAGCAGGCGGAAGAGTTGCTCAACGTGGCACTGGAGTTCAGGCCCAGTGTTCTGCACACCACCACCCACTTCGTCAATGGCCTGGTGGTCCGTGCAGTGGCAGAGGCGTTGGGCATCCCGTGGGTTTACGAGGTCCGGGGGCAGTTGGCGGACACCTGGGCCTCCACCCGCGGGCCGTCGGCCAGCGGCAGCGAAAAATATCGGCTGTTCCAGCAGCGCGAAGCCGAGGTCATGCAGGCCGCTGACTTGGTGGTGACCCTGGGTGAGGCGATGAAAGCTAACATCGTGGCGGCCGGTGTTCCAGCGGGGAAAATCCTCATAGCTCCCAACGCTGTTGGCGGCCAGTTCTTGCTGGAACCGTTGAGTACCTCCGCTGCCCGCCGTGAACTTGGCCTCATTGAAGAGGGGCAGTACATCGGAACCGTCAGCAGCTTGGTACCCTATGAGGGCATTGACGACCTCATTGCGGCATTCGTGCTGTTGGCGGCCAGCCATCCCGACTTGCGGTTGCTCATTGTAGGAGACGGCGCGTCCATGCCGTCGCTGAAGGAACAGGCACGGCAGAGCGGCTACGCGGACCGTATCCTGTTCACGGGACGTGTTGCCCGCGATGATGCGGTGCGTTACCACCAGGCGTTGGATGTTTTCGTGGTTCCGCGCAAGGATCTTGAAGTCACGCGGTCCGTGACTCCGCTGAAGCCTGTAGAGGCGTTGGCCTGCGCCCGGCCGGTGGTCGCCAGCGATTTGCCCGCGTTGCGGGAGATCGTCGACGACGGCGTCAACGGACTGCTGGTCCAGGCCGAATCGCCGGAAGACCTGGCTGAGGCCATTTCCGTGCTGCTTGCCGATGCGAGCCGCCGGTCCGAAATGGGCAGTGCTGGCCGCGCGGCTGTCTTCGCCGGCAGGACGTGGGCGGCGAACGCCCAGGCCCTCGCCGAGAGCTATGCTCTACTGCGTCACGAATCATTGAGGAGAACCGAGTAGTGTCTGCAGACATAGATGTCGTATCCGAGACGGCAGTCCAGCCCCTTTCCGTTGACATGCGGCGGCTCACCCGCGTTGGTTCGCGGCCGGGTTTCCTGGACTATCTGGTCCGTCTGTGGGACTTCAGGCAGTTCATTTTCTACGACGCCAGGGCGCGGGTGCAGAGCGGGACACGGCGTGACCGTCTCGGGAGTGCGTGGCTGCTCCTGAACCCGATCTTCAACGGATTGACGTACTACTTGATCTTCGGACTGTTGCTGCAGACGAGCGGAGGCATCGAGAACTTCGTGGGGTACTTAGTGGTTGGGATTTTTGTCTTCCAGTTCAGTTCCGGAGCTATCACCGCCGGCGCGCGCTCCATCCGCAACAACAAGTCCGTTGTCCAGGCTTTCAATTTTCCGCGGGCAGCACTCCCTATCGGTGCCAACGTGCGGGAGCTACTGGCGGCGGTACCGCTGATTCTGGCCATGTTGCTCATCGTGGTAGTTTTGCCGCCCAGCGAAAAGATCACGTGGCTCTGGCTTCTGGTGGTCCCCGCCGTCCTGCTCCAGGCCATCTTCAACCTGGGGGTTGGACTAATTCTGGCCCGGATGATTTCCCGCGTTCACGACGTCACGCACCTGATTCCGTTCGCGCTTCGGGTATGGATGTATGGCTCCGCGATCTTCTATACGTATGACCGCTTCGTGACTCAACCCCAGATTCTGTCCGCCATCAAGCTCAACCCATTGTTCAACGTGATCGACATCATCCGTGACTGTGTCTTGTACGCCAGAGTGCCGCAGTGGCAGTCGTGGGCGATTCTCGCGGCCTGGGCCTTGGGCGCACTCGCCGTGGGTCTGGTCTATTTCTGGAAAGGCGAGGAGTCCTATGGGCGTGGATGAGCAGGAAATTTACATAGAGGGCCATCCGTGCGTAGTGGTGGACTGCGTCCGGATGCGCTACAGCGTGGCCTCGAGTGAGTCTTCCGCGCCGGATGTCAACGGCACCGGACCTCGCTTTCTCCGGCGGGCCGTGCGTAAACCCAATATGGTCACCGTCCACGCCCTCAATGAGTTGTCGCTCGTTGTGGAGCGCGGCGAATCCGTAGGGATCATCGGCCGGAACGGCTCTGGGAAGAGCACCCTGATGAAGATCATCAGCGGGCAGTCCAAGCCGACGTCAGGCGCGGTGTACGCCTCAAGCACTCCCATCATGCTGGGCGTCAACGCGGCGCTAGTCCAGGACCTTTCGGGAGACCAGAACGTCATCCTCGGGTGCCTGGCCATGGGCATGAGCCGGGCCGAGGCGGGCGAGAGATTCGACAGCATCGTCGAACTCTCCGGCCTAGAGAAGTCGATTCACCTGCCGATGAAGTCCTATTCTTCGGGCATGGCCTCGCGGTTGCGCTTCGCCATCGCCGCCGCCGTCGACCCGGAGATCCTCTTGGTCGACGAAGCATTGAATACAGGTGATGCGCAGTTCGCGGACCGAAGTAAACTGCGAATGAACGAACTTCGTGCCCAGGCCGGCTGCGTCTTCTTGGTGAGCCACAGTCTTGAGACCATCAGCGATATGTGCACTCGGGTTGTATGGCTGGACAAGGGCGATCTCATCATGGACGGCGAACCGGACGTGGCCATCAAGGCCTACCAAGAGTTCACCAGACTCCTGTCCAAGGGAAATGACGATTCCGCATTGAAGATTCTGGAAGAGGCAAAGGCTGTTTTGGTGGCCACTGAAGTTCGTGAACGATCCTCGCGGCGGGTACGTGGCTGATGGGCATCCTGGGTGACGCTCGAAAAGCGCTGTGGCATTTGAGGTCGGGTGGGCCCACCCAGCTTCAAGACTGGCGGCTACGGCAGAAAGCTGAACGGGGCATCTTCGTACCGCAAAACATCAAAGGTGCAGAGGGCGGGTGGAGGGGCCGCGGGCGTAAACGCCAGTTGGAGTTCACCCCTTACGAGTTTTCGGCGGTGGGACAGCGGCGCGACGATCTGACAGTGGGAGTCATTCTTGACGACTTTTCGCGTATGGCTTTTTCGTATGAATGGAATCTGCTCGAACTGCGGAGGGATTCATGGAAAGACCAGCTTGACCGGAGCGGCATCGACTTTCTGTTCGTAGAATCTGCCTGGACTGGAAATTCTGGATCATGGCAGTATCAACTCACAGGTGCCTCCGGCCTTGGAACTGAGTTTGTTCAACTCTTGGAATGGTGCCGCGAGCACAGTATTAAAACCGTGTTCTGGAACAAAGAGGATCCGCCTCACTACGATGATTTTCTTGCAGCGGCCAAGTTGTTTGATTTTGTATTCACCAGCGATTCAGACCGTATTCCTGACTATCTTAGGGATTTGGGACATGACAGGGTTTCGGCCCTCCCATTTGCGGCGCAACCAGCTATTCACAACCCTGTCCGGCCGGGGCACGGATGGCACTCTCGCGGCGTGGCCTTTGCAGGTATGTACTTTGCCCACAAATACCCAGAGCGGCGCGCCCAGATGGATATGCTCTTGGGCGCAGCCTTGGCGCAAGCGAAATCGGGCGATGCAGATCTGGAAATATTCTCCCGACAATTGGGAGGCGATGCGAACTACCAGTTCCCGCAGCCTTTTGCCAAGAATGTGGTGGGCTCGCTGACGTATTCTCAAATGCTAACCGCATATCGGTCGTACAAGGTCTTCTTGAACGTCAATTCAGTAGTCCATTCGCCCAGTATGTGCGCCCGCAGGATATTCGAGATCACGGCATCGGGAACCCCTGTAGTCTCGACACCTAGTGCAGCTATTTCACGGTTCTTCGAGGGGGATGAGGTTCTTGTAGCCTCGTCCAAACCTGAGGCTGGGAACCTATTGCAGATGCTTACTTCCAGCACTGAGTTCAACGAACGGGTTGTCCACAAGGCACAGCGCAGGATCTGGGGAGAGCACACCTACGCACACCGAGCAGAGTCGATCCTGCAGGCGGTCGCGCCGGAGCGCTCTAGGCACGTCGCTCTGCCCTCGGTTAGTGCATTGGTGAGCACCATTCGGCCCCACCAACTCGACCACGTATTTCAGACAGCGGGAAGTCAGAAAGGTGTGGACTTGGAGCTCGTTTTGCTGACCCACGGCTTCTCAGTAGACGAATATCGGTTGCTGGATCTGGCCAGAACTCACGGGGTGAAGAAGTACATGGTGCTCAAAGCGCCTGGCAGCTTGACCCTAGGCGAATGCCTCAACCGATGCGTGAAGGCGTCAACTGGGGCTGTGCTCACAAAGATGGATGATGACGACTTCTATGCTCCAAACTATCTAGCTGACCTGCTAAACGCCCTCAGCTACTCTGGAGCCGACGTCGTCGGAAAACAGTCCCATTACATGCACTTTCTTTCCAGCCGGGCAACGGTGCTTCGCGCTGCACATAAGGAGCACCGGTTCAGCCGGCTGGTGGTGGGTCCAACCATAACTGCGCGACGAGGGGTCTTCGAAGCCCATCCCTTCGAAGCGCTGAGTCGTGGGGAGGATACGGCCTTTCTCACTTCTGTCGCGGCAGCCAATGGCTCCATTTATTCTGCCGACAGATTTAACTACTGCCAAATGCGCTCCGGAGCGGGGCATACCTGGGCCGCAACGGATGATGAACTCGCAGCGAGCGGCAAAATTCAGATTTTTGGAAATCCACGTGAACACATCACTCTTTGACAGGGGAAAAGCTTGACGAACATTCAGACCGTCGCAGTAATTGGGCTCGGTTACATCGGACTCCCCACAGCTGCGATCTTGGCCACCAACGGGCTTGACGTAGTCGGCGTGGACGTCAGCCAGCGGACCGTGGACGCCGTGAATGAGGGGCGCGTACCCTTCGTCGAGCCAGATCTCGGAATCCATGTGGCCGGTGCGGTGAGCCAGGGTCTCCTCAAGGCCACGACAGAGACCCCCGCGGCGGATGCATACATCGTTGCAGTGCCCACGCCGTTACGGGCGGACAAGAGCGCAGACCTCAGCTATATCGAGGCGGCTGCACGCGGCATCGCCCCGATGTTGCGCGGGGGCGAGCTGCTAATTCTTGAATCCACGTCTCCGCCCAGGGTCACTCAATATATGGCCCGATACATCCTTGGTATGCGTCCCGATTTGTCGCTGGACGGGAACGACGGGAAGCCAGTTGTCCTGTTTGCCCACTGCCCGGAACGGGTTTTGCCCGGCCGGGTCATGATCGAGCTTGTCACTAACGATCGGATTGTGGGAGGCATGACGCCGGAAGCGGGGAATCTGGCAAAAGCGCTCTATTCGAGATTCTGCCAAGGTGAGATTTTTGTGACTGATGACGTAACTGCAGAAATGACTAAGCTAGTCGAAAATGCCTACCGGGATGTGAATATTGCCTTCGCTAATGAGCTCTCATTCATTAGTGACAAAGTCGGGGTCGACGTGTGGGAGTTGATCAGGCTGGCCAACCGTCATCCGCGCGTCAATATCTTGCAGCCAGGACCCGGGGTTGGAGGACATTGCATCGCCGTGGATCCGTGGTTCATCGTCGCCGAGGCATCCCACGACGCAAAGCTGATTCGACAGGCGCGTGAAGTCAACGACTCCAAGCCTCTTTGGGTTGTAGACAAAGTCGTGGCTGCGTTGTCTAGTGTTTCCGTCGACTCCGAGGTGGCCGTTCTCGGGCTGGCATTCAAAGCAAATATCGACGACCTCCGTGAATCTCCGTCAATTCAAATTGCGCTTCACTTGGCTGAAACGCTCAAAAGTCGCCGAATCAATATTGTTGAGCCCTTCATCGATGAATTACCAGCTTCGCTCGAGGTCCACAGAAATGTGGAGCTGATGGATGCCGAGTTGGCCGTCAAACGTTCAGGCGTTGTTGTAGTGCTGGTCGATCACGAGTCGTTTAAATCCCTGGACCAAGACCTGCTTCTCGGCAAGACCATTGTCGATACGCGTGGAGTTCTGCGGACATGACCAATTCGGAAGTCCCCACAGCGGCACTTGTGGGAATCAGCCGCCGGGCAGTGATCGGGAATGTCACTGATGTCGCCGAGACCTTAGCGTTGGTCTGTGGCCCCTCAGGTTCTGGCCTTGACCTGCAGCTGATCAGCGCCGATATCGTCCTGGTCCGCACGGCAGAGGATCTGGCCGCTCAACGGTCGGGTGAGGCCGACGCATACCTTGTCGTTGAGAGCGGTATGGGCTTGATGAGCAAGTTTCTCAGGGATGACCGACTAAGCAGTAGTGCCCAGATACTGTGGTCGTTTGGCCTGCCCATCGGTGAGTCGCTCGTGGCCCTGGGGTCGCTGGAGCTGCCCGCAGGAACAATGGTGACGGGATTCTTTGGCAGTCCGGAACACGCGATACTTCTGTCCGCGGTACGGGACGACGCGACGTGCGACGACGAGAGCTTTCAAATGGGGCTGAAGGCCGCCCGATCGGAGGAATTGTGGGCAAAAGCCTACAGCGATGCCGAAAGGCACGCCGCCGATCGGCGACTACTGCACGACCTTGGTAAAAAGCACCTCAGCGTCTTAGTAAGCCTTGCGACGGCGGGAGAACCTGCGCCTGACGGCGCGGCTCCAGGTGGCCTTGACGCCGATGCAGCTGAACTACAGGACGAACTGAACGGGCTCAAGCGTAAGTATGCCATTCTCGAGCGCAGATACAACTCGCTCGCCCAGTCCAAGCTCGGACGAATCACCCTGAGAATATGGGACCGGAAGCGTCTCAGCGCTCCTTCGGTCCGGAGGGAAGAGAGGTCCAAAGCATGAATTCGGAGAAAAAGACTCTTCCCGGGCCTGCTGTCGCATTCGACTACGGCTCGACGATGCTGACGAATGCCGACGCCCGAGCGGCCGAAATCGCGGAGTTGAGCGCGGCAGCGACACAGTTTTCTGGCAGCAGTCTCGGACCTGGATTCTTGGTGAAGCCCTATGGGGTCACGGTGGTAATACCTACGTTCCGTGGCGTGGACAGGATAGGGCGGTGCCTGCAGTCCCTAGCCGGTCAGGACCTCGACCCGCAAATGTTCGAAGTCGTCTTGGTCGTCAACGGCGGTTACGATGGCACTCAGGACATCGCACGATCGTTCAGGTACGACCACCCGCAGCACCGGCTTCGCATTGTGTCCCAGTCGAATCCTGGTGCGGGCGCGGCCCGAAATCTTGGAATTGCCGCGGCCAGGTTCAGTTATTTGACGATGGTGGACGATGATGACTACGTTGGGCCCGAGTTTCTTTCAGCGCTCCTGGCGACAGCTTCGCCGCAACGTGTCTCCATCGCCCCCATCATCGATTTGTCCGCCGATGGTCGGGAATATCCCGGAAACGCTCTGAACGCTCAGATCCGGTCCCGGGCTGGGACGGACTTCAAACTGGCATCGGCCCCCGGCATAGTTGGATTCAATGCCTGCAAGTTGTTTCCGACCGAGGTTCTGCAGGCCATCCGCTATGCCGAGGACCTGAGCAGCGGAGAGGATGTCTTCTTCATGGCGAGTGCGGCACTCTACCGAGACTTCGACGCCCGCGTGAGTACTTCGGCACGAGCCGGGGCCTACTTTAGGGTACTTCGTGACGACTCAATCTCGCGGCAATCCCAGAACTTTGATTTCGCCGTGACCCAGCGGTTGGCAGTCATCCGCTGTCTTGAGTCACTGCGCCTCTGGGATGGCTCCCCTGGGGACGCGTTGTTAGTGAACCTCATCAAATCGCAGGCGGGTTTCGTCAAAAGGTACTTGATCGAGCATTCGGAGCAGCGCGGCCGGGTCATAGAGACCGTTGAGGCTTCCGGCGTCAAGGATTTTCCGTGGGCGCTCGTCAATGAGGAAATGGCACGGCATCTCGCTGTGAGTTATTGTTTTGCCCCGTTCGCCGACACCAGCGCTGTCGTGGCGGCAAAGGCCATCGTTGAGCGCGGCAACATCGTTGATGTCGTCTCCAACGACATGGGCAAGGTCCGTGAGATCGATTCGAACCTCAGCTCTATCGCTGCGCGTTTCGTCGATCAGGCGGTTGAAATCGACGCGCCTCCGTCCTTTGCGGGCTGGAAGGAGATTTCGGAATTCGTTGCTAAGGGCATCGCTGCCGCGGACCGGCTAGACGCCAGAAAAGGAGGTTACCGCACACTCTATAGCCGGGTGCAATGGCCCGGCTCCCACTTCCTTGCAGCGCTATTCAAGTTGCGACATCCCGCGGTCATTTGGAGCGCTGAGTTTTCTGACCCGCTCAGTCACGACGCCGCGGGGCGTCCTCGTGAAGGAGTTGTCGCCCACGACCAGATGTTCGAGGTCTTTCGACGGGGTGTAGCCGGGAAGGGATATTCATTGCCGAAGAACGCTAGTCTGTTCGTATGGTGCGAGTTCCTTTCATATGTCTTGGCTGATGAATTGATCTTCACCAACGACCTCCAGTTGAGATACATGCTCGGGAAAATACCTGATGCCAGGCTCCGCAAGGAGGTCGTCCGGAAGGCTGTCGTACGTGCTCACCCGACGCCGCCACGAACCAGCTATTCGCTGATCAACTCAGACTACTTCCTCTCGCCCTCGGTGCTGAATATCGGCTACTTCGGGAACTTCTATGAAAATCGTAGCCTGAGCGACGTCTTGACGGCACTGGCCAATTCGCCCGCCGACGTCCGGCGGCAGACACGTTTGCACGTCTTTACCTCCAACCCAGACAGCCTCACCCATGAGCTTCAGGCCCTGGGCCTGACGGGATCTGTAGTTGCTCAGGGATACAGGCCCTACCTTGAGTTCTTGAACTTGACGACTCGGTTCGACGTCTTGCTGGTCAACGATGTGGAACGGGTGGGCAATCTCGACATCAACCCCTTCCTTCCGTCGAAATATTCCGACTATGTCGGCTCCGGACGTCCGATCTGGGGGTTGCTCGATGAGGGGAGCGCGCTCAGCGGGAAAACTCTGGCGTACCGCTCGACGGCTGGCAACGCGGTGTCCGCATTGGCCACGCTGCGGCAGATTCACGCGGACTGGCGGCCGGGAAATCGCGTGGACAAGGTGTAAACCGGCTTGTATCTCTTAAGTACCCCCTGTTAAGGTGGGTGGTCGTCGAGCAGGAGTGCTGCTTGTGTGAGGTTTAGTCCGAGTTTCTGGCGGCGCTGGCGCAGCTCCGGGCCGGAGATCACGGGTTGGGGATTGGTGATCAGGTGAAAGACTTCCCGGGCGATCGATCGCTTCAGGCAGCGGAGTATGTCCTTCCTGGTCTTGCCTTCGCTGCTGCGTTTGGCCACGTATTCCTTAGTTCCCGGGTCAGTGGCCATGCGCACGAGGCCAATGCGGTGGAGTGCCGCGTTGGCCTGTCGATCCCCGCCGCGGTTCAGGCGATGCCTGGTGGTCTTCCCGGATGACGCCGGCAGCGGGGATGTTCCGCAGAGAGCGGCGAAAGCAGCTTCGCTGCGTAGCCGGTCAGCGTTGTCTCCGGCGGTGATAAGCAGCTGGCTGGCCGTGACTGTCGAGATGCCCCGCGTGGCGATCAGAGCCGGATTCGTTTCCATGACGAGAGATTCGAGCTCCTGGTCATAAGCGCTGATCTCCTCGCCAAGGTCCATATACCGGCTGGCCAGGCGTTTCAGCGTCGAGCGTGTGAACGCTTCCACCTCGTGCGCTCCCGACCTGGCGCGGGAAGCAGCGAGTTTTCTGATCACTTTTTGCGTTGTCAGTCCGCGGTATTCGCCCCGGACATGCTCCGGAGCGGTCACCAGCAGAGACTTGATCTGGGTGATTACCTCCGTGCGGGCCTTGAGCGCTGAGCGGCGCCCGGCATGGACCACCCTGATCGCTTCAACCGTGCTGTCACTGGTCTTGGGCGTCACCGTGTCGTTGTCCGCCAAGGCGGCATGCGCTGCGGTGTAGGCATCGATGGGGTCTGACTTGCCTTTGAGCCGGCGCACTGTTCGGGCCGGCCTGATCACTTCGACCACGGTGATGCCGTGGGCGTGCAGGTGGCGGGTTAATCCGGCCCCATACGAGTTTGTGCCTTCCACTCCGACACGCACGAGGTCACCCTTGCAGGTGATAATCGCCTGCAGCGCCTCGTATCCGGGCCGTGTGGCGGGAAACTGGGCGTCCGCGAGGTGTTCACCGGTGACGGTGACTGCCGCGCAGTGGTGGGTCTGGCTATGCGTATCCACCCCGGCAACCACTTGAATCATCCTGATCACATCCTTTCAATCTGTTTAGAATTGAAAGGTGCCGACGGGGGCTGGCAGACAAGACGTTGACGGGACCGCTGGCAGGGGGTTCAGGCTCCTATAAGGTCATGCCGGCCCGGTCGGCACCCCAGGGTGCTTGCCGGGCAGACAGATCAGATTCAAGACAAGCCCCTTACGGCCGTCAGTCTCACAACGGGTCATGCTCAGCGAAACACCTAATCTCATTATCAACGTCTCACTACTGAGTGAACCTCAAATACGCTGGGGCGTTGCATTCGGCTCCAGGTCATCGCCTCTGCAGCGATCGCCCGCGTCGTCCGCCATGCAGAGGTTGTCACCCTTAGGGCTCCAGATACCCGTTCAGGAAACATCAGATCGAATCGTTAACCTCGAGAAGACCGTAAAATTCGGCATAGTGGTTCTGTCAACACGGCTTAGTTGTGAGACCACGAAACGGCTCAACTTTCGACTAACTCACCTAGAGACCACGCTACGATAGTTGCCGATCGGAGACGTTGTCGCCAGCCGGTAGGAGCAGCGTTTGGGCGGCCACTAACGCGCCGACGGGCACGAGAGTTGATATAGTCATGATCGAACGTTAGCTAAATGACGCTTGGCTCAAGAATACTTAAGCCTCCAACAAGCCGGAGGTGAGTATAATGTAGGCATGAACTGACCACCCCTGATGGTGCCGACTTTATGACAATTTCATGGCAACTACGTACCGCTGGATTTATCAGAACCACGCTTGCTGGGAGCGCTTGAGACCGATGAAAAGCAAAAGCATGACGTATTTATCCGCCCTACTAGCAGGTGTCTTTGCATTGGGAACTAGCACAGCTGCACCCGCTGCGTCTGCTACCTCAACCGGACTGTCGCCCTACAATGGTGTTTCGACATCGGCAGTCTCGCTGCCTGCCCCAGGCGCCAGAGCCATCTACGTCGACGACCAAGGGTCGGACGTTATAACGGTCAAGCAAACTTGGGGTTTAATAGACTATAGCAGGATCAACTGTTTAGACACCGGGGTGAAGGCGGCCAACATGCCTTCTTGCCCGGAGCCTGACATCAAGAATCCGTTACGGACCATTCAAAATGCAGTTCGTATCGCCAAGCCGGGTGACGTCATTGTTATCCGCGCAGGAATTTACGATGAGAGAATCGGGTGGTCCGCTCGTCCGGGACGTGCGAATGCGGGAATCGTCATGCAGTCGTACCCAAACGAGCATGTGCAGGTAAATGGTTACCTCTCCCTTGCCGGCGCCGACTACTGGACCGTTAAGGGAATCAATTTCGGTTACAGCAGCGCGAACACGACGGGCCAGTCCATTGTCTACTTCATGGGTGGCACGGGCTGGTCGTTCAAAAACAATCAGGTGAGTGGCACAAGGGGTGTATCCAATATCATGGTCATCGGCCAGAAGGCCGCGGATGCCTCGGCGGCAGCCCAATCGGCAGCAGCTCCCCACGACTATGCGATTACGAGCAACTGCATCCGTAACGCATCCGCAACCGGTACCGCAGGCATGATGCACAATATATATCTGATGCCGACCATTTATTCCAGTGGTGGCACGATTGAGAATAATTTGATTGGCAACGCGCCACTTGGGGCGAACATTAAGGCGGCGGGGAGCACTGATCGGAGCAGCAGTCCTCGCCAGGTAGTGATTCGTAAGAACACTCTTGTTGACGGCGCATCGGGAATCATCATTGGTCAGTTGGCCGAGGGTATCGAAACCCAGTCAAACTTGATTGCGACCACAAAGGTAAGTGCGAACGACGGTGGCGTTCGAACCTGGGACCTCGCCTCCCCAGCACGAAACTCAGTGAAGGATACCATGCTGGCGGGATATTCCATCCCGATCAAATACGGCTGGGGGCAGGCATCGTCGCTCTATGAACGGCGTAATGTGTCGACCGCTTCAGTTTCGCTAAGCGGTTCATTGGAGACCTGTACGCTGCGCGCCTCAGACTCCGCCGTGGCGTCGGTTTATGGCCATTCGTTTGCCCAATAGAAAAGACGCGTAGTCAACCTCATTCAGGATCGTTGAGACGTATAGGATTCTTACATTCTTACAATTGTCGCAACACTCGGCGCTTTGGCCTGGGAGGTCAGGAGCTTGGTAAAGGCCGCCCGGGGCGGTTGCTGAAGCGGCGACATCTGCCAAGTGCTGGAGGGTCTAATGGGCACATCAGAGAATTGCGATTGTGTTGACGCAGAGTCAGTCGGAAGCTCCTAGCAATATCAGCCGTCCGAGCGGATTGAGTCTTCCGCGGCCGAGGCTTCCATGACGCGGTAGAGGCGCCTAGCCAACGTTGCGCCTGACGTGGCGGCGGATCTCGCGATGGGTCCTGGGATGCAAAGTACGACGGACTTCCCGGGCCGGGTCTCGGCGCGGCATCCGATGCTGGTGATCAAGACGCTGTGCGCTATCCGATTCAGGTGCGGTCTCGGCCGGATAGTGCGGCGCCGGTCGCAGTGGCCGCTGTTGGCCTCCAGGGGCGCCACTCCGGACGGTGGGGCGACTGGCGCTTGGCTTAGGAACCACCATGGTTGGGTCGATTCGGGCCGATGGGATGGCCGGCGGTTGTTTTCTTTCTTCCGGCAGTGCGGTGTGGCCCTTTGGTTCGCTCGGGACGAAGGGTGGCGCAGGTTCCACCTTAGAAGAGGGGTTGTTCGTCCGGATAGATTGACTACCCGCTCACCCTGCCCAGGCATTGGCTGCTTGAGTCGGCCGCTGTTCTCCGGAAGAAGTGTCCGGAGCTCTTCTCCGGCGCGAATTCCAGCTGCACCAACTGGTTGCGGCAGGCGCGGGTGAGGATTCTTCCGGCGGTCGTGTAGATCCGTGAGCGCCAGGGTTAGATGTCCTAGGCCTCTGGGCTGCTGCGGGTATTTCGGACAGCGGAATTAGTGGATTCTTCTACGCTGCCAGGGCTGGCTGTTGATAACCATAGTGGACTTCATTGGGCCGCCGGTAACCGAGCGCGGAGTGACGGCGCCGGCCGTTGTAAAACCCCTCGATGTAGCGGATGAGATCGCTCCGGGCTTGGGATTTAGTGGCGTAAACGGTCCGGTAGACACGCTCGTTTTTCAGGGCTGAGAAGAACGATTCGGCCATGCTGTTGTCCTTGTCCCACGCCCGTGCGTCCCATCGATGAGCGCATCCCCAGGCCGGCCACCAGGGCCCGAAATCCGGCCGAGGTATAGACGCTTCCGCGGTCGGAGTGCCAGATTGCGTCGGGCTCGATCCGGGTTGTAGCGGCGGCGTTCTTGAGCGCGTCGGCGACGAGCTCGGTGCGCATGTGATCGGCGATGGACCAGCCGACGACTTTCTTGGAGTAGCAGTCGATGACGGTGGCGAGGTAGACGAAT
>NZ_MQTQ01000056.1:0-5209 GCF_020532805.1 Arthrobacter sp. SO5 | reverse complement strand
GTGGCGCATGATCTGCCGCACCAGCTCGGGAGAGCACTCGGTCTGTTCCGCGGCGAGGTCGGCGTGGATGCGCCGGTACCCGTAGGTGCCCTCGGACTCCTCGAAGAAGTGCTCGATCCGCGCCGTCAGAGCCTGCCGGCGCCCCGAGGTGGCCGATTGCGGGCGGGTGGCCCAGTGGTAGAAACCGGAGGTTGAGACGCCTAACCAGCGGCACATTCTCACGACCGAATTCAGGTTGGCGGGCTCACTTTTCTGGGAGTCGATGTATTCGTACTTGCTCACTACCGCTGCTCCCGCGCGAAGTAAGCGCTGGCTTTTTTCAAGAAGGCAGTCTCCGCCCGCAGCTCTTGAACTTCACGCTCGAGTTCCTTCAGCCGGGCCCGTTCCGACACCGTCAGATCCGCCTCCGTGCCGTTGTTGGCCTCGCGGTACTTGACCAGCCAGTTCCGGAGCGTCTCGGGGCCGACACCATACGAGGTGGCCACGTCCTTGATCGGCTTGGACGTGTTGATCACCTCCCGGCACAACTCGTCCTTGAACTCCTGGGTAAATCGCTTGCGTGATGCGGTCATGCTGATCTCTACTTTCGGTAGACCCCCATTTTAAGAGGGCCCACTGTCCGAAATCTCCACGGCAGCTCACTCTTAGCCTGATGGCCGTCCCGGGACGCGGTGCTCTATAGCCATGAGCCTAGGATCGCCCAAGCCTGGTTCGCAGTGAAGTCGAGAAGCAGTAGCTTGGCCAGGCATGTATTCTTCAGGGTTTGATCCGGTTCTCGCACCGGCCCTGGCGCGGTGCCGGGCATCCAGGAACGGTAAGTGCCAGCGCGGGCAGTAGGTCAGGAACGCGGCTCGGCGCGGAGTTAAAGTTGTGTGCCCGGCGGGTAATAGGTGAGCAGAATGACGTCGGTGGCCCGGATGACCCATGCGTCGTCCGGTAGGTCCCGAGTGGGTGCGGTGTTGGTCCGGGGCCGGCTTCCGGCTCAATCTTGGTCGGACAGGCCAATCCCTTAGCGTCTTAGGAACGACCGGGGACCGCCATGATAATGTAACAGGGCTACCGAAGCAGTGCGCGCCTGTCTACCCTGGGGAAAAGATCTTGAATTCTGTCTTAGCTGTTAACCAATTCAAAACCGGACTCGGAAACAGACTTCGCTTTACACTCAGCGCAGAAATCCTAGCAGCCTATCATGGGAGGCACTTTCAATTTGTTTGGCCAATGGATGACGGCTTCGGATGCAGGATCTCCGACCTTTGGGAATATCCGCTCGAGGCAGTCCCGTTAGAAAGGTCTAAAGAGATATGGGAAGAATTTCCCAGACAAACTGCAGCAACAGATTTCAATGCCCCTGAATGGGAGCGAGTCAACGTATGGCACGTTCATTCAAACGCGGCTCTCATCCTACCCCCAGGCGCCGATAGCTGGCAGCAACGACTATGCGGGCTTAAGCTGCAACCAACACTTGCATCCTCGGTGGAACAGTGGCGGAAGAAGCTGCCGGTCAGCTACGTTGGCGTGCAAATTAGGGCCCACGCGGAGTTGACCCATCAGAAGACTTTGGATGCTTCTCCTGTTGACTGGTTCCTTGAGCGTATGGAGACCATTCAAGAGGCTGCCCCTGACACTTCCTTCTTTGTATCGTGCGATGTCGAGGCAACGCAGGAGCGAATTTTCGCTGAAATCCCGAATTGCTTTGGACTGACCGCTAAGGGTGAATATAACTCAGCAGCGGCCCTACGGTCTTCGATTGTGGACCTGTATTTACTTTCCGGTTCATCGTACCTAATGGGCCCCTACTGGTCGTCCTTTGTGGAGCTGGCTTGGGAACTCGCCCGCCGGAGGATACCTTTGGAGACAAGCAAGCGGTATACGGCAGCTGGCCGCTAAGCCCATGCAGTGATGTGGTTTACTTTCGCGGCCTCAAAACCCGTCCGAGGACCGACTCGAACTGAGGACTGCGGAGATGGTGGTGACGTGCCTAGGCAGGGGTATCGGTAGAGCCCATTCGGATCGCGCGCCAACCCGATCTCGGCGAGGAGCCCGCTTTCGCAGTGACCCAGACCATGAGCCGGGATGCGGACCCGATGTGGTCGAACACCGTCCGCAGCCCTCGGTAGACGCACTTGGCCGTCTCGCCCCGGGAGCGCACATTCGAGAATGTGAACGTCACCATCAGGATGTGCAGGATCTTCCGGATCCCGGTGATGGCCTTTGCCTGACCGAAGTCGACTAGGGCATGTCTCCTAATTCCTTGAGCCAGATGGTGATCGCGTGGAGGACGACTCCGCCGCGGTAGGTCCGGACGAGCTTGTCATAGCGGGTGGCGAGGCCGCGCTATCTCCTCAACCAACTCGTTTCTGCAGGCGGACATGTCGCAGAAGGAACGGGCCATCGCCCGCGTCACGCCCTCGGACACCACACCGGGCCGTTTTCGCCCTCACGACCCATCCTGGCCTTCCTCGAGGCCCTATGATTATGCCGACAAACTCCGTGCCCTCACCCCGCTGAGCAGGACCGATACGAAAATGTCGGCATAACGTGAAGGTCGGCATAATCGGTGTCCAAACCAGTGAGCGGGAACGGCAGACGCTCGGCGACGGTTTCCATTGCTGCGAGGATCCATTTGTAGGCGCTGTTGCGGATTGCCACGTTCTCCGTCCAGCCGGTGAACACGTCGGTGGCAGTGAGTGTGCGGGCGAATTCCCCCACCAGGGCAGGGCCGCAGTGCGCGACCAGATCCGCCTCGATGAACCCAGGAACCTGCTCGTGTTCTTGTCCGGCCCGGCGCACCGCGATGGCGGAGCGGAGCTCGCTGCCGGCCTTCGTAGCGGACAGGCCCTTCGGCGCCATCCCCGCCCGGGTCGGCTTCAGAAGCCGGTCGATCGTGGCCCCGGAGACGGCCATTAGCTGGTCCCGGATTTCCGGGCTGAACCGGACATTCCGAAGCTCCCCGAGGGTCTCCAGCTTCGGCAGCCACAGTCCCATCGTCGCCGCGAGATACTTGCCCGACGGCGTCCCGGCCAGCCGCCAGACCCTGATTAAGGCCGTCAGCGTGTCGTATCCATAAGTCCGCGGCCGGGGCTTCCGCTTCGCCTTCCGGACCGGGGTCGTTCGCTTGAGCGCCGTGGACAACGCGCGGCGGGCATTGGCCCGGGACCAGCCGGTGACCGCGACCAGGTCATTCAGGATCCGGCCCTTGTCCTTCTTGGCCGCCCGTGCGTACTCCGCCGCGGATTGCTTGGTGATTTCCCTGCGCGCTGACAACGACAACCCCTGACTCATCCATCATGGTCCCAGCAGCACCGGGGCCGGACCCGTTTCGCGAGCATTTCCCAGATGAGGCACGCACCCCATTTCGCGAGCACTATTCGTGAGTCTCGTCGGAGGGTTGCGTTCGGCGCGTATTTGGCGATACTTAGGAGACGAGCTGGGGCGCGTATTCGTGAGTCATATTGCGGATTGGAGTGGCCGTGGGTACTGCAGCACGCAAGAGTGGAACACGAGGAATCGTCGTCGCCGTTATTGCCTGTCTGGGCCTGATCCTAGCTGGATGCCAGTCGACCCCTAGTACCGGTACCTGGGCGCCGCCGCTCAGCTCTGGCGGGAGTGAGCATCTGGCTAAGACGGTCAGTCATGGCGAGCTATTCATAAACCCCAAGAATGCGGTGTACAGCGCAAGGGGTGACGGGGTGGCCGACGATACGGCTGCGCTCCAGGCTTGGCTCAAAGCTGGTGGCTCCAGACTCTCAAACGGCACCTACCGGATTACTTCCGGGCTGACGATGGCCGGGGACAACCGGACCCTGTTCACCGAAAACGCGAAAATCGTTGCTGATGGCGTTGGCATCACAGCGTTGACCGTGACCGGTAATGGCAGCCGCGTGAGCGTCTATGTCGACGGTAAAAACAAGGCATCCTACGGCGTCAGAGTCACCGGCGCCTCAGCAATTATAGAGAATGGCCGCTACGAAAATTTCTACTCTACGACCGGGCCAGCACGCGGGATTGACGTCGCCACCAGCGGCGGAATCATCATCCGCAACAACATGATTCGCAGCGTGATCAGTGTCGGCGACGCGACTCTCGGGAACGGTAACGGCGCCTCCCGGGGAATCATGCTCAACGCCAGACGCGCAGCGACCGCCGCGTCGCTCATCTCCGGCAATATCATTAGGAACATCATGGGCGAGGAAGGCGACGCAATCCAGTTGCTGTTCTTCGACGGCACTGCCAATCCATTCAACGCGGGCAATGTGACCATCAGCGATAATCAGATCCTGAACGTCTCCCGCCGTTTCATCAAGGTCCAAGCCTCGAACGTAGCAGTCGAGCGCAATAAGCTCTACTTTGATTTAGCTACGCCCCCGGCAAACCCCAGCACAGCAATCGACGTCATAAGATCGGAGTACGTCAAAGTGGTCGGCAATGAGGTGGGCCCTAACCTGCTCGGCCCCTGTATTGCTGTAAATGGTGTATCGGCAGTACCAATTCGCGGCATCGAAATCCGAGACAATATTTTACGGCAGAAAGATACGAAGAGCGCAATCATCATCTACCTGAACTGGACGACCTCACCAATAGTCCAAGGAAACACTGTCTATGGCGGTCGTGTTGCAGTTTCAATAGTCTCGTCGACGAAAGCAGTCGTCCAAGGAAACCCCCGCTACCGCGGCACATAACGCAAAAGCTGAACCGTACCGGGTTTGATGCCGCTTCCTTTTTTGTGAAGGATGGCGATTATGCCCAAGCGATACCCCCAGGATCAGCGTGAGCGTGCCCTGCGGATGGTCCTGGACCACCTCAGTGAGTACGACTCCGTTTTTGCCGCCTGTTCCGCCATCGGACCGAAGCTCAATATCGGCAGGGAGTCCCTGCGCCGGTGGGTTCTCCAGGCCCAGATCGACGCTGACGAACGCCCCGGCGTCACCAGTGCCGAGCAGACCCGGATCAGGGAGCTGGAGAGTGAGAACCGGGAACTGCGGGAGGCCAACGAGATCCTGAAGAAAGCCTCGATTTTCTTCGCGAGGGAGCTCGACCCTCGCCGCCGCAAATAGCTGGATTCATCGACGAACTGCGTGCCGATGGCCACGGGGTCGAGCCGGCCTGCAAGGTCCTGCGTGAGCAGGGCGTGCAGGTCGCCCCGCGGACTTACCGGTCCTGGAAATCCAAAGCACCCGCTGTCCGGACTGTCACGGACGCTGCTATCGTC
>NZ_MQTQ01000055.1:38938-58131 GCF_020532805.1 Arthrobacter sp. SO5 | reverse complement strand
GGGAATCAGGGGCGGGGCGTCAGGGTGAGCAGCACGGCCTCGGGCTTGCACGCGATCCGGACCGGGGCGAAGCGCGAGGTGCCGATTCCGCCGGAGACGTTCACCGGCGTCGAGCGTCCCTTGTATTCCCAGTCGTTGAGGCCCTTGGCCCGCCAGGTGGGGAGATCGCAATTGGCCACGAGGGCGCCGTAGCCCGGAAGGCAGATCTGGCCGCCGTGGGTGTGCCCTGCGAGCAAGAGGTCGGCGGCGTCCGCGGTGAAGTGGTCCAGCACACGCTGGTAGGGGGCGTGGGCGACGGCGACCCGCAGGTGCGGTTTGGCGTCTTGGCCTTTGGTGCCGCGCGGCCAGCCGGCGTAGCGCTCCCGGCCCAGGTGCGGATCGTCGACGCCGGAGAAGTCGAAGCGCAGCCCGTTGAGCACGATTGACTGGCAGCGGTTGGTGAGATCCACCCAGCCGCCCATGCCAAAGCCTGCCCGTAGCCGCTCCCAGTCCAGCCTGATGGGATCCTTCGGCTTCGCGGACGGGCCCAGCAAATACGAGGCCGGATTCTTGAGCCGCGGGGCAAAGTAATCGTTGGACCCGGGGACAAACACGCCCGGGAATTCCATCAGCGGGCGCAGCGCTGCGAGCACGGGATCCACGGCGCCGGCGTGGCTGAGGTTGTCGCCGGTGTTCACCACCAGGTCCGGCTTCAGCTCCGCGAGGGACGCGAGCCATCCGGCTTTCTTGGTTTGGTTGGGGACGAAGTGGATGTCGGAAAGGTGCAGTACGCGGATCGGGCCGAAGCCCGCGGGCAGGATCGGCAGGGTCTCCTCGCGCAGGACGAACTGGTTCTTCTCCCACAGGCCATACCCTGTGGCAGCGGCACCCGCTGCGGCACCCACCGCTGCGCTCACGGCGAGGCCGCGCCCGATGCTGCGGGCGCGGCTCGCCAGGTCATTCCCCGGGGCCATCGGTTACGGTGCCGGGGGAGCAGTGGCCGGCGACGACGGCGGTGTACTGGGTGCCGGGGCCGGGGCCGGGTTCGCCGGCGCACTGGGCGCCGGGGCCGGGTTCGGGTTCGGGTTCGCCGGGATGGTCGCCCGGGGCACCGGTACCGGTGCCGGTGCCGGTCCCGTGACCATGTTCGACGGCGGGGCAGGGAACGGGTTGGTGCCGTACGCCGGGGCAACCTGGGCCATGAAGTTCGAGAACTGCGGGCCTGCGATCATGTAACCGTCCACGGCCTTGTAGAACTTGCCGTTGATGGTCAGATTGCGGCCGAACCGGTCCTGAGCACCGAGGGCGTCGCCGAACCAGGACGCCGTCGCGAGGCCGCTGGTGAAGCCGACAACCCAGGTGGAGTTGTTGGGGTCGTTGGTGCCGGTCTTGGCCGCGATGGGGAAGCTGGTCCGGGTGGAGATCCGCGGCTGGATCAGCGCGCCGGAGCCGCGGTTGAGGACTTCCTGCAGTGCGTAGGTGACGCCGCGGGAAACTTCAGGCTTGATCGCGTCGCGGCAGCTGGTGGCCTGGGCGGGCAGCTGGGCGCCGGTCTGGTCTGTGACGGACTCGATGGCGATCGGTTCGCAGTACTTGCCGTCGTTCGCGAAGGTGGCGAAGGCGCTGGCCATGGTCAGCGGCGAGGTCTGGGTGGCGCCGATCAGGTTTGAGAGCCGCGTCATGGGGACGGGCTCGTTGGTCTGGCCCGCGTGGATCCCCACGGCGTCGACGATCTTCTGGATGCCGCACAGGTCCACCTGCGCGGCGGTGGCGAACGTGAGGGTGTTGATGGAGTTGTAGAGGCCCTCGAGGACGGGCATGTTCCTGTAGTGGTCCTCGTCGGCGTTCTGCAGGTCATCGGCCGCGCCCAGTGCCTTCTCCGCGGTGTTGTACGCGCCGTCCACCGGGGTGGGGCAGGTGTTCTTCCACTTGAAGTTCAGCGGGTACTTCCGCACGGCGCCGTTGAGGATGGTGTTCATGGACCTGCCCTCGTTGAGCCACTCGGCGAAGGTGAAGGGCTTCATGGTGGAACCGGGCTGGAACCCGCCGAGCCCGCCGAGGTCGTTGCCTTTGGGATCCTTCATGTCAACGTTGAAGTTGATGACGTTGTTGAACTTCCCCTCGGCCTCCAGGAACTGCGTGTTCTGGGCCATGGAGATGATCTTGCCGGAGCCTGGCTGCACGGAAACCAGCGAGGCGCCCCATTTGTCCGGGTTCGCCCCGGTAGTACCGTCCACTTGCGCCTGGGCCACGGCCTGGGCATTCGGGTCCAGCGTTGTCTTGATGGTCAGGCCGCCGCGGAAGATCTTCCGCAACCGGGCGTCGGCGTCCGCGCCGTAGGCCGGGTTGTTCAGCAGCAGGTGCAGGACGTAGTCGCAGAAGTACGGCGCTGTACTCGAGTAGGCGCAGCCCTGGCGGGGCTGGGTGACCTTGGTTTCCACCGGCGCCGCGACGGCGGCGTCGTAATCGGCCTGCTTGATTTTTGACTGGCTCAACATGGCCTTGAGGACCAGGTCCCTGCGGACCTTGGCGTTCTCCGGGTTGGTGATCGGGTCATAGAAGGACGGGCTGTTGACGACGCCTGCCAGCAGTGCGGCCTGCGGCAGCGTCAGGTCCTTGGCGGTGGTGCTGAAGAAGAATTTGGAGGCGGCTTCGATGCCGTAGGCGTCCCGGTTGAAGAACACGATGTTGAGGTAGCCCTCAAGGATCTGCTCCTTGCTGAACTTCTTCTCCAGCGCGATGGCGAGCTTCATCTCGCGGAGCTTGTCGCCGACACCCTTGTTAACACCGTTCAACAGGACCTGGTCGCCCTTGCCCTCGGATTCGAGGGAGGAGTTGATGACGTTGTTGACGTACTGCTGGGTGATGGTCGACGCGCCCTGCTTGTTGCCGCGGGCGGTGCTGACCAGTGCGCGCAGGATGCCGGTGGTGTCCACGCCGCCGTGCTCGTAGAACCGGCTGTCCTCAATGGCGATCACCGCGTCCTTGATGTACGGCGACATCTGCTCCAGTGACACGCGGGTGCGGTTCTCGGCGTACAGGTTGGCGACTACGCTGCCGTCCGAGGCCAGGATGGTGGTCGACTGGCTCGGCGGATCCACTTGCAGCTCGGCCGGGAGTGTCTCGAAGAACTGGATTGATCCGCTCGCCGTGTTGCCCGAAACCGCCGCTGCTGGGACCAGCAGCCCCGCCACCAGGACGCCACAAATGGCGCTCACGCCCAGGAAAAGAAGGAGCTTTCCGAGGGTGGTGGCCGTGTCAAATAAAGGGTTCTTGCCTGTCGCCATGTTTTCCACTTTACCGGCAACGACTAGGCTTTAGATCATGACCAAATGGGAGTACGCCACGATTCCGCTCATTATCCATGCCACAAAGCAGATTCTGGACCAGTGGGGCGACGACGGCTGGGAGCTTGTCCAGGTTGTCGCGGGCCCCGATGGAAACGGCCTGGTTGCCTACCTGAAGCGGGAGAAGCAGTAGTCATGAGCCCTTCAGCATCTGCCGTTCCGGGAGCCCCTGCGGGCACCGGAACGGCCACCGACAGTGCAGCAGCCGCGGGCGCGTCGTCCGCCGTCGAACAGCGCCTCGCCGAGCTCGGACTGGCCCTGCCGGAGGTGGCCGCCCCGGTGGCGGCGTACGTGCCCGCCGTGATTTCCGGCAACCATGTCTACACGTCCGGCCAGTTGCCGTTCGTCAACGGCACACTGGCTGCCACCGGCAAGGTCTCCGCCGGCACGGAAGGCGCCTCGGATGAGGCCACGGTGTCCCCGGAAGAAGCCAAGCAATACGCGGCCCAGTGCGCCGTCAACGCCCTGGCCGCGGTGAAGAGCGTCATCGGCGACCTCGACCGCATCACCCGGATCGTCAAAGTGGTCGGCTTCGTCTCCTCGGATCCGTCGTTCACCGGCCAGCCCGGTGTAATCAACGGCGCGTCCGAGCTGCTGGGCAAGGTGCTCGGCGACGCCGGGCAGCACGCCCGGTCCGCCGTCGGCGTTGCCGTCCTTCCTCTCGACTCCCCGGTTGAAGTCGAACTGATCGCCGAATTCGCCTAGAGGGCCGGTCACTTCCCTTGCCTCAGTTAGCCCGACGCCTGTTCGTCCTTCCCCCGGACCTTGAGGGGGCCGCCCGCAGTTGGCTCGACCATGGCGAACGGACGCCCCGCGCAGCCCGGTTCGCCTCCTCTGTTGTCCTTCTGCGGGATTCCCCCACGGGTCTGGAGACCTGGCTCGGCTACCGGCCCGGGTCTTCACCGCTGGGCGTTCTCGCCTTTCCGGGCGGATCGCTTGACGCGTCCGACGACGACGCTGTCGGCTGGCTGGGCCCGTCGCCGCAGCACTGGGCCGAGCAGATGGGGACGGCCGACGTCGGGCTGGCGCGCCGGTATGTGGTGGGCGCCATCCGTGAACTGTTCGAGGAGACCGGCATCCTGCTGGCCGGCCCGGATCTGTCCAATACCGTGGAGGCGACCTCCACGGCCGAGTGGATGCGCGCCCGGGAAGCCGTGGCGGACCAGGAGAAGACGTTCACCGATGTGCTCGCCAAGCGCGGGCTTTCGGTGCGGACGGACCTGCTCAAGCCGCTGGTCAACTGGCTGAGCCCGGACTTCGCACACCGGCGCTTCAACACCCGCTACTTTGCGGCCACCGTGCCGGTGAACCAGCAGCCTTCCCTCCTGCGCAGCAAGGGCGTGTGGGGCCGCTGGGTCTGCGCCCGGAAGCTGATCGACGAGCGGCAGACCACGGCGATCGGCGACGAGGTGGGCCAGGAGAACACGATCGGCCGGCCCCTCGATGAGCTCCTGGTCCCCGGCTCGGAGATCATGCTGGAGAAGATGGCCGCGGCCAACGGCTGCATCGCCTACCTCAGCTACAAGCGCAAGGCCCACGTCTACCAGCCCAGACTCGTAGAGGAAAACGGCCAGCTGATGCTCGAAGTCGAGGCTGCCACGACCGTAGCGGGGGAACCCCAGCGCGAACGCTGACGCCGGGGTGGAGCCGCGCGGCCCCCGCTGGACATGCCCTCCGTTGCGCCTGGCCGGCGGACATATGGGCACTGTGTCCACTCGCTGCCGCGGGGAATGTGCATGTCCCGCGGGCTCCCTGACTAGCGGCAGGTTCCCCCAGTGTCGAGTCATCGCGTTAGCCGGACAGGTTGTATGTGGATGTATGTATGCTGTGCGCATGACAGCCCTGCAGATCTATGTCAGTTTCCCGGGCACGGCGCGTGAAGCGCTGGGCTTCTACGCCGACGTTTTCGGGGGCGAGCTTGCCTTGTTCACGTACGAGGAGTTCAACCGCAGCGACGGCCCGCCGGCTGCCATTGCCCACGGACAGCTGAACGGCGCAGTGGCTTTGGCGGGGTCTGATGCGGCTGCGGGAAAGAAAAGCGTCCGGTTCGAAGGCCTCATGCTCTCGCTGCTGGGGACCGCCGAACCGGCAGTTCTCCACCAGTGGTTCGACAAACTCGCCGTTGGCGGCCGGGTGGTCGACCCCCTGGCCCCGAAGCCTTGGGGCGCTTCGGACGGCCAGGTCATCGACCGGCACGGACTTCACTGGCTCATCGGCTACGAATCCGAGTCCTGAGCGACGGACATCCTGGCTTAAGCACCGAAGGCCGGCTCCGTGGATTCACGGGCCGGCCTTCGGTGTGCTTCAGGTGTCGCCGATCAGGATTAGCGGGAGCGCTGGCGCAGGCGCTGCATGTCGAGGATGACGACGGCGCGTGCTTCCAGGCGCAGCCAGCCACGCTGGACGAACTCGGCGAGGGCCTTGTTGACGGTTTCGCGGGAGGCGCCAACCAACTGGGCCAGCTCTTCCTGGGTGAGCTCGTGGGCAACCAGGACGCCGTCCGTCGCGGGGCGGCCGAAGCGGTCCGCCAGGTCAAGCAGCGCCTTGGCGACGCGGCCGGGAACGTCGGAGAAGACAAGGTCGGAGAGGGAATCGTTGGTGCGGCGCAGGCGGCGGGCCAGGGCCTGCAGCAGCTGGGCCGAAACCTCCGGGCGGGTTCGCAGCAGGGCGTTGAGGCTTTCATTCTTCAGCCCGGCCAGTCGGGTTTCCGAGACGGCGGTGGCCGTCGCGGTGCGGGGGCTCGGATCGAACAGCGCCATTTCGCCGAACAGCTCGCCCGGGCCGAGGATGGCCAGCAGCGATTCGCGGCCGTCCGGGGACGTGCGGCCGAGCTTGACCTTGCCGGAGACGATGAAGTACAGCTGGTCACCCTGGTCGCCTTCCCGGAATACCGAGGCTCCGCGTGAGAGGTCCACCTCGGTGAGCTCGTCCGTCAACAAACGGAAGGCCTCGTCGTCGAGCGTGGCGAAAAGGGGTGCGCGGCGCAATACCTCGATGTCCATAAATTCTCCTGACTAACTGTGTCGGCTGGGGCGCTTCAGTCATTGTTTCAGAATTTTGGCGTCTCTGTGACGTACTTGGCACTGAACCGCGCGAAATGGAGCCGCCGTGACCCGCGGGGCGGTGCCCGGGCGTCCGGAGCCGGCGGGCAAACTGTCAGCCTGCGCCGGTAGAATTGGGGTTTACCTGCTTGTAAGGAGCGCCGGTGTACGGCTTGACCATCTTGGACCTCGTGTTGATTCTGATGCTGCTGTCCTACCTGTTCCATGGCCTGCGCAACGGCTTCCTCGTGACAGTGGGCGGCATCGCGGGGTTCGCCGCGGGGGCCGTGGCCGCCTTCGTGTCCGTCCCGATCGTCAGCGGCCTGGTTGAGGACAGCGGCTGGCGGCTCACGGCGATCATCGCCGCCGCCGTGCTGCTGATCGTTCTAGGCCACGGGCTGGGTACCGCGATCGGACGCAGGATCCGCAGCGTCGTCAAGATCAGCCCGCTCCGGACGGTGGACAGGGTGGCCGGCGGCGGCGTGAACATTGTGGTGTCCGCCCTGGTGATGTCCATGCTGGCGTTCAGCATCGGCGCGCTCGGGGTCCCCCTCGTCTCCCAGCAGCTCGCGGAGTCCAGGGTGATCCGGTTCATCGACGGCATGACGCCCACGCCGGTCAAGACCTCGATGGCCCAGTTGCGGTCCGCCGTGATCGGCGAGGGCATCCCGACGCTGTTTGAGGGCATCGGCCAGGGACAGCCGGTGGCCGTTCCGGACGCCAGCACCGACACCCCCGCCCTGAACAAGGCAGCGGCGTCCGTGCTGAAGATCGCCGGAACGGCTTACCAGTGCGGACAGAACCAGACCGGCACCGGCTTCGTCGTCTCGCCCGGCCGCGTCGTGACCAACGCCCACGTGGTTGCCGGCGTGCCGGAACCCGTGGTCGAGATCCCCGGCGGGGGCGCGCTTCCCGGCCGGATCGTGTACTTCGACAGCCAGCATGACCTCGCCGTGCTGGCCGTGGACGGGCTGCGTTCGGCCCCGCTGCCGCTCAGTCCAGATCTGCCCGCCGGCAGCCCGGCCGCGTTTGCGGGGTACCCGCACGGAGGCCCGTTCCAGTCCAAACCGGCCACGGTGCGGGACATCGCCACCGTGCTTGTCCCGGACATTTACGGCAACAACCCTGCCCCGGAGGACGTCTACCGCCTGGCTGGCGACGTCCAGCCCGGCAATTCCGGAGGTCCCTTACTGACCGCGGACGGCCAGGTGGCCGGCGTCGTCTTCGCCAAGGCAACGAGCGAGTCCTCGGTCGGGTTCGCCATCACAATGACCGATCTTGGCCCAGTCGCCGCCCGGGCTCCCGGACTGGGCAACCCCGTCTCGCCGGGGGAGTGCATCAAGAACTAGCCCGCATCAGGACGCGGCGGCCTGAAGCCACTCCAGGCTCTGGCCGTGCGGGCCGGCGATGGCCACGGGCCGCCCGTCCTCCAGCAGCAGGAACCGGCCTTGCAGCCTGGAGTCCTCCATCTGGGGCGCGACGCTGGAGCCGTCGGCCTGGACGATCACCGTGTGGCCCTCGTTGGAGAGCCAGTGGCAACCCCGGGCCGCGGCGAGCCCCCCGACAGCACTGCGGAACCGTTCCCGGCCCGCGGCATCGAGATAGGCCATGACCGCGCTGTGGAACACCACCAGCGTGGCGTCCGACGGCGCCCGCGCCGCGAGGCTGAGGAGCTGATCGTTGAGGTCCCCGGCCACGAGGAGGGGCGGATCCGCCCGGGCGATCGCGATCGCCTGCCGCAACCGTTCACGGCGGAAGTCCTGCTCCGGCCAGACCAGCGCCTCCAGCCAGGCGACGTCGTCGGAATCGCGCACGTCGAGGGGGTTAAGATCGATCCCCGCACGCCACACCACCCGCGGGAGCTCCGCCGGCAGCGGGACGGGGCTGGTGACGGCGCACCGGAGCACGGGATAACTGCCCGGGGCGGCACCGGCCGGGGCCAGCCGCGTGACCTGCGCGCTGCCGCCGTCGTTGCCGGCCGGATTGCCGGCTACGGCCGTGAACTCATACCCATAGCGGTCCGGGAACAGGGCGAGCCCGGCCGAGGCGCCGACCTCGAGGAGTGCCAGCGGCCGGCCCTCGGCGGCCGCAATCCGGGCGAGGGACGGCAGCAGGGTGGCGCAGCGTCCAGCCTCGTTCGTCTGGGTGGCCCGGGTGAGTACTGTCCGCGAGATCGCATCCCAGTGCGAATCCAGGAAGGTCCGGAACTCCCGGTAGGGGCTGATCTGTGCGCCGAGGAACCTGGCCGCCGCGAGCAGCAGCAGCGGCTGGCGCTTGTTGTGCGGCCATTCATCGATGCGGCGGATCAACTCCGGGTCCTCCGCGATGGCAGTGGACCACTCGGCGTAGCACTCGGAGTTGCCGGGCGCGTCGACCGTGCCGAAGCGCCGGTACCAGGACGCCGTCGCCGGCTCCGCCGTGCCGGACTGCCCGGCGGCGGGGTCCACGGAGGACATGCTCAGTCCCGGCCCGTGCGCAGCCCGGCGAGGTACTCGACGGCGAACCGGTAGCCCAGGATCCCGGCGCCGGCAATCACTGCGTTGCTGATGCCCGAGAGGTACGAGTGCTGCCGGAACTCCTCGCGGGCGTGGACATTCGTGATGTGCACTTCGACGGCGGGCAGTTGCACCGCGGAGATGGCGTCCCGGATCGCCACAGACGTGTGCGTGTAGGCGCCCGCGTTGATGACGATGCCCACGGCCTTGCCCCGGGCCGCCTGGATCGCATCAACCAGGGCTCCTTCGTGGTTGGACTGGAAGCACTCGACGTCCAGGCCGTGCGCTGCACCGGCAGCTTTGGCGAGCTGTTCGACGTCGGCCAGGGTCGCTGTCCCGTATTTTTCGGGTTCGCGGGTGCCGAGCAGGTTCAGGTTGGGTCCGTTGAGGACCAGGATGGTGCCGCGGCCGGCACCGGCGGGGGTGGCTTCGCTCATGCCTGCCAATGTATCGCGTCGCGCCCGGTGGCGGGGCCTTCCCGCCGCCGCCCCGTCCATTCTGCGGACCGCACGTCCGCGGGCCGTGATCCCCTACCGTGCGGCGAGCCGCTCGATCCGGCGCAGCGCCACGGCGCAGACCGGCAGGTAGGCCGGCGCCCACCAGGGGACGGTGAAGGTCACGAGGCAGCCGCCTTCCTGCGGAATGACCCGGTGGCCCGTGGCGGGGATGCCGGCAACGGACCACGACCAGTACCGTCCGGCCTCGAACGCTGTCACGGTGTACGGCAGCGTGGCACCCAGAATGGTGCGTACCGTGCCCCGGCTGCCGCTTTCGAGTCCGCAGGCTGCGGGTCCAATGGCTGCGGGTCCGCCGCGGGGGCCTGCCGGGGCGGGCCGGACGCCGGTGATCGACGGCCCCCAGTTGGGCCACTGCTCGACATCTGTGAGAAGCGACCAAACATCTTCGGCCGGCGCGGCGACCCGGCGCGAAACAGAGAAAACCATCCGGTCAGCCGAGAATCGCCTGCGCGGCACGGTGGCCGCTGACAAGGGCGCCTTCAATGGAGGCCGTGGCACGGTGGTCGCCGCAAACGATGAGCCCGGACGGGCTTACCATCGGTTGCTGCCGCAGCGGGGGGAGTTGCGCCGGCAGCGCGTGCGGGACCTCCTGCCGCGCCACGAGTTCCCAGCCACTGGTGGGGGCGCCGAAGATCTCGCCCGCGTGGCGGCGGACCTCGTCGTCTGTTGGAACCGGCCGGCCCGCGCCGAACAGCGCGGATGTCTGGATGAGGTGCTGTCCGGCAGGGGCGTAGCTCGGCGCCGCATTCGAGATGACGGCAGCGTTGACCAGCGGCCCGCCCGGGCGGGCACGGCCGTCAACGCAGATCATGTTGGCCTCGCTGGGGGCTGTGCCGGCCGCAAACCAGTGTGTGAGCACCCCCTTCATGGCCGGCACGGCGCTGCCGGTCAGCCCGCCGGCGGTGACCGGATCGGTGGCCACGACGACCTCTCGGGCCCGGACCACTGTGTCTGCGGCGGTGACCACCAGCGCGGTCCCGTCAGGCTTGATCGACTCCACCCTGGTCGAGGTGCGGACCGGCGAGGACAACGCGGCTGCCAGCTGCCGGGGAAGCGCCTGCATGCCCTCGTGCGGCAGTCCCGGCACGCCGCTGGCGAACACCCGGGCAAGCTGGAGGGCGAAGTCGTTAGAGGTGCTGCCGCGGTCCTCCAGCAGCACGCCGGCGAGAAACTGGTCCACAACCCGGCGGAGTTCGCCGGAGCAGCCGGCCCCGTCCAGGGCCTCCCGCAACGGAGAATCCGTGCCGCGGTGACTCCGGCGCCGGCCATAGGCGGGCGCGGCCCACCGCAGCAGACCCGCGACGTCGTGCGGCTTGAGGATGCCGCTGCGCAGGGTCTTCAGGACCAGGCGGGGCTCCCGCAGGGGATGGGCGAGAACTGCCAGGGAGTCCTCCCGGCGGACCCGTACGCCTGCGCCGAAGGGCTGCAGCGCCAGGGCTTCGACGTCCACCCACCGGCGCACGGCGGGGTAGGCGGGATTCAGCACCTGAAAGCCGCGGTCCACCAGGAAACCGTCGATCCGGTCCGTCCGGATTCTGCCTCCGACGTCGTCGGACGCTTCCCACACCAGCACCCCGCGGCCGGCGGCCTCCAGCTCCCGGGCACACTGCAACCCCGCAAGTCCGGCACCAACCACCAGCACGTCACAGATCTCGGTCATGGTTCATCCTTTCACGGCCGGGCACGCGGGGACCGGATGACGGCGGCCTCTGGCAGGGCACAGCCGCCCTGCCTAAACTGGAGGGAAGATCGTGCGGGGCTCCCGTACAGGCCGGCTCGCACGGAAAGCCCGATCCGGGAGCACACCATGCACAACATCCACGCACGAACAGCAAAAGCCCTCCGCCGGGCCGCCGTGGGAGTTCTCGCCCTCGCGGCCCTTCTCGTCCCGGCCCCGATGGCGGCAGCAGCACGGTCCGGAGGCGACGGCCGGCCCTCCGTCATCGAACTCCCGGGGGCCACCGGGGCCGAGGGGATCGCGGCGGGGGACGGCGATACCTTCTTCGCAGGGGACCTGGGAAACGGCAACATCTTCCGCGGCGACATCAGCGAAGGGAAGGCCGGACTGTTTATCACCGCCCCGGCAGGCCGGCTGGCCGTCGGCATGAAGGTCGACAGGCGCAACGATTTGCTCTTCGTCGCGGGCGGCCCCACCGGCCAGGCCTACGTCTACGATCTGGAATCCAGGAAGACCGCGGCGGTCTACCAGCTGGCAGCAGCGAATGGGAGCTTCATCAATGACGTCACCCTGACCCGGGAGGGTGCCTGGTTTACGAATTCGAGGGCGGGCGAACTTTACTTTGTTCCGGTCAGCCGCGACGGGGATCTGGGTGACGCCCGGACGCTGGAGCTGGCGCCACCCGCAGGAACCGTGGACCCAGGGTTTAATCTCAACGGCATCGCTGCGAAGGGAGGCCATACCCTGATCGTCGCCCACACGGGCCGCGGGGCCCTGTATGCCGTGGATCCGGACAACGGGTCAAATAAGCGGATCGACGTGACCGACTCGTCCGGCGCCCCGGTGACCCTGACGAACATCGACGGGATCGTGGTCCGGGGCGACACCCTCTGGGCCGTGCAGAACCTGCGCAACCAGGTCAGCCGGATCAAGCTGAACCCGTCGCTGGACGGGGGCGTGGTGCAGGAGGTCATCACGAGCAAGGACTTCGACGTCCCCACCACGGCGGCCCTGTTCGGAAACACCCTGGCCCTGGTCAACGCGAAATTCACCACCCCGGCCGCCACAAGTTTCGAAGCGGTGTTGGTCGATGCCCGCTCCCGCTCCGGCGACGACTGACACGTCCGTGAGCCGCGCCAACGGCAGCAGAGGACGGCGGCACCACCCGGCACCGTGGGCAGCGCCGCCGTCGAACCGGCTTCGGCCGGTTACTTCCTCAGCGACTGGGCGATCTGGGCCATGACGGTGTTGTCGGCCAGGGTGGTGGCGTCCCCCACCTCACGGCCTTCGGCAACGTCCTTGAGCAGGCGGCGCATGATCTTGCCCGATCGGGTCTTGGGCAGCTCCGGGACCACCAGGATGGTCTTGGGTTTGGCGATCGGCCCGATCTCCTTGCTCACGTGGTTGCGCAGTTCCTGCACGATCACGTCCCCGGTATCCACGGCGTCCGCGCGCAGGATCACGAAGGCGACGACCGCCTGGCCGGTGGTCTCGTCCGCGGCACCCACCACGGCGGCCTCGGCGACGGCGGGGTGGGAAACGAGGGCGGATTCGATCTCGGCAGTGGAGAGCCGGTGGCCGGAAATGTTCATCACGTCATCGACGCGTCCAAGGAGCCAGATGTCGCCGTCGTCGTCTTTCTTGGCGCCGTCCCCGGCGAAGTACATGGTCTCGAAACGGGACCAGTAGGTTTCCTTGTACCGCTCAGGGTCGCCCCAGATGCCGCGCAGCATGGCCGGCCAGGGTTCGCGGATCACGAGGTAGCCGCCGGAGCCGTTCGGCACCGACTCGCCGAGTTCGTCCACGACGTCGACGGCGATGCCGGGCAGCGGGACCTGGGCGGAGCCGGGCTTCGTGGCGGTCACACCGGGCAGCGGGGCGATCATCTGGGCGCCCGTTTCGGTCTGCCACCAGGTGTCCACGATCGGTGCCGGGTGTTCCTTCCGTTCGCCGTTCTTGCCGGCGTTGCCGCCGATGACCTCGCGGTACCACATCCACGCTTCGGGGTTGATGGGCTCGCCCACCGAGCCCAGGACCCGGATCGAGGAGAGGTCGGACTTCGCCGGGATCTCCTTGCCCCACTTCATGAACGTCCGGATGGCGGTGGGGGCGGTGTAGAGGATGGAGACCTTGTACTTCTCCACGATCTCCCACCAGCGGCCCTGGTGCGGGGAATCCGGGGTGCCTTCGTAGATTACCTGGGTGGCGCCGTTGATGAGCGGGGCGTAGGCGACGTAGGAGTGACCGGTGATCCAGCCGACGTCGGCCGTGCACCAGTACACGTCGGTTTCGGGCTTGAGGTCGAAGACGGCCTTGTGCGTGTAGGCGCCCTGGGTGAGGTAGCCGCCGGTGGTGTGCAGGATGCCTTTGGGCTTGCCGGTGGTGCCGGAGGTGTAGAGGATGAACAGCGGGTGCTCGGAGTCGTGCCCGACGGCGGTGTGCTCGGCGGAGGCGGTGCCGACGGTGTCGGCCCACCAGTGGTCCCGGCCCTCGTGCCAGTCCACGTCCTGGCCGTTGCGCTTGACCACCACGACGTTCTGCACGGTGTGGCCGTCAGCATTTCCTTCGTGGGACAACGCCTCGTCGACGGCGGGCTTGAGGGCGCTGGGCTTGCCGCGGCGGTAGGTGCCGTCGGCGGTGACGACGAGCTTGGCCTTGGCGTCGTCGATCCGGGACCGGAGCGCCTCGGCGGAGAAGCCGCCGAAGACGACGGAGTGGATGGCGCCGATCCTGGCGCAGGCCAGCAACGTGATGACGGCCTCGGGAATCATCGGCAGGTACACCGCGACGCGGTCACCTTTGGCCACGCCGAGGGATTCGAAGGCGTTGGCTGCCTTTTTGACCTCTTCGGTGAGCTGGGCGTACGTGTACGTGCGGGTGTCGCCGGGTTCGCCCTCGAAGAAGATGGCGACCCGGTCCCCGTGCCCGTTCTCCACATGCCGGTCCAGGGCGTTGTAGGCGGCGTTGACCTCGCCTCCGACGAACCACTTGGCGAACGGCGGGTTGGTCCAGTCGAGGGCCTGGGTGAAGTCCTTGCTCCAGCTCAGCAGCTCCCGGGCCTGCTTGGCCCAGAAGGCGGGGCGGTCGGCGGCGGCCTCCGCATAGTCGGCGGCCGTGACCACCGCGTCTGCCGCGAATTCGGCGGACGGGGCGAACTTCCGGTTCTCCTGGGAGAGATTTTCGAAGGCATCGCCGTTGGCGCGTGCGCCGGGAGCCTGGGTGGCCGTGGAGCCGGGGGTGTGCTGGGACATGCTGAACCTCATCATTCATCGATCCGTGCTGCGCTCTACCTCCGATCCGCCGCGCGGCCCCTGCCGCGTGCGCGGCGACGGGCATCGGCTGGTCACGGACGTACCGCAAAGAGCTGTTCCGAAATACACACTAACGCTTGGGCCGGTCCGGACGTGTGCCGCGTCACACAGTGAACCGTGAACGGTGTTTGTTAAGCGCCGAATGGTGGTGGCCGGCTATCTGCGGCCCATCATGCGGCGCACATGATGCTGGACCAACAAGGCCCATCCGGTGAGCAGCAGGGTGATGATGATCAGGACGATCGCGACGGCGGACGCCCCCGGAAGGAGGATCCCGCCAGTACGGCGGCCACGGCGAAGAAGCAGACACTGCGCCAGAGGAAGACCGGGGTCCCGTTTAGTAGTTCCATGCGCACACCCTACTCCCGCCGCGGCTTCGGCTTATCCGCATACCTCTGCCGGTACCCGTAACGATCCGGTGAGCCGCAGCAAGGCGCTGGGGACTCCCGCGGACCGCCAAAGCTAGCGCGACGTGCCCTGCCCGCCCCGTGGATCCGCGCCGCCGGCCACGGCTTGTCAGCTAGTGATCAGCCATGCACTTGGCTAGGCTGAGATGAAGTTGTGACATCCAATGGAGGCGGCAGGACCGCGCGCGGTCCTGCATTTGCCCGCCGTTAGGCGGCACCGTCCAGGGTGTCGCCATGCTAAGGAGAACAGAATGAACGAGCAAGCTAACGGGCAGCTCCATGCGCCTTCCCCCGGCCATGACACGAGCCAGGACACGGGTCAGGAGGCGGGTCGAGTCGCCGACGGCCCGGCGAAGCCGGCCGGTTTCGGGGAGCCGCCGCGTTTCACCGTGGACAAGGCCAAAGCCAAGACGCCCGGCAAAGAGAACGAGGCCGTCCTCGGGCCCTTCACTATCCGGGATCTCACCGTTTTCGGCTCGGCGCTGATCCTCTTCATCGCCTCGCTGATCCCGATGTTTGCCGTTCGCTACAACCTGTGGAATTTGGGCAGCCTCTTCTTCCTGGGTCTCGGCGTCGTACTCCCGCTGATCGTCACCTCCCTTTTCGTCGCACGGCGCGTCAGCCCCGCAACGAGGGTCCGCATCGGCTCGCTCTCGGTGGACCAGTTCGCCTCCGTGGTGGCGTCCTTCGCGGTGGCGTTCTTCTTCCTGGCCATCGCCGGCGCGTTCGTGCCCGTCATGCTGCTGGCACTGGTCGGCGCACTGGGACTGTTTACAGCCACCGTGCTGGCCCGCCTGGTCCCTTTCTTCGCTGGCGATTTCCTGGACCGCGAGGAGACTCCGGCCCATGTTGTGGCCCGGGAGTCCGCGGTGCCCGTCCGCAAGCCCCGCGCACCCAAGCCTCCGAAAGCTGCCAAGGAACCGAAAGCCGCGAAGGAGGCCGGAACCAACCCGGTCGCCGGGTGGGCAAAGCGCATGACCCCCGGCGGCCCGTCAGCAGGGCCGGACGCGGCCCCGCGCGGGTACGAGTCCTACGGCGCCGCACCGGATGCGGCTGCCCCTGGGGCCACTGCGCCCGGCACCGCCGCTTCGGGTGCCGCCGTGTCTTCGGACTCACGCCCCATGTCTTCCCCCGCCCCCGTCTTCAGCTCCCCGGAGACCCAGATCACGGGGGTCGTGCCCGCTGCGTCCGCACCGTCGGCACCGTCCGCACCGGAAGAGGCCGGCGCCGGCCCCTCCAGGCCGGGGGCCGCAGCGGTCCACGGCTCACCGGAAGCCCGGGCCGTCCAGCCGGCACCCGAATCACAGCAGCAGCGGGCAGCCGCGGCGGCGGAGGAAACCCGCGCCGCCGGGGTTCCTGCCGCAGCCGCCAGCGCACCCACCACGGTGAACCCCCAGGTGCGCTCGCAGGAGCCGATCGGCGCCACCGTTGATCCGGCGAGCCGTCCCGAGGAGCACCAGGCCCGGCCCGCGCACGAAGCCTTCTGGTTCGCCGTCGCCCAGCCCCGCACCGCCGTCGACGAGGTCACGGGCGCACCGGCGTTTGTAGTCCAGCCCGGCGGCTGGGTCCTCGCCCTCGAGGACCGGGGCCAGGAATTCCTGGTCCAGCACACGGACGGCCGCGTGGGGGTATTGCGCGATCTCAGCAACATCGAACGCGGATAGCCTGGCGCCGGTGGTCACCGATTGCGGCAGCACGGCGCCCGGCAGCACGGCGCCCGGCAGCGCCTCGCCCGGCCCGAAAAGCGCCGGCCCGAAAAGCGCCGGCCCGAAAAGCGCCGGCCCGAAAAGCGCCGGCCCGAAAAGCGCCGGCCCGCGGGCGTCGGGGGAGTCGCTGCTGGGGCTCAAACGCCGTGCCCGCAGGATCAACCGGGCACTCGCGGAGCAGTATCCCTACGCACACGCGGAGCTGGACTTCCGCAGCCCGTTCGAGCTGGTGGTCGCCACGGTGCTCTCCGCCCAGACCACCGACGTGCTGGTCAACCAGATCACGCCGCTGCTGTTCGCCCGGTACCCGGACGCGCGCAGCATGGCCGAAGCCGAACCGGCGGAGCTGGAAGCGATCATCAGACCTACCGGGTTCTTCCGCGCGAAGGCCAGGAACCTGATGGCCCTGGGCCACCGCCTCGTGGATGAGTACGACGGCGACGTGCCGGGACGGCTGGAGGATCTGGTGACGCTTCCCGGCGTCGGGCGCAAGACGGCGAACGTCGTGCTGGGGAACGCCTTCGGCATCCCCGGCATCACGGTGGACACCCACTTCGGCCGGCTGGCGCGGCGCTTCGGCTGGACGGAGTCCGATGACCCGGTGAAGATCGAGTCGGACGTCGCCGGGCTGTTCGAGCCCAGGGACTGGACCATGCTCTCGCACCGGGTGGTCTTCCATGGCCGGCGGGTCTGCCATTCCCGCAAGCCGGCGTGCGGTGCCTGCGCTGTGGCGAACTGGTGCCCCAGCTACGGGATGGGCGAGACCGACCCGGAAAAGTCGAAGAAGCTGCTGAAGTACGAGCTGGCCCCGGGGCAGGAGGAGCTGCTCGCCGAGCTGCTTGCCGAGACGCACCGGGCCGCCGAAATCCGGATGGAATCCCAGAGGAAACCCCGGTGACTGCACGCCAGGAGCTCGTTGACCTCGTGGCCGCGGTGGAGGCGGGCACAGCACCGGCGCCCGATCCGCGCTGGCGCGAACTGGTCGTCGAACCCGGCGAACGGGTGCGCCGGGCCGCCGTCTTGATGCTCTTCGGTGCGCTCGACCACGTCCCGGCGTCGTCCCTGAAGCTGCTGGCCCCAGCCGACCTGGATGTCCTGCTCCTCCAGCGTGCCCAGACCCTGGATGACCATCCCGGGCAGGTCGCCTTCCCGGGCGGCGGCATTGACCCGGGCGAATCCGTGATCGACGCGGCCCTGCGCGAGGCGGAAGAGGAAACCGGGTTGTACCCCGGCGGCGTCGACGTGCTCGGCGTCATGCCCGAATTGGCCCTGCCGCGGGGGAACTTCCTCGTGACGCCGGTCCTGGGCTGGTGGGCCTCGCCGTCGCCCGTCCGAGTGGTGGACTTCGGCGAATCCTCCCAGGTCTTCCGGGTTCCGGTCCGGGACCTGCTGGATCCGGATAACCGGGTCATGGCGACCGTCAGCCGGGCCGGGCAGACCTTCGAAAGCCCCGCGTTTACGGTGAACCAGGTGGTGGTGTGGGGTTTCACCGGGATGATCCTGAATCAGCTGTTCGAACAGCTGGGGTGGGCCGTGCCCTGGGACCGTACCCGGTTGCTCAGCGTCGATACCTGGAGCAGGCTCGACGGCTGAGCTGAAGCTGCCGGCGGTGCGTCAGATTGCTGAAACGCGCGTGCTTGGCTGCTGGCGTGCGGGCCGGCCCGGGTGGTTGCCTGACCCCGGCCGTCTCGTGGAACGGGACTTGTCCACGATCAGGCCGGTCGCGGCGTTCTCGCGCACGGCGGTGATGCCCGCTGCCGCTCCTTGGATGCTGTTGAACAGCGGCGAAACGGCGACAACCGTTCCATCCGGTGCCGTCAGCTTGAAGAAGTATGCTTTCTCCCCAGCTTCGGCGATCTCAAAAATGCCAGCCAATCTGCTGCCTCCCCAAATCCTTGCGTCGTTGCAATGGCCGGCGGAACTCTCGGATTAGTTACCGGCCTTTCGAGGGTATCCGGCGTCATGGACAGTGCACAACGCTACCGACGGGTACGTTACGGCGGCAGCCCCGGATGCCTATTTGGCGTTGTCGTAGGAGTCCACGACGGCCACACTGACGGGGAATTCCACCGGGATCCGGCCGAACAGCAGCTCCTTCGCGGCAGCCGCGGCCTCCTCGATGGCCCGGATGCAGTCCCCGACAGCCGCTTCGGGGCAATGCACCATGACCTCGTCGTGCAGGAAGAAGACCAGTTCCCCGGCGGGCGTGCCCGCGGACCGCATGGCCCGCAGCCGCCGTCGTAGTTCCGCCAGCCAGCAGGCCGCCCAGTCCGCTGCGGAGCCCTGCACCACGAAGTTGCGGGTGAACCTGCCGCGCGAACGGGCCATCGAGTCGGCCCGGCGCTGTTCCTCGGCCGTGGCGGAGTGCTGGCTCTGCAGCCAGCGTTCCGACGGCGGCGGGCTGCTGCGCCCCAGCCGCGACGTGACGGTCCTGCCGGCCTCGCCCTCGCGGGCCGCCTGCTCCACGAACCCGACAGCGCGCGGATAGGTGCGCGTCAGCTGGGGCATCAGGCGGCCGGACTCGCCGGTCGTGGCGCCGTAGATCGCGCCGAGCAAGGCCACTTTCGCTTTGGCCCGGTCGCCGCCGAAGCCCTGCGCGGCGATGCCGGCGTAAAGGTCCTTGTCCCGGGCAGCCTCGGCCATCTTGGAGTCCTGTGCGAGCGCCACCAGTACCCTCGGCTCCAGCTGGGAGGCGTCGGCGACGATGAGCT
>NZ_MQTQ01000055.1:0-38887 GCF_020532805.1 Arthrobacter sp. SO5 | reverse complement strand
ACGCCCAGCCGTTGGCCGCGTGCAGGCGGGAGAGCTTCTTGTACACCAGGAGCGGTTCAATCGCCGGATGGCTCGACTCCTTCAGCTCCCACTGCCGGGTGGTCTTGACCTCGATGCCGTTCCGGTGCAGGGCCCGCATCAGCTCCTGCGGTGAGTCAGGGTTCAGCGCGGGGGAGTTCAGCAGCTGGCGCAGCTCGGCGGTGAGCGCCTCGAGCTTGGCCGGGCGGCGGCCGAGTGGCGGCCGCGGTCCAAGGTAGTCCGCGAGGATCCGCTCGTGCAGTTCCTCGCGCCACGGGACTCCGGTGTGCTGCATTTCCGCGGCGATCATTGCGCCGGCGGACTCGGCGGCGAGCAGGAGCTGGAGCCGCTGCCTGCGGTTATCGGTGTGGCGTTCGACGCCGGCGAGCGCCTCCTGCTGGGCGGCGTACTCGCCGCGGAGGGCTTCGGCGGTGTGCCGGGGCGTCCGGCGCAGGCCGGGATCATCAAACAGCGCGCCCTGCTCTGCCGGCGGAGGCGGCGGCTGCAGCATGCGGGGTGGCTGGGGCTCGTCGTCCTGGGTCAGCTTTTCCGCGTTCTGCGCATACGGGGTGTGGGCGGTGAACTCCGAGTGCGCCAGAATCGCACCGCACAAGGTGAGGTCATAGCAGCGTTCCAGTTCCACGCCGGCGGCAAGCAGCGCCGGGTACCAGTCCTGGGTGCGGTGCCAGATCCAGCGTGGACGCCGGTCCTCGAGTCGGCGCACGACGCCGGGCAGCTCGGCGGCGGCAATGACCCTGGCCTCCGGAGTGCCCGGGTGGGGGGCGCCGTCGGCGGTGAGTTCCTGCAGGGCTGCGCCCTCAGCGTGGGCGGAGAGCAGCAGGTACATAGGGTCAATTCTGCCCTGTGGCGTGCCGTCGCCTGTCACGTGGGGGGGTGCCCGCGTCGTGTGTCCGGCCAGCTTGTCCACATAGCCCGGGGCACCCCTTACCGCGGGCTTCAGGGAGCGGCACAGTGGCATCATGAGCAGGCACCAGTCACCCGACGCGGCCCCGGACCCTCCCGGGGGTCCGGGGCCATGGCTGCCCGGCGAGTCGACGGTGACGCTGCTGGTCACGGGCTCCGCTGTTCTGTGCGGCGAAGTTGAACGCATCGTGGCCGCCGCCGGAGGCCAGCTCCGGACGGCGGCCGGCCTCGCGGAGGCGGCCCCGTTCTGGGACGCCGCAGCGGCGGTGCTGGTCGGCAGCGATATCCGCGGGTTGCCGCCGCGCCGCCGTGCCCCGGCCGTGCTGGTTGGCCTGAGCGGGGACGGTGAGAGCCTCTGGCAGCTGGCTGCAGCCATCGGCGCCGAACGGGTAGCCGTGCTGCCCGATGCCTCGGTGTGGCTGGCAGAGTATCTGAGCCGGTCCCGCGCCCCGGAGGCAGGCGGGTTTGTCCTCGGCATCACCGGGGGCTGCGGCGGGGCGGGCGCCACGACGGCGGCCGTGTGGCTGGCGCAGGCGGCGGCCCGGCACGGAACCTCCGTCCTGCTGGTGGACGGCGATCCCTGGGGCGGGGGAATGGAACTGGTGCTTGCCGCCGAGGAAACCGCTGGTCTGCGGTGGCCGGACCTTGCCGGGGCCAGCGGCAGCATTGACCCGCAACAGTTCCGTGAGGCCCTGCCACGGATCGAAGGGTTCTCGTTCCTGTCCTGGCCCGGCACCCGGGGTCCTCACGCGGGGATGGACGCGGGGACGGTGGCCGGCGTGCTCGATGCGGCCCGGCGCGGCTACGAGCTCGTCATCGTCGACATCGGCCGGGGGCGCGAGGCACAGCGCGCCTTCGCCTGGGACTGCGACAGGATTGTCGTCATCGCCCCCGCTCAGCTGCGTGCGGCCGTGGCAACGGCGCGGCTCCTGCAGGATCTTCCTCCGGTGGAAACCGCCTTGGTCATCCGAAGAGGGGCCGGAGCGGCCCTTGACGGAGCCCTCATTGCCGAATCGGTGGGGCTGCCCCTGGGCGCGATCATGCCGGATGTCCGGGGTGCCGCCGCAGCGACGGAACTCGGGCGCCTGCTGGACACGGGCCGGCAGGGCAATGTCCGGCGGTTTGCGGCGGCGGTGCTTGACCCCGGCGGGGATCCCGGATGAGCGGACATGCGGCGCAGGGGCCGCTCGGATGGAGCCGCGGGGCCGGTCCTGACGCGCCGCGTCAGGGGACGGCGGACCACAGACTGCTGGATGCGCGGCTGCTGGAGTCTGTTCGCGAGTCGGTGATGTCCGACGCCGGGCCGGTCACCGTGTCCCGGGTTGCCGCCGCCGTGCAGGCTAGTGGAAAGCTGCTCGGCACTTCCGGTGCCCTGGCCGCTGTCGAGAGCATCAGCGCCGAGCTGAACGGGCTGGGCCCGCTGCAGGTGCTGGCCCGGGATGCCGCCGTGACGGATATCTTCGTCAACGGCCCCGATTCGGTGTGGCTGGACCGCGGGAGGGGACTTGAGCGGGCCGCGGTCGGCTTCTCCGGCGAGCGGCAGATCCGCGCCCTCGCGGCCCGGCTCGTGGCGGCGGGCGGGCGCCGTCTCGATGACGGTTCCCCCTGCGTGGATGTCAGGCTCGACGGCGGCTACCGGATCCATGCCGTGCTCCCGCCGATCTCCACAACCGGAACACTTCTGAGCATCCGGATCCGGCGCGAGAAGGTGTTCTCCATGGACGAGCTGCTGCAGCACGGCATGTTCGGCCCGTTGGTCCGGAACGTGCTGGAAAGCATGGTCGAGCGCCGGCTGAGCTTCCTGATCAGCGGCGCCACGGGGTCGGGCAAGACGACCCTCCTCGCCACGCTCCTGGGCCTGTGCCATCCCGGGGAACGGCTGGTGCTGATCGAAGACGCCTCCGAGCTGAATCCTGTCCACCCGCACGTCGTCTCGCTGGAGTCCCGTCACGGCAATCTGGAGGGCGGCGGCGTCGTGGATCTCGGCGAGCTCGTCCGGCAGGCCCTGCGGATGCGCCCGGACCGGCTGATCGTCGGCGAATGCCGGGGCGCGGAAGTCCGGGAACTCCTGGCGGCCATGAACACCGGCCACTCCGGAGGAGGCGGGACCATCCACGCCAACACCGCTGCAGCCGTCCCGGCGCGGTTGACCGCGCTGGGCGCGCTCGCGGGCCTGGGCCAGGACGCTGTGCGGCTGCAGGCGGCCAGCGCCCTCGACGCCGTGATCCACGTGGAGCGGGTCGGCGGCGGCGGCCGGCGGGTGGCGTGCGTCGGCGTCTTGACGGAAGCCGCCACGGGGCTCTCCGTCACTGCGGCGCTGGACGTCCTCGACGGCGGCGTCCGCTTCGGCCCTGCCTGGCCGCAGTTTGCGCAGCGGCTGGGTCTGTCCGCCGGGACGGACACCGGCCAGCAGCACGAAACGGCACCAACGACGGGACTGCGCCGGAGCCGCCACGCCGGGAGCCGTGCGTGATGGCCTTGCTCATCGGGGTTCTGGCCCTCGCGGCGTGTCTGGCGCTGTTGCCGCTGCGGACTCCTGTCCGGCGGGTCGGCGCCGCGCTGACCGGCGTCCCGCAAACCGGTCTGAGGTCGGCGGATTCCCGGCGAGGACGGAGGACTACCAGGACACTACCCGGGTGGCCGCGGCGCGCCGCGCCGGAGGTCCCGGTGACGGTGGTCGTGCAGCAATTGGCCGCTCTGCTCAAAGGGGGCCGCTCGCCGTCGCGGCTGTGGGATGAGCTGTGGACCCTCTACTCGGCGGAGGGCCTGGCGGACCCGCGGGTGACCCGCAGCCCTCACTCCAGGGCGACTCTTGCCCCGGGTTCGCTGACCCTGCTGGCCGCCGCCCGCTCCGCAGCCATGCGGGGATCTCCCGTCGGAGCGGCCATCCGCAGCGCCGGTGCGCGGCGCGGCGGACGGGACGGCGCGACCCGCCGGGAGCGGCACGCCTCCGGAGGCGAGAGCAGGGTCTGGGACCAGCTGGCCGCCTGCTTCGACATCGCCGAGGCCAGTGGTTGCCCGCTGGCTGACGTTTTGTCGCGTTTCGCCGCGCAGCTAGATGCCGAGGATGACGCGGAAGCTGCCCGCCAGACGGCACTTGCCGGGCCCCGTGCCACAGTGCGGCTGCTCACCTGGCTGCCGGTGCTGGGACTGGGGCTGGGCACGCTGCTGGGGGTGGATCCGCTCCGGACCCTGCTGGGCACTCCGCTCGGGATGGCCGCACTCGCCGCGGGCAGTGTCCTCACTGCGGCCGGGAGGATCTGGTCCGCCAGGCTGGTCCGGTCTGCGGCAGGCTTGCCGCAGTGACGGCTGATCTGGCCGGCCTCGCAATGGCGGCGATTCTGGCCGGCGTTGCCATGACGTTTTTGTCCGGGGCCGGCCAGGTCCGGAAACGACTCAGCCGCCAGGTGCCGGACCCCCGCGCTGCCCAGGCCCCTCCCGGGGCCCGAGGCCGTCCCGTGCCCGGCCAGGCCACCCCGGCAGAGCTAGGCGACACCGCAATGATGCTGGAACTGATCGGCGCGATGCTTGACGCGGGAGCCGGCCTCGGGCGTTCTCTGGAGCTCGTGGCCTTGGTGGCGGCAGCAGAATTCAGTGTCCCGCTGCGGCCGGTGGTGTCTGCGCTCGCGCTTGGCGCCGACTGGCAAACCGCCTGGCACAGTTCCGGTGTCCGCTCACCGAAACTGATTGTCCTGCGCGATGCCTTGGGCTTCGCGGCACTGACGGGGGCGCCGTCCTCGGCAATCCTGTACGCCCAGGCGGCACGGATCCGCCGGGAACAATTCAGGGCTGCCGAGAAACAGGCGGCAGCCCTGAGCGTGAGGCTGGTCATCCCGCTGGGGCTCTGCTCGCTGCCGGCATTCTTGTGCCTCGGCGTTGCGCCGGTGCTGCTGGCGTTGTTGCCGGCCTGAGCCGCCCCTGAACCGGTACATGCCAGTGGAGCCCCGCCGGGCCCGCCAGCGTTCCGCGCTGCCAGCCCTTCCCGCGGCCCGGCCCCTTTCCGTGCACCCAGCCCCTTTCCCGGCTTCGGCCGGGGACGGGGTTATCCACTTGGCCCGGAACGTCCCTTACCCGCACGGATCAGGCCGGGGAGAGTCGAAGCAACCGGCAATCCTGCCGGAAACCCATGAGAGGACATCGCATGTCAATCCACCACAAAGAAGTTCCCGCCGAAGCCAGCGGAGCCGCCGCACCGGGAACCACCGGGGTTCGTGAAATCTATCCGGGCGCCAGCGTGGCAGACCCGGTCCGTCCGCAGTGGCAAAGTCGGCTCATCGGCTCCGAGGCCGGCATGGCGACCGCCGAATATGCCATCGCAACGCTGGCCGCGGTAGGTTTCGCGGGCATCCTCGTATTCATCATGCGCAGCGACGAGGTCCGCGGGTTCCTGCTGAACCTTATCCGCACGGCACTCGCCTTGCCATGAGCTGTGGATGGCGAGACCAGGAGAAGGGCCCGGCCCGTGATCCCGGGTATCCGGGGTTCCTGCGCGGCTGTGCCGCAGCCGCAGGCTGCCGGACCCCCGGGCCCCGTGCACGCAGTCGGTGTCCGGGAGCAGGATCAGCGCCGCAGGCCGGGCGCGGATCCTGGCCGCCCACTGTCGCCGGAAAAACGTGCCGCGGTGCCGTGACGGCCGAGTTCGCCGTGGCGCTGCCCGCAGTTCTGCTCCTGCTGGCCCTGCTGTTGGCAGGCTCGGCCGCCGGCGTGACGCAGCTAAGGCTGGAGGAGGCGGCGCGGGCCGGCGCGCGGGCACTGGCGCGTGGCGAAGATGCCGCAGCCGTCGGCGCGATCGTCCGACGGCTCGCCGGCGATTCCGCAGCGTCAGCGGTGGCGTTCGACGGCGACTGGCTCAGCGTCACGGTGTCCGGCAGGGTCCCCGGAACCGTCGGCTCGCTGCTTCCGTGGACTCTCTCGGCCAGGGCCTGGGCCAGGGGTGAAGCGACCGAAACCTCCGCCCGCGCCCAGGCCCGGAAACTCCAGGAACGACAGCCTCTCAGGCAGGCGGCATGAAGCGGCGGTTGGAGCAGCCGGGCCCAGCGCCGGAGCGCTCCATGGAGGGCGGCTCGGGGACAGTCCTCGCCCTCGGGCTGGGCCTGGTCATCATCATGGCGACAGCGCTGATTGTGCTGCTGGCGCAGTCGGCCGTGCTGGCCTCCAGAGCCGCTGCCGCCGCCGATCTTGCGGCGCTGGCCGCAGCAGACGCCGCGCGGGGAATCACGAACGGCGAGCCCTGCGCCGTCGCCGAGGCGGTGGCCCTCCGGAACAATGCCGCCGTCCTCAGCTGCTCGGAAGGCGACGGGGAAACTGTGCAGGTCCGCACTGAACTCGGCACCAGGACCTTATTCGGTGCGGCCACCGGACAGGCCCGAGCCGGGCCGCCGCCATGATGCGAGGGGTTCCCGTGCCGTCGCTAGCTGCGGAGCGGTGCCGCGGCCTGGTCCGGCTGTCCGGCCCGCATCAGGTCGGTCGCGTCCTTCAGCAGCACATCGATCAGCGTGACCGCGGCGTTCTTGTCCAGGGGGTTGTTCTTGTTCCCACATTTGGGGGACTGAACGCAGGACGGGCAGCCGGACTCGCATTCGCAGGCTTCGATCGCGTCGCGTGTGGCCGAGAGCCACACCCGGGCCTTGTCGTAGCCGCGTTCGGCGAAGCCTGCGCCGCCGGGGTGGCCGTCATACACGAAGATGGTCGGCACGCCGGTGTCGGCGTGAATGGCGGTGGATACGCCGCCGATGTCCCAGCGGTCGCTGGAGGCCACCAGCGGCAGGAGCCCGATTGCCGCGTGTTCAGCGGCGTGCAGGGCCCCGGGGAACTGTGCCTCGATCAGTCCGGCGCCGCTCAGAGAGCGGTTGTCCATGACAAACCACACGGCCTTGGTGAAAAGGTCCCTGGCCCCCAGCTGCAGCGGCTCCTCGCCAAGAATCTCATTGGAGATCAGGGCCTTGCGCTGGAAGGAGACAACCTGCGTTGTCACTTTCACGTCCCCGAAATGCACGGCGACGTCGCCCCACTGGGTGGTGCGCTGTGTTTCCAGCACCTCAATCTGGGTCACGTCCCGTGCGGTGGTGTAATAATCCGGGTTGGCCCGGCGCACCACCACGCAGTGGTCGTCCTCGTTGAGGTCTTCCACCACGTAACTCTCGCCCTGGTGGACATAGATGGCGCCGGTGTGCGCCTGGTAGTGGGTCTGCGGGGAGTCCATGGTGCCCAGCAGGGAACCGGTGTCGGCATCAACGATGCTTACCGGCCCGCCGCCGTCGGCCCGGAGGTTCACCATGGCCGCGGCGCTTTGCGGGTGCGTCCAGAACCATCCTGCAGGTCGCCTGCGCAGGTAGCCCTGGGCCACAAGCTGGTCCAGCAGTTTCTCCGCGGTCCCGCCGAACAGGTCCAGCTCGGCGTAGCCCAGCGGCAGTTCGGCGGCGGCGGCGCACAGATGTGGCCCCAGCACGTAGGGATTGGAGGGGTCAAACACCGTGGCCTCCACCGAGACGTCGAAGATCGCCTCGGGGTGGTTCACCAGATAGGTGTCCAGCGGGTCATCGCTCGCCACGAAGGCGGCGATGGCGTCCTGGCCCGCCCGGCCCGCCCGGCCGACCTGCTGGAACAAGGACGCCCGGGTCCCCGGCCAGCCTGCGACCAGCACAGCATCGAGCCCGGAGATGTCGATCCCCAGTTCCAGGGCCGATGTGCTGGAAACCCCCAGCAGCTCCCCGGAGCGCAGGGATTTCTCCAGGGCCCGCCGCTCTTCCGGCAGATAGCCGGAGCGGTAGGCAGCCACCCGCTGCGGCAGGCTCGGATCCACCTCGTTCAGCAGGCGCTTCGTGATGGAGGCAATCGTTTCGGCGCCCCGCCGGGACTTGATGAAGGCAATCGTCCGGACCCGAGCAGACACCAGGTTGGCGAGCAGATCCGCGGTTTCGGCCACTGCCGTCCGCCGCTCCTTGGCGCCGTTCTCGCCCCGGACTTCGGTCAGGGCAGGCTCCCAGAACGCGACCGTCGTGGAGCCGTGCGGCGAGGAATCCTCGGAGACGGCGGTGACCGGCGCACCGATGAGCCGGCCGAAGGAGGTCCCCGGTTGGGAGGCCGTGGCGGAGGCGGCGATGAAAACGGGGCCGGGATGGTCGGTCCCGGGGCTGTAGTAGGCGCAGATGCGGCGCAGCCTTCGCATCAGGTTGGCCACGTGCGAGCCGAAGACGCCGCGGTAGCTGTGGGCCTCGTCAACGATCACGTAGCGCAGCCGGCGGAAGAACCGCGCCCACCAGGCATGGTTGGGAAGGATCCCGAAGTGCAGCATGTCCGGATTGGCCAGGATGAAGTTCGCATGGTCCCGGATCCACCGCCGGGACGCGGGGTCGGTGTCGCCGTCGTACGTCTCGGCCCGGACGGTCGGGAGCTTCAGCGCCCGGATCGCGGCCAGCTGGTCAGCGGCGAGGGCCTTGGTCGGCGAAAGATAGAGGGTGACGGCGCCGTCGTCGTGGATTTTGCCGGGATCGGCGAGGACCCGCAGTTCGGAGCGGTGGATCGCGTCCAGCGCCGGCAGCTGGTAGGCCAGCGACTTCCCGGAGGCCGTGCCCGTGGCGATGACCACGTGCCGTCCGGAATGGGCCAGCTCCGCTGCCTGGATCTGGTGTCGGTACGGCTCGTGGATGCCAAGGGATCCGTAGGCGCTGACCAGATCGGGGTGGGCCCATTCCGGCCAGGCGGCATGCACGGCTTCGCGGGCGGGGATGGTGCGCACATGACGTAGCTGTTCCGGGTCCGGGCCGCGGCCCAGCATCGGAATCAGGGACTCATGGGGGTTCACGAGTCCATTCTTTCACCCCGGCCGAAATCACCCCGGCGGGCGGTGCGGCCGTCAGCCCACAGACAGATCGGAGCCTTCGTCCGAGGCTGAGAGCATCAGGACCTGGCAGACGGTCCGCCAGCCCAGGTGCGAATACAACTTCTGCCCGTCGAGCGAGGCCAGCAGCAGACCGGTTTCGACGTCGTGCTCGAACGCCTGGGCGGCAAGGGCGCGCATGATGAAGCTGCCGAGGCCGCGGCGCTTGAAGCCGGGCTCGGTCACGATCTTGTCGAAGATCGCCGTCTGGCCCACTACGAAGACGCGGCCGCTCGCCGCCACTTCCTCGCCTGCACTGACCACGGCATGGTGGACCCCGTTGGCAATGGAGCTTACGAGCGCGAGGTCGTCGTCGGAGAGCCAGGGGTCCTCGGAATCCTGGGTCTCCATGTCCACGATCATCATGGTCTGGGAAGCCGACGTGACATTGAGTCCTTGCTGCCGTGCCAGGGAGGTGTATCGCGCTGCATCGTTGGTGAGGATTGTGAGGATACGGGCGGGGACTTCTGCGGTGGCGACCGCCAGCGCAGCGAACTCCGCGTCGGAAGGATCGTGGGCGAAGTACTCCCATTCTCCAGTGGTGTCAGCGCGCAGCGCTGCGGGAAACCGGCCCACCCTGCGGATGCCGTAGCCCCGGCAAGCGGCCCAGCCGGTAACCCAGATTTCCAGCAGGTGGGCTGTGTCTTCAACCATGGCATCCAGACTCATGAGATGAGCGTATTCCAGCCCTGCCGCAGGCAACAGGGGGGCCGGGTCGGGGAACCCGGATTGCATTTCCAATTGTGATGGTGCCGGCGGACGGGAAAGGCTCGGGTCTCCGGTTTTCGGTCCAGCCAGTACCCTTAAATACGTGGCTTTGAACCGAATTGTGCTCTTTTACGGCTTTACCCCCCTGCCGGACCCGGACGCCGTCCGGCTCTGGCAGCGCTCCCTGTGCGAGAAACTCGGATTGACCGGGCGCATCATCATCTCCAGGGATGGTATCAATGCCACCGTCGGCGGCGAGCTGGGGGCGGTCAAACAGTATGTGAAGACGACGCGGGAATACAAAGGCTTCCACGGCATCGATGTGAAGTGGTCCGACGGCGGCGCCGCGGACTTCCCCCGGCTGAGCGTCAAGGTCCGGGATGAGATCGTGTCCTTCGGCGCCCCGGGCGAGCTGAAGGTCGATGCCAACGGCGTCGTCGGCGGCGGAACGCACGTCACGCCGGATGAGCTGCACCGGCTGGTCCAGGCCAAAAAGGACGCCGGGGACGACGTCGTGTTCTTCGACGGCCGCAACGGCTTCGAGGCCCAGATCGGCAAGTTCAGGGACGCGATCGTCCCCGATGTGGCCACAACGAACGATTTCATCAAGGAACTCGACTCCGGCAAGTACGACGCGCTCAAGGACAAGCCGGTGGTCACCTACTGCACCGGCGGCATCCGCTGCGAGGTGCTCTCCAGCCTGATGGTGAACCGCGGCTTCAAGGAGGTCTACCAGCTCGACGGCGGAATCGTCCGCTACGGGGAGGCCTTCAAGGACCAGGGCCTGTGGGAGGGTTCGCTCTACGTGTTCGACAAGCGCATGCACCTCGAGTTCAGCGAGGACGCAAAGACGATCGGCGAATGCGTCCGCTGCCTGGCACCCACGAGCAAGTTCGAGAACTGCTCCAACCCGGAGTGCCGCACGCTCACCCTCTATTGCTCGGACTGCGCCGCCAGTCCCGAGACGCTGCGCTGCCCGGACGGTTGCGCGGCCTGATCCCGGCACGTCACGGGTCCCGAAGCGCCGCACCGAAGCGCCGCACCGGGGCGTCGGTCAGATCCGGCTCACCCGGTAGGCGAAGTTCGACGGTGCGTCCGCATCGACCTTGACGGTGAGTATTGCATCGGCGGGCAGGGAGATCACGTTCACCCGTGAGGCCCCGCATCGCAGGGTCAGATCCACCACATCGTTCTCGCCGTTGCTGATGTTGAACGACACACGCTTGCTGCTCCGGCAGGCCAGCGTCACGGAGTAGCTTCCTTGGGGCAACACGGTGGTCGTTTCGTTCTGTTCCTCGTCGGCATCCAGCGAGCCGTAGCCCGTCTGGAACACCTGGCCCGCGGCATCCGGTAGCGCCTGCTTGACCCACGCCTCCAATTCCGCCCCCGACACCGGAAGGTCCAGCCCGGGATCCTTGGGGATGGCGGGATTCGTGAACGTCGACGCGGAGGACGACGGGGAGCCCTCGCTGGAGGATCCTTCGTTGTACTCGTAAGCGCAGCCGCTAAGCCCCGCGCCAAGGGTCAGCACGCAACAGACTACGACGGCGGCCGCCGCGGTGCGCTTCCGCGGAACCCACGTTGCCGACGCGAGGGGCATGGCCTCACTTTAGGCCCGTGCGGAAGGGAAGGAAAGAGTCTTACGGCCCCTGTTCAGACAGCCGCTCAACAGCCACATGCGGTGCGCCGACGCACACGGCGGTGACGGTGTAGGCGCCCTTGTCCGCAGCTCCGATGGCACGGCGGAATCCGCCGCCGCCGAGGCCTCCGGCTCCGCCCATCAGCAGCTCTTCGGACGGATCCCCAAGTTACCCCGCGGGAACCAGATGGTAGGCGTAGATGAGCGGGGCGTCCACGCTCGCCGTGCTGACCTCCAGCGTGCCTGGAGCGGGAACCTTGATGCGTGCAGTCTCGTGGCTTCCGTTGCAGGCAGCACCTGCCTCGGTCAGCCTGGTGCCGTCGAGGGAGATGCTGAAGAACGCCTTGCCGCCGCCGTCGCAGCTCATGGTCAGCGTGTAGCTCCCCGCCTGGACACCCGTTGCCGTCCTCACGATCGGATCCCGGTTGAGGATCTTGCCAGCATCCTCCAGTACGGTCCCGCCGGCCGAGGGCAAGGCGGTGGCCTTCCACGCCTGTACGTCGGCAGATTCGATGGAACCGGCCGACGAGCACGCTGACGCGGCCAGGACGACGGCGGCGCAGGCCGCTGCGGCGGCGACCCGGCGCCGGAGGGTCGGCGGGTGCAGGGGGCGTGAGGCGCGGAAAAGCATTCCTCCAACTTACCGCCTGGCCACGGTGCCGCCGTCCGCGATCAAGGCCGGTGCCGGCCGAATCGTCTTCGACCGCTTGACCTTGACGCTGCGTCAAGCTTTAGGCTCAAGGAAACAGCCTCGGAGCCTACGCTTCGAGGACCACGAGACCCGGGAGGAGGGACGGCATGGACTGGTCCGTGCAACAGATCGCCAAGCTCGCCGGAACCACCAGCCGGACACTTCGCCACTATGACGACGTCGGGCTGCTCAAGCCCAGCCGCACCGGCGGGAACGGCTACCGGTATTACGACCAGGCCTCGCTCGTGCAACTGCAGCGCATCCTGCTCCTGCGCGGGCTGGGGCTCGGGCTGCCGGCGATCGCCGAGGTCCTGGGACGCGAGTCCGACGCGGAAAGGGCGCTCAGCCGCCACCTGGACTGGCTGCGGCAGGAACAGGACCGGCTGGCCCGGCAGATCGCCTCGGTCCAACACACCATCACAGCGATGAAAGCAGGAGGAAAGATCATGGCGGAAGAAATGTTCGACGGCTTTGACCACGCCCGGTACAAGGATGAAGTGGAGGAGCGCTGGGGCAAAGACGCCTACGCCACAGGGAACGCCTGGTGGAACGGCATGTCGGCGGAGCAGAAGGCCGCGTGGAAGCAGCGCGCCCGGCAGCTGGGCAGCGACTGGATCGCGGCAGCGCAAACGGGCACTGCGCCGGACAGCACGGAGGCACAGGACCTGGCCCGGCGGCAGGTCGAGTGGCTCACCGGCATTCCGGGTACGCCCGCGGCCGCGTCCGGCACCGGCGGCGGCACCAGCAGCGACGTGAAGGGCTATGTGACCGGCCTTGGCGAAATGTACGTGGCCGATCCGCGCTTCGCCGCGAACTATGGCGGCGAAGCCGGGGCCGCCATCGTCCGGGACGCGCTGCGGATCTACGCGGGCAAGCACCTCTAAACTTGTCCGGGTGACTCCATCAACGCATTTCACGGCCGGCAACACCCCCGAAGCACCGCGCAGCGACCTCCCCGGGCTGCTGGCAGCGCTCGCCGCGGGCCTGTCCAGCATCGGCTACACGGTCGACGGCGTGGCCGGGCTGCTCGGTCCGGCCGCGCACGCCGCCCTCAGCCGGGACCAGCTCGTCCCTGCCCTCATCGTCACCGATCGTGCCCTCCACGGCGAGCCGACGACGGCGGCGCTCGCCGCCGTCGTCCGCCTGTGGCTGCTCGCGGAGCCGCAGCGGGCCGAAACCCTCGACGCTGCACTGCCGGGTTTACGCACGGACGGCCTGCTCGAGCTGGGCCTCGTGGAGCAGTCTGCGGAGGGCCACATTCAGGCGAAGGTGGACCTGCGGCCCTACGGCTGGGACCCGACCGTGGGGGACGACGGAGTCGGCAGCGGCGGGGCGGACCTCTGGGTGGCCAGTGACCTCGCCGCGCACCAGCGCCCCGGCGTCCTCCGGCACGACCACGTCCTGGGGATCGGGCAGGCGTCCACCACCCTGGTGCAGGTCACCACGCGCCGTCACGTGGCCACTGCCCTGGATCTCGGCACCGGCTGCGGGATCCAGACCTTCCACCTGCTGCACCACGCGGACCACGTGACGGCCACAGACATTTCAGCACGGGCCCTGGCCTTCACCCGCTTCAATCTGCTGCTCAACGCCGCGGCGCTGCACCTGGACCCCTTCGATCTGGAGGCCCGCGTGAGCCTGCGGCTGGGGTCCCTGCTCGACCCCGTCGCGGGCGAGGAGTTTGAACTGGTGGTCTCCAATCCGCCGTTCGTCATCACCCCCCGCAGCCCGGGCGAGGCCGCCGCGGACCAGTTCACGTACCGCGACGGGGGTCTCCCGGGGGATGAGATCGTCGCCTCGCTCGTGGTGGCGCTGCCCTCGGTCCTCGCTCCGGCCGGAACAGCCCAGCTTCTGGGGAACTGGGAGATCCCGGCGGGCACAGACTGGGCCGAACGGCCGCAAAGCTGGGCCACTCCGGACACGGACGTCTGGGTCATCCAGCGCGAGCAAGTCAGCCCCGAGCAGTACGCGGAGACCTGGCTGCAGGACGCCTCGGAGGCACGTGACCGGGTGCATTACCAGGACTCCTACGCTGCGTACCTGGACGACTTCGCGTCCCGGGACGTGGAGGCGATCGGCTTCGGCATGATCTGGCTGCGGCGCCCGGCGTCGGGCCCCGCGGTGCTGAGACGCTTCGAAGAGATCACCTATCCGATCGAGCAGCCCGTCGGCCCGCACCTCGGCGCCGCGGTGGAACGCGCCGACTGGCTGGCCGCCCACGACATCGCCGCCGCGCACCTTCTGGTGGCCGAGGACGTCACCGAGGAGCGGCACCAGCGTCCCGGCGCCGAACACCCCGGCGTCATCCTGCTGCGCCAGGGTGCCGGTCTCCGCCGCACCAACCTGCTGAGCACCGAGCTGGCCGGCCTCGTCTCAGCGTGCGACGGTGACCTGTCCGTCGGGCAGATCATCGGCGCCCTCGAGGCGCTGCTGGGCGGCGACGAAGGCTTCGACGCCGAGGCCTTCCGCGGCAGGCTCCTGGCGGAGGTGGGGAACCTGGTCCGCGACGGCTTCCTGCTCCCCGCCTGACGCCAGCCCGCCTGACGCCAACCCGCCTGACGCACCTTCATTGCCGAACCTCGGCAGGACATAGGCCGCCAGGGCCAGGGCGGCCAGGACACCACCCGTACCGGCGATCAGGAAGGTCATCCGAACGGGGAGCAGGGCGCCGAGCAGCCCGCCCAGCGCGAGCGCCCCGATGGAGACAGCCCGGGTGAGGCCGCCGAGGATCGCCATCGCCTGGCCGCGTCCGCTCTCCGGAATCCGCAGGATCGCGATCGCCCCGAAGCACGCGTTCAGCATGCCGCAGGCGGCCCCCATCGCGGTATAGGCGACTAACAGCAGTTCCACACTGGGCACCAGCGCCATGATCCCCAGGAAGGCCGAGGTTACGGCCATGGAGATCAGCAGCATGCGCAGTCGGAGCGGAGGGGTCTTGATCCGCCCGGCCAGCGAGGCACCGGACGCCATCCCCAGTCCAAACGAGGCGGCCAGCAGCCCGTACTGCGTTTCGGTGGCGCCGAGTTCGTCCCGGGCCAGGAATACTTCCAGGACGTTGGTCGCCTCCCCGACAGTGATGAAGAACAGGGCGCCGAGGACCAGGGGCCAGACCAGGCCGTCCCGCCGGAGCAGGCGCAGACCGTCCAGCAGGGCGGGATTTTCCTTGCCGACCCGCTCGGCGGCCGTGCCGCGGCGGGTCCGGATCAGCGAGGCGCCCACGGCCATGACCAGATAGCAGCCGCAGGCCACGGCAAACACCAGGCCGGTTCCGCCCCAGCCGCTGAGTAGGCCGCCCGCTGCCGGTCCGACCATGCCCGCGATCATGATGGTTGCCTGCATGGTGCCCAGCGCCCGCGGGGTCCGCTCCTCGCCTACGATCCGGGGCAGGAGTGCCTGCCAGGTTGGCCCGGCCACCGCCTGGGCGGCGCCTAGCAGAAACGTCATGGTGAACAGCACCGGAAGGTAGTTGTCCAGGTACTGCAGCCCCAGGCCCATGCCGGCGACCGCCGCGGCACTGGCCACGGACGACGCCGTCGCCAGCGTGCGGGAATCCCGGGTGTCCGCCAACCGGCCCGCCCAAGGTGCCAGCAACACCAGGGGGAGCGCCGAGCAGAAGAGATAGGCCGCGACCAGCCAGGGCCCGGCAACCGCGGTCTGGCCGGCTGCGGCCAGGTTCTGCAGGTGCAGCATGACGCTGATGATGACTGCCCCCATGCCGGCCGTGGCGACGAAGCGGGCGCTGCTGGCAAGGAGGAAATCGCGGTTGCGCCACAGCGGCTGCGCGGCGTGGGATTCCCCCGGCATGGTATGAAGTTGCTGTTTCACAACCACCAAAGTACTCCCGGCCGAATCAGGTGTCAAGCATCTCTTTCATAGTTTGGCTCCTGTCGATAGACTGGTGGCGTGAATGCAGAAACCCCATCGGCGCAGTCCCCGGTGCCGCCGGCTGCCAAGCGCGGGCAGCGCCCGGAGAAGAACGTGGAAATCACCGACCCGAAGGCCATCCGTGCCTTGGCCCACGCCGCCCGTCTGGAAGTTATTTCTGAGCTGTATTCAACCCAGGCGAGCCGCACGGCCACCGAACTCGCGGCCCAGACGGGCCTCACCCCGAGCGCCATGAGCTACCACCTGCGTGCCCTGCAGAAATGGGGAATCGTGGCGCCTGCGGCCACCGCAGGGGACGCCCGCGAACGCCGCTGGCAGGCCGCCGGTACAGACTTCACCATCAAATCCGGCGGCGGAGTAGCCAGCCCGGATTTCGCCGTGCTGGATCTGGAGCTTGACGCGTACCGCCGCCGGGTCAACGCCTATGCCAAAACACGGGACGAGCGACGCAAACTCGGAGAGCCCGCGGACGGCCCCTCCTGCGTGGTGCTGGCGAGCAGCCTCCTCTACCTGACGCCCGCCCAGCGAGCCGAGCTGAACGAGAGACTCTTCGAGCTGCTGAAGGACTATGAGCTCGAGGATCCGAACCACATTCCGGAAGGCACCCAGCGCATGGCCACGATGTGGTCGATGATTCCGGATGACCGCGGGCCGTCCTCCGCCGGCGCTGCCTGAACCTGGCCTTCACGACGCCGGGAGGGGCCTCTTCATGACGCCCGGAAGTCCGGGGCGGAGACCTGGGATTTCCACCTGAATGCGCGGGAATCTGCAAAATATGGTGAACTAGGCGGGTATGGGCGCATCGGCCCGAGCAACCTTTTTCTGTAGGAGCACCGTGCCAAGCAAGGCCAAAACCGGCAAGAAACTCGTGATTGTGGAGTCTCCCGCCAAGAGCAAGACCATCGCCAAGTACCTCGGCGAGGGCTTCATCGTTGAGGCCTCCATTGGTCACATCCGTGACCTCCCGCAGCCCTCCGAACTGCCGGCGGAACTGAAGAAGACCTCGGTGGGCAAGTTCGCCGTCGACATTGACAACGACTTCAAGCCGTACTACGTGGTGTCGCCGGACAAAAAGAAAAAGGTCGCCGAGCTTAAGGCCCAGCTCAAAGACGCTGACGCTCTCTATCTCGCAACCGATGGGGACCGCGAGGGCGAGGCCATCGCGTGGCACCTGCTGGAAGTGCTCAAGCCCAAGGTGCCCGTGTACCGGATGACCTTCGGCGAAATCACCAAGGAAGCAATCCACCGCGCCATGGACAACCTGCGCGACGTCGACCAGGACCTCGTGGACGCGCAGGAAACCCGCCGTGTGCTGGACCGGCTCTACGGTTACGAGATCTCCCCGGTGCTGTGGCGCAAGGTGGCCCGCGGACTTTCCGCCGGCCGTGTGCAGTCGGTTGTGACCCGCATGGTGGTGGACCGCGAGCGTGAGCGGATGGCCTTCAGGGCCGCGTCCTACTGGGACCTGACCGGCCAGTTCGGCGCCGGGTCCGGCTCGTTCAAGGCCAAACTGGCCATGGTCGACGGCGCCAAAGTCGCCAGCGGCCGCGACTTCAACGACAACGGCGAGCTCACCTCCCGCAACGCCGTGCACCTCGACGAGGCACTCGCCACGTCCCTCGCCGCCGGACTGCAGGACGCCGACTTCCGCGTCCGCTCCGTTGACACCAAGCCGTATACCCGCCGCCCGGCCGCGCCGTTCACCACCTCCACGCTGCAGCAGGAGGCCGGCCGCAAGCTGCGTTTCTCCTCGAAGAGCACGATGCAGGTGGCGCAGCGGCTGTACGAAAACGGCTACATCACCTATATGCGTACGGACTCCTCCGCACTGAGCAACGAGGCCGTCACGGCAGCCCGCCGCCAGGCCTCCGAGCTGTACGGTCCCGAGTACGTGCCGGCGTCCCCGCGCGTCTACAGCGGCAAGGCGGCCAACGCGCAGGAAGCCCACGAGGCCATCCGTCCCGCCGGCGACTCTTTCCGCACCCCGGCCCAGGTGGCTAAACAGCTCTCCGGTGACGAATTCCGGCTCTACGAGCTCGTCTGGAAGCGCACCGTCGCGTCGCAGATGGCCGACGCCAAGGGCTCCACTGCCACGATCCGCCTCGGTGCCGTGACGGTTGGCGGGGCAGAAGATCAACGGGACGCCGAATTCTCGGCCTCCGGCACCGTCATCACGTTCCCCGGCTTCCTTGCCGCCTATGAAGAAGGCAAGGACGAGAGCCGCGGCGACGACGACTCCGAGGAAGCACGCCGCCTGCCGAACGTGGCCAAGGACGACGCTCTCACCGCCTCGGACATTGTCGCGATCGGCCACGAAACCTCCCCGCCGCCGCGCTTCACCGAAGCGTCGCTGACCGCCGAGCTGGAAAAGAAGGGCATCGGACGCCCGTCCACCTACGCCTCCACCATCTCCACCATCCAGGACCGCGGCTATGTCCGGAAGCAGGGGTCCGCGCTGGTCCCGAGCTGGATCGCGTTCTCCGTGGTCCGGCTGCTGGAACAGCACTTCCACGACTACGTGGACTACGAGTTCACAGCGGACATGGAAGCGGACCTGGACAAGATCGCCAATGGCCAGGCCACGGGCACCACCTGGCTCAAGCACTTCTATTTCGGCGAGGATTCGGACCCGGGCCTGCTGAGCATCGTCAACAACCTCGGCGAGATCGACGCCCGTGAAATCAACTCCATTCCCATCACCGACGGCATCACCCTGCGGGTTGGCAAGTTCGGCCCCTACCTGGAAAGTTCGGTCCCCGCGGTCGATCCGGAGACCGGAGAGGTGATCGAGGCGGCCCGCGCCAACGTCCCCGAGGACCTGGCGCCGGACGAGCTCACCGCCGCGAAGGCGATCGAGCTGATGGAGACAGCGGCCCCCGAGGAGCGCGTGCTCGGCGCGGATCCGCACACCGGGCACACCGTCGTCGCCAAGAACGGCCGGTACGGTGCCTACGTCACCGAGGTCATCCCCGAGATGACGGAGGAGCAGCTCGCCAACCAGCCGGTGGAGTACTACAAGAACGGCAAGCCGAAGCCCCCGAAGAAGCCCGTCAAGGCCAAGCCGCGCACCGGCTCCCTGTTCGCCTCCATGGCCGTGGACACCGTCACCCTGGATGAGGCGCTGCAGCTCATGAGCCTGCCCCGGGTGCTCGGCCAGGACGCCGAGGGCAACCCGATCACGGTGCAGAACGGCCGCTTCGGCCCGTACCTGAAAAAAGGCACGGATTCCCGGTCCATCGGCTCGGAAGAGGAGATCTTCACCATCACGCTGGAGCAGGCGCAGGAGATCTACTCGCAGCCGAAGCAGCGGGGCGCCCGCGCCGCCGTTCCTCCCCTTGCCGAGTTCGGCCCGGACCCGGTCTCGGAAAAGAACATTGTAGTGAAGGAGGGCCGCTTCGGCCCGTACATCACCGACGGCGTCACCAACATCACCGTGCCGCGCACCACGGCGCTGGAGGAACTCACGCGGGAACGCGCCGTCGAACTCCTCGCGGAAAAGCGGGCGAAGGGCCCGGTCAAGCGCACGACCACGGCCCGCAAGGCCCCCGCCCGCAAGGCCGCCGCCAAGAAGTAGCCCGCCTCGCCGGGTGCGCCGTGTTTGCGGTGCCGGGCGCAACGTGATCGAGTAGGACCATGACTGAACAGCCCGATCACCTGGATCTCAAGCCACTGAATGACCTCGAAGAGGAGCTCGCCCGGGGCGAGCAGCCCGACGCCAACCCGGTGGACGTCATCCTGGCGTTCCTCAACAACGAGGTCTACATCGTCAGCTCGGATGCCCTCGAAGGCGAGGATTCCCAGGTCGAACCGCTGGTGCTCGCGAACTCCGCCGGGCTGCCGGTCCTGGCTGTGTTCTCGCACCCGAGCCGCGTCGGCGAGCAGTACCTTGCTGCCGCTCCCAACGTGCTGGGCACCCAGGGTGCCGCGATCCTCGGCAACCTCGGAGACGAACTCGGCATGGTCATCAACCCCGGAGCCGCTTTCGGCTTTGAAATCGATCCGGAAGGCGTGGCCAACATCCGGCGCGACTTCAAGCCCACAGAAGATCCGGCGGACGCTCCCGAAAACGACGGCGGGCACGCCTGAGCGTTAGGCGGGCCGCTTCACGGGGGGCAATAATGGCACCATGCGGCTAGGCGTCCTCGATATCGGCTCTAATACCGTCCACCTCCTCCTGGTGGACGCTCATCCCGGCGCACGCCCGGTGCCTTTCGCCTCGCACAAGCGACCGCTCTCCCTCGTGCAGTTCCTCGACGAGGACGGCAGCATCAGTGAGGACGGCCAGTATGAGTTGACCGAGTTCGTCCTCGAAGCGTTGGACTTCGCGGCCAAACACAAGGCCGAGGACCTCCTGGCCTTCTGTACCTCGGCAATCCGCGAGGCCACCAACGGGCCCGCCGTGCTGGCCCGGGTAAAGCACGAAACGACGGTCACGCTCCGGGAACTCACCGGCAGCGAAGAGGCCTCGATGACGTTCTTCGCCGTCCGCCGCTGGTACGGCTGGGGCGCCGGATCCATCCTGAACCTGGACATCGGCGGGGGGTCCTTTGAAATGGCCTACGGCGAGGACGAACTCCCTGAATTCGCGACGTCGGTCCCGCTCGGAGCGAGCCGGCTCACCCGGGACTGGTTGCACGAGGACCCGCCCTCGGCCAAGAGTGTCAAGGAACTGCGCCGGTATATCCGGGCCACGCTCAAGCCGGTCGTGCGGGACTTCGCGAAGCTGGGCAAGGCGAACCATGTGGCAGGCACGTCCAAGACGTTCCGCTCGCTGGCCCGCATCGCCGGGGCTGCGCCAAGCGGCGCCGGCCCCTACATCAAGCGGGAGCTCTTTTCCTCGGACCTGGGCCTCTGGGCGCAGCGGATCTCGGCCATGAAGGCGGAGGACCGGCTGCACCTTCCCGGCGTGTCGGAGGCGCGCGCCCCGCAATTGCTGGCCGGGGCCCTGGTGGCCGAGGCCGCCCTCGAGCTGTTCGAGTTCGCCAGTATGGAGATCTGCCCGTGGGCCCTCCGCGAGGGGCTGATTCTGCGCCGGCTGGACCAGTTGGTCGTCGACGGTCCGCTCGAGCCGGCACCCCACGTGGCCCAGGCCCTTCCGGCGGTCTTGCAGACGCCCGACGTCGAGTAGCCAGCACCGGGCGAGTAAGCGCCGGGCGGCAAAGTGCAGAAGGATGTGGGGGAACTCTTCTGCATCCGCCCGGCGCCACGTCGGTCCCGAAGGACCAGCTATCATCACTCGCACCTTGGTTGAGGCACTTTCAACGCTAACGGCCGATCATGGGCGTTCCAGCAGATTTGGCTGTGTGTTGGCTGGCAATGCGTCGATGCCGCGGAAGGACCCCACCAGCAGTCCGGCACGCAGCTGCGGCCGTTAAACGGCGAAGGCACCGGCGGTGTGCTGCGGGAAAATGGGGGAAACCCGCTGCAGACCACCGGTGCCGGGCGGACATCCGCATGTCCGCCGTATCATTCGCACCCTCAATGAGGCACTTCCCAATCTAGCCCCGGAGTTTGTGAAGAGTCTGCGCTGAGGATGTGAGCTAGCTGTGAATCGGGCCGGACTGCGATGATGGGGGCATGAGCAACAGAATCGCATTCCTGGGCTGTGGATCTATGAACGAGGCAATCCTGGGCGGCCTGATCGAGGGCGGCACCGCCCCTGCCGACATCGTCGCGACGGTCCGGCGCGCCGAACGCGCGGCCGACCTTGCCAAAAGCCACCACGGCATCACCGCCATCGCCGGAGAGGAAGAGCCGGAGAACAACAAACAGGCAGCCGTCGGCGCCGACGTCGTCATTCTGGGCGTCAAGCCCGCGGGCATCGCGGACCTGGCCCGGGAGATCGGCGATGCGCTGGCACCGAAGACGATCGTGATCAGCGTCGCCGCGGCGGTGTCGCTGGAGCAGCTGGAGGCGGCCCTGCCGGCCGGCCAGCCCGTGATCCGCACCATGCCCAACACGCCGGCCAGGCTGGGCCGCGGCGTCGTTTCCGTCTCACCGGGGACCAGCTGCTCCGCGGAGCAGCTCCAGCTGGCCAAGGACATCCTCTCCGCCGTCGGCACCGTCGTAGAGGTCCCCGAAGAGCAGGTGGATGCGCTGTCGGCGATCAGCGGTTCGGGCCCGGCGTACGCGTTCTACCTGGCCGAAGCGATGGCCGCGGCCGGCGTCGAACTGGGCCTGGACCCAGAGCTGTCCCTGTTGCTGGCGCGTGAAACGGTCGCCGGTGCCGGCTTTATGCTCGCCGAGCCGGGCGCGGACCCCACCGCGCTGCGCAAAGCCGTGACGAGCCCCAACGGCACTACCGAACGCGCCATTGCCACGTTCAGCGAGCGCGGCCTGCCGGCAATCATCGCAGAAGGGGCCAGGGCCGCCACGGTACGCGCCGCGGAGATCACGAAGGAACTCGCCTAGACGCTACGGCCGGGCAGCGAACCTCTCGAGCAGGTCCACGTGTCCGGAGACAATGAGCATGTCCCGGCCGGATACCTTGGTCTCGGGCCGGGCGTAGGTGAAATCCTCGCCCGGGGATTTTACGCCGACGATTGTGACGCCGTACTTGGAACGGACCTTGGATTCGTCCAGGGTGAAGCCGACGACTTCGCGCGGCGGGTACATCTTCACGATCGCGAAGTCGTCGTCGAACTCGATAAAGTCCAGCATCCGCCCCGAGACCAGGTGTGCGGCGCGGACGCCGGCGTCGGCTTCGGGGTAAATAACGTGGTGGGCACCGATCCGGGTCAGGATCTTGCCGTGCGAAGGCGTGATCGCCTTGACCCAGAGGTGCTCGATGCCCAGGTCCACGAGGTTCACAGTGATCAGCACCGAGGACTCAATCGACGTTCCCACCCCCACCACCGCGGAGCTGAACTCCTGCGCGCCGAGCTGGCGGAGGGCATCAATGTTCGTGGCATCTGCCTCCACGACGTGCGTCAGGACGCCGGACCACTTCTGCACCAGCTTCGGGTCGCGTTCGATGGCGAGCACCTCGCGGCCCTGCTTGACCAGCTGCTCGGCGGTGGACGCGCCGAAGCGGCCCAGTCCGATCACCAGCACGGGGGCGTTGTGGGCGGGGCGGTTGACGGCCCCTGAGGAATTAGCCAATGATCGGTCTCTCTTCCGGGTAGTGGTACAGCTGGCTTCGCTGGCGCAGGGCCAGGCCGGCGGCAAGGGTGACGGTCCCGACGCGCCCGGCAAACATCAGGGCCGTGAGGACGTAGACGCCCGACGGCGGCAGCTCAGCACTGAGGTTCGTGCTGAGGCCCACCGTGGCGAACGCGGAAATGGTTTCGAAGAGCACCCGGTCCAGGGACGCCCCGCTGATCTGCAGGAGCAACATAGCCGACACTGCGACGAGGGTGGCGCCCGCGACGATCACGGAAATCGCCACCCGCATGGTGCCTTCCGGGATGGTGCGCCCGTAGATCTTCACGTCCGTGTCGCCCCGGGCCTCGGCCACAATCGCCAGGAACATCACGGCGATGGTGGTCACCTTGATGCCGCCGGCCGTCGACGCCGAACCGCCGCCGGCAAACATCAGCGCGTCAGTCAGCAGCATCGTGGTGGAGTCCAGCTGGTTCTGGTCCACCAGATTGAAGCCGCCCGAGCGGGTCATCACGGAGGCGAAGAGCGAATGCGTGATCTTGTCGCCCAGGCTCATCCCGCCGATGGTCCGGATGTTCTCCCACTCCATCAGCCCCCACAGCACGGTGCCCGCCGCCAGGAGAATGAAGGACACCTGGATGGTCAGCTTGGTGTGCAGGTTCCATTTCTTCCAGTTCAGGCCGTTCTGCTGCAGCACCATGACCACCGGGAAGCCGAGGCTGCCGAGGAAGACGCCGATCATGAGCGGAACGAGGATCCACAGATCGGTCTGGTAGGGCACGATCCCGTCCGAGTGCGGTGTGAAACCGGCGTTGTTGAACGCGGAAATGGCATAGAACACGCCATGCCAGACCGACTGCCCGAGGCTCTCGCCCAGCGCCAGGAACCGGGGGATAAGGGTCAGCGCCAGTGCACCCTCGATCACCACGGACGTAACGATGACGATCCGTAGCAAGGTGCCGACCTCGCCAAGGCGGCCGGCGCTGTTCATGGCCTCCTGCGCTATCAGCTTGCCGCGGACGCCGAGTTTCTTGCTGACCATGAGGGCAAGCAGCGAGGCCAGCGTCAGGGTGCCGAGGCCGCCGACGAAGATGCCCGTCAGGATCACGAGCTGGCCGAAGAAGGACCAGTGCACGGCGGTGGAGACTACGGTCAGTCCCGTGACACAGACGGCCGACACCGCGGTGAAAAGGGCCTGGTACAGCGGGGTCGGGTCTCCCGTGGCGGAGGACATGGGCAGGGAGAGCAGGGTGGTGAAGATCAGGACCACCACACCGAAGGCGGTCACGGCAAGGCGCGCCGGCGAGCTGTTGGCGATGCTGTCGATGAAATCGCGCGGGCGTGTGAAGATCCACAGGCCGTCCCGCTCTGGCGCACCGGGGTGCCAGCTGGCCGGGCTCTTGGACCTCGACTGGCTTTGCGTCATGTGTGGCTTTTCCTCGGTTGAAACTGCTTCCTTCAGTAGTAAACCACTAAACGCCGTGCAATGACTGGGGAGCAAGCCGCGGCGCTCGGGTAGCCTGAGACTGATGACATACCTGCCGGGGCTCGCTCAGCCCGCACTGCCAACGAAGGTGGTGTGGGACCCTGCCATGACCGCCTACAACTTCGGTCACAGCCACCCGATGGCCCCGGAGCGGATGGAACTTACGGCGAAGCTGGCCGGCAGCCTCGGACTCCTGGACCTCGAGCACGTCACGGTGTCCGCTCCACCAGTGGCCAGCGACGCCGAGTTGTGCACCGTTCACAGCCCGGAGTTCGTCGCCGCCGTCCGGAGGGTCAGCGCGGATCCGGAGGCCCCGGACGAGGCGCGCGGGCTGGGCACGGAGGATGATCCGGCCTTTGCCGGCATGCATGAGGCGAGCGCCCGGCTGGCCGGCGGCTCCCTCCTCGCCGCCTCCGCGATCCTGGATGGCAGCGCGGTCCGTGCGGTGAACTTCGGCGGCGGCATGCACCACGCTGCCCGGGAGCGGGCCAGCGGATTCTGCATCTACAACGACGCAGCCATCGCCATTCAACGGCTGCTCGACGGCGGCGTCCAGCGCGTCGCCTACATCGACATCGACGCGCACCACGGCGACGGAACGCAGAGCATCTTCTGGGACGATCCGCGGGTGCTGACCATTTCCCTGCACGAGTCCGGGCTGACCCTGTTTCCGGGCACGGGCTACGCCAACGAGATCGGCGGCCCCAACGCGCAGGGCAGCGCCGTGAATGTGGCGCTGCCGGCCGGAACCGGCGACGGCGGCTGGCTCCGGGCCTTCCACGCGGTAGTGCCGCAGCTCATCGGAAGCTTCCAGCCCGGGGTGATCGTCAGCCAGCACGGCTGCGACTCGCACCGGCTGGATCCGTTGACCCACCTGAACATCAGCGTCGACGCCCAACGCGAAGCGGCCACCGCCATCGGCAACCTGGCCGCCCGCTACTGCGAGAACCGGTGGATTTCCACCGGCGGCGGGGGTTACAACGTCATCACCGTCGTGCCGCGGTCCTGGAGCCACCTGATCGCGATCGCCGCCGGACGTCCTGTTCCACTGCGCACCGCGGTCCCGGAGGACTGGCGGGCGTATGTGAAGGACAGGTATGGGGCCAAGTACGGCGTGGAAGCGCCCGAATCGATGGGTGACGGGGTCGACCTGTGGTGGCGTTCCTGGGAAGTCGGCTTCGACCCCAACGACGACGTGGACCGCGCCGTGATGGCCACCCGCAAGGAAGTCTTCCCGCTCTACGGCCTTGACCCCTGGTTCGACTGACGGCCGCCCGCGGCCCCGGCCGCGGGCGGCCGAAATGGTGGATGCCATCGGGCGTATATGTCGCTAGTGTGGAGGGCATGGTGACAGACGACGTATTTGCCGTCATTGCTGAGGCAACCCGGCGTGACATTCTGGTCTCCCTCCGCAAGGGGGACAAAGCAGTGGGGGAGCTGGTCCAGGAGCTCGAGGCTAGCCAGCCCACCATCTCCAAGCACCTCAAGGTCCTCCGCGAAGCGGACCTCGTGAGCATGCGGGCGCAGGGGCAGAAGCGCTACTACACCCTGAACGCCAAGCCGCTGGCGGGCATCGCCAGCTGGCTGGAGACGTTCGACGTCGGGCTTGCCGCGGCTGTGTCCGACGCGCAGCGGGTTCCGGACGCCCGGCCCCAGGCAGTCCCGGAAACCCTCGCCCAGGCCGCCACCGCCACTGTTACGGCTGCTGCACAGCCGCCGGCGGCACTGGCCGGCCGGCCCGCAGGAAGCCCGCTGAGCGCCGCCGTCGTGATCCCTGTCGGCACGGCCGGCGAGGACAAGATGCCGCAGCAGATCGGCCGCACGGTGGGCCGTGCCGCCACCAGGGCCGCGGACCTGCTGGCCAACCTGCCCAAGTTCGGCCGCAAGAAGTAACCCGGCAGGTCCAGTTGGTCAGCGGGGGAGGACCCGGACGTGGTCCGGGGTCAGCTCCGAGATCCGGCTGACGCCCAGGAGTGCCATGGTGCGGAGCATGTCCGTTTCCAGGATCTCGACGGCCCGGTCCACGCCGGCCCGTCCGCCGGCCATCAACCCGTAGAGGTAGGCGCGGCCGATCAATGTGAAGTCGGCGCCCAGGGCCAGGGCGGCGATGATGTCCGCGCCGCTCATGATGCCGGTGTCCAGGATGACCGCGGCGTCGCTGTGGTCTGCCTTAAGTGCTGCCGATACCCCGGGGAGCAGGTGGAACGGGATCGGGGCGCGGTCCAGTTGCCGTCCGCCGTGGTTGGACAGCACCACGCCGTCGGCACCGTGGTCCACCACCCTGCGGGCATCCTCGACGGTCTGGATTCCCTTCACCACGAGGTTGCCCTTCCAGGTTTCGCGCAGCCAGTCGAGGTCCGCGAACGTCAGGGTGGGGTCGAACATGGAGTTGATCAGGTCCGCGACGGTGCCGGCGTAGCGCGAGAGCGAGGCGAAGGCCAGCGGCTCGTGGGTGAGGAAGTTGAACCACCAGGCCGGGCGGTAGGAGGCATCCAGCACGGTCTTGAGGGTCAGCGCCGGCGGGATGGTCATGCCGTTGCGCACGTCGCGGAGGCGGGCCCCGGCGACGGCGGTATCAACGGTGACCAGCAGGGTGTCGTTGCCGGCCCTGGCGGCGCGTTCGATCAGCTCAAGCGAGCGGTCACGGTCCGTCCAGAGATAGAGCTGGAACCAGTTCCGGCCCTCCGGCGCGGCTGCGGCCACATCCTCGATGGACGCGGTGCCCATGGTGGACAGCGTGTAGGGGATGCCGGCGGCCGCGGCGGCCTGGGAACCGGCGTACTCGCCCTCGGACTGCATCATCCGGGTGAAGCCCGTCGGGGCGATCCCCACCGGCAGGCGGGATGGCTTGCCCAGGATCTCCGTGCCGAGATCGATGCGGGACACATCACGCAGAATGCCCGGGCGGAACTCGATGTCCAGGAAGGCCTGGCGTGCGCGGCGCAAGGTGATCTCGGCTTCGGCCGCGCCGTCGGTGTAGTCGAACGGGGCCTGGGGTGTGCGGCGCTTGGCCAGGTCGCGGAGGTCCCAGATCGTGCTGGCCCGGCGCAGTTTCGCGGCGCGGCTGAACTCCGGCTTCTTGAACTGCATCAGCGGGGCGAGGTCAGAATATCTGGGAACGCGGCGCTTGAGCGCGTCGGGTATCGCGGCAGCCCGCGTCCCCGCTCCGGACGTGCGGACGCCGGCTCCGGACGTGCGGACTTCGGCGCCGGACGGGCGGACGCCCGCGCCGGACGTGCGGACGCCCGCGCCGGTGTCCTCCGGCGTCGACGGTGTTCCGGGGTTGCCGGGATCGCTGGTCTGGGTCATGGCGGCCTCCGGGTCTGCGGATCTTCGGGATGTGCTCCACAACACTGTAGTGGGCCGCCGTGGCCGCCCTCCGAGTGCGCAGTCCGCGGCAGCGTCGGCGCGGACCATTGCCGGGAACCGTCGGCTCGACGGGCGGAAATTGTTACGCCGCCGGTTTTGCCCGCGGCAGGCGCCGGGTCTAGGGTCGTGGCATGACAAAACGTTGGTATGCGTATTTTTCGTTGGCTCTGGAGGGGCCCGCGTCTAGCTGACACGCATCCGACCTTCCTTCAGAGCCAACAGGGCAGAGATCATTCTCTGCCCTTCGCCATTTTCTCGGCGGGTTCTGTTCAGGGCCCGCTCCTCTCCCGGAACAGGACCCGAACATGAGCATCGAAGCAGCCCCCGAATCGCAGCAGTCCACCTCCGACCTCCGCGTCAGTGAGTTCAGGGCGCTGCCGACCCCGCGGGACATGGTGGCGGAATTTCCGCTGGACACACACATGGCCGGCGTCGTCGGCCGCGGCCGGGACGAGGTCCGCGCCATCATGGATGGTGTCGATGGCCGCCTGCTGGTGGTCGTCGGCCCCTGCTCAATCCACGATCCCAGGGCCGGACTGGAGTTCGCGCGGCGGTTGGTCAGCCAGGCCGAAAAGCACCGGGAGGATCTGCTGATCGTCATGCGCGCTTACTTCGAAAAGCCCCGCACCACGGTGGGCTGGAAGGGCCTGATCAACGATCCGCGTCTTGACGGCAGCCACGACATCGCTGCCGGGCTGCGCGCCGCCCGGCAGTTCCTGCGGCAGGTCACTGCACTCGGCCTGCCGACGGGAACCGAGTTCCTCGAACCCATCAGCCCGCAGTACACGGCCGACCTCGTGTCCTGGGGGGCCATCGGCGCCCGCACCACCGAAAGCCAGATCCACCGCCAGCTGGCGTCGGGGCTCTCCATGCCGATCGGGTTCAAGAACGGGACCGACGGCGACCTGCAGGTTGCGCTCGACGCGTGCAGCGCCGCCGGTGCGCCCCAGGCTTTCCTCGGGATCGACGGAGAGGGCCGTGCCGCGCTGGTGTCCACCGCCGGCAACCCGGACACCCACGTCATCCTGCGCGGCGGCCGTAAAGGCCCCAACTACTCCGCTCCCGACGTCGACGCCGCCACTGCCAAGCTGGCCGCCAAGCGGCTCAACCCGCGCCTGATCGTGGACGCCAGCCATGCCAATAGCGGCAAGAATCACCACCGCCAGGCCGAGGTTGCGCTTGAGGTCGGGGCGCAGCTGGAGAGCGGCGGCCCGGCGGCAGCCGCGATCGCCGGTGTGATGCTGGAGAGTTTCCTCGTCGGCGGCGCACAGAACCTGGACGTCACCGCGCACGCCGCCGGCCGGGGCGAGCTTGTCTACGGGCAGAGTGTCACGGACGCATGCATGGAATGGGACGTGACGGCATCGGTGCTGGGACAGCTGGCGGCCTCGGCCCGCACACGCCGGACGCGCGGGTAGCCAGGACGGCGTTCTCTGGCGCGGAACGGGGCAGCGGCGGCCGGATTTCGAGCCTGACGGGTAAACGCGACGTTCCCCGCGGCCGGTAACTCCGGGGGATTACTGCGCGGGCCTTTCACATTGGCACCATGAGCCCCTAGAGTATCTATCACATGGTTGTTTGATGGCTCAGCATCGGCACACCGCCATGTCGTTCAGATGGGGCTGCCGTTCGCTTGAGCAAAGGAATAGGGAAATGTCTTCGGAGGCTAACTTCTCCAACGCACGCTTCTTGACCGTGGCGGAAGTCGCGGACGTTATGCGCGTATCCAAGATGACTGTGTACCGGCTTGTCCATTCCGGCGAGATGCCGGCGGTCCGTTTCGGCCGCTCGTACCGCGTGCCGGAAAACGCCGTCGAAAAATACCTCAAGGGTGCCGTTGTCGACGGGCACACGGAAACAGCCTGAGCCTTCCGCCGCGTCTTCTGCGCCGGGATTGGTAGCTCGGCCGCGCCCGGGCGTGGCTGCGGTCGTGGCGGGCCCCCGTTAGGCGGTACCCTGTTAAGGAACGTTTTACGTCATTGTAAGAACCTGTCAGTTGTACAGTCTGCTGCTTAGCCCGCGGACCCTTTCCAACAGGCAGGTACTGCATCTAGCCGGTAAGGAACTTTCGTGGGTTCAGTTATTAAGAAGCGTCGCAAGCGTATGGCCAAGAAGAAGCACCGCAAGCTGCTTCGCAAGACGCGCCACCAGCGTCGCAATAAGAAGTAGAAATACTTCACAGTATGTGAATGCCCGTTGCCTTCCCGGCAACGGGCATTTTCTTTGGGGTTTCGCTTCGGATCCGGACGACGGCGGATCCGGACGACGGCGCCGGATCCGGACGACGGCGGCGCGTCGGGTTAGTGGCCGGGGCCGCGGAGGCGGGACGTGCCCCGCCAGAGACCGTAGACGGCCCCGCCGACGGTGGCCGCCTTGAGTCCAAGCGTGGCGGCGCGCCGTCCGGAGCGGAAGTCGTAGACCGGCCAGTTGTTCTCGCGGGCGTGGCGGCGGAGCCGTGAGTCCGGATTGATGGCCACCGGGTGCCCGACCATTCCCAGCAGCGGAATGTCATTGTGCGAATCGCTGTAGGCCCAGCACCGGGTGAGGTCCAGGCCTTCGCTCTCGGCGATTCCGCGGACGGCCATTGCCTTCGCGGGCCCGTGCAGGATTTCGCCCACCAGCCGGCCGGTGTAGGCGCCGTCGACGATCTCGCCCACCGTGCCGAGCGCGCCGGTCAGGCCCAGCCGGGTCGAGATCACGGTGGCCACCTCGATCGGCGTGCCCGTCACAAGCCAGACTTTGCGGCCCACCCGGAGGTGCTGCTCGGCCAGCGCCTTTGCGCCGGGCCAGATCCGGGACTCGATCATCTCGTCATAGACTTCCTCGCCCAGCGCCTCGACGTCCGCCACTGTAATGCCGGCGGCCAGGGTCAGGGCGGAGTCGCGGACAGCGTGCACGTCATCCATGTTCTCGCCGCGCAGTATGAACATAAATTGCTTCCAGGCAAAACCGGCGACCTCGGGAAGGGTAAAGGCTCCCCGCTGATGCATCTTGCGGGCCACGTGGAAGAGGCTGGCGCCACGCATGAGGGTATTGTCGACGTCAAAGAAAGCGGCCTCGCCGTGCTGCGCTGGCGCTGCACGCGGTCCGGTCACAGCGTCGTACTTCTCCTCAAGCATGCCTCGAGTCTAGTCAATGCAGGGGTGGCCCCCGTCTCCCGGGCCGCGCGGCGGCGCCGACGGGCCGCGCGTCGACGCCGGACATGCCGCCGGGCTACCGTGGAGGCATGCCTTCACCAGACGTCGTCCTGATCACCAAAGCTGACTGCCACCTGTGCGCTGATGCGCGGGCCGCCGTCGCGCGCGTTACGGAGTCCCTCGGGATCGGCTGGAGCGAGAGGTCGGTAGACGACGACGCGTCGCTGCGTGAACGTTTTGCGGAGGAGATCCCGGTGGTGCTGGTGGATGGCATCCAGCGGGATTTCTGGAAGATCGACGAGGTCCGGCTGGAGCGGACCCTGCGGAAGGCCCTCCGGCTAGAGTCCTGACGCGGCTGTGGTCCACTCAGCCGCTTGCTTTGTTGGCTGAACTGCCGGGGCCCTAGAGTGGAAAGCACAACGCGACGCAATGGAGCTGAAAGTGACCTCGCTGGAATCATCTCCCCAGGCGGTGCCCGGGGCAGCAGTAACTGCCGCCAAGCAGATTCCGCCCGCAGCCGTATCCCGGCTGACCATCTACCTGCGCGCCCTCACGGCGCTGCTGGCCGAAGGAGTGGACCGCGTCTCCTCCGAATCCCTGGCCGAGGCGTCCGGAGTCAGTTCCTCCACCCTCCGTAAAGACCTCTCCTACGTCGGCTCCTACGGAACGCGCGGGGTCGGGTACGAAGTTCAATACCTCAACCGGCATATTGCCGCCGCCTTGGGCTTGACGCATGACTGGAAGGTCGCGATCGTCGGTGCCGGCAACCTGGGCAAGGCACTGGCAAGGTACGGGGGCTTTGAATCCCGTGGCTTCGATATCGTGGCGATCTTCGATGCGGACCAGATGGTGGTGGGCAGCGAGGTGGGCTGGCTCCGGGTCAGCGACGCCGCCGATCTTGAAACGGTGTTGCAGCGGACTGGCGCCAACATGGTGGTCCTGGCGTTGCCGGCCGCGGTTGCCCAGAGCGTTTGTGAGCGCGTGGTTGCCGCGGGCGTGCGGAGCATCCTCAGTTTCGCCCCCGTGATGCTGCAGGTGCCGCCGGGGGTCAACCTGCGCAAGGTGGATATGGCCACCGAACTCCAGATCCTGGCGTATCACGCACAAAGAGCGCAGGACCCGGAGGACGCTGACTAGTTTGCGGCCAGGCGCTCCGGCTCCCGCGCCCCGAGCGTGGTGGCCGTGCTGTTGCTCTTGTTCTCCGGGATTTACTTCCCGAAAGGACCCGGCTGCCCGTACGGGTTGGCGAACGGCTGCTGCTTGCTGAAGTACGGCGACGTCGCCGGCAGGTACAGCATCACCATGCCGGCAATGCCGAGGATGGCGGCGAGGGTTCCTAGGCTCAGCGGGTACAGGCTGAAGATGGAAAGTGCAGCGAAGACCGTGCCCAAGATGCGCGCCCAGTTCTTGCCCTTGCGGACGTTGAAGGCGACGAGGGCGTAGAGGGCGGCGGTAATGACACCAAAGACGAGCGTTGTCCCGATGATGAACGGCTTGATGTCCTCGAACCCGATGTTGGCGCCGCTGGTGCTCATTTGCTGCTCGAACATGTCCCGCATGGCGGGGGTGTCCACCACGGACAGGGAAATGAGCAGCGAGATGACCCATGCCACGCCGGAGGCGACGATGACCCAGAAGGCCGTGTTGACAAGCTTGGGCATAGTCGCGGGGCCCTGCTGCGCGGAGGGGTACTGGGCATAGGGCGACTGCCCGTATTGCGGGGCGTTCTGGCCGTATTGGGGCGCGGCCGGGGGCTGCTGTCCGTATTGCGGGGCGTTCTGGCCGTATTGGGGCGCGGCCGGGGGCTGCTGTCCTGGCGTCGGGCCGTCCGGATTGGCGGGCGGGACTGGGGGGATACTCATGGGCGGTCCTTTTGCATGTCGATCTGGATCGGCTGCCGGGACCAGCATCCTGCCCTGCCCCCAGCATGGTATACGACCACCGTACCGCGGGCCGGCTCACCCGCGGATCATTCCAGAGAGGTATTCCCGGCCCTCCTTCATCTTCATCACCAGGATGATCCGGGACGCAGCGGGTTAAGCACGGCACCCCGCTCCGTCACGGGGATGAAGCGGGGTGCCGGCGGCTTCAAACCGCCGCGCTGAACCGCCGCGCTGAACGGCCCGGCCGGGGTGCTGACTAGGCTGCGGGGGCGATGAAGGCCAGTTCGAGGTTGACGGCAACCTTGTCGCTGACCAGCACGCCGCCAGCCTCCAGGACTGCGTTCCACGTCAGGCCGAAGTCCTTGCGGCTGATGGTGGTTTCGGCGGACAGGCCCGCGCGGGTGTTGCCGAACGGGTCAACAGCAACGCCGTTGAACTCGGTCTCGAGTGCCACGGGGCGGGTAACACCCTTGATGGTGAGCTCGCCCTGCAGCTCGTAAGCGTCGCCCTTGGGAACGATGTTCTTGGAGACGAAGGAGATTTCCGGGAACTGCTCGACGTCGAAGAAGTCTTCGCCGCGGACGTGGCCGTCGCGGTTGACGTCACCGGAGTCGAAGCTCGCGGTCTTGATGGTGGCGTTGACTGTGGAGTCGGCGACGTTCTCCGTGAGGTCAAGGGTTGCCTCCGCGTCCTTGAACTGACCGCGGACCTTGCTGATTCCTGCGTGGCGAACCGTGAAGGCGATTTCGCTGTGCGAGTTATCCAGGGTCCAGATGCCGGTGTTGACGTTGGCGGGAAGTGCCATGGTGTTTCTCCTTGAGTCGGGTGGGTGGTGCAGTGGGTCTGATCGTTAGTTGAGGAATCATTTGTTGAAGTCTCAACTAACTGCTTCACCCAGTATAAACATGCATTTGCATCTTTTATTCCACCTCCGGGGAACATTTCTGCAGTCTTCCCAGTTCTACTTCTTGTAGAAGATTTCGAATCGCCCGACATCTTTGAGAAACTGGTACACATGCCCCAAGCCACTGTTCATTTGCTCCGCCACGGCGAGGTCCACAATCCCGATGGTGTCCTGTACGGCAGGCTCCCGGAATTCCACCTGTCCGAGCTCGGCCGGGAGATGGCCCGAACGCTGGCGGAGCACTTCAGCGAGCGGTCCGCTCAGGGTGCGAAAATCGCCCACCTCGCCGCCTCGCCGCTGACCCGGGCGCAGGAGACTGCGCAGCCTATCTCCGAGGCGCTCAACCTTCAGATCACCACCGAGGACCGGATCATAGAGGCCGCCAACTACTTCGAGGGGCTCCACGTCACCAAGGCGGAACTGCTCCGGCCCAAGCACTGGCCCATGCTGCACAATCCGTTCCGGCCCTCCTGGGGTGAACCCTACAAGGAGCAGGCAGCCCGGGTCATTGCGGCCGTCCGGGACGCGCGGCTGCGCGCCATCGAACTCGGCGGCGAGGGGGCCGAAGCGATCCTGGTCAGCCACCAGCTGCCCATCTGGGCCACGCGGCTCAGCGCGGAGGGGAAATCCCTCTGGCATGATCCGCGGAAACGCGAATGTACGCTCACGTCAGTGACCTCCCTGGTGTTCGACGACGCCGGGAACCTCGTGCGCGTCGATTACAGCGAGCCGGCTGCCGCCCTTCTCCCCCGCGCCTCGAGCACCCCCGGAGCCTGAGCATGATCAAGAGCGGTCCCACTGCACCCCTTTCCCGCCGCAGCATCCTGACTGCAGGCGGCGCGGCGATCGCCGTCGTGCTTGGCCTCTCCGGGTGCGCGCAGGACGATGCGCTGGCCCAGCAGGCCAAGGCCGGCGACAACAAGAACTATGTCGCCGGCGACGGCTCGGTGACGGAGTTCGCCGTCGCGGACCGCAAGAGTCCCATTGCCATCAAGGGCACGCTGTTCGACGGTACCGCCGTCACTGCCGGTGACTTCCAGGGAAAAGTAACCGTGCTCAACTTCTGGTTCGCCGCGTGCGCCCCGTGCCGGGTGGAAGCGCCGTCGCTGGAGTCCCTGCACCAGGAGTTCAAGGACCAGGGAGTGCAGTTCTTCGGCGTGAACCTCCGCGACGAGAAAGCCACCGCGGACGCGTTCGACCAGACCTTCAACCTCACGTACCCGAGCTTCAACGACAAGGACGGCGCCGTGCTCCTGGCGGTTTCCGGCCTGGTTCCGCCCGGCGCCGTCCCCACCACGCTGGTCCTCGACAAGCAAGGCCGGGTGGCGTCCCGCGTCCTCGGCGAAATCCAGAAGGGCACCCTCAAGTCCCTTATCGCCGCCGCCGTGGCCGAGTAGCCGACGGCGCGCCCCGTGAACAGCCCCTTCGCCGAAGCCATCCTGAGCGGTTCGCTCCTGCTGGCCATCCCCGTGGCACTCCTGGCAGGGTTCGTCTCGTTCCTCTCGCCCTGTGTGCTGCCCCTCGTGCCGGGATACCTGGGCTACGTCACGGGACTGACCGGCGTCGACCTGCAGAAACAGAAGCGCGGCCGCATGCTGGCAGGCATCGGGCTCTTCGTCCTGGGGTTCTCCGTGATCTTCGTGCTGCTCGGCGGCGCGTTCGGCCAGATGGGCACCCTGATCACGGGATCCCAGAACGCCTGGATCACCCAGGTGCTCGGCGTGCTGGTGATCATCATGGGAGTGGTGTTCATGGGCGGCTTCAGCTTGCTCCAGCGCGACGCCAAGATCCACGCTAAGCCGCCCGCCGGGCTGTGGGGCGCGCCGCTTTTGGGCATTACCTTCGGGCTGGGCTGGGCGCCGTGCATCGGCCCGACCTATTCCGCGGTGCAGCTCTTGAGCCTTTCCGGTGGCTCGTCCGCGGCCAAGGGGGCGTTCCTGGCATTCGTGTACAGCCTTGGCCTGGGCATCCCCTTCCTCCTGATCGCGCTGGCCGTGCGCCGCGGTATCGGCGTGATGTCCTTCTTCCGCAAGCACCGGCTCGCCATCCAGCGCACCGGCGGCGGCATCCTGATTGTGCTGGGCCTCCTGATGGCCAGCGGCGTGTGGGGCGCCTGGGTTGCCGGGTTGCAGTACTGGTTCCAAACCGATGTGAAATTGCCGATCTGATGAGCGAGCGAGTGAACGTAAAGAAAAAGTCCCCGGCCCCCGGCTCCACGCCCGACGCCTCCGTGTCGGGCGAGTCCGTGCCTGACGCTGCCGGGCCTGACGCTGCCGGGCCTGACGCCGGCAAGCCGATCGCGGCGGGCAAGGCGGAGGCTGTCCTCCCGGCGCTCGGCCCGCTGGGCACGCTCCGCTGGGCCTGGACCCAGCTGACCAGCATGCGCACTGCGCTTTTCTTGCTCCTGCTGCTCGCCGTGGCCGCCGTGCCGGGTTCGCTGTTTCCCCAGCGGCCCGCCAACCCCTCGATCGTTACGCAGTACATCAAGGATCACCCGGACTACGGCAAGATCCTGGATTCAGTCCAGCTCTACGACGTGTACTCCTCGGCGTGGTTTTCGGCCATCTACATCCTGCTGTTCATCTCGCTGATCGGCTGCGTCATTCCCCGGGCCATCGCGCACTACAAGGCGATGCGCTCCCAGCCTCCGCGCACTCCCGCACGGCTATCCCGGCTGCCCGAATACGGCACGCTCGTCATCCCCGCCGACGCCGGAATCCCGGCATCGCAGGCCATCACCGATGCCGCCGGGCTGCTGAAGAAGCGCGGCTACCGCGTCGACGTGCGCGACCGCGACGGTAAACGGCCGTCTTTGGGGGCGGAGCGCGGCTTCCTTCGCGAAGTCGGCAACCTGCTTTTCCATACCTCGCTGATCGGCGTGCTGGTCGCCGTCGCGGTCGGCGGCCTGTTCGGCTACAGCGGGCAGCGGATCCTGGTGGAGGGGGACACCTTCGTCAACACCCTCGTGGGCTACGACCAGTTCACCCCGGGCACCAACTTCCAGAGCAGCCAGCTCCAGCCGTACTCGGTCCAGCTGGATAAGTTCCAGATCACCTTCGACCGCGAATCAAAGGGCAAGTTCGGCCAGCCCATCAATTTCAAGGCCGATGTGACCACCAAGGAAACCCCCGACGCGCCCGCCAAGAAAGAGGTGTTGAAGGTCAACGACCCGCTCAGCCTCGGCGGCACCAGCATGTACCTGACAGGCAACGGCTACGCCCCTGTGGTCACTGTCCGCGATGGCGCAGGGAACGTCGCCATGCAGGGCCCCGTCGTGGCCAAGCTGCAGGGCGATAACTACTACTCCTCGGTGGTCGTCAAGGTTCCGGACGCCAAACCGGAGCAGCTCGCCTTCGCCGGCTTCTTCCTGCCCACCGCCTTCGTCACCGATCAGGGCGTCTCGTTCAGCGGCGATCCCGAGCTGATCAACCCGCAGCTGACGTTGAACTCCTACTACGGCGACCTCGGCCTGAACGACGGCTCGCCGCAGAACGTCTTCGAGCTCGACGTCAGGAAGCTGACGCCACTGAACGCCCGGAACCTGGACACCAAAGGTATCGTCCTGACCCCGGGGACCACCCACACCCTCCCGGACGGTAAGGGCTCCATCAGCTTCGACGGCGTGAAGCGCTACGTCGGCGTGGACATCCACCACAACCCCGGCCAGCTCTACGCGCTCATCTTCGCGCTGCTGGCGGTGGCCGGCCTGGTCACCTCGCTGTACGTGAACCGCCGTCGGGTCTGGGTACGGACCGGAACGCACGAGGACGGCCGCACCATGGTCGAATACGGACTCCTGGCCCGTGGCGAAGACCACCGGCTCGCCGGGGAGGCCGCCGCGATCCGGTCCCTGCTGGCACGCGGCTGGGATGTTGACGCCGCTGTTTCCGACAGTTCCCAGTCAGCTCCCAGCGGAGGGGCGGATAATGACCGGGCGGGCACGGATGTGTCCGGCGACGGTCAGGCCCAGGCCCCCACTGACCCCCACGCAACAGACTTCATCCCGTCATCAGCCGGCTCGCCTGAGTCAAAGAAGGATCAGTAATGTTCCCCATCAACGAAACCATGGGCCAGTTCAGCGAGCTGTTTATGCTCCTCGCGGCCGGGACGTACACGGTGGCGTTCATCGCCTTCGCCTGGGACCTGGCCAAGAGCAGCAAGGTGCTCCGGGCGGTGGATCTTAAGGCCGCCACGCTCTCCGGAGCCGTGGCAGCCAAAGTACCCGTAGCTGCCGGCGCGGGGGCCGCCCCGGCTGCCGTGGACCGTGCCGACGCGGACGTGGCCGGGCCTGTTGGCCGGGCCGAGCGTCCGTCGTCGTCCGTCTCGCGCGCCGCGCAGCAGGGCGACGCCGGCATTGGTCAGACCGCCGACGGCGGCATGCGCTACGCCGGCGAACGCCGTGTACCCGCCCGGGTTGCCGTCGCTGTGACTGTCCTGGGCGCTGCCATCCACGCCGCCGGCGTCATCACGCGCGCGATCGGCTCGGGCCGGGTGCCGTGGGGCAACATGTACGAGTTCCTGACCACCGGAGCATTTGTTGTCGTGGCCGTGTTCCTGCTGGTGCTGATTCGCCGTGACCTGCGCTTCCTTGGCACGTTCGTCATTGGCCTTGCGATCATCATGCTGGTGGCGGCGTCTGTGGCTTTCTGGACGCCGGTGGGGCACTTGGTTCCCGCGCTGCAAAGCTACTGGCTGATCATCCACGTCTCCATTGCCGTGCTGTCCTCTGCGCTGTTCACCCTGACCTTCGCGATGTCCGCATTGCAGCTCGTCCAGTCGCACCGGCAGAAGAGCATCGCGGCCGGCGGCGCGGACAAGCTCGGCTTCATGCGGCTGGTTCCGTCGGCCCTGAGCCTGGAAAACCTGTCCTACCGGATCAACGCCATTGCCTTCGTGGGCTGGACCTTCACGCTGATGTTCGGCGCCATCTGGGCCGAGAAGGCCTGGGGCCGCTTCTGGGGCTGGGACACCAAGGAAGTCTGGACGTTCGTGATCTGGGTGGTCTATGCCGGCTACCTGCACGCCCGCGCCACGCGCGGCTGGACCGGGACCCGCGCGGCCTGGCTGTCGATCGTCGGCTACCTGTGCGTGGTCTTCAACTTCACCATCGTGAACCAGTTCTTCAACGGGCTGCACTCCTACTCGGGACTTTAGGCACACCGGGAAGCCCTCGTGGTTTGCCCTGAATGGCCGCTAAGCCGCCCGGCTTAGCGGCCATTCAGGGCAAACCACGAGGGCTTCCCGGTGTGCCTAAAGTCCCGAG
>NZ_MQTQ01000054.1:139003-147792 GCF_020532805.1 Arthrobacter sp. SO5 | reverse complement strand
CGCCCCGCCCGTCCCGCCAAGAACCGAGTACTGACCCCGTAGCCCCCTTGCCCCAACTAGCTCGCAGCAGAGGCCGCTATGAGCCCTCAAAACGGCCTTAACTGCGAGTCAGTTGGGCCGTGACAGAAAAAAGGAACACCGCCGTGTCAACCAGCACCACCGCAGGAACCGCCGCCCGCCCGCTGCGCATCGCCGTCGTCGGCTCCGGCCCAGCCGGTGTGTACGCCGCGGACATCCTCACCAAGAGCGAGGCCGTCAAGAGCGGCGAACTCACCGTCAGCATCGACCTGTTCGACCGCTACCCGGCGCCCTACGGCCTGATCCGCTACGGTGTGGCCCCCGACCACCCGCGCATCAAGGGCATCGTCAACGCGCTGCACAAGGTCCTGGACCGCGGCGACATCCGCTTCTTCGGCAACGTGGACTACGGCACGGACCTGTCCCTGGCGGACCTGCGCACCCACTACGACGCCGTCATCTTCGCCACGGGCGCCATCAAGGACGCGGACCTGAACATCCCCGGCGTCGAGCTCGAGGGTTCTTACGGCGGCGCCGACTTCGTCTCCTGGTACGACGGCCACCCGGACGTCCCCCGAGACTGGCCCCTGGATGCCAGGGAAGTCGCCGTGATCGGCAACGGCAACGTCGCCCTCGACGTCGCGCGGATGCTCTCCAAGCACGCTGACGACCTCCTGGTCTCCGAGATTCCGGACAACGTCTACGCCGGGCTGAAATCCTCCCCCGTCACGGACGTGCACGTCTTCGGCCGCCGCGGCCCGGCCCAGGTGAAGTTCACGCCGCTGGAGCTGCGCGAACTCTCCCACTCCAGGGACGTGGACATCATCCTCTATCCCGAGGACTTCGAGTTCGACGCCGAATCCGACCGGCAGATCCAGAGCAACAACCAGACCAAGACCATGGTGGGTACCCTTACCAACTGGATCGCCGAGCAGCCGGATGACCTCGCCGAGCTCACGGCCTCCCGCCGCCTGCACCTGCACTTCCTGCACAGCCCGGTGGAGGTGTACGGGGACGAAACCGGCGAAGCCGGTGCCCCCGGCCGCGTTGCCGGCATCAAGTTCGAGCGCACCGAGCTGGACGGCACGGGCAACGCCCGCGGCACCGGCGAGTTCATCGACTACCCGGTCCAGGCCGTCTACCGCGCCATCGGCTACTTCGGTTCGGCCCTGCCCGAGGTCGAGTTCGACCACGGCAAGGGCGTTGTGCCCAACGACGGCGGCCGCGTCCTGGACGCCTCCGGCGCCCACGTGCCGGGGATCTACGCGACCGGCTGGATCAAGCGCGGACCGGTGGGCCTAATCGGCCACACCAAGGGCGACGCCCTGGAAACCGTTACGTACGTGCTCGAGGACCGCGGGAACCTGCCGCTGGCGGCGGTGCCCGCGCCGGAGGCGATCGTCGAACTCCTCGAAAGCCGCGGTATCGCGTACACCAGCTGGGAAGGCTGGCTCGCGCTCGACGCGCACGAACGCGCCCTCGGCGGGACGGCGACGGCGGCCGGCGGATCGCACGGCGTCGAGGTCGCCCGCGAGCGCATCAAGGTGGTCCCGCGCGAGGCGATGGTGCAGATTTCCCGCGGCGGGGTGGCCGCGGAAGTCTAGCGGTCCTTAATGCCACGGCCACAGCAACGCGGGGTCACTTAGCGCCCGTCCCGGAGGGGATTATGGGCGCGAAGTGACCCCGCGTTGCTTTTGGGTGCGGGGGATCCGGGGCGGTAGTCAGTAGGCTTAGCGTCATGAGGCTTCGTCACAGCAACGCGTCCGGCCGGGGGTACCGCCGCCTCCGCGCAGGGACCGGTTTCAGCTACAAGGACCTGGACGGGTCCACCCTGCCGCCCGGACGGGTGCGGGAGCGGCTGGAGGGCATCGGCATCCCGCCGGCATGGACGGACGTCTGGATTGCCCCGTACGACAACGGGCACATCCAGGCCACAGGGCTCGACGCCGTGGGCCGGCGGCAGTACATCTATCATCCGGGCTGGCGGGAGAAGAAGGACCGGCTGAAGTTCGACCGTTCCCTGCAGCTGGCGGAGACCCTGCCGGCCGCGCGCCGCCTGGTGACCATGGACCTGCGCTCGGAAGGGCTCACCCGGGAGCGTGTACTGGCGGCCGCCTTCAGGATGCTGGACAGCGGATCACTCCGGGTGGGGTCCGAGCGCTACACCAACGAGAACGGCAGCCACGGCCTTGCCACGTTGCTCTGCGCCCACGTGAAGGTGCGCGGGAACGAACTCCGGCTCGGTTTCCCCGCCAAGAGCGGCCAGATCTGGGAGTCGCGGATCGACGACGCCGACCTCGCCGCCGTCGTCCGCCAGCTCAAGCGCCGCGGCGGCAACGCCCGCCTGCTGGCCTACAAGGACGGCCGGAGCTGGCATCTTGTTTCCAGCGCGGACATCAACGCCTACGTGAAGGATCGGACCGGGCAGGACTTCACCGCGAAGGACTTCCGGACCCTGCGCGGAACAGTCGCCGCGGCCGTCAGCCTGGCCCGGAGCGGGCCGCAGCCGAAGGTGCAGGCCCGGAAGCGCGCGGTGAGCCGGGCCATGGTGGATGCGTCGGGTGTCCTCGGGAACACGCCGTCGATCACGCGGAAGAGCTATGTTGATCCCCGGCTGCTGGACCACTTCGAGGCGGGGGAGACCATCGACCCGAAACGGCTGGATTCCGCAGAGTCCGAGGTCCGCGCCCTGCTGTACCGCGAGGGCGAGGTTGTCCCGCTCCGGAAGGCAGCGACCTAGCCGCCACCGCCCCGGCTCCTCCGTCTGCCAGCTGCAGCAGGCAGCTGCGGTAGGCAGCTGTGGCCGGCACTTACATCCGCCCGAACCGGGCCCGGACCAGCGCAAACACTCCGTAGGCAACAAACCCCGCCCCGATCAGCAGGAGCAAAATCGGGCCGAAGGGGTGCCCCAGCAGGGCTTTGAGGCTTCCGTCAAGTCCGGTGGCCGAGCCGGGATTGTTGGTGGCCGCGGCGATGACGAACAGCAGGCCGGTCAGGATCAATGCCACGCCCTTGGCAATGTGCCCGGCCACGCCGAGGCCGCTCACCAGGCGGCCCCGGTGCGTCCCCTCGAAATAGTGCAACTCTTCCTTGAACTTCTTCCCGACCCCTTTGATGATGAAGTACACGCCGATCCCGACAATGGTCAGCCCGAGCCCGATGAGGACCGGCACGCCCAAGGGGTTCCGGACCAGCGTGATGCTCAAATCTTTGCTGGAGTCACCGGAATCGCCGCGATTGCCCAGCGCGAAACCGGCGAAGCTTAGCCCGACGCTGCCGTACGCGATGCTGAGGAAACCCGAGGAGACAAGTTTGCCTGGACGTTCGCCGCGGGGCAGGTGCCGGGCGCGCAGGGTCGCCTCGCTCAACTGCCACAGCGCGAGCCCGGCACAGCCGACGAAGCCGGCCCACATGACCGCCGGGCCCCACGGGTTGGCCGCGAGCTGCTCGATCGCGCCGGTGGGCTCGGCCTGGCCAGGGGCTCCCAGGACAAGGGCCACGGCAATCGCACCGATGATGATATGCAGCAGCGCCATGACAGCGAAACCGGAGCGTGCGACGGCGTCGAGCACCGCGCTGTTCGACGCCGCCTCAGCGGCGTCCGCAGCTTCCCCGAGGGTTTCCCCCACGGCGCCTCCAGAGGTGGCGGGCTGGTCCTGGGCCCCGGATGATTCCATGCCGTCGATTCTACGCAGGGGATCCGCACGAGGATCCGCGGGGGATCCGCGGGGGATGCGCGGGGATCCGCGGGGAATCCTCGGGGATCTCGCAGGGAAAGCAGCCTGCCGGCCCCGGACTAGCAAGTTTTTGCTAAGTGTGCTTACTATGGCCGAGTTGTGGCATTAGTGGGTCACGGCAGATCCCGATTCAACCACCGACGATAGGAAACTTTCCATGGCAGGTAATCTTGTTGCCCGATCCATCCACGACCTGACGGCAGGCGCCTGGTTCGGCGGTTCGCTGATGGGAGCCATTGGGCTGAATGGTGCCACGGCCGAAGCCAAGGACTCGAGCGAACGCACGCGGCTCTCGAGCCTGGGCTGGAAGAAGTGGGCCCCGTTCCAGACGGCGGCGTTCGGAGCGCACTTCCTCTCAGGCCTGGCCATCATGTGGGAGAACAAGGGACGGATGGCCAAGCAGGACGGCGTCACCCGGCTGACCGTTTTCAAGTCGATAGTGACCCTCGCCGGTGCCGCCGTGAGCCTGTATGCCGGGCTTCAGGGCGCCAAGGTGGACAAGCTCGCCGGCGAAGGCGCCAAGGGTGCCACGGAGCCCAAGCCCGGTGCGTCCGAGGAACTCCGCTCCGCCCAGCAGCAGCTGAAAATCCTGCAGTGGGCCATTCCCGTCTTTGCCGGAACGGTGATCGTCCTCGGCGCCAAGCACGGCGAGATGCAGCGCCCCAAGAACGTCTTCAAGGGCCTCGCCCGCTAATACCGGCGCCTGGGAATCGCCGTCAGGTCCTGAGGGCCGGGACATTTCGTTCCGGCCTTCAGGAACCTCCGGCCCTGGCGCAGGACAAAGGCCTCCGGGCGGAACATTTCGTTCCGGCCCGGAGGCCTTCGGCATGCCGGACACCTGCTGCTGGGCGCAGGGCCGGCCGTTATAATTCGGCGTTCACGAAGCCGAGGCTGGCGGCCGTCCACCGGCACCGTTGGGACACCGCCAGGAGCCGCCGGGAGGAGGCGGGGACACAACGAACGTCCCCGCAGGAACTCGCGGCACTGTGACCCATGGCGTACCTCCGGCGGCTTTGAAGGACAGAATTCGCGGCGCCGTCCTCCGGTGAGGAGTCCGTGGAGGGCGCCGCTGAAACCGAGCATCAACCCGGCTCCTTTGGAAAACCCGGAATACCGGGAGCCCGACGACCTCCGGAGCGCCCGTGATCCCGCTCGGAGCTGGTGGCCATCCTCGCTAGGTCGTCGGGGGTTTAGGCAGGAGCCTCTCGCTCCGGGAGGACATGCCCAGTCGCCGCGCCCGGGACCGGGCACAAGCGGAATATGTCCACCCGCCGGCCCCGGCGCGGGGCATGTCCTTGAGCCCGGCCCGGACATGCCCCGTGGACCCCGGCCCCCGAAGAACGCACGGAAATGCCCCTAGGTCTGGATCCACTCCGCGCAGGAGTTCAGGTTGCGGTGGACGCTTGCGACGGCGGCGTCCTCGTCGTGTGCCTCGATGGCCGCGACGAGCTCGCCGTGGCCGGCGTGCGGCAGGCCGTCGAAACCGCCCCGGCGCTGCTGCCGGAGGAGGTCGTTGTGGAAGACCTCGCCGAAGCTGACGTAGAGCTCATAGAGGAGCGGATTGTCCGAGGCCTGCGCGACCCGCACGTGGAAGTCCCAGTCGGCACGGGCCCAGGCTGCGTAGTCTTCGGCAAGCCAGGCGCCGCGGCGTGCCGTCAGCAGCGCGTGCATGGCGGCAACGTCGCCGGCCGTGGCGTGCCGCGCGGCAAGCCGGGCCGCCTGGGTATCCAGCCCCACCCGCACTTCAAGAATGTGCAGCTGTGAATGGTCACTGTACATCCGCTGCGCCGCTCCGGGGAGCTCGCTGGTGGCGCGGACGTAGGTCCCGTCCCCGCGGCGCACGTCCAGCATGCCGCTGTGCGCCAGTGCCTTGATGGCCTCGCGCAGGGTGCCACGGGAGACGCCGAGGGCGGCCATCAGTTCCGGCTCCGCCGGGATGCGCTGCTGCAGCGGCCATTCCCCCGAGTGGATCCGGTCACGCAGTGTGGTGGTGACCTCCGCCACCAGCGGAGGCCGGGGCGATGGGGTATGGGTCATGACGTTCCCTCGACGACGGACTTGCCTGCCGCCTGGGGAGCCTTGTGCTGGGCCGTGAGCAGGTGGCCGACGATGATCTGGCCCAGCGCCACGGCCAGCAACAGGCTCAGGGGCAGTGTCCAGGAGCCGGTGGCGCTGTGCAGCAGGCCCATGCCGAACGGGCCGAGCGTGGCCAGCAGGTAGCCCGCGGACTGGGCGACCGTGGAGAGCGCGGTGGTTTCCGCCGTCGTGCGTCCGCTGCGGCTGATCATCACCATGACGAGCGGGAAGATGCCGAGCCCGAATCCGAGCAGCACCGCGGTCAGGGGCGCCCAGGCGACGGGCAGGACGAGCATGGCCAGGACGCCGGCGGCCATGGTCACGGTGGCCAGATAGAACGCCGTGCGCCGCATCCCGGAACGCGAGGCGACCGCAACGAGCACCATGCCGGCGGGGACGGAGACGAGCTGCATGAGCCCGAACATCACGCCGCTCTCGGCGGCGGTCAGCCCCAGCGTCACCAGCATGTACGGGAACCAGCTCATCACGGAGTAGGCCAGCAGCGCCTGCACTGTGAAGCCCGCCGTAATCAGGAGCCCGGCGCGGGTCAGCAGCAGGGGCCAGGGGGATACCCTGCCGGCCTCGGCGGCGGGGGCGTTGCGGTGCGCATGCAGGGCGATCGGCAGGAAACCGAGGCAGGCGCACAGGGCCAGGACGCCGATCGAGCCGACTCCGGCCGACGGCGATCCGAGCTGCTGCGCGACCGGGACGATCAGCACTGCGACGACGGTGGCTCCCGTGGTCATGGTCAGTGTGTAGAGCGCGGTCATGAGGGAGGTCCGGTCCGCGAAGTGGACCCGGATGAAGGAGGGCATCGCCACATTGCAGACAGCCAGTCCCGACATCCCGACGACGGTGCCCGCGAGCAGCATTCCGGTCGAGGGGATGCCGCGCAGCAACAGCCCGGCCGCGAGCATCACGAGGGACAGCAGGATGGCCTTCTCCAGGCCCAGCTGGCGGGTGAGCCAGGACGTCGCCGTGCCGGCAACCGCGAAACACAGCGTCGGGATCGAGGGGATGACGGCTGCGACCAGCGGACCGTAGCCCAGCACGGCCTGCAAGTCGTGGAGGAGGGCGGCGGCGCCGGTGATGCCCGCGCGCAGGTTGAGGCCGATGAGCACGATCGCGACGACTCCCGCGATGACGACGCCGCGCGGCCGGGGCGCGGGCGGGGAAAGTACTGTCTCGGGGACGGCGGATGCCACCGTGCTGCTAGCCATGCTTACCATTTACAAAGGTTAGACGTTTGACGTTTGATCGCTAACTTCTGTGTCAAAGATCTCGGTCCGAGTCCATCAGGGCGCGCGTCGCGGGGTCACCTAGCGCCCATAACAGGACCCCGGATGGGCGCGATGTGACCCCGCGTTGCCGTGGGCGGCGTCAGGTGCACCAACGCGGCGACCACGAGCACGATCTGCCTGGAGTCCCTGTCGTGCTTGAAGTACCGTTTCCAGGCCGGCTCGTGTCTCGCGGCGGTCGGACCGAGGGCGCTGTTCAGAACGGAGTCGGGATGTGCCGCACGGCCAGGGTGGGCTCGCGGTAGTTGCCGGCCTTCTGGCGCTTCGGCAGCTCGACGTCGAGCCCCGGGAACGGCTCGTAGGGAACCTGGCTGAGCAGATGGCTGATGACATTTAGCCGGCCACGCTTCTTGACGTCATTGTGCGCGACGTACCACGGCGCCCAGGCGCTGTCGGTCGCCTCGAACATGGCGTCCCTGGCCCGCGAGTAGTCGTACCACCGGCTGTAGGATTTGAGGTCCATCGGCGACAACTTCCAGGTCTTGCGGGGATCTTCCATGCGGCTCTCAAGCCGCCGGGTCTGCTCGTCCGCGCCGACCTCCAGCCAGTACTTGAGCAGGATCATTCCGGAGTCGACCATCGCCTTCTCAACCATTGGGGTCATATCGAGGAACCGCTGGGTCTGCTCCGCGGTGCAGAAGCCCATCACGCGTTCGACCCCAGCGCGGTTGTACCAGCTGCGGTCGAAGATGACTACCTCGCCAGCCGCCGGGAAGTGCGACATATATCGCTGGAGATACATCTGGGACTTCTCCCGCTCCGTCGGTGTGGGCAGCGCCACTACCCGGAACACCCGGGGGCTCACCCGCTCGACAATGCGCTTGATGGTGCCGCCCTTGCCGGCCGTGTCGCGGCCCTCGAACGCGATGCAGATCTTGGCGCCGGTGGACTTCACCCACTCCTGCAGGGCCACGAGCTCGCCTTGCAGGACGGCCATCTCCGCCTCGTATTCCTTGCGGCGCATCTTTTTGCCGGCCCGCTCGTCTTGGCCGTCGGCACTCTTGTTCTTTTTCTTGCCCATGACCGGCCTCCTACTTGAGTATTTCCCGTGGCGAATCGGCAGCCGTGCTGCGGCATCGGAGGGAGCCGGTCCGTTCGTCCGAACTGGGGCGAGAAGGCATCACCCTTGCGCGGGCATCCTCAAAGGGTGTGCTGCCTCTCCCAGTGTTGTCCTCGGCCGGAAGTCGGGTCTACGGCACTAAGACCCTATTGATCCCCCTGCCCGACCGCCCAGCCCCGCCCCGCAACGCGGGGTCACATCGCGCCCGTAGCGGGGCCCGGGATGGGCCGTAAGTGACCCCGCGTTGCTCTTGTGGGTGGTCGTTGGTCGGGTCAGCGCGGCTGGCGTGCACCGAGCCGCTGCACGGCCAGCGCCAGCCAGAGCTGCACCCGGTCCGCGGTCTGGGCCGGGTCGTATCCGGTGAGCTCGGTGATCTGTGCCAGCCGGTAGCGGACCGTGTTGCGGTGCAGGGTCAGTTCCTCGGCGACGGCGGCCACCGATCCGTTGTTGTTCAGGTAGCTTTCCAGCGTCGTCAGCAGCCCTGACCCGTGCGTGGCATCGAAGCTGCGCAGCGGATTGAGGGACTCGTCCGCCATATCCGCGAGCGGCACGTCTTCGCTGGCGAGCAGCAGCGACGTCAGGCTCAGCCGCTCGGGTTCG
>NZ_MQTQ01000054.1:77168-138986 GCF_020532805.1 Arthrobacter sp. SO5 | reverse complement strand
GGGTTTCGTGTACGCCCCGCCGATCCCGATCGTGGCGTGGATCCCGGCCTCTGCCAGATGGTCGCTGAGCCTCCTGGCCAGTGCGGCGGCGCCGCTGCCGTCGTCGTGGATGACGGCGATCAGGTCCTGCCCGACGACGGCGCTGACCGCCGACTCGAGCGGCTGGGGCAGCGAGGAACTCCCGAGCTGCTTGTAGTGGGCTGCCGACTCGGCCAGCAGGACCACGTTCTTGCGGGTGCTGTTGATGCCCACGCCCGCGAGCCGTCGGGTGGCTTCGCTGGGCTCGAGCGCGCCCCGGATCACGTCCTCGAGCACCTGCCCGGCCAGGGCGCGCTGGGCCTGGCGCTGCTTGACCATGTTGTTCAGCTCGACGCTGATCAGGTTCTGGGCGTAGCCGACGATCCCGGAGTCCTCGAACGGCTGCTGGATCCATAACGTGCAGGCATCCCTGCGCCCGGTAGGGATGGGGTAGGAACTCCAGCCGTCAGCACTCGGTGCGGGATTTCCTGCCGCGCTGTTGTAGAGCTGTGCAGTGAACTGGGTCAGCACGATCTCGGTGCGCAGCATGGACCCGAGGTGCCTGAGCAGTTCCGCGAGGCCGCCGCCGGTGAGCAGGGCGCGGGCCAGGATCTGGTGCCCGGCGATCAGGCGTTCCAGCTTGGCGAAGTTGTCCGCGGCCTGGGCGTCCGCCACGAGCTTGCCGATCGCGATGAACGGCGTCTCGTACGGCACCTCCACGATCGGCAGGCCCCAGCGGTTGGCCTCGGCGATGAGGGCCGGCGGCACAGCGTCGTGGGTCAGGCCGATCCCGAACCCGATCCCCACCGCGCCGGCACGCTGGACCTGGCGGACGAAGCGGCGCTGCTCCGGGGCGCTTTTGAGCCGCATGCCGGTGGTGAGGACGAGTTCACCGCCGTTCAGGAACCGCTGCGGGTCTTCCTGCTCGCTGACCGCCACCCAGCGGATGTCCTGGTGCCAGGTGGTTTCCGCGAGGCCGGCCTTGGTGAGTTTGAGGGAGGAAACCCCCAGCAGGGCAGCAAGTGAAATGGCCATGGAGTCAGGATAGCCGGGGGCTGGGCAGGCGCACTAAAGTATGGCGGCTACGGTGTGCAGGTGACTATTCCCAGGCTTGCCCGCCTGGCATAGGCTCGAAGGAGTCTCATTGGGTCCTTCAGCACGAAAGAGGTTGTACACCGTGGTTCAAACCTTGCAGAACTTCATCAACGGCGAGTTTGTCACGCCCGCCGGAACCGGGATGCTGGACATCGTCAATCCCACAAACGGGGACGTAGTGGCCACGACGCCGATTTCGGTCGAAGCCGACGTCGACGCCGCCATGACGGCCGCGAAGGACGCCTTCAAGAGCTGGAAGCACACGACGCCGGGGCAGCGCCAGCTGATGCTGCTCAAGCTCGCCGACGCCGTCGAGGCCAACACTGACGAACTCGTCGAGGCCCAGCACCGCAACACCGGCCAGGTCCGGTCCCTGATCGCGTCCGAGGAAGTCGCCGCCGGCGCCGACCAGCTGCGCTTCTTCGCCGGGGCCGCGCGCATCATGGAGGGCAAATCCGCCGGTGAGTACTTCGAGGGGCACACCTCCTTCGTCCGGCGCGAACCGATCGGCGTCGTCGCGCAGGTCGCGCCGTGGAACTACCCGTTCCTGATGGCCATCTGGAAGATCGGTCCCGCCCTGGCCGCCGGCAACACCGTGGTCCTCAAGCCCTCGGACACCACCCCGGAATCCACCCTTGTCCTGGCCCGCCTCGCCGGCGAGATCTTCCCCGCCGGTGTCCTCAACGTCGTCCTGGGCACCGGCGCGACGGGCGCCCTGATGGTGGAGCACAAGGTACCCGGACTCGTCTCCATCACCGGCTCCGTGCGGGCCGGCATCGCCGTCGCCTCCGGCGCCGCCAAGGGTCTCAAACGCGCGCACCTGGAACTCGGCGGGAAGGCGCCGGCCATCGTGTTCAAGGATGCGGATCTCAAGAAGAGCGCCGCGGCCATCGCCGAGTTCGCGTTCTTCAACGCCGGCCAGGACTGCACCGCGATCACCCGCGTGCTGGTCCAGGATGAGGTGCACGACGACGTCGTGGCGGCCATGGTGGAGCACACCAAGACCCTGCACACGGGCTCGCAGAACGACGAAGACAACTACTTCGGCCCGCTGAACAACGTCAACCACTTCAAGGCCGTTTCCTCGGTGGTCGAACACCTGCCGGCGAACTGCAAGATCGAGACCGGCGGCCACCGGGCGGGCGAGAAGGGGTTCTTCTTCGAGCCCACCATCATCACCGGCGCCAGGCAGAGCGATGACATCGTGCAGAAGGAAACCTTTGGCCCGGTCATCACCGTGCAGAAGTTCAGCACGGAGGAAGAGGCCGTGGAGCTGGCCAACGACGTCGACTACGCCCTCGCCTCCAGCGTCTGGACCACCGACCACGGCACGGCCATGCGCGTCAGCCGCGACCTCGACTTCGGCGCCGTGTGGATCAACACCCACATCCTCCTCACCGCCGAAATGCCGCACGGAGGCTTCAAGCAGTCCGGCTACGGCAAGGACCTCTCCATGTACGGCGTCGAGGACTACACCCGAATCAAACACGTGATGACCGCGCTCGACGCCTAACGCCCCCGTATAACGCTGTCGCGTACCCCGCGCTGAGAAAGGCTTTCCCATGACCACCACCGCACATGACATCACATACCGGCTGGAGCAGAAGCGCCGCGTCCAGGCCGACTTCCCGGGCCCCAAGTCCCTCGCCCTGACCGAACGCCGCAAGGCCGTCGTCGCTGCCGGCGTCGCGTCCAGCGTCCCGGTGTTCGTCGCCGACGCCGACGGCGGCATCATCCATGACGTCGACGGCAACTCCTTCATCGACCTCGGCTCGGGCATCGCCGTCACCAGCGTCGGCGCCTCGGACCCCGCCGTCGTCGGCGCCGTCAAGGAGGCGGTGGAGCACTTCACCCACACCTGCTTCATGGTCACGCCCTACGAGGGCTATGTCGCCGTCGCCGAGCAGCTGAACCGGCTCACCCCCGGGGACCACGCGAAGCGCACGGTGCTCTTCAACTCCGGCGCCGAGGCCGTGGAAAACGCCGTCAAGGTGGCCCGCCTCGCTACCGGCCGGGACGCCGTCGTCGCCTTTGACCATGCCTACCATGGCCGCACCAACCTGACCATGGCACTGACCGCCAAGGCCATGCCGTACAAAACCAACTTCGGCCCGTTCGCCCCCGAGGTCTACCGCATGCCGATGAGCTACCCGTTCCGTGAGGAAAACCCGGGGATCACCGGTGCCGAGGCCGCCAAGCGCGCCATCACCATGATCGAAAAGCAGATCGGCGGCGAACAGGTTGCCGCGATCATCATCGAACCCATCCAGGGCGAGGGCGGCTTCATCGTCCCCGCCGAGGGCTTCCTGCCCGCACTTGCCGCGTGGGCCAAGGACAAGGGCATCGTCTTCATCGCAGACGAGGTCCAGTCCGGCTTCTGCCGCACGGGTGAATGGTTCGCCGTGAACCACGAGGGTGTTGTCCCGGACATCATCACCATGGCCAAGGGCATCGCCGGCGGCATGCCGCTCTCGGCCATCACCGGCCGCGCCGAACTGCTCGACGCCGTCCACCCGGGCGGCCTCGGCGGCACCTACGGCGGCAACCCGGTGGCGTGCGCCGCGGCGCTGGCATCCATCGGTTCGATGGAGCAGTACGACCTCAACGCCCGCGCCCGGCACATCGAGGAGATCGCCCTCGGCAGGCTCCGTGAGCTCGCAGCTGAACATCAGGTGATCGGTGACGTCCGGGGCCGGGGCGCCATGCTCGCGATCGAACTGGTCCAGGCCGGTTCCAAGGAACCGAACCCGGAGCTGACCAAGGCCGTGGCGGCAGCCTGCCTCAAGGAAGGCGTCATCATCCTCACCTGCGGCACGTATGGCAACGTCATCCGGCTGCTGCCGCCGCTGGTCATCAGCGACGAGCTCCTGCTGGACGGCCTCCAGGTCCTGGCCGCAGCCGTCAAGGCCAACGCCTAATACGCCAACCCACAAAGGACGGGCCGCGGACCAGGGGTCCGCGGCCCGTCCATTTTCCCCCCAGCCCGGTTTCCAGCCCGGGTGCGGAAGGTTCCCCGGCTCACGGCCGAAAGCCAGGGACTATTCGGGCCTGCGCTGGGCTAGAGTCGTTCCTACCACTGCAGGAACGCAGACCGGCCGACGTCGCCCGGAACCCCCGGACTATGGCTGGCTTCTGCCCCAGACCCATAAGGGGTTTACACATGCGATACGTAGTTGGCTATACCCCCAACGACCGCGGCGCCGACGCCGTTGCGCTGGCGTCAGCCATGGCCCGAGCCCAGGGGGCGCACCTCGACCTCGTCTACGTCGTGGACCGGCGCACCCCTTACGTCGCCACGAACCCGGAGGGGAGCCGTGTCAGCGCCGCGGAGCAGGAAGTGCTGACCGCCGAACGGGAGGGCCTGGCACTGGTCCCCGAAGGCCTCGAGGCCCGGTTCCATGTCCGCCAGGCCGATTCAGACGCCGCCGGCCTCATTGATGCGGCACTGGAGTATAAGGCCGGCCTGATCGTGGTGGGTGCCGCGAGCGCCGGGCTGTTCAAGCGCTACACCATCGGCAGCGCGGCCAACGCCCTGCTCCACGCCTCGCCGGTCCCGGTGCTGCTGGCTCCCCGGGGCTACCGTCGGACGGAACCGATTACCCGGCTGACGCTCGCCGTCGGCCAGCGCACCGGCGCGGAGGCGGCGATCGACGTCGCGATCGAATCCGCTGAACGCCGCGGTGTCCCGCTGCGGCTGGTCTCCCTTGTGGAACTCGACGCCGAAGGGACCAGCGGCGAAAACATCAACGCGGCGCACATCCACGCCAATACGGTCCTGACCGCGGCCTCCCACCGGCTCCCGGCCGGGCACCACGTCACGGTGGAAGTTGCCCACGGGCGCACCATCGAGGAAGCGATCGATGACCTCGAGTGGGACGACGGCGAGATCCTGATCGTGGGTTCCTCCCGTCTGGCGGAGAAGAACAAACTGTTTATCGGCAGCACAGCACACAAGGTGCTCCTTGCCCTGCCGGTCCCCATGGTGGTGGTCCCGCGCGACTACGTGCGGATCAACACCAGCCCCGAGGACTAGCGCCGGTCCCGGCCCGCTGCAGCCAGTGCCGCCGCGGGCCGGGCTGCCGGGTCCCGGCCCGCTGCAGCCAGTGCTGGCGCGGACCGGGCTGCCGGGCTGCCGGGGGCCGGGCGCCGGGGGCTGCGCGCTAGCCGTGCCGGCGGCCCAGGGCCGCCCAGTAGGCCGGAATCCGGACGCCGGAACCGTCGCCGTGCATCGGTGCTGTGTCCAGGGTGGTCGCACCTTCCGCAATCACCGTCCAGTCGCGGGCAGGGAATACCCGGCGCCGTTGCCGGGCACCAAAATGGCCCGGCTTCGGAAGGGATGCGATGGCCTGCCGCAGGGGTCCGGGGATACCACGTCCGGTGGCCCCCAGCCCGCGCAGATAGTTGAGGGCCCCGCCGGAAACATTTGACTCCACAAGGTAGATCCGGCCGCGGGTTCCGAGCAGGGGCTGGATTGCCCGAGCGAGTGCGGCCTGGCGGCGGGGGCTGAGGACATGGAAGACGCCCCGGACAAAGACGTTCACTTCGCCCAGATCCCGTGAGAGGGCAGCGACTGCTTCCGGGTCCGTAGCGTCCAGCACCATGAATTTGAGGTGCGGCATCCCAGCGGATGCTGACCTGGCGGCCTCGACGGCCCCGCGGGATACATCGGCTCCCACGACGGCGGGAAACACGCCGGCGAGCCGCCGGGAAACGGCGCCGGTGCCACAGCCGATATCCACGATGGTGAGTCCGGTGTCCAGCAGGCTGGCCGCGCGCTCAAGATGCTGGTCAATCTCGTCGCCCCCGGTGGCCTCCCAGATGACGGCTTCGTGCAGCGAACCTGCCGAGACGCCGCTCCAGAAATCGTCCCAGAGGCCATCGGGGTGCCGGGGGAGCCGGATGGACAGTGCGGCCACCCGGAGGACGAGCCGGAGGGTGTCGGCAGCCCTCGCCAGGGCACCTGGCAGGCGGCTGATCACGTCTGCGCCCGCGCGACGTGCCGTCCCCGGCCCTCCCGGCCCCCGGCGCCGGCAAAAGAGGCGATGCCAGCCAGTCCGCCGGCGGCTAGAACCGCCGTCATATCCGCCACGGCCAGAGGGCGGCTGAAGAAGTACCCCTGACCGAATTCGCAGTCCAGGTCCCTGAGCTTCTCCGCCTGCGCCTGGTGCTCGATTCCCTCGGCTACGGCTCCCAGGCCCGCCGAATGGATCAGCTGCAGGATTGCGGCGACGAAATTCTCCTGTTGACTGTCCTCCACCAGGCCGTCGATGAGTGACTTGTCAATTTTCGCATGCAGGGCCGGAAGGGTTCGCAAGTAGCTGATGGACGAATAGCCTGTGCCGAAATCGTCAATCTCCAAGGGAATTCCCAGCCCATTGAGCGCCTCCATGGTTCTGGAGACCTCCGGGCCGCCGCTCATGATCGCCGTTTCCGTTATTTCTATCGCGACCTGCTCCGGGGCTACCCCGTACTCAGCGAGCAACCCCTGGACGTACCGGGCCAGATCGCTGTGATGGAGTTCCACGGCCGAAAGGTTGACATGGATACGGAAATTCGCGGGAAGACCCGGTGCCGTCCGCCAGCTTCCGGCCTGTGCGATGGCGTGGTCCAGCACCCAGCGGCCGATTTCCACCGTGAGGCCGCCTTCCTCCGCCGCGGGGAGGAACGAATCCGGCGCCAGCAGGCCCCGCCTCGGATGGCGCCAGCGGATCAGGGCCTCAGCCCCCGCGAGCCGCCCCGTTCGCAGGTCGATGATTGGCTGGTAATGGAGTTCAAACTCGCCGGCAGCGAGCGCCGCCCGTACTTCCGTCACCAGGTGGACCCGCTCCTTCGCGGTCTCATGCATGGCCTGGGTGAACACCTGCATCTTGTCCGGGCCCTGTTTTTTCGCCTCGTGCAAGGCAATGTTGGCGTCACGGATGAGCTCGTCACTTCGGAGCCCGGTCTCGCCGAACCGAACCCCGGTTCCTGCTGTGACGGTCACTGCGATTCCGCCCGCCTGGATCTTTGCCTCGATCCCGGACAGGAGGCGGGCGGCGAGTTGCAGCACGTCCTCGGGCTCACAGCCCAGAACAAGCACGGCGAATTCGTCCCCGCTGAGCCGCGCCACCAGATGCTGCTCGCCTGCCGCGGATTTCAGGCGCCGGGCGACTTCCACCAGAACGGTGTCTCCTGCCGCATTTCCCAGGCTGTCGTTGATCAATCGGAAGGAATCAAGGTCCATGAGGATGAGCGCGGGCGGTTTGCCGGATTGCTCGGCCGCCAGGATGGCGTGGGAGATCGTTTCGCGCAGCAGCGAACGGCTAGCGAGGCCCGTAAGTTCATCGGTGTTGATGACCCGGCGCAGGTCCGTCTTCGCATCTTCCAGCAGCGCCGTGCGCTCTTCGACCCGGATTTCCAGGCTGTCGTACATGCTTTGAAGCTCTTCGGCGAGCAAATTGATGCCGGTGGTCACAGCGTCGATGCCGTCCCGGGCCGGGGAAATCTCCATGCGGTTGGAAAGATCTCCGGAGGAGAGGACAACGATGCCTGCCACCAGTTGCTCGAGCCGCCTACCGTCGTCGTTACTCGCGAGCATCGGCCTGGGACATCAACCAGTTGACAGCCTCGTCCTGGCTGGTGAAAAACTTCGTCGGAACCGGTGCGGTGTGGACACCCAGGAAGAAATTGGCGATGACCCGGTCAACGGGTGAGGAGCCGAGCAGGGCAATGGCGGAGGCATCGCAGCGTTGGGAAAACACAGCCCTCGCGGGCCGGCTCACTGAATTTGTGGTGGCCATATCGATCAGGAGCGGCAGCTGCCGTCCCTCGCACAGTTCATTGACACGGTCCATGGCCAGCTGCGCGCCGGAGCCGTCGATACTGACTCCCCGCGCCCAGACGAGCCGCAGGATGCCGTTGGGGTCAAGCTCAAGGGATTCGATGTCCGACCCGCCTGGGGTTTCAAGATCCCGATCAGGCACGGGCATACCTCAGCTTCCAACTTATTGCGTCCAATGCCTCGACACTAACGCACCGGATCCCCCTTCGCGTTCACCGGCACAGCCGTTGCGGGCCCGCGGCGGGTTGGCCGGCATCCCGGAATTAGGCGGCCGCCCGGGCGAGTTTGCGTGTCACGGAGTTCTGCCGTGCAGTCCGGAGCATGTCCACGGTCAGCACCAGCAACGCCAGCCACACGACGCCGAAGCCGATCCAGCGGTCCGTGGTCATGGTTTCCCCGAACACCGCCAGGGCCACGATGAACTGCAGGACCGGGGCGAAGTACTGGAGCAGGCCGATCATGGTCATCGGCAGCCGGCGTGCGGAGGCGCCGAAGAACAGCAGCGGCACGGCGGTGATGATGCCCGACGCCGCCAGCAGCCAGAAGTGCGCGGGGCCGTTGGCGCCGAGCGTTGCCGCACCGTTGAGCGCGAGGAAGATCATGGTCCCGGCGGCCACGGGTGTCAGGACCATCGTTTCGACCGAGAGGCTGGTGATGGCATCCGCCCGCGGGCCCACGCGCTTCTTGAGGAAACCGTAGAGGCCGAAGCTCAGCGCCAGGGTCAGGGCGATCCACGGCAGCTTCCCGTAGGAGACCGTCAGTACGCCCACGGCAATGAACCCGATTGCGACGGCGGCCCACTGGAGCCTCCGCAGTTTCTCCTTGAGGACGAAGACGCCCAGCAACACGGAGACGAGCGGGTTGATGAAGTAGCCCAGGGAGGCTTCTACTGCCTGGCCGGTGGTGACGCCGTACACGTAGGTCAGCCAGTTCACCGCGATCAGGACAGCGGCGAGGATCAGCGGGACAATCACTGTGCGGTTACGGAACGCCGCCCCGAGCACCCGCCAGGACCGGGTAATGGTGACGAGCAGCATGCAGAAGACCAGGGACCAGATGACCCGGTTGGCCACGATCTCGACTGCTCCGGCCGGCTGCAGCAGGAAAAAGTACAGTGGCATCAGGCCCCACAGCCCGTAGGCGCCGATGCCGAAGAGGATCCCCGCCGTCGTGTCCTTGTCCACGGAATGAGGCGCAGTCGGCGGGCCTCCGGCGGGCGCGCCCGCCCGGGGAGCGGTCAGCGTGGCTGGGGCGAGGGTTCCGTCGGGGGTAGGCACAGGATCCATAACGCCGCCCCGGGCAGCCGTATTCCTGCCCTGGACACCGTTGCCGCCGGCCCTCCCGGCCGACCCGCCGGCCGGGCCTCCGTGCGATCTCTGTCACGGCGGGCCGCACGGGGTCCCGCGGACATTTAGAATGGGGGGATTGTGCACTGCCTCGCCTGATGCAGCCGCCACGACTCAGAAGGGCTTCCGGTGTCCAACTCGGCCGAAACCACCTCCAATCGACCCCTCCGCGTCGCGATTGTCGGCGCCGGGCCGGCCGGCGTCTACGCTGCCGACATCCTGACGAAGTCCAATGAGGTCAAGGACGGCGACTTCGAGGTCAGCATCGACCTCTTCGAGGCGTACCCGGCGCCGTACGGGCTGATCCGCTACGGCGTGGCCCCGGACCACCCACGGATCAAAGGCATCGTCAACGCCCTGCACAAGGTGCTGGACCGCGGCGATATCCGGTTCCTCGGCAACGTCACCTACGGCCGCGACCTGACCCTGCACGACTTGCGCGCGTTCTACGACGCCGTGATCTTCTCGACCGGCGCCATCAAGGACGCGGACCTCGACGTCCCCGGCGTCGGGCTTAAGGGCTCCTTCGGCGGGGCTGACTTCGTTTCCTGGTACGACGGGCACCCCGATGTTCCCCGCGACTGGCCGCTGGATGCCAAGGAAATCGCCGTGATCGGCAACGGCAACGTGGCACTGGACGTCGCCCGGATGCTCGCCAAGCACGCCGACGAACTGCTCGTGACGGAAATCCCGGACAACGTCTACCAGGCGCTCAAGAACTCCCCGGTCACCGATGTGCACGTTTTCGGCCGCCGCGGACCGGCCCAGGTGAAGTTCACCCCGCTGGAGTTGCGTGAACTCAGCCATGCCAAGGACGTGGATATCGTCCTGTACCCGGAGGACTTCGAGTTCGACGAGGCCTCGGATGAGGCGATCCGCAGCAACAACCAGATCCGCACCATGGTCAACACCCTGAGCAACTGGCTCGTCGAGGAGCATGCCGAGGCCGAAGAACCCTCTTCCCGCCGCCTGCACCTGCACTTCCTGCACAACCCGGTGGAAATCCACGGAACAACAGGCGACTCCGCGCACCCCGGCCAGGTCGCCGGCATCAAGTTCGAGCGCATGCAGCTGGACGGCACCGGCAACGTCAAGGGCACCGGGGAGTTCCTCGACTACCCGGTCCAGGCCGTCTACCGCGCCATCGGCTACCACGGCTCGCCGCTGGACGAACTGGAATTCGACGCCCGCCGCGGCATCATCCCCAATGAGGGCGGCCGCGTGCTCGATGCCGCGGGACAGCCGGTTCCGGGGATCTACACGACCGGCTGGATCAAGCGCGGACCTGTGGGCCTGATCGGGCACACGAAGGGCGACGCGCTGGAGACCATCGGCTTCCTGCTCGAGGACCGGCTCACCCTGCCGCCGGCCCGGAACCCGGACCCGCAGGCGATCATCGATCTCCTCGACGAGCGCGGAATCGAATACACCACCTGGGCAGGCTGGAACAGGCTCGACGCCCACGAGCTCGCCCTCGGCGCGGAGTGGTCCGCCGCGGACCCCAACGGCATTGTCCGGGAACGCGTCAAGGTTGTGCCCCGCGAGGACATGATCGAGATTTCACGCGACTGAGTGACCCGCCCCCGTAGACTGGGCCGCACGTGGCAGCCTACGGTTCGCCGTCGCGCCCTTCAGGTGGGAGTTCAATGAGGAATCTGGTCCATCCGGCAGCCCGGTTCCCGCCAGCGGGCGGGAACACGGCGGAGCTGCGCCAGCAGTATGCCACCGCCGGCCACGAGCAGCTCGATTCCCAAGGACTTGTATTCCCCGCGGACCTGCACCTCCCCGGCCTGAGCCGGCTGATCCAGGACTCGTGGCGGCGCTCGGCGCAGTTGCACGCGAACCCGGACAACCCCGAAGCCCCGCTGGCCATGGACCGAGACGAACTCGAAGAGTACCGGCGACAGCATCCGCTGGCCGCTATCATGCCCGTCATTCACAAGCTCCTGGTCCTGCCCAGTCACGACAGCGGGATGCTGGTGGCCGTGGGAGACGAGGTGGGCCGTCTGCTGTGGGTCGAAGGCGACGCCGCCATGCTGCGCCGCGCCGAGGGCATGATGTTCGTTCCGGGCGCCGACTGGTCCGAGGCCACTGTGGGAACGAGTGCCCCCGGGACAGCTTTGGCGCTGGGCAGGGGGATCCAGATCTCCGGCGCCGAACACTACAAACGCTCGGTGCACCCGTGGAGCTGCACGGCCGTGCCCATCCACGATCCCGATTCGGGGGCCCTGCTGGGCGTCGTCGATATCACCGGGACCGAGTCCGCCGTCGCGCCGCATGCGCTGTCGCTCGTTGAAGCCACGGTGGCCGCCGCGCAGGCCCATCTGAGGGTGGAAAGGCTCCAGCTGGCCGCGTCCCGGCGGGCCTCGCCGTCCCGCCGGCGGAGCGGGGCGTCCGCTTCACAGGCTGACCCGGCAAGGGGAGGCGGCAGCCTCTACCGCAACAGCCTCCAGCTTCTGGGCCGGGACCAGGCCCTGCTCAGCATCGACGGCCGGACTGTGGCGTTAACCGCCCGGCACAGTGAAATCCTTGCCCTGCTCAGCACGCACCCGGAAGGACTGAACGCCGAGGAGCTCTGCACATTGCTGTACCCCGGCGACGCCGCCACCATGACGCTCCGGGCCGAGATGGTGCGGTTGCGCAAGGTGCTCCAGCAGCTGAACCCGGACGCGGTCCCGGAATCCCGCCCCTACCGGCTGCCGATGGATTTGGTGCCCGACGCCGGCCAGGTCCTCAGCTGCCTGCAGCGCGGCGCGCACCGGATCGCCCTGGAAATTTACCGCGGTGCCGTGCTGCCGCGCTCGGAAGCCCCGGGCATCGCCGGGCTTCGGACCCGGATTTCGGCCCTGCTCCGCGAAGCGGTGCTGACGGACGGCAGCGCCGAATCGCTGCTGAAGTACGCCGGGCTGCCCGAGGCGAGGGACGACGTCGAGGTCCGGCTGGCGGCGCTCAGGCTCCTGCCGCCGCGCTCACCGAAGCGCGCCGCCGTCGTCGCCGATCTGGAACGGCTCGACGCGGAACTCAGCGCGTGGCCACGCACGTGACCCGGCTCACTCGGCCTGCAACCTGACTGCAACCTCCCCGCTCCTAGGCTGAACGCAACGGCGGCGCCGACATCTGGCCGCCCTCAATCTTGCACAGCAAAGGAGCTAGCAATGACTGTTTACGCACAGCCCGGCACCGAGGGCTCGAAGGTCACCTTCAAGGACCGCTACGAGAACTGGATCGGCGGCGAGTGGGTTGCCCCGGTCAAGGGCCAGTACTTCGAGAACATCACCCCGGTCACCGGCAAGGCTTTCTGCGAAGTTGCCCGCGGCACCGCCGAGGACATTGAACTCGCGCTCGATGCCGCCCACAAGGTTGCTCCTTCCTGGGGCAAGACCTCCGTCGCCGAGCGCGCCGCGATCCTCAACAAGATCGCGGACCGGATCGACGAGAACCTCGAGATGCTCGCCGTCGCCGAATCCTGGGACAACGGCAAGCCGATTCGCGAGACCCTGAACGCCGACATTCCGCTCGCGGCTGACCACTTCCGCTACTTCGCCTCCGCGGTCCGCGCCCAGGAGGGGCGGCTGTCCCAGCTCGACGACGACACCACCGCCTACCACTACCACGAGCCGCTCGGCGTCGTCGGCCAGATTATTCCCTGGAACTTCCCGATCCTGATGGCCGTCTGGAAGCTGGCCCCGGCCCTCGCCGCCGGCAACGCCGTGGTCCTCAAGCCGGCCGAGCAGACCCCGTCCTCGATTTTGGTGCTGATGGAGCTCATCGGCGATCTACTGCCGGCCGGCGTCCTCAACGTCGTCAACGGCTTCGGCGTGGAGGCCGGCAAGCCCCTGGCTTCAAGCCCCCGGATCCGCAAGATCGCCTTCACCGGGGAAACCTCCACCGGCAGGCTGATCAGCCAGTACGCCAGCCAGAACCTGATCCCGGTGACCCTGGAACTGGGCGGCAAGAGCCCGAACATTTTCTTCAATGATGTTGCCGATTCCGACGACGCGTTCTACGACAAGGCGCAGGAGGGCTTCACGCTCTTCGCCTTCAACCAGGGCGAAGTCTGCACCTGCCCGTCCCGTGCCCTGGTCCAGGACGGCATCTACGATTCGTTCATGGCCGATGCCATTGCCCGGGTCGAGAAGATCATCCAGGGCAACCCGCTGGATACCGAGACGCAGCTCGGCGCCCAGGCCTCCAACGACCAGCTGGAAAAGATCCTCTCCTACATCGACATCGGAAAGCAGGAGGGCGCCAAGGTGCTCACCGGAGGCGCTCGGGCCGAAATGCCCGGCGACCTGGCCGGGGGCTACTACGTCCAGCCGACCATCTTCGAAGGCCACAACAAGATGCGGATCTTCCAGGAGGAGATCTTCGGTCCCGTGGTTTCCGTGACGCGCTTCAGCGACTACAACGACGCCATGGGCATCGCCAACGACACCCTCTACGGCCTCGGCGCCGGCGTCTGGTCCCGTAACGGCAACGTCGCCTACCGTGCCGGCCGTGAAATCCAGGCCGGCCGCGTGTGGGTCAACAACTACCACGCCTACCCGGCCGGCGCCGCGTTCGGCGGCTACAAGTCCTCCGGGATCGGGCGCGAGAACCACGCGATGATGCTGGACCACTACCAGCAGACCAAGAACCTCCTGGTCAGCTACAACGAGAACAAGCTCGGCTTCTTCTAAGCCGCAACAAACCCGGGCGGGGCGGATCAGGAGTGATCCGCCCCGCCCGTACCACTTGTGCACCCACCCGGAAGGACACCGCCTCACCGCACACGCCTCTCGCTGAACCCACGCTTGATGACGCAAGGATTTCGCCATGACGACGACAATGACGACGACGACGACGACAATGCAAGCCGCAGTAGTGACCGAATTCGGCAAAGACCTACAGATCCAGACCCTCCCTGTACCCGTGCCGGGGCGGGGCGAGGCGCTCGTCAAGGTCCTGACCACCGGCGTCTGCCACACGGACCTCCACGCCGCGGAAGGCGACTGGCCGGTGAAACCAACCCCGCCGTTCATCCCCGGCCACGAAGGCGTCGGCGAGGTGGTTGCCCTCGGTGAGGGCGTCACGGACCTCGCAGTCGGGGACCTCGTCGGCAACGCCTGGCTCTGGTCCGCCTGCGGCGACTGCCAGTACTGCCGCACCGGTTGGGAAACCCTGTGCGAGGCGCAGCAGAACGCCGGCTACAGCGTTGACGGCTCCTTTGGCGAGTACATGCTGGTGGACACCCGCTTCGCGGCCAGGATCCCGGCTGGCTCGGACCCCGTGGAGGTGGCCCCGGTGCTCTGCGCCGGAGTGACCGTCTACAAGGGCCTGAAAATGACCGAGGCCCGGCCGGGCCAGTGGGTCACCATCTCGGGCATCGGCGGACTCGGCCACATCGCCGTCCAGTACGCGGTGGCCATGGGCCTGCGTGTTGCTGCGGTGGACATTGCCGATGACAAGCTCGCCCTGGCCAAAAAGCATGGCGCGGAGCTGACCGTCAACGCCCTGCACGAGGATCCCGCCGAAGTCATCCAGCGCGAAACCGGAGGTTGCCATGGAGTCCTGGTCACGGCGGTGCACCCGTCAGCATTCGGCCAGGCGATCGGGATGGCCCGCCGCGGCGGAACGATTGTGTTCAACGGCCTGCCGCCGGGCGACTTCCCGGCGCCGATCTTTGAGATTGTGCTCAAGGGCCTGACAGTCCGCGGCTCCATTGTGGGCACCCGCCAGGACCTGGCGGAAGCGCTGGACTTCTACGCCCAGGGCAAGATCCATCCCACGGTCTCCACGCGGGAACTCTCCGAAGTGAATGCCGTCCTCGACGAGATGAAGCACGCCAAGATCGACGGCCGCGTGGTCATCAAGTACTGATCAAGAAAGGACTCTGATGCCAGCGACAAGGCTCGACGCCGCCGTTACCCGTCCCGGGGAAGACTTCTCCCGGGTGGCGCTCACCCCCGCCGCGGTAGAACTGCTGCGCAAACTGTGGCTCCAGTACGGGCCCCTGATGTTCCACCAGTCCGGCGGCTGCTGCGACGGGTCCTCGCCCATGTGCTACCCCGCGGGGGAGTTCATCACCGGGGATTCGGACGTGCAGCTCGGGCTGTTCGACATTTCCGACGGGCTCCAGCCGCAGCCAATCGAGTTCTGGATGTCGAAGGAGCAGTTCAACTACTGGAGCCACACCCACCTCACCGTGGATGTGGTTCCAGGCAGGGGGAGCGGTTTTTCGGTAGAAGCCCCTGAGGGGAAGCGGTTCCTGATCCGTTCCACTTTGATGGATTGGCCGGTCTAGGCGGTCCGGAACGGAGCGGCAAGGCAACAGCGGCAAGGCGACAGCGGGCTGTGCGGGGCAACCTGCACGGCCCGCGGTGGCGTCTCACTATGTGGGATGAAAAAGGCCGTCCAGTGGATGGGCACTACTCTGGATAGGTCCGTTTCCAACACGCTACCGAGATTGTGGACTTTGCCATGAACCTATTCCGGACCAAATCGATCGAGCAGTCCATGTCGGATGCCGACGAACCCGGACGCAAGCTGAAGCGCTCGCTCAGCTCCTGGGACCTGATGATCATGGGTGTCGCCGTTGCCGTCGGCGCCGGGATCTTCTCGGTGGGCGCGAAAGCTGCAGCAAACTTCGCCGGACCGGCCGTGACCCTCTCGTTCGCCATTGCCGCTGTCACGTGTGCTCTGGCCATCATGTGTTACGCCGAGTTCGCCACGGCCATCCCGGTGGCCGGCTCGGCCTATGTCTTCACCTACGCGACCATGGGAGAGTTGCTGGCCTGGATCATCGGCTGGAACCTCATCCTGGAGCTCTTTACCGCCGGGGCCGTGATCGCGAAGTACTGGGGCATCTACCTCAGCAAGGTCTTCGCGCTGACGGGCCTGGACGTTCCCCCCTCGATCAAGCTCGGCAGTGTGGACCTGTACTGGGGCGCCTTCCTGATCGTCGCCGTGTTCACCGTGCTGCTGGTGCTGGGGACAAAGCTGTCCGCCCGCGTCGGCAACATCTTCACGCTGGTCAAGATCGGCGTCGTGCTCTTCGTGATTGTGGTGGGCTTCAGCTACGTGAAGTTCGAGAACTACGCTCCCTTTGTTCCGGCCTCCGAGCCGACCGGCGGCACCGGCGCCGCAGATGTGATGAAGCAGTCCTTCTTCGGCTTCCTCACGGGCGCTGCCCCGGCGCAGTACGGCACGCTTGGCATCTTCGCCGGCGCCGCCCTGGTCTTCTTCGCCTTCATCGGCTTTGACGTTGTTGCCACGTCGGCCGAGGAGGTCAAGAACCCGCAGAAGACGTTGCCCCGCGGCATCTTCGGCGGCCTCGCCGTCGTCACCGTGCTTTACATTCTGGTGTCGCTGGCACTGACCGGCATGGTGCCCTACACCAGGCTGGCCGAGGCCGAGAACCCCACCCTGACCACGGCGTTCGAGGCTGTGGGCAACACCGACGCCGCCAAGGTCATCGCCTTCGGCTCCTTGGTGGGCCTGACCACCGTGATCATGGTGCTGCTCATGGGCCTGTCCCGCGTGGTGCTCGCCATGAGCCGCGACGGGCTCCTGCCCCGCTCGCTGTCGAAGACCAGCACCATCCGTGCGACGCCGGTCCGGCTCCAGGTCATCTGCGGGGCCGCCGTGGCGGTTGTCGCGGGACTCACCAAAGTGGACCTCCTGGAAGAAATGATCAACATCGGCACCCTGTCCGCGTTCGTGACGGTCAGCCTGGGCATCCTGGTGCTGCGCAAGAAGCGCCCGGACCTCAAGCCGGCATTCCGCGTCCCGTTCGGCAAGGTGCTCCCGGTCGTCTCCGCGGTCCTCTGCCTATACCTCATGACCAACCTGGCCGTCGAGACCTGGATCTTCTTCGCCGGCTGGCTCGTGATCGGCGTCATCATCTACTTCTCCTACGGCCAGCGGCACTCCAGGCTGAACGAGAAGTTCGCGGAGGCCAGGGCGTCGGTCAACGGTGCGTCCGGCCAGCCCGACGCCGCGGCCGCCACGGCTGCGCCCGACGCCGCGGCCGCCACGCCGGAGGACGCCTTTACCCGCTCCTGACCGCAACGCGGGGTCATCTACGGCCCATTCGGCCCCCGGCGATGGGCCGTAAGTGACCCCGCGTTGCCTCTGGGGACACCCGCGGCATCGGAAGCCCGACCGGCGCCCCACCACCGGCGCCCACCACCGACAGCAACCACGCCCGAGCTTACGGGGGCGCGTAGCGGCCGATCCATTCCACGAGGGGCCGGAGCTGTTCCCAACGGCGAGCCACTTCAGCGGCCGCACCGGGTCCGGCAAGCCAGCCGGGCTGGCCCAGGTTGATGCCTGCTGTGAGTGACTTGTGTTTGAGTAACTCCGCCCGCGGATGGTCCTTATCGAAGCCTCGGGGGACAGTTTTCAGCCTCTCGCCCTCCACCGCGAAGCCCGCCGCCTCAATGTCCTGCACGATTGCCTGCAGGACCTCGCCGCTGGACGGGGCATCGACGGCGCTGCGGAAGCGCGCCACCTGGGCCGGAGTGGGGGTATGGCAGCCGCCGCCGATCAGTACGCCGTCGGCGCTGAGCTGGAGGTAGAAGCCCGTGCCTTCCGCACTGGACGCGAAGGCGCCCTGGGCGGTCTTGTACGGCGATTTATCCAGGGAAAACCTGATGTCCCTGTTGGGCCGGAAGAGCCTGGCATCACCGAAGGCCGGCTCCAGTTCGGCCAGCAAAAGGGTCAGCGGCTCTTTCACCGCCGAGTCGTAGATTGGCTTGTGTTCCAGCCACCAGTCGCGGTTGTTGTTGTGTTCAAGCTCTGCATAGAACCGGAAGGCGGCCTCCGGGATCCCCTCGAAAGTGTCCATACAGGGATCGTAAGGACACGGGCGGCGTCATGGCGAGCGTGCGGGGCCGCCATGTGGAAAAACGCAAAAAACTCCCCGCCGCGGTAAACCGCAGCGGGGAGTTTCAGCACGCGGGCAAGCCCGGGCAAAGCGCAGTGATCAGACCTTGTTGGCGGCCTCGGCGTCGGACTCCACCTGGCCGGCACCGAGGTTGGCGCGCAGCTTGGCGCCGAACCCGGCGTCGACGTTGGTCCAGTACTGGATGGCCCGTTCCTTGATGCTGGCGTTCTTGACGCCGCTGACGGCACCGGTGACGGTGTCCAGCAGGCGGGCCTTCTCGCCGTCGTTGTACACCTCGCGGTACAGCGCGCCGGCCTGGCCGAAGTCGCCGTCCTCGGCGTGCAGGGTGTGCGCGGAGAGCGTCAGTGCGCCGTCGTTCTCCCAGCCGCCGCCGGCAACGGACGGCTCCACCGCAGCCGGGCCGCCCACGGAGTTCGGCGCGTAGACCGGAACCGAGGGTGCGTTGAAGTGGTAGCGCCCCTGGCCGTCCTGGCTGTAGTTGTTGACCTGGCTCTTGGGCAGGTTCACCGGGAGCTGGGCGTGGTTGGTGCCCACGCGGTAACGGTGCGCGTCCGCATAGGAGAAGATGCGGGCCTGCAGCATCTTGTCCGGGGAAGCGGCGATACCCGGCACGAAGTTCGACGGCGCGAAGGTGGCCTGCTCGATCTGGGAGAAGTAGTTCTCCGGGTTCTTGTTCAGCTCCATGGTGCCCACCTTGATCAGCGGGTAATCCGAGTGCGGCCACACCTTCGTGAGGTCGAACGGGTTGAAGCGGTACGTCTTGGCATCCTCATACGGCATGACCTGGACGTGCAGGTCCCAGGACGGGAAGTTGCCGGCGGCAATGTTCTCCTGCAGGTCGCGGATGTAGAAGTCACCGTCGGCGCCGGCCAGTGCCTCGGCCTCGTCGCCGGTCATGGACTTGACGCCCTGGTTGGACTTGAAGTGGTACTTGACCCAGAAGCGCTCGCCCGCGGCATTGATCCACTGGTACGTGTGCGAGCCGTAGCCCTGCATTTCACGCCAGGAAGCCGGCAGGCCGCGGTCACCCATGAGCCAGGTGACCTGGTGGGCGGATTCGGGGGAGAGGGTCCAGAAGTCCCACTGCATGTCCGCGTCGCGCAGGTGGGTGCCCGGCAGGCGCTTCTGGGAGTGGATGAAGTCCGGGAACTTGATGCCGTCGCGGATGAAGAACACCGGGGTGTTGTTGCCGACGAGGTCGTAGTTGCCCTCGGTCGTGTAGAACTTCACGGCGAAACCGCGGGGGTCGCGCCAGGTGTCGGGGGAGCCTGCTTCGCCGGCTACGGAGGAGAAGCGGATGAGCATGTCCGTCTCGGTGCCGGGCTGGAACAGCGCGGCCTTCGTGTACTTCGAGACGTCCTCGGTGGTGGTGAAGGTACCGAAGGCGCCTCCGCCCTTGGCGTGCACCACCCGCTCCGGCACGCGCTCGCGGTTGAACTGGGCCAGCTTCTCGATCAGGTAGTGATCGGTGAGGATGATCGCGCCATCGGCGCCGGTTGCCTGGGAGTGGGCATCGGAAGTGACGGGGGCGCCGGACTGTGTCGTGGACACGGCGGGCGCAGAGATGTTCTCAGTCATCTTTCTCCTTTTGGTTGGGTTTCTTAGTTTCGTTCGGCGGGAAGTGTTTGGCTGCGCTGGCAGTCCTGGCAGATGCCCTGGTACATCACATCGGCGATCTGGATGGTCATCGGCTTGGCGTTTTCGTCCCAGTGCGGGGTGAGGCACGGGGCATGGCCCACCGCGCACTCAACGTCCTCCACCCGGCCGCAGGAGATGCAGATGGCGTGGTGGTGGTTGTCTCCCACGCGGGTCTCATACAGGGCGGGGGAGTGCGGCGGTTCAAAGCGGCGCAGCATCTGCAGCTCGGTGAGGTCGCCCAGCACCACATAGACGGACTGCGCCGTCAGCTCGGGCAGGTCCTGCCGGGCTGCGGAAAGGATCGCCTCCGCCGGTGCATGCGGGTGCTGTTCGACGGCGGCGAGCACCGCCAGCCGCTGTTTGGTCACCCGGCGGCCGTGGGCACGCAGGGCCGCAGCCCATGCCTCTTGGGTGCCCGCGGGATCCGTCATGGCCCCATTCAACCATCTATTTTGAACCGGTCATAATAATGCCGCCCTTAGCCGGGCCCTCGTCGCGTGGGTGTGGCGCCGTGTGACAGGAGGCAGCCGCCGGGCGCCACTACAGTTGCCGGGTGGGGAATCTACTGGCGGACATCACGCCCTTGCGCGAAAGCACGGCGTTCCGCCGACTCTGGCTAGGGTCTGCCGTCGCGGCGCTGGGCAGCCAGTTGACGCTCGTGGCAGTCAGCCTCGAGGTGTACCGCCTCACCCAGGACAGCCTGTACGTCGGCCTGCTCAGCATCTTCGCACTGGGCCCGCTCGTCGTCGGCGGCCTGCTGGGCGGTGCCATCGCTGACGCCCACGACCGCCGCAAGGTCGCGTTGCTTGCCTCGTCCGTGCTGTGGGGGACCACAGCCTGCCTGGCGCTGCAGGCCTGGCTGCAGCTGGGAAATGTGTGGCTGCTGTATGCCCTTGTCGCGGTGCAGAGCGGCGCGCAGGCAATCAACCAGCCCGCCCGCAGCGCCATCATCCCAGTTCTGGTCCGCAAGGAACTGCTGCCTGCGGCCAACGCCCTGAGCATGATCAGCTTCGGGCTGACCTTCACAGCCGGCCCGCTGCTTGCCGGGGTGCTGGTGGCCTCGATCGGCTTCGCCTGGACCTACACGATCGACGTCGCCACTTTTGCCTTCGCCCTGTGGGCGCTGCTCAGGCTGCCTGCCATGCCCCCGGGCGAACACGCCCGGCCCGCGGGGCTGCGCTCCGTCGTCGAAGGCTTCGGCTTCCTCGGCACCCGGCCCAACCTGCGCATGACGTTCATCATCGACCTCGTCGCCATGATCTTCGCCCAGCCGCGGGCATTAATGCCGGCCATCGGCGCACTCGTAATCGGCGGCGGCGAAGCCACTGTGGGCGTCTTGCTGGCCTCCACCGCTGTGGGCGCCTTCCTCGCAGGCCTCTTCTCCGGGCCGCTCGGCGGGGTGTGCAGGCAGGGCGCCGCCGTCGTATGGTCCGTGATGGGCTGGGGCGCCTCGGTTGCGGGCTTCGGCCTGGTGGTGCTCCTGGCCGGCCCCTCCGGCGCTGGCGGCGTCACGCCCTGGCTGGTTCCCGCGGCCCTGTGCTGCGCGCTGGCCGGCATCGCGGACTCCGTCAGCGCCGTCTTCCGCACCACGATCCTGCAGGCGTCCACGCCGGACCATCTGCGGGGAAGGCTTCAGGGCGTGTTCGTGGTGGTGGTGGCCGGCGGCCCGAGGATTGGGGACATGCTCGCCGGCGGCGGGACTAAACTTTTGAGTGAAGGCTGGGTGCTGCTTTTGGGCGGTCTGCTGTGCATAGCTGTGGCATGGACGGTGGCGCACCTGCAGTTGGGCTTCCTCAAATACGACGCGCGGCACCCCGTCCCGTAGTGGTTCGTTTCCCTGAGATAGTCCACAGTGGGAGGAAACAGTGCACCAGCATCACAACGGACTGAAAACAGCGGCCCTGTTCGGGGTGCTGTGGGCGGTGCTTCTTGGGCTCGGTGCCCTGATCGCAGCCGGCACGCGCAGCGCCGCACCGATCTGGGCCATGGCCCTGATCGGCGTCGCCACGACGGCCTACGGGTACTGGAACAGCGACAAGATCGCGATCCGGGCCATGCAGGCCTACCCCGTCACGGAGGCCGAGGCCCCGGCGCTCTACGGCATCGTCCGGGAGCTTTCGGCACGGGCCAAGCAGCCGATGCCGCGGATCTATCTCTCGCCCACCATGGCGCCGAACGCCTTCGCCACCGGCCGCAACCCGCAGAACGCCGCCGTGTGCTGTACTGAGGGAATCCTGCAGATGCTCGACGCCCGCGAACTCCGGGGTGTGCTGGGCCACGAGCTCATGCACGTCTACAACAGGGACATTCTGACCGCTTCGGTGGCGGCCGCCGTCGCCGGCGTCATTACGTCCGTAGGGCAGATGCTGCTTCTCTTCGGTGGAGGCGACCGCCGCAACTCGAACCCGTTCGCCATGATCGCGATGGCGGTGCTGGCCCCGTTTGCCGCCTCGCTGATCCAGATGGCCATCTCCCGCACCCGGGAGTTCGACGCCGACGAGGACGGCTCGGCGCTGACGGGAGACCCGCTGGCGCTCGCCTCAGCCCTGCGCAAGATTGAGCGCGGCGTGCAGCTGGCGCCGCTGCCCCAGGACCAGCGCCTGGTCAATGCCTCGCACCTGATGATCGCCAACCCGTTCCGCGGGGGCGGCGCGAGGAAGTTGTTCTCGACGCATCCGCCGATGAGCGAGCGGATCGCCCGGCTGGAGGGGATGGCGGGCCGGCCGCCAGGCTAGGCAGGCTGCCCCCGCGACGCGCGAAACCTTCCGCGACGCGCAAAAGGGCTGTCGCTACCGGAATTCCGGTAGCGACAGCCCTTTTGCGCGTCGTGAGGAAATGTGCGCCGCGTTGGCGGCGCCTAGCTGCGGAAGTTCACAAACTGCAGGTCGGCCTCGTCGAAGCCCTTGAGCAGGTTCATGGTCTCCTGCAGGTCATCGCGGGACTTGGACGAAACTCGGAGTTCGTCGCCCTGGATCTGGGATTTGACGCCCTTGGGCCCCTCGTCGCGGATCAGTTTGTTGATTTTCTTGGCCAGGTCCTGCTCGATGCCCTCTTTGATGGTGGCCTCCAGCCGGAACTCCTTGCCGGAGGGGTACGGCTCGCCCGTGTCGAGGGATTTGAGCGAGATGCCGCGCCGGATGAGCTTGGACTGCAGGACATCCAGGACTGCGAGGACGCGCTCTTCGGAGTTGGCCTTCATGAGGATCTTCTCACCGCTGAAATCCACCTCGGCGCCGACGCCCTTGAAGTCGTAGCGCTGGACCAGTTCCTTCTGCGCCTGGTTCAGCGCATTGGCGACCTCCTGCTTGTCGACCTTGCTGACGACGTCGAATGTGGATTCGCCTGCCATGACTGTCCTCCTGATGGTTGCGGGGTGCCCGGTGAAGGGCGGTGATGTCTGGAATCCAGCCTAGTACGGATGCCTTCGTTGTGAAGGCCGGCCCGGCGCGGTATCCGTTCACAGGCCACGCGAAGCTGACGCACGGCGGGAACGAAGGTTGCGTGGCCAGGGTTGCAGGGTTGGAAGAGTTCTTCGAAAGGCACAGCACATGCACATGCACGGCAAGGCCGTCCGCTACGTCACCCGCTCCACCGCGGCCGGCACCGTTGCCACGGCTGCCGCAGCCCTGGCCGCCTCGATCATCTTCAGCCCGGCCGCCGATGCCTCCGCCCGGCTCGACGGCGTCCATGCGGACTTGGCTCGTGCAGTGCAGCTGCACCAGATCACCGAGGAGCAGGCCGCGAGGTTTGAGTCCAAAATTGCCGGACGCATCCTTGGGGAAGCCTGATTTCCCGGGCTTTTTCGGGACCCGGGGACTCGATTCGATTCTTCGGCGGAAGTTCTGTAAAGTTGTCTTGCCCGCGGTTGCTGGAAGCGGAACGAACCGGAAACGGCCGTTCTGACGATGGAAGCCGCGAGTGATCTTCTTTTTGAAGTTCGGCAGATTACCCGAGCGGCCAAAGGGGGCTGACTGTAAATCAGCTGGCAACGCCTACGGGGGTTCGAATCCCTCATCTGCCACCCTTGGAGAAGCCTCCGGAACCAATCGGTTCCGGAGGCTTTTTCTTTGCCCGCTCCCGTTCTTTGCCCGCTCGCGGCGGGCTAGGGGCCAGGGGATGCGCGTTTCCTGCTGTGTACCGCGCGGTCAGCTGACCCGTGAGCCGGCGAGAATGGCGTCGATCTGGCCGACTGCCCCGTTGAGGCCCTCGTCCATTCCCATGGCCAGCATCTCCTCCATCTGCCCTTCGGCCTCAAAGGTCGACATCAGGGTCATCCGCGTGCGGTCGCCAATCGCCTCGAGCGTCACGACGCCGTGGGTGGTGCCCATGTCCGAGACCGGATTGCCGTCTTCGTCGGCGAAGCCGTCGTCGAACTCGAGGCGGTGCGGGGCCTGGATGGCCGTGATGCGCCACCAGCCGCGGCTTTTCTTGCCGTCCGGGCCGGTCATGTAGTAGCTGACTTCCCCGCCGGGAACGAAATTGTGCCGCTCGAAGGTCGCGGGCCAGGTCGGCGGACCCCACCACCGCTCAAGCTGGCGCGGGTCCTCCCAGACCTGCCACACGCGCTCGACGCCCGCGTCGAACTCGGCGACGAGCGTGAAGCTGAGTGCCTCGAAGTTCTTGACCGAACTGATGACCGTCATGACTGCATCCTTCCTATCCTTGAGCGAGAATGTCCGCGATCCGCTCGGCACGCTGCCGCCAGATCGCCTCGTATGCATCGAGCAGCCTCCGGGCTCTTTGCAGGCCGCCACGGTGCGCCCGGACGATCTGCTCCCGTCCGCGCTTTTCCTTCGTGACCAGGGACGCACGTTCCAAGACCGCCACATGCTTCTGTACGGCGGCGAAACTCATGGCGTAGTGCCGGGCCAGCCCCGACACCGAGTACTCACCGGTGGTCACCCGGGTGACGATGTCGCGGCGGGTGGCATCGGCGAACGCCTGGAAAAGGCGGTCAAGGTCGGCGTCGTTCAACTTATCTACAACCATTTGGTTGTAGAATAGTCCGCCTGCTCCGCCGGGTCAACGGATTTCGCGGCGCCTACTTGGCCATGCCGGCGTGAACCGCAACAAACTCGATCTTGTTCGCGGGCTGGACGGTCTTCTTCGGTGCGCGCGAATAACCCTTCGCGTCCAGATGGTTCTCTGCCCGGTACACCGCGAGGGCTTCGTCATAGATCTTGTTGAGCTGATGACCGAAGAATTCCTCCGAAGACCCGTCGTTGAAGGTGACGGAAATAAGCGTGCTGCCGGGAAAGTGCCGGTTCATGCGGATGAAGCCGTCAGCGTCCTGCTGGAGATTGATCAAAGTGCGTCCTGCCTTTTTGTGTTGTCGAGTCTCCCAAGTGTCCCGCACCCGGGCGCTCCCCGGTTGCACCGCCCGGACAAACGGAAGGCCCCTCAATGAGGAGCCTTCCGTGGTGTTGCCAGAGCTAGACTTTCTCGCGGGTCCGGTCAGTTGTTGCCGGTTCCTCGACGGTGAATTCCCTGCTGCGGCGGGGGAAGGCCCAGAATGAGAACTTCTTGGCTTCCACCCGGGGCTCCGGGCGTTCAACAGGTTCCTGGCTGGCATCCTTCTTGATGTCCCGCTGGAAATCCTTGTTGTACTGATAGCACATTGGTGACCTCCTGATGGTGTCTGCCCCTTAATCTTCCTCCGCATCGGCCCGGGGGTCGATACCTGTCCGGTGAATTCCGGACGAAAATCGCCGTTTTCCGCCCGCGGGCACAGTATGGTGGTGCAGTTCGCCGTCGACTATAAGGAGCCTTAGTGAAATCGTTTGCATGTGGTGACGTAGTGCCCGGTTGCGAAGCCCGATGGGTGTGCAGCACGGAAGATGAAATCCTGGTCAACGTGGCAGCGCACGCCGCTGCCACGCACGGGCTGGTGGAACTGCCCGCGGAGCTCGTCCAGTCTGTGCACCGCGCCATCGTTCCGGTTAGTTGAGCAGTCCCGCGGCAGACGGCCCGCCTCCCGGTTCCGACGCGCTAGCAGGTCCGGACTGGCCAGAGCTCCTGGCGGCCGCCTGCCGCGGTGACGGCCTCGCCGCGGCGTACCAGCCGATCGTTGACACCTCACGCGGCACCGTCGTGGGGTACGAGGCGTTGGCCCGGTTCCCCGGTTTCGCCGAGAAGAATCCCGAGGTGTGGTTCGCCGCTGCGCGCGCCCACGGGAAATCGGAAGAGCTGGAATCCGCTGCACTCCGGACGGCACTCGCGGCCCGGGCCACCCTGCCTGCCAACTGCTTCCTGACCCTCAACGTCTCGCCAGAGCTGTTGTCCACGGAGGAGATCCGCAGCGTCTGGCGGGGGGAGGGCAACCTCGGCGGACTCGTCGTCGAACTCACCGAGCAGACCCCCATCGACTCCTACCTTGAACTTGAGCCGGACCTGAACCAGCTGCGCGCTGCCGGCGCGCTGATCGCCGTCGACGACGCCGGAGCCGGGTACGCGGGCCTGCGGCACCTGCTCGCCCTGCGCCCGGCCCTGATCAAAATCGACCGGGAGCTCATCCAGGACGTCGACCGGGACGAGGCGAAGCGTGCCCTGATCGCCATGCTGGGCACCTTCGCCAGCCACGTTGACGCGTGGATCCTCGCCGAGGGCGTGGAACGCGTGGAGGAGCTCGACGCCCTCGTGTCCCTCGGCGTCCCGCTGGTGCAGGGCTACTGCCTGGCCCGGCCCGCCCCGGCCTGGGCCGGCATCGACCTGGATCTGGCCCACCGGCTTGCCTCGACGCGGCAGGTCACCCACAAGAGGGTCATCCGCGACGTGCTGGAAACCGCGACGACGGCGACCAGCGCCGCGCTGGCAGCTGAAGCCTTCGCGGGCAATGCCGCACTGCAGTCGGTCGTGCTGATGGGCGAGCACCTCCGGCCTGTCTCCGTTCTGGACGCGTCCTCGGCGGGGCTCGGTATCGTCAGCCCCGGGATGTGCGTCAATCTGGACACCCCCATCAGCGACGCGCTGGCGCGGGCCATCACGCGTCCGCAGGCAAGCCGGTTCGAACCGCTCCTGGTGACGGACAACGCCGGCCGCTATACCGGCGTCGCACGCATGGAACGGTTGATCACGGCGCTGGCGGCCGCCAGCGACTAACCCAACAAATCCTGCGCAAGAGGCCCGTCCCGGGCAGTGCCAGGCTCAGGCGCGCAGTCCGAGAAGCTGGTCGGTGACAGCGTCGGGCAGGTCCTCAAAGTACTGGGCCAGGACCTTCCGGAAGGCCGGTTCGTGGGGGTCTGCGCGCAGGAACAGCGTCATCGAGGAGTGCAGCTTCCGTTCATCGATGCTGCCGAAGATCTCTCGGGCGGTGCGTCCCTGGATCCCGGCGACGGTCCGGGCGCATTCGATCAGGCGCGGACCCAACACCGGATGCTGCAGGTACGCCTTCGCTTCGGCCAGGGTGGCGACGGCGTATTTTTGGGCCGTGGGGCTCTGCCCGAGGCCGGCGAGCTGGGGAAACACGAACCACATCCAGTGGCTGCGCTTAGAGCCGTCGCGAAGCTCCGCTAGAGCCTGGCGGTAGGTTCCGCCGTCGTCCTGGGCCGTGACAAACCGTTCAAGGTCGTAGGTGTGGTCCACCGTATCCTCCTGGCGTCGGCATTCCGTCGCCTCCATCCAAGCACCGATCGACGGCTGCCGACAGGGTGGTGGACGCCGTGCCGGGCGCCTTACTGTGAACCGGCCAGCCTGTCTTTTGCCCGGTCGCCCCGCGGCCCCACCGGCACCAGCCCGGTCGCCTTCGCCAGACCCTGGGCGGGCATGGAGACGTACATGCTTTCGGCACGGCTCACCTGGAAGGTCTCGTGCCAGATGCCGACGGCGCCGGGAGCTTTCCTGGCCACTTGGTTGAAGGCGGTCCACGCCGGCCTGTGCTCCGACTCGGGCGCGCTGGCATAGGCGTAGAGCTTTTCCACGGAGTCCCAGTACTGCACAATAACCGGGCCGCCCGCGCCGATGCTCATGCGGTAGCCAAGAAGGCCGGAGCCGGGCTCACCCAGGAGCTCCGCGAGCATCCTGGGCATCGCGCGGAACGCCGGAAGCCACAGGTCCGGGCGCCAGGGCTGGTTGATCCTCATGCCGATCAGGAACACCACCAGCTCCCCGGAATGGCGGTGTGTGAATCGTCCAGTGTTGATGCGTGCCATACTTTTCTCCTCACTAGATATCGCTACTCCCTAATAATGGCGAGTAGCACTATCCAAGTCAAGGAGATTTAGTTGCGCATTTCACAACTGGCAGCCGCCACGGGGGTGCCGGTGGCCACCATCAAGTACTACCTCCGCGAGAAGCTGCTGCACGACGGCGAACTGACCTCGGCCACCCAGGCGCGCTATGACGATTCCCATGTCCGACGGCTGAAGCTGATCCGGGCCCTCGTGGGCACGGCGGGCCTCAGCGTGGCTGCCACCCGGGAGCTGCTGCAGGGGCTCGCGAACCCGCCGGAGTCCGGGCATGACCTCCTGGGGGTGGCCCACCGCGCCGTCACCCGTCCCGCGGGGGACGACGTCGACGTTGCGCCGGCGCAGGATTTACTGCGGCGCTGGGGCTGGGATGACCAGGCCTGCGACCGCGACTCCCAGGCTGCCCTCGCGGAGGCCCTCGACGGGCTTTCCAGTGCGGGTCTTGAGCTGCCGCCGGCCCTGCTAGACCGCTACGCCGAGGCCATGCGGGCCGTCGCCGAGGCCGACATTGGCAGCGTGCCGACCGACTCCGCGGAGGCTGCAATGCGGTTCGTGGTGCTCGGGACGGTACTGGTGGAGCCGGTGCTGCTGGCAATGCGGCGGCTGGCGCAGCAAAACGTCTCCTTCGAGCGGTTTGGCGGGGCCGCGATTACTGCCGCTGCGCGTCCCGCGACTGCACATACTCCGACTGCACCGACTGCGACTGCACCGACTGCGACTGCACCGACTGCGACTGCACCTACTGCAACTGCACCGGACCGGACCGCCGAAACGGGGTGATCAGCGGGCCGACGTCAGTCTTCGAAGCGCGCCGAGGTGTCCGTATCCCCGGCGATGGAGCCGATCAGCGACGCTGCGACGTCGCGGATTTTCTTGTTCCTGTTGTTTGACGTGTTCCGCAGGATTTTGAAGGCGGCGTCCCTTGGGCAGCGGTTCTGGGCCATGATGGCGCCGATGGCCATATCGATGATGGTCCTCGACTGCATCGCGGCGGCCAGGTCATCGCGCGACTGGCTGAGCTGGGAGATCCGCAGGGCCAGCAGGAGCGCTGCCGAGGCCTCGGATGCGAACCGCCGGGCAGCGGCGACATACTCGTCGGAGAATGCCTCGCGCCGGGGCGAGCAGAGACTGACCACGGCCGAATTCTCGTCATCCAGGGCAAGGTGGAGCCGGAGGCTGGAGGCGGCTGCCTCCGCCGTGCTGCCGGCTATTGAGGGCGGCCGCTTCCGGCGCGTGACGGTGATCGCGCAGGTCACCTCGCGTTCGGTGCACGACAATTCCTGGCCCATCCAGGTGGCCAGTTGCGCCAGGAAATCGTCGACGCCGGAGCCACCGCCGGTGCTGGCGACTACAAGACCCAACAAAGTGCCGGAGGTGCTGCTCCCGCTCTGCGGTATAGACACATTGGCATGGTAGTCACGCATATCGGCCCCCAAGTCCTGGCCGTCCAGTGAGCACGACGACGGCCTTCTGCGATCCTATTTCGGGTGTTCCGTGGAGGGAAGAGCGGCGCCGTGGCGAATTTCCTTAGCTAACGGGCGGATCCGGGCTGCAGCCGCCCTGGCGGCGACGGCGGGCAGGCCGGACAGGTTGAGGTCGAGTCTTACTTCAACGGCGCCTGTAGCGTTGTCCGCGCTTCAGTGGGACATCCTTGCGCACGCACTGAAGGAACGCTTGGATGGGCAGTATTCCGAAGCCGGAGACGGGGGGAAGATGAATCCGATGAGGAACCCGACGGCTTCCGGGGGCGGCATCGCTGGCCTCAGCGTCGGCGCAACCTGAGCCCTCCCCCCGGATGCACCTCAACGGTGTCGACAGTGTGATCGTCCGGGGTGCCGATCGAAACGGAGACGACGATGAAGCCTGAACACTTGCCGGCCACGGATCAGCGCATCGATGCCTACATCGAGGCGCTGCCGCAGTGGCAGCAGGCGATCTGCCGCGATGTGCGGGGGCTGGTCCATGCCGCCGATCCTGAGGTCGCCGAGACCATCAAGCGCACCACCCAGCCCTACTTCGTCCTGGCCGGCAACGTCTGCGCGCTCCTGGCGGCAAAGGACCACGTTAATGTGTTCCTGTACGACGGCGGAATCGTGCCGGATCCGGACGGGATCATCACCGCCGGCCATGGCAACAAGACCGCCCGCACCGTTGCATTCCGGCAGGGGGATGCGATCAATGAGCCGGCCTTGACCGCCATGTTCCGGCAGATCATTGCCAACAACCGCGCCGGCGGCTGGCGCAAGCTCAAAGCCGGCGGCTGAGGGCGCTGGTGACCGCGAGCAGCACGGTTTGCTTTACTGGGGGACATGGAATCCCTTGACGACGCCGACTCCCTGGCGCTTGCGAACCGGGGCGGGGCACCCGAATGACGGGGACTACCACTCTGATGGGAAGCGTCCAGGTGCGGGTGCTGCGCCTCTCCGATGCCGAGCGCATGTGCGCAGCCTATCGGCGGAACCGTGATCACCTCGCCCCCTGGGAACCGGTGCGGGCCGAGGCGTTCTTCACCGTAGACGGACAGAAGGCGAGCATCGAGTCCAAAATCGCCTTGTTCATCGCCGGTTCCGATGTTCCCTGGGTCCTGCTGGATGGTGGCGTCGTGATCGGAGTGATGACGCTCAGCAGCATCGTCCGGGGCCCGTTCCTCAGCGCCCACCTCGGATACTGGGTGGACAAGGACTACAACGGGCGCGGGATCGGCTCCGCGGCCGTGGCTTACGCCGTCGACGCGGCGCGGCAGGAACTTGGACTGCATCGTCTCCAGGCCTCGACCCTGACGCACAACGCCGCCTCCCAAAAGATCCTCAAGCGCTCCGGTTTCGAGGAAATCGGGCTGGCCCCGGAATACCTCAAGATCGCCGGCGCCTGGCAGGATCACCTCCTCTTCCAGCGCATCCTCTTCTGAGCGGAGGACCCCTGAACGTGCGAGACTCCTTGGGTGACTGACGTTCCCCTCGGTGCCCTGCACCACGTTGAGCTGTGGGTACCCCAGCTGGGGCGGGCCAGGGCCGAGTGGGGGTGGCTGCTGACCCGGCTGGGATATCAGCTGTACCAGGACTGGCCAGACGGCTGCAGCTGGCGGCGGGGGCCAACCTACATCGTCGTTGAGGAATCCCCGGCCCTGAGCAGCCGCGTGCACCAGCGCACTGCGCCGGGCCTCAACCACCTGGCGTTCAGTGCCGGGAGCCGGCAGCACGTGGCCGAACTGGCCGCGGACGCCGCCGCGCACGGCTGGACCGAGCTGTTCCCGGAGAGTTACCCGCATGCCGGCGGGCCGGACCACTTCGCAGCCTACCTCGTGAATTCTGACGGCTTCGAGGCGGAGCTGATCGCCACTCGGTGAGGGCCCTCCGCGGTGCGCCGGCGGCCGGTGCTGCCCGGCTCAGCGCACCATCCGCAGGATCCTGACCGGAGTGCCGATCAGCTCGTGCGTCGCGGTGACACCGTCGGCGGCGAAGCCGTTGCGCCGGTAGAAGGCGAAGGCGCGGGGGTTGGCTTCGGCAATCCAGAGGTACGCGCCGGCACGGCCCACTGCCGCGTCCAGTAGCCGTTGCCCCGCGCCCGATCCGTACTGGCTGGCGAGCACGTACATCCCCTCGAGTTCCCTGGCCCGGGGCCGGTCGGTGTCGCGGCCCGCGCCCGCGGACGCCCAGCCAATAATGTCCGCTCCTTCGCAGGCGACCCACACCCCGGATGCGCCGGCCGCGATGGTTTCCGCCCACCTCGCCTCCCGGGGACCGGGCTGCACGGCAGCCAGGGCCTCCGCGGGCAGCAGATGCGCGTACGTCTCGCGCCAGGCCTGGAGCTGCACCCTCGTGATGCCGGCGGCATCCTCCGGCACGGCGACCCTGACTGTGAGTTCACTTATCACCGGCAAGGCTAATGCTGCCGGCCGCCCGGCGCTGCCGGCGGCCGCGTGATGCTGATGGCGGGGAACCTACTATTGGCAGCTTTGTTACTGACGGGTAACATTGCCTCATGCACCTCCTGCTCCGCACCCTTCTCCTGTTGTTCACGTCCGCCCGGCGCTCGCCGCTGAGCATTTGGGACACCTCGTCCCTGCCGCTCCGGGTCCTGCCGACGGACATCGACATCGCAATGCACGTCAACAACGGCATGTATTTCTCGCTCATGGACCTGGGCCGATTCGACCTCATGGCCCGCAGCGGAACCTGGCAGGCCATGCGCCGCCGCGGCTGGAGTCCGGTGGCGGCGGGGGAGACCATCGCCTTCCGTCGTTCCCTGCAGCTCTGGCAGCAGTACACGATCGAATCGAAGATCATTGGCCTCGACGAGAAGGCCATCTACTTCGAGCAGCGGATGGTGGTGGACGGGGAAATCTACGCCCGCGCCTTCATCGCCACCCGGCTGGTCAGCAAGGGCAAGCCGGTCAGCCAGGAGGAGATCCTGCGCGAATTCGGCCAGCCGCCGGCGGACCTGGAACTGCCGGAGTGGATCCACGAGTGGCGGGAGACCAACGCCCTGCCCGGAGCCCGGCGTCCCGCTCCGCACGTCTGGGCCTGACCCCGGTAACCAGGTGCCGGCGTCGGCCGTAATCGCCGTCACATGGCTGTGCCAACAGCGAAATACGGGGGACAAGCCGTCGCCGCTCGCGTACCGTTGACCCATGGCTACCGTAGACATTACAGGTGAACAGTTCGCATCGACCGTCGAGGATAACGACATCGTCCTCGTCGACTTCTGGGCCGAATGGTGCGGTCCCTGCAAGCAGTTTGGCCCCACTTACTCAGCAGTCTCCGAGAAGCACCCTGACGTCGTCTTTTCCAAGGTGGATACCGAGGCCGAGCAGCAGCTGGCCGCCGAGGCCGGCATTACCTCCATCCCGACCCTCATGGCTTTCCGCGAGAAGGTGCTCGTCTTTTCCCAGCCCGGCGCGCTGAATGCCCAGCAGCTGGAGCAGGTCATCGACGCGGTCAAGGCCCTGGACATGGAGGAAGTCCACGCCCACGTGGCCCGGTCCCAGGCCGAAGCCGCCGCTGCGCCCGGCAACCAGGACGGCACCCAGATCCCCGAGGCCTGAAACTCCCGCCTGACCGACACACCACAACGCGGGGTCACTCCGCGCCCATGATCTTCCGATTAATGGGCGCGGAGTGACCCCGCGTTGTTCTGGTCCCGGGCTGTGCTTAGAGCATGTCCAGTTTCACCGGTTCGGCCAGCAGGGCGCTGAGGGATTCATTGAGGTCCTGGACCGCGGTGCCCTTGGAATGCTTGTCCAGGTGCTCCTGCGAGGCCCACTGCTCGGTCAGGACGAGCCTGTCCTGCCGGGCCTCGGTGAGCTCGTACCTCAGGCAGCCGTCCTCGTTGGCCACCTCCTCGATCGCGATTTCCAGGGCGAGCTTCACGCGGAAGAACTCGCCCTCGTTGGGGATGAACGTGGCCTGCAGGTCAATGGGTGCACTCATGCCCTTCACCCTACCCGGCGGCCTCGGCGGCGTCTGAAGATGACCGGATAATTTCGTAGGACATCCAAGCATCACTCTTCTTTTGGGCCGCGAGTGTTGGTAGCGTCACATCATGCTTGCATACACAGCCGGGGACACTGACGTCCCGCTGCTCGAGGAAACCATTGGCGCGAATTTCGAACGCATCGTGGCCAGGTTCCCCTACCAGGACGCCCTGATCGAGGCTGCCGCGGTCCCCGGCGAAGAGGCCCGGCGGTGGAGCTACATTAAGCTGAACGACGACGTCGACCGCGTCGCCCGAGCGTTGCTCGCCCTCGGCGTCGCCAAGGGCGAACGGATCGGCATCTGGAGCCCCAACTGCGCGGAGTGGACCATCCTCCAGTACGCCACCGCGAAAGTCGGCGCGGTCCTGGTCAACGTCAACCCGGCCTACCGCAGCCACGAACTGGAGTTCGTGGTCAAGCAGAACGGCATGCGGATGCTGGTCTCGGCACCCTCGGACCGCAACAGCGACTACACCGGCATGGCACGGCAGGCGCTAGCCGGATGCCCCGAACTGCGCGAGCTCGTGTTCCTCCCGGCCTCGGGCCTGCCGGAGCTCACCGCCGGCAGTCCTGAATCCGAGGCGGAGCGGACCTTCGCCGAACTCCTCAAGCGGGCCGACGACGTCGGGCATGCGGGCCTTAAGGCGCGCATGGCCGAACTGGGCCCGCACGATGCGATCAACCTGCAGTACACCTCCGGGACCACCGGCTTCCCGAAGGGGGCCACGCTCTCGCACCACAACATCCTGAACAACGGCTATTCGATCGGTGAGCTGCTGGAGTACACCGAGCACGACCGCGTGGTGCTGCCGGTGCCGTTCTACCACTGCTTCGGCATGGTGATCGGGAACCTGGCCGCCCTCAGCCACGGCGCCGCAACCATCATTCCGGGCCGCGGTTTCACCCCCGCGGCGGCGCTGGAGGCCGTGCAGGACTTCGGCGGAACCTCGCTGTACGGGGTGCCCACGATGTTCATCGCCGAACTGGCCCTGCCGGACTTCGCCTCCTATGACCTGGCCACCCTGCGGACGGGCGTGATGGCGGGCTCCCTGTGCCCCATCGAGGTGATGAACAGGGTCATTTCGGCGATGAACATGAAGGATGTGGCGATTTGCTACGGCATGACGGAGACGTCGCCGGTGTCCACGATGACCCGCAGCGTTGACACCATGGCCCAGCGCACCGAGACTGTCGGACGGACCATGCCGCAGCTGGAGAGCCGGATCGTGGACCCGATGACCGGCGAGGTTCTGCAGCGCGGAGAGATCGGCGAGCTGTGCACCCGCGGCTACTCCGTCATGAAGGGCTACTGGGACCAGCCGGAGAAGACTGCCGAGGCGATCGACGCCGAGGGCTGGATGCGCACCGGGGACCTTGCCCGGATGGACGGGGACGGCTACATCGTGATTGAGGGCCGGATCAAGGACATGGTGATCCGCGGCGGAGAGAACGTCTACCCGCGCGAGATCGAGGAATTCCTCTACACCCACCCGGACATCCAGGACGTCCAGGTGATCGGGATCCCGGATGCCAAGTACGGCGAGGAACTGATGGCCTGCGTCATTCTCAAGCCCGGGGCGGATCCGCTCGACGCGAAGGGCCTGGCCGAGTTCTGCCGCGGGAAGCTGGCGCACTACAAGATCCCCCGCTACGTGGACGTGCGCGACAGCTTCCCGATGACCGTCTCGGGGAAGATCCGCAAGGTGGACATGCGCCGGGAGGCGGTGGCGCGGCTGGGCCTGTAGCCCCGCCGTCGACCTCCCCCAACGCGGGGTCACTTAGCGCCCAAAAAGCGGCCCCGGATGGGCCGTAGGTGACCCCGCGTTGCCGTGGTTTTGGCCGGCCTGTGGATAACCCCGGCAAGGAATCCGAACCGCGGACACAATGGTGCCCATGGTCCGCATTACTGCACTCCCGGAAGCCCTCGGCCAAACGCCCTTCACCGTCTACGAGTCCCGCGAACTTGGCGTCCCGCCCAAAAGGCTTCGGGCCAAAGACCTCTCCGACGGCGGCCGGCTCATCTACCTGCCGGCCGGCCGGCACCTTGAGGTGGCCGAACGGGCGCGGGTCCTCGCCGCTGCCACCCCCGGTGCCTGGGTGTCCCACGAAACCGCCGCCGTACTGACGGGGCTGGGCTTGCCTCCGTGGCTGGGCGGTTGTCCCACCATCCATCTCAGCAAGCCGCACGAATGCCCCGGGTGCGCCGGGCAGGGGTTACCGGCCACCGGGTGCGCCTCATCCCCGGCGAGCTGGCCGACGTCGACGGCGTCCCGGTCTCTGCCCCGCCGCGAACATGGCTGGATCTTGCCGCGGCGCTTCCGCTCGATTACCTCATTGCCCTGGGCGACCAGCTGATCCGCATCCCGCGCCCGGGTCTGGAAGGGAGGGCCCAGCCCTACGCGTACAAGGAGGGCCTGCGGCTGCTCATCCGCCAGCACCCGAACATGAAAGGGGTGGAGAAGGCCCGGCTGGCCCTGGACGAGATGAGGGTGGGCTCGGATTCCTTCCCTGAAACTTTCCTGCGGCTGGCCCTGCTGGACGCGCGGCTGCCAGAGCCGGAACTGCAGCTGCGGCTTGATCCGCGGGATGACCGGTCGCCGGCAGCGGACCTCGGCTACCGGAGGTTCCGGATCGCCGTGCAGTACGACGGCGCAATCCACCTCACCCGCGAACAGCAGTCGCGCGACAACCGGCGCGACGAGGCCTTCCTCAACGCCGGGTGGGCCTACTTCAAAGTCAACGCCGACGATCTTGCCGAGGGGTTCGAAGCGGTCATCCCGCGGATTAAGCGGGCCCGAATCCGGTCGGCCTGAACCAACGCGGGGTCAGATCGCGCCCATAAAGTGCCTCCGGATGGGCCGTAAGTGACCCCGCGTTGCTTTTAGTGGTGGCGGTGGTCCTGGATGGTCATGCGGGGGCCGAAGGTGGGTTTGCGGAACCCGCTGAGGCCGAGCATCCGCACCACCCGCTGCCGGTGCCCGGTCCAGGGGGCGAGCAAGCGCAGCATGCCGGCGTCATCGGTCCGCCGGCCGGTCAGCGCCGCGCCGACGTAGGCGGCCAGGTGGTAGTCGCCCACCGCGATTGAATCCGGGCAGCCGTGCGTCCGCTGCACAATCTCCGCCGCCGTCCAGGCCCCGATTCCGGGAATGGTCTGCAGCTTCGCGCCCGCTTCCGCCGCCGGGAGGCCGGCGAGCCGCTCCAGCGCGACGGCGGACCGCAGCGCCCGCATGACGGTCGCGGAGCGCTGGGGCCCGACGCCGGCCTTGTGCCACTCCCAGGAGGGAATGCGAAGCCACTGCTCGGCCGTGGGCTGGACCAGCAGATTGGCGGGGGCGACAGTCCCGGCGCCGGGCGCCGCGGTCCCGAACCGGTACATCAGGTAGCGGTAGCCGCGGCGCGCCTCGATGACTGTGACCTTCTGCTCCAGAATTGTCGGCACGAGCGAGTCGATCATCCGGCCGGTGGCGGGCAGCCGCACGGCGGGGTTTCGCCGTCGGGCCTCCACCACCATCCGCGGCAGCGTGGCGTGGAAGACGGGATCGTCAAAGCCGGACCAGTCGTCGTCGCGGCCCAGCAGGCGCGGCACGGAGTCGACGGCCTCGGTTGCCCCGGGGCCCCAGGCCTGGACATCAACGGCCGGATCTGCCCGGGGCCCGGCTCCGCAAAGCCGCAGCGTGGCCGGGCCGGCCGGTGTGGAGAATGCCAGCCAGATCCCGTCCGGGGCGGTGCGGATGGCGGGGTCGCCGTGGCCGCGCAGGAGGGTCCCCAGCGTCTGAAGCAGGTCAAAGGGGCCGCCGGGGTGCCACCGCAGCGAGGCGTCCGCCGCGGCGGCAAAGCCGGCGGGAACGTCTGCGATGGTCATCCAACCATGATTCCACGCCCGCCTGAGAGTGCCGGTATCGCCGGGCCCCGGGCGCGGACCGCAGGGCCCTTATTTCCCCCGCGCCGCCGGGAGTAGAATCCGGCTGTGGTGCGGAGCGCCCGCGCCGGCAGTGCCTTTGACCAGGAGGAGCGCGATGTCCGGACAAGTAGTGCACTTTGAGATTCCCGCGGAGGACACGGACCGGGCGAGGGAGTTTTACAGCTCCGTGTTCCAGTGGGGAATGCGCGCCATGCCCGGCATGGGCTACGACCTGATCCAGACACCGCCGACGGACGAAGCCGGTATGCCCGCAGCGGGGATCAACGGCGGAATGTTCCGTCGCGAAGGAGAGCTGGTCGCGCCCATCGTCGTCATCGACGTCGATGACATTGATGCGGTCCTGGAAAAGATCGGCGCCCTGGGCGGCTCAACCGTCGTGCCCAAGGTCGAGGTCCCGGGAATGGGCTGGAACGCGTACTTCAGGGACAGCGAAGGCAATGTCGTCGGCCTGTGGCAGAACGCCGTGCCCGAGGGCGCGGCCGCCGCCGCCGGGGACGACATTGGTGCCTGAGGTTGCCCGCCCGGGGACCCCGCCGTCAGCGCGTTCCTGATACGAGCACCGACGGATCCGCAGGCGCCGGAACGCCGCACCGACGTGCCGGGGCCGCGGAGACGGTAACTTTGTACCTATGAAGTACGCGCAGTCCGTTCTGGACCTCATCGGCAATACGCCGCTCGTCAAACTTAACCACGTCGCCGACGGTATCGCTGCCACGGTCCTGGTGAAGCTCGAATACCTGAATCCCGGCGGGTCCATCAAGGACCGCATCGCGGTGAAAATGATCGAGGAGGCCGAGCGCACCGGCAAACTCCTGCCCGGCGGCACCATCGTGGAACCCACGTCCGGCAACACCGGCGTCGGACTGGCCCTCGTGGCCCAGCAGAAGGGCTACCGCTGCGTCTTCGTGGTGCCCGACAAGGTTGGTGAGGACAAGCGGGCCGTGCTTCAGGCCTACGGTGCCGAGGTGGTGGTGACCCCCACGGCCGTCGCCCCGGATAGCCCGCAGAGCTACTACGGCGTCTCCGACCGGCTGGTCACGGAGATCCCCGGTGCCTACAAGCCGGACCAGTTCTCCAACTCCGCCGCCCCCGCCAGCCACTACGAATCCACCGGCCCCGAGATCTGGAAAGACACTGACGGCCGGATCACGCACTGCGTCATCGGTGCCGGCACCGGCGGCACCATCACCGGCACCGGGCGTTTCCTTAAGGAAGTTTCCGCCGGGCGCCCGGCGTCCGACGGCGGCGTGGTCAAGATCATCGGTGCCGACCCCGCCGGTTCGGTCTACTCCGGCGGCACGGGCCGGCCGTACTTCGTTGAGGGCGTCGGCGAGGACATGTGGCCCGCCAACTTCGACAAGGCCATCCCGGACGCCGTCATCGCCGTCACCGACGCCGACTCCTTCGAGATGACCCGCCGGCTGGCCCGCGAGGAAGGCCTCCTCGTGGGCGGCTCCTCCGGGATGGCCGTCGTCGCCGCGCTGCAGGTCGCCAAGGACCTGCCGTCCGACGCCGTCGTCGTCGTGATCCTGCCGGACTCCGGCCGCGGGTACCTGGCCAAGATCTTCAACGACCAGTGGATGCGCTCCTACGGCTTCCTGGCCAGCGGCGACGAAGCCTCCGTCGGCGAGGTGCTCAAGGCCAAGACCGGCGAGCTGCCGGACCTGGTGCACATCCACCCCAACGAGAGCGTCCGCGACGTCATCAACATCATGAACGAGTACGGTGTCTCGCACATCCCCGTCCTGTCCCAGGAGCCCCCGGTGGTCATGGGAGAGGTGCTGGGTTCCGTGGACGAACGGACCCTGACCGCCAAGCTGTTCCGCGGCGAGGCGCAACTCACGGACAAGATCTCCGAACACATGGAAGCCCGGCTGCCCGTGATCGGCTCGCTCGAATCGATCTCGACGGCCCGTGAACTCCTCTCCGACACCGACACCCTCATGGTGACGTTCGTCGGGGCTCCGGTGGGGATCCTGACCCGCCACGACCTCCTCGCCTACCTCAGTAACTGACCCGGCGGCGGGCGCCTGCCGTGGCAGCGCGCCCTCCCGCCGGCCGAAAGGACCGCAGATGTCTTTGCCAGAAAGCTCTTCCGCACAAACCGCCGGCTTCAACACTCGTGCCGTCCATGCGGGCCAGGCGTTCGAGCCGCGCACCGGCGCCGTCGTCCCGCCCGTGCACTTCTCCTCCACCTATGCCCAGGAAGCGATCGGCGTGCTGCGCGCCGGTTATGAATACGGCCGCGGCACCAACCCCACCCGGGACTCGCTGCAGGAACAGCTGGCGGCGCTGGAGGGCGGCTCCGCCGCGTTCTCCTTCAGCTCAGGACTCGCCGCCGAGGACTCGATGATCCGCGCCCTGACCCGGCCCGGTGACCACATTGTGCTCGGCAACGACGCCTACGGCGGCACCTACCGGCTGATCAGCCGTGTCCTGGGGGAGTGGGGCATCGGAAACACCCCGGTGGACATGTCCGATCTTGACGCCGTCGCGGCCGCCGTCGCGGCGGGCGGATCCGGCGGCGGCACGACCCGCCTGGTCTGGGTGGAGACGCCGTCGAACCCGATGATGAAGATCACCGACATCGAGGCCCTGGCCAGGCTGGCGCACGACGCCGGCGCCCTACTCGTGGTGGACAACACCTTCGCCTCGCCGTACCTGCAGAACCCGCTCGCCCTGGGCGCCGACGTCGTGGTGCACTCGACCACCAAGTACATCGGCGGCCACTCCGACGTTGTGGGAGGTGCGATCATCGTCAACGACGCCGAACTCGCCGAGAAGATCGGCTTCGTGCAGTTCGCCGTCGGCGCCATCTCCGGGCCGATGGACGCGTTCCTCACCACCCGCGGACTCAAGACCCTGGGCGTCCGGATGGACCGGCACAGCGACAACGCCCAGGCCGTGGCCGAATGGCTGCTGCAGCGCCCCGAAGTGGAGGCCGTGCTGTACCCGGGCCTGCCCTCACACCCCGGCCACGAGCTCGCGAAGAAGCAGATGAAGAAGTTCGGCGGCATGATCTCCGTGCAGTTCAAGGGCGGCGAGGCGGCAGCCCGCAAAGTGGCCGAATCTACCTCGGTGTTCACGCTCGCGGAATCCCTTGGCGGCATCGAATCCCTCATGAACTACCCCTCGGAAATGACGCACGCCTCGGTCAAGGGCACCGAGCTGGCTGTTCCGGTCAACCTGATCCGGCTCTCCTGCGGCATCGAGGACGTCGAGGACCTGATCGCGGACCTCGAGCGGGCCCTCTCCAGCCTCGCCGACCTCGAGACGGGCAGCTAGCCACCCGTGACAACCACCACCAGGGCGACGTCCTCCACTGCGCTCGGCTGGCTAGCGACGGCGGCCGGCGCGCTCGCCGTCGTCGCCGCCCTCGTGGTCCTGTACACCGCCTACATCCCGCTGATGAACGATTTCGAGGTGTACTTCTACGGCGGCAGCCGGGTGCTCCAGACCGGCGAGACGGGCGTCAATGAGCTCTACGCGCCGCGGGACGGGCTCCCCTTCACCTACCCGCCCTTCGCCGCACTGATCTTTGCCGCGCTCGCCAGCCTGGGCCAGGGCATCGGGAGCCTGGTGTTCATCACGGCCGCGCTGCTGGGCGCCGTCATCGTCTCCGCCTGGCTGGCCAGGCACTACTTCCGCCTCGGCCGCTGGCGGGATGCCCTAGCCGACTGGCGGTTCCGCTCGGCGGCCCTTGCCGGGACGGCGGCGATCCTGCTCCTGGGACCCTGGCGGGACACCTTCGACTTCGGCCAGATCAACATCATCCTCATGGGCCTGATCCTGGCGGACTTCGCGCTCTACGCGAAGGTGCGGGCCGGCCGGCTCCGCTGGCCGGCGGGGCTGTTGATCGGGGTAGCGGCCGGCATCAAGCTGACTCCGCTCGCGTTCGGCCTCTACTTCCTGGTCCGCCGCGACTTCAAGGCCCTCGGCTGGATGGCGGCCGGTTTCTTCGGCTCCATCGCCGCAGCCTGGCTGCTGCTGCCCACAGCCACCGTCACGTTCTGGACCAAGATCCTGCCGGACACCGGACGGATCGGCGGGCCGGCCTACATGGACAACCTCTCGGTCAAGGGCCTGCTGCTGCACCTGGGCCTGCCGGACTCGGGCCTGACGTCCGTGGTGTGGCTGGCAATCTCCCTCGTCTTGGCGGCCGTGGCCGCGCTGGTGATCAAATGGGCGGTCGACGCCGGAGAGAACTTCGTCGCCGTCTCCGCCACCGCCGTGCTGATGCTGCTGGTCAGCCCCGTGTCCTGGTCCCACCACTGGGTCTGGATGGCCGTGGCGCTGCCCTCGATGGGGTTCGCGATCCACCGGGTGCCCTCGCGGGACGGGAAGATGCGGCTGGCCGGCTGGATCATCGTGGCGTTCAGCGCCGTCGCGTTCTACCTGACGCCCAAGTACCTCGCCGTGATGGCCGGCGCCCACGAGTGGGGCAAGGATCCGCAGACCCAGTGGCAGCTCATCGTGGCGAGCCTGGGCGTGCTCTGCGGCACCGCGATGCTCGTCTATTGGGCGCTCGCCTACCGGCCCTCCCGCGCCGCGCTGCGCGCCGGGGCTTAGCAGCGACTCGTAGTCTTCCCGACGCTGCGCGAGTGGGCATTTCACGGCAATGCTGACGCTAAACACTGCCGTGAAATGCCCCCTCGGGGCTAGCGGAAAGCCGCCAGCCCCGTGATGTGCTGGCCCAGGATCAGGGTGTGGACCTCGTCGGTGCCCTCGTAGGTGCGGACCGACTCGAGGTTGGCGGCGTGCCGGAGCGGGGAATAGTCCAGGGTGATCCCGTTCCCGCCCAGGATGGTGCGGGCCTCGCGGGCGATGGCGATCGCCTCGCGAACGTTGTTGAGCTTGCCCAGCGAGATCTGCTCCGGCCGCAACTGCCCGGCGTCCTTGAGCCGGCCCAGCTGCAGCGCCAGCAACGTGCCCTTCTGGATCTCCAGCAGCATGTTCACCAGTTTCTCCTGGGTCAGCTGGTATCCGGCGAGCGGCTTGCCGAACTGCAGCCGCTCCTGGGAATACTTCAACGCAACCTCGTACGAGTCCCTGGCCGCGCCCATCGCGCCCCACGCGATCCCGTACCGGGCCTCGTTCAGGCAGCTGAACGGTCCCCCCAGCCCGCGCGCCGCCGGGAGCACTGCCTCCGGGCCCAGCCGGACGCCGTCGAACGTCACATCGCACTGGATCGAGGCGCGCATCGAGAGCTTCCGGCTGATCGGCGTCGCCGTGACTCCGGGGGTGGCGGCGGGCACGAGGAAGCCGCGGACGCCGTCGTCGGTCATGGCCCACGCCACCAGCACGTCCGCCACGGAGGCGAGCCCGATCCAGCGTTTGGCCCCGGCGAGAATCCAGCCGGCGTCGCCGCCCGTGCCGTCACGCCGGGCGAAGGTCGTCATCGAGGCGGGGTCCGAGCCGGCGGTGGGTTCGGTCAGCGCGAAGCTTCCGATCACCTCGCCGGCGGCCATCCGGGGGAGCCACTCCTGTTTCTGTTCCTCCGAGCCCCACTTGTGGATGGCCGTCATGGCGAGGGAGCCCTGCACGGACACGAACGTGCGGATGCCGGAATCGCCCGCCTCCAGCTCCATCGCGGCGAGGCCGTATTCGACGGCGGAGCGGCCTGGGCAGCCGTAGCCCTCCAGCTGCATGCCGAGAACTCCGAGTTCGCCCAGTTCCGGCGCCAGCTCGAGCGGGAACACACCCTCGTCATACCAGCGAGCGATGCCCGGGCGGATCCGCTGGTTCGTAAAATCGCGGATCCGTTCCCGCACGGCCAGTTCCCCGGCGCTCAACAGAGAATCGATCGCCAGGACGTCGGAAACATCAGCCTCGTTGCTCATGCGAGCATCCTACGGTCTTGACCGGGCAACCGGGCTGGAGCGCCGGACGGGTGCGGCAGGCTGCGGAGGACATGTCCAGTCGGAGCCCCGGATGGGACACAGGCCTACACTGGTGCCATGGACACCGCATCAGTGCTTGCCGTCTGCCGCGTACACCAGCTGCTGAAAGACCCGGGGTCCGTGGGCGTCACCGCCATTGACAAGCGTCCCGTCGACGGACCCGTGCGGGTGCACAGGTTGGGCCTGCACGGCGACATCCAGGCCAGCAGGATCGACCACGGCGGCGAAGACCAGGCCCTCTACGCCTACTCCCAGGACGACGCCGACCACTGGGCCGCGGAGCTGCAGCGCGAACTGCCGCCGGGCATCTTCGGCGAGAACCTCCGCGTCGCCGGCATCAGCGCCAGCGACGCGATCATTGGCGAACGGTGGAAGATCGGACTCGATGTCGAGGTCGAAGTGACCTCACCCCGCCTACCCTGCGCCACGTTCCAGCGGCGGATGGACGTCCCGCACTGGGTGAAACGGTTCAGCGAGTCCGGCCGCGTGGGCAGCTACCTCAGGGTGGTCCGGACAGGCACCATCCAGGCCGGGGACCATATCCACCGGATCTTCATTCCCGTCCACGGGGTCAGCATCAGCAAATGGTTCAGCGATCCCACGGTCGAGGACATGGAGGCCCTGCGGGACGCCGACGCCGATGGCGAGATCCGCCTCCAGCCCGAGTACCACGAGTATTTCGAGCAGCTGCAGCGCCGGCTCGGAGTCTAGACGACCGACGGCGGACTGACTGCCCCCCTGGCTGCACCCCGGGGCGGGGGCCTGTGTGCGCAAGCTCACCGCCGTCGTGAGCCGTTCGATTTACCCTTGCGCGGATCGATGCCCTACACTTGAACTATCCCCCACTCCGGAAATCCCTTATTTCCTGCCCAATTCTTGAGGCAAGACTGGTAAGTGTTGGGGCCCGCGCATTGAGATGCGGGCATTTTCATAGGGAGAGCCGGCTAAAGAAAACGCTGTACAGACTGCTGTGATAGCAGCCAAGAGATGCAGCGGGAAGTCCTGCCACGGGATTGCGAAAGCGCCGGACTTCTATGTGACCGGCCGGTCAAAGTATGCCCGGCATGTTTCGGTCACGCGTACTGCGGCTCCGCTCACCTCGGGTTGTGCCGCTTGGCCCCTATGGATGAGGATATTTCACCTATGCCCGAAAATCAGAACAACTCCGTCGACACCGAACTCTCCACCGAGAACAGCCAGGTCGACGTCGAGACTTCTGAAACGGCTGCCCCCGCAGCCGGCTCCGCCCCGGAATTCACCGAGGCTCCTGCGGACACTGAGGCCCCGGCTGCTGCCGAGCCCGCCGCGCAGGCTGACACAGCCGCCAAGGACGAGACCAAGGCCGCTCCGGCCAAGGCCGAAGAAACCGAGGATGACGGCGTCAAGTTCGTTGACCTCGGCATCGACGCCCGCGTCCTCGCTGCCCTGCAGGACGTCGGCTACGAGAAGCCGTCCCCGATCCAGGCAGCAACCATCCCGCTGCTGCTCGAAGGCCGCGACGTCGTGGGCCTGGCCCAGACCGGAACCGGTAAGACTGCAGCATTCGCAGTACCGGCACTGTCCCGCCTGGCCGAGCTCCACGACCTCAACGGCCCGTCCCGCAAGACCCAGGCCCTGGTCCTCGCCCCGACCCGTGAGCTTGCGCTCCAGGTCGCCGAGGCCTTCACCTCCTACGCCAAGCACATCGATGACTTCACCGTCCTCCCGGTGTACGGCGGCTCGGCCTACGGCCCCCAGCTCGCCGGCCTGCGCCGCGGCGCCCAGGTTGTTGTCGGTACCCCGGGACGCGTGATCGACCACATCGCCAAGGGTTCCCTCGACCTGTCCGAACTCCAGTACCTGGTGCTGGACGAGGCCGACGAGATGCTCCGCATGGGCTTCGCCGAAGATGTGGAGCAGATCTTCCAGCAGACCCCCGAGGGCCGCCAGGTGGCACTGTTTTCCGCCACGATGCCGAGCCAGATCCGCCGGCTGTCCAAGCAGTACCTGAACAACCCGGCGGAGGTGCAGGTCAAGTCCAAGACCACCACCGGCGCCAACACCCGCCAGCGTTACCTGCAGGTCATGGGCCCGCACAAGCTTGACGCGCTGACCCGCATCCTCGAGGTCGAAGAGTTCGAGGGCGTCATCGCGTTCGTGCGCACCAAGATGGCTACCGAGGACCTGGCCGACAAGCTGCGCTCCCGTGGCTTCCAGGCTGCCGCCATCAACGGCGACATCCCGCAGCAGCAGCGTGAGCGCACGGTTGAGGCCCTGCGTGACGGCAAGATCGACATCCTTGTCGCCACCGACGTCGCGGCCCGCGGCCTGGACGTCGAGCGCGTCAGCCACGTTGTCAACTACGACATCCCGCACGACACCGAATCCTATGTCCACCGCATCGGCCGCACCGGCCGTGCAGGCCGTTCCGGTGACGCGATCCTGTTCATGACGCCGCGGGAGAAGTACCTGCTGCGCTCGATCGAGAAGGCAACCCGCCAGCCCGTCGAGCAGATGCACCTGCCCACGGCCGAATCCGTCAACACGCTGCGGCTGGGCAAGTTTGCCGAAAAGATCACCGAGACGCTTGCGTCCCAGGATGTCTCGGCCTTCCGCGACCTCATCTCCTCCTACGAGGAGGAGCACAACGTGCCGGCCGCCGAGATTGCCGCGGCACTGGCAGTCATGGCTCAGGGCGGCCAGCCGCTCCTGGTCAAGGAACTGCCTGCCGCTCCCGAGTTCCAGAAGCGCGAACGCGCCAAGGACGGCTTCGGCTCCCGCGGCCCGACCCGCAGCCTGACCGAAGGCAACGCCACGTACCGGATCGCCGTCGGACGCCGCCAGCGCGTCATGCCGGGTTCCATCGTCGGCGCCATCGCGAACGAAGGCGGCATCTCCTCGGCCCAGATTGGCGGCATCGACATCCGCTCGGACCACTCCCTCGTGGAACTCCCGGCGGATCTGAGCGCCGATCAGCTCAAGGCACTGTCCCGCACCCGGATCGGCGGCGAGCTGATCCACCTCGAGCTGGACAACGGCCGTAAGCCCTCGGGCGGCGGCAGCAGCTACCAGGGTGGCAGCCGCGGCGGCGACCGCGGCGGGTTCTCCGGCGGCAGCGACCGTGGCGGCAACTTCAAGGGCAACGGCGGCTTCAAGCGCGAATTCCGCAAGACCGACGGCGAGCGGTCCTCCGCTGACCGGGGCGGACGCTCCTTCAGCGACCGCGCCGAGCGCGGCGTCGGCTCGGACGCGGCACGCAAGCCCCGCACCAAGTGGTAAGCACTGGTTCTAAGCACTGAATCACCCTGAGAACGGGCCGGCTCAAAAGCCGGCCCGTTCTTGTTTAAGTTCGCTTCGTCACATCGGGGCGTTCGGCGCGCCCGCGGGTCCCGTTCCTGGGCGGATCCAGGCCCGGGACGCTCCGGATTCCCGCCGGTTTCGGCAGGTTCCTCCTCGCCCCGGTGCCGATTTGTTGAGCAGGCAATCTTCCGGTAAAGTATTTACTCGTTGCCCCCCTAGCTCAGTGGTAGAGCGCGTTCTTGGTAAGAACGAGGTCACCGGATCGATTCCGGTGGGGGGCTCGGAATGAGGGCCTGTGTCAAGGCGGTTTTTGACCGGCTTAGCGCAGGTTTTCCTCATTTATGGCGGCGTAGCTCAGTTGGTTAGAGCGCACGACTCATAATCGTGAGGTCGGGAGATCGAGCCTCCCCGCCGCTACAGAATGACCCCGCAGGCCCAGCCTGCGGGGTCCTTTTGTTTAATCCCGTTGGGCTGCCACTCAGGGTCCCTCTGGGCGCCCGCAAGGGCCCCAGGCGATGGCACAAGGGGCGCTTAGTGGCGATCCGGGGCAGAATGGTTCCATGACGCGAATCGCAATCATTGGCGGCCACGGCAAAGTGGCTTTGGAACTATCCAGGATCCTCGCAGCGGATGGGAACGATGTCACGTCGTTCATCCGCAACCCGGATCACCGCGCAGACGTCGAAGCCAGGGGCGCTACGCCCGTCGTTTTGGACGTGGAGCATTCGACGACGGCGGAAATCGCCGGGGCCTTGCGGCACCACGACGCCGTGGTCTGGTCCGCGGGCGCAGGCGGCGGGAGCCCGGAGCGCACTTACACGGTGGACCGCGACGCAGCCATCCGGTCGATGGACGCGGCGGCCGAGGCCGGCGTCGCGCGTTACATCATGGTCTCCTACCTCGGCGCCGGGCCGGATCACGGAGTACCCGCGGACAACTCCTTCTTCGCCTACGCAGAAGCCAAGGCTGCCGCTGACGCCCACCTGCGGGCCTCAGGGCTGGACTGGACCATTCTCGGCCCGGGTTCCCTCACCGACGGACCCGGGAACGGCCTGATCGAGGTCAACCCCGCGGACACCTCGGACGGCACGGACACGGCACGGGGGAACGTCTCTCTTGTCGCGGCGGCGGTGCTGGGCCTGCCCGCAACCATCCGGCGCACCGTTGAGTTCCGGGACGGAACGCTGCCGCTGGCGGCTGCGTTGGAAACGCTGGCCTGAGCATACCCGGACCCGCCGTGGGTCCCCGACTGGCCGGGAGTCTCGCTGAGCCCGTGGGTGGGCCTTCCGGCCGCGTCTTTGACGATCGGCGGCCTCTTGCTCCGTGCTCAAGCAGTGTAGGCCTGGTGGTCCACGGACAGGGCGACGTCCCTGAGCCGGGCCAAATGGACGGTGCAGCGCCTAAGTGGGCGTAGGCAGCCCGGTAGAGACCGCTTGTTTTCCCTGTTGCCCAGTCTGGATCGGTGCTGCCCGCGGAAGACCGGGCCGGGGCGCCAAGGCCGATGATGTCCCTCATTTAGTGGCAGCCGCCTCCGGGCAAGTTGAGGCAACGTGCATGCCTGCCGGATCACTCCCGCCGCCTGATGCGCACTCTTACCGACATCCAGGCCCCGAAGACTGAGATGTTGCTGACCTGAACCAGTGGACGACGCTGCACGTGCTCCCTTGAGGGCGCCCCTGCCTCCCGTCAGGATGAGGCAACTCGAGCGACTTGGCCGCCATCGCCAGGCCGACAAACGTTCGCCCACGGCGCGCAACGAGTGCGGCATCCTTCCCTCGTTACAGGCCGCCCGCGTAGGCGCGCCCCAGATACCCCTCATTCGTTTGCATTCCCGTTCCTGCATATGACCACAGCGAGCCGTCTGGCCGTCGGGCGATAATGTCCGGGAAGCTGTCACGGTCCAAATTGCCCGCGCTTACAACACTGTCGAAGATGTTCCAGCCGGTCCCCACTCGCCGGGGGGTGGAGAATTTTCCGGTGCCCGTACCTGGATACATCCACAGAGTGCCGTCAGGCATACGTGCGAGGACATCGTTCTTGCCGTCCGAGTTGTAGTCCCCGGCCCCTAACAAGTGGTCGAATACGTCCCACCCGAAGTTGCCGACCTTCTGACCTCCGGCGTAGCCGTTAGACGTGGAATTCACCCGGCCGGTGCCGGCGTACAGCCACAAGGACCCGTCCGCCATTCGACCTAGGAGATCGTTTTTCCCGTCCCCATTGAGGTCCCTGACTGCAGTGAGAGACGTGAATGCCTCCCAGCCGAAGTCCCCGATCTTGATCGGACTGGCGAGGCCGGAATTGGTGGCGTCTACGCGGCCTGTTCCGGGGTAAAACCACAAAGTGCCGTCTGGTTTGCGCGCAAGAAGGTCGTTCTTACCGTCTCCACTGAAGTCGCCGATGCCGGTCAGAGAGTCAAAGACCTCCCAGCCGAATTTTCCGATCTTGGTAGGTGCAGCATAGGCGCCGCTACCATTGCCGGGGTAGAACCACAAGCTGCCGTCGTCCATTCGGGCCAAAAGATCGTCAATATTGTCTCCGTTGAGGTCCTTTGTGCCGGACAGGGAGTTGAAGGCATCCCAACCGAAGTCGCCAATCTTTCGGGCCCCTTTGTAGCCTTGGTCCCGCATTGCGGTGCCGGCGTAAAAAAAGGTGTTCCCGTCGGCCTGGCGCCCCACGAAGTCAGCCAGACGGTCGCTGTCAGCGTCCCCGACGCCCACGATGTCGTCATAGATCTGCCATCCGGTGCCGATTTGCTGGGCCCCGGCAAAGGAGGCCCGTCCGGTATTGGCGTAAAACCATAAAGTTCCGTCCTCCCTCCGGCCAGCCAGGTCATTTGTTCCGTCTCCGTTGAAATCCTGCAGGGCAATGAGTCGGTCAAAGATCTGCCACCCAAAATCAATCTGACGGGGTGTGCCGGGCTTCCCCGAGCCGTTCCCGGGATATAGGAACAGGACACCGTCCGGCCTGCGGGCCAAGATGTCCGCGTAGCTGTCGCCATCGAAGTCGCGGACGCCGATGAGGGCATCGAAGCCGTCCCACCCGAAGTCGCCGACCTTCACTCCGGGCCGATAGCCTTCACTGCTGGAGGTCACTGTTCCGGATCCGGCATAAAACCACAGCGAGCCGTCGAACTTCCTGGCCACTAAGTCATTCCTGCCGTCACCGTTGAAGTCACCGGAGCCAAAGATGCTGTCGAAAACCTCCCAGCCCGTGCCGATTCGCCTCCCGGGCAACGACTTGCCAGCGCCGTCTCCGGGGTGAAGCCAAAGTTCACCATTGGCCCTGCGCATGATGAGGTCAGCGATTCCATCGCCGTTGAAATCGCCTGGGGCGATCAGCAATGGCTTTGCAGGGGGTAGGGAATCGATAGTAACCCCTGCGGCGGAATCCGAGATCCAGTCGATGGTGACGCGGGTCCCGGCATGGGTGGTGAAACGCTGGCCGGCCTGCCAAGCCTGGTTATTGCTGTAGTAGCCACTAAAGGTGGTGGTGCTGGGCTGCAGTGCGAGGGAACCTGCGCCGTAAGCCTGGACAACTTTGACGCCGCGGTTACCGCTCCGGGCCGTTGCAGCGTCGTTGCCGACGGGGAGACGAAGCTCAAGATAGTAGATTTCGCCGCTTACGGGATCCGTGAACTTCAGAGCACGGTTGTCGTCTGCGCTTCCCCAGGCCCGCAATTCATAGGATTTTTTGCCTACGGCTTTTCCGAGATTTCTGACCTCATTGCCGCTGCCGAACCCGCCAAATTCATAGATGGGCGAACTGACCACCGGCTGGCTGGTCTGTGACACGCCCATCAGGTCAAGGTTGTCCTTGTATTCCTCGATGCTGCACGTGCCGTTGATAAATGATCCGTCGGCGTTGCTGGCGGTGTCCACGGCTCCGTCCGCACACCGGAGCCGGTTGGCATGCATCAGCCCAAGGACGTGCCCGAACTCGTGAGTCAGCACGCTCTTGGTCAGTGTCGCCGGGAGCGGCATGAGAACTCGTCCGCTGGTTCCGTTGTAGCTCCAGCCGGCGCCGTAGGCCCCGTCGGACAACGTCGGAGTTGAAACGAATACCACGAGTGCCGTGTAAGAACTGGGGACCCACCCAATCTCGCCCGCGATGGTGTTCATCATTGATGAATAAGTCTGCGTGGAGGTTGCCCTGCTCGACCTGTTTTCGACGGTGGCGACGCTCATCGACAGTCTGCCATTCGACATGGCCTGCCAGTACTCGCTGCTGGTTGCGATTGCGGCCCGGGCGTCCGACTCCGGGATAGCGGCTTTCCGGTCGGCCAGCTGGACCATTACCAACTTGACCTTGATGTCCCCGCCCCGTGCAAGGGAATAGGCCTCGGTTGCGGCTTTGTGCTCTTCAGCGCCCTTTGTCCTTGGTGCCGCATTCCCGTGACTTCCGGTGGAAGTTGGATTGCTGCCGCCGATAACTTCCGTGAACACCGGTTCCGGAGGTGCCAAGGTCTGCGACTGGACCGTTCCCGGGGTTGCCGTGGTCGACGTCGACCAGGCCGTAGGTGTGGATTGCGCCGAAGCGGTAGTCGCGGTCGCAGCAGGGCTCGTCGCTGCTGGAGTCGTCGGCGCCGACGTGGCTGCCGGAAGCGGCGTCGGAGCACCCACCGCCGGGGCGAGCGTCACTGCAGTGAGCGAGGCTAGAGTGACGACCAGTGCCGTCAGAAGCGCTGTCGTCTTCCGTATTGAATTCACTTTTCTCTTTCATGAGACGGCCGCCCCGCTGAAGGCTCAGGGAGGCGGCCGGGGAGACCGGGAAGTGAGGTCAGTCTACGGACGGCACGCCGCCGGACCCGGCAAGCTGCATCGATCTTTCGGCTTAGGTAGCGAATCGTTGCCGAATCTTGAGGAAAAACTGCGCGGGTTCCCCGACCAACAGCACCGGCGCCCCCGGCTACCGCGGCAGCACCAGATCCAGTGCGTTTGCCTCGACGTAGTCCAGGGCGTGCCGGATGGCGCCGACTGTCACGATCGCATCTCCCAGCGGCGAGACGGTCACCCGCGGCGGAGTCGCGGTAAACCGCGGGAGAAGCGCGGTGATGCGCGGCAGCAGCACCCCGGCAGATTCAGCCACGGCGCCGCCGAGCACCACTTGCTCGGGGTTGATGAAGCTTGCCACGGAGGCGATCACCCGCGCCATCCGCTCCGAGATCCGGTCCAGGATCTCGAGCGCCGCGGCATCGCCGGCGGCCGCGTCCTCAAAGACCCGCCGCGCACTCGCCGTTCCGCCGCGCGACGGGCCGCCGGCTGCCGCGGACCACTGCCGGGCCAGGCTGGCGATGCCGTCGCTCGAGCCAACACCCTGGACCATATCCAGGTAGCCCATTTCGCCGGCCGCGCCACCCCTGCCGTGCAGCAGCCGGCCGGACTCCAGCACCCCGGCGCCCAGCCGTTCGCCGGCCAGGAGCACCACGAGGTCGTCCACGCCGGCACCGGAACCGCGCCAGCGTTCGCCGAGGACGGCGAGGTTCGCGTCGTTTTCCAGGAGCACGGTCCAGCCGTGCAGGTCCGCGAACGCGGAGCGGAGTCCGACGTCGAACAGGCTCCAGAAGTGCTGGGTCACGAGCACCTTGCCGTCGCGGTCCACCGGGGCGGCGATGCCGGCGCCGGCAGCCAGTACCCTTTGGGGGTCGGTCCCCGCAGCGTCGAGCGCCCGGCGGCAGGCGCGGTCCACGACGCCTATCCGCTCCGCCGCGGGGATGTCGGCGGCCCGGAATGATTCGCTGGAGCGTCCGAGGACATGACCGCGGAGGTCCGCGACGGCCGCGGTGGTGGTGGCGGCGCCGATGTCGATCCCCAGGACGTACCCGGCGGTCGCGTTGAGCGCGAAACGCCGGGCGGGACGGCCCTTCCGCGGGCCGCCGGGCTCCTCGCCCCGGGCGTCAAGTTCACTGATCCAGCCGCGCCGGATGAGGTCCTCGCAGACGGAAATGACGGTGGCCCGGGTGAGCCCGGTCCGGTCCATCAGCTCGGTCCCGGTCGCCACTTCGGTGCCCCGGATGACGCCCAGCACGGCCCGGGCATTCACGCGGCGCAGCAGTTGCGGCGTGGCAGCGGCTGGCGTCGGCTTCATTTCTTGACCTCTTCCGGATCCGGACCCATAATTGTTCAGGCAATATATTTAGCTTGTATCTAAAATACCAGAAGCCCCGCCCCGAGCTCCGAAGGATCATCCCTTGTCCAACACCGCCACGCTGGCAACCCTCTCCGGTTCCGATCCCGCTGCCGACCCCAACTGGTGGCGGCAGGCGTCCGTATACCAGATCTACCCGCGCAGCTTCTCCGATTCCAACGGCGACGGCCTCGGCGACCTCAAGGGCATCACCGCAAAGGTTCCGTACCTGAAAGACCTCGGGATCGACGCCGTCTGGCTCTCCCCGTTCTACCCCTCAGCCCTCGCCGACGGCGGCTACGACGTTGACGACTACCGCGACGTCGACCCCAAGCTCGGCACCCTGGCGGACTTCGATGCGATGTCCGCGGCCCTCCACGCGGCCGGCATCAAGCTGATCGCCGACATCGTCCCCAACCACTCCTCCAACCGGCACGAATGGTTCCAGGAGGCCCTTGCCTCCCCGCGGGGCTCTGCCGCCCGGGAGCGCTACATCTTCCGTGACGGCAAGGGTGAAAATGGTGAGATTCCGCCGTCGGACTGGGAATCGGTCTTTGGGGGACCCGCCTGGGAGCGCATTACGGAACCGGACGGCACGCCCGGCCAGTGGTACATGCACATCTTCGCCAAGGAACAGCCGGACCTGAACTGGTCCAGCCGTGAAATCCGTGACGACTTCCTCAAGACCCTCCGCTTCTGGTCCGACCGCGGCGTGGACGGCTTCCGGGTGGACGTCGCACATGCCCTGACCAAGGACCTCACCGAGCCGCTGCTGTCCAAGGTGGAACTGAACCCCGCAGGGACCGGCGCGGACGGGCACGACGACGGTTCGCACCCGTTCTGGGACCGCGACGAGGTCCACGAGATCTACGTCGAGTGGCGCGAGGTCTTCAACGAGTACAACCCGCCGCGCACCGCCGTCGCCGAGGCCTGGGTTCACGCCAGCCGCCGCGCACGTTACGCCAGCCCGCAGGGGCTGGGCCAGGCGTTCAACTTCGACCTTCTGCAGGCAGACTTCAACGCCGAGGAATTCCGCGAAATCATCACCCGGAACCTCGCCGAGGCCACCGAGTCCGGCGCATCGTCCACCTGGGTTTTCTCCAACCACGACGTCGTCCGCCACGCCACGCGCTACGGCCTGCCCCAGGGAGGCGGCAGGCACGCCAAGGGCCAGGACGGCAAGGGCTGGCTGCTGGCTGGTGCTCCCGCTGAGGAGCTCGACGTCGAACTCGGCCTGCGCCGGGCCCGTGCGGCCACTCTGCTGATGCTGGCCCTGCCTGGCTCCGCGTACCTGTACCAGGGCGAGGAACTCGGACTGCAGGAAGTCGCGGAGATCCCGGACGCCCAGCGCCAGGACCCCACGTTCTTCCGGAACAAGGGCGTCGAGATCGGCCGGGACGGCTGCCGCGTGCCCCTGCCGTGGCAAACGGAAGGCACCTCGTTCGGCTTCGGCGACGGCGCGGCGCACCTGCCGCAGCCGGCCTGGTTCAGCCGCTACGCCGTCGCTGCCGAGGACGGCGTGGAGGGATCCACCCTGGAGTTCTACCGCCGGGCCCTCAAGCTGCGCCGCGAACTCCAGACCTCGGAGGAGCTCGACTGGCTGGACTCCGGAAGTGCCGACGTCCTGCGCTTCAGCCGCCCGGGCGGCTGGCAGACGGTCGCCAACTTCGGCGACGAGCCCGTCGAGCTTCCCGCCGGCGAGGTTCTGGTCAGCAGCGGCCCGCTCGACGGCGGGCTGCTGCCCGGCAACACCACTGCATGGCTGCGGTGAGCCCCTCGACTGGGGCGCGGGCGCAGGAGCTGAAACCTCAGCAGGAACTGATTTACGGCTGCATGGGCCTGGGCGGCAGCTGGTCGGCCGAGCCGTACTCGTCCGCGCACGTTGACGAGGCGGCTGCCGCCGTCGACGCGGCCCTCGCAGCAGGCATCACGCTCTTTGACCACGCCGACATCTACCGTAACGGCAAGTCTGAGGCGGTGTTCGGCGAGGTCCTGGCGGGCACTGCGGGCCTGCGCGAGAAGATCCGGCTGCAGACCAAATGCGGCATCCGGCTGGGCGAGCAGGGCCTCGAGGCGTACTACGACCTGAGCCGGGAAGGCATCCTGGAACGGGTCAACGAAAGTCTCGCCCGGCTGAAGACGGACTACGTCGATGTGCTGATGCTGCACCGGCCCGATCCGCTGATGGACCCCGCCGAGGTGGCTTCCGCCGTCGGGCAGCTCATGGCAGAGGGCAAGGTGCGGGCCCTGGGCGTATCCAACATGTCGGGGGCGCAAATCGAGGTGCTGCAGGACCGTCTGGAAACGCCGGTGGTCGCCAACCAGCTGGAAATGAGCCTGTTGAAGCGGGCCTGGCTGGAAAGCACGGTCCTGGTCAACCACGCCGAGGGCACGGACTACAGCTTCCCGCACGGCACCGTCGAGTACTGCGGCCTGCACGGGATCACGCTGCAGGCCTACGGGGCGCTTGCCCGCGGACTGTACACGGGGGCGCCGGCCGCAACGCCGACCCCGGCGGAGGAGGCCACGACGGCCTTTGTGGCCGCGCTGGCCGCGGAGAAGAACACCACGGGGGAGTCGGTCCTGCTGGGCTGGCTGATGAAGCATCCGGCCGGGATTGCCCCGGTGATCGGGACGGCGAAGCCGGAGCGGATCCGAGCGTGCGCCGATGCCGCAGGGGTCGCGGCCGCCATGACGCGGGCGGAGTGGTACCGGCTCTGGGTGACGGCACGCGGCAGCAACATCCCCTAGCCGCCGTGCCAAACTGGCTCGCAGTTGAGGCCGTTCTGGGCGCTGAGAACGGCCTCTGCTGCGAGCTGGTTGGGCCGGGACGTGATTTTGGTCGTATTGGTCGTCCCGGGGGGCCGCAATACTTGGCCGGAGGCCCCCTTCTGCGGCTAGCGTAGAGACATGACCTCCACCACCACCGCCGGGACCATCCGGCCCCAACGCAACGTCCCAGCTGAAATTGCCCGCTCCTGGCTGCTGGTTAACGCTATGAAAACCGAGCTCTTCGACCAGTCCGCCGTCTCCCGCGCGGATGCCGTTATCCTCGATATCGAGGACGCGGTGGACCCCTCCCAAAAGGACGCCGCCCGCGCCAACGTTGTGGACTGGCTGACCGCCGGCGGCAACGCCTGGGTCCGGATCAACGACGCCACGAGCCCCTTCTGGGCTGACGACCTCGCCGGCCTCCGCGGCACCCCGGGCCTGCTCGGTGTGATGCTGGCCAAGACAGAGTCCGCGGACCAGGTCACCGAGAGCTTCCACCGGATGGACGGCAAGACGCCGGTCATCGCGCTCGTCGAGTCCGCCGTCGGCATCGAGGAAGCCAATAACATCGCCAGGGCGCAGGGCGCGTTCCGCCTCGCGTTCGGCTCCGGCGACTTCCGCCGCGACACCGGCATGGCGGCCACCCCGGAGGCAATGGCCTACCCGCGCGCCAAGCTCGTCGTGGCCAGCCGGGTGGGGAACCTGCCGGGCCCCATCGACGGCCCCACGGTCGGCACCAACCACCCGATCCTGCGCGAGCAGACCGGCATCACGGTGATGATGGGTATGACGGGCAAGCTGTGCCTGGCCATCGACCAGACCCACGTCATCAATGAGGTCATCAGCCCGACGCCGTCCGACGTCGCCTGGGCCACTGACTTCATGGCCGACTTCGAGGCCAGCGGCCGCGTCATCCGCGACGGCTCCGACCTGCCGCGCCTGGGCCGCGCCGAGAAGATCATGAAGCTCGCGGTAGCCTTTGGGGTGCAGCCGGCCGTCTAGCCAACCCCGTACCAAGGAGGCCCCGTGACCGATACCCGCTATCTGGTCCACGGGGTCTTTTGGGATGCCGCACCGGCACAAGCACCTGCGCAAGCATGGGACGCCGGCGGCGTCCGCCCGGTGCTGCGCCTGCAGGACCCTGCCGGCGCCTTCACCGACCTGGCGCTCGACGCGGGGACACGGCTCGGCTTCAGACTCGCCGCCGGGGGGAAGTATCGGCTGCGGTCTGCGCCCCGGCCGTCCGGCACGCCTACCCGCACGAGCTCAGCACGGGTACGCACGGGTTCCGGATCGACTCGCTGAGCGGCACGGTTGCGCTGGCCCGGCTCGACGGCGCCGACCTTGAATTCGTCGTCAACCTTGGCCAGCTGAAAGCGCGGACCGTCGAACTAGGCGACCACGGCTCCGAGGTCCCCGCCGTCCAGGAGTCCCTGTTCTGACGCTGGATTTGCCCCGCGACGCGCGAAATACCGGACGCACCCGTATTCCGGTGTCGCCCGGCATTTCGAGTGTCGCCAGGAAATTTACGGCTCGCGGCCAGGCACCCCGGCCCCGGTAGACTGACACGGTGCTGAACGAATTCTGGGCCACCGCGTCAACCACCTACAAGGTGCTCGTTTTCAGCGCCATGGGGCTGATCGCCGCCGGCATCATCCTGAACGTGATCGGTAACAGCTCCGGCAATCAGGATCTCGCCGTCGCCTCCCTTGCCGTGATCGGGCTCGGCCTGATCCTGCACATTGCCGGGATCGTGGTCCGCGGCCAGAGGATCCGCAAGAACCTCAAACGCTAGCAGCGGCGTTCCGGCGCACGTGGCTGCGGGCATGCTCCACGGCCTCGGGCAGGGAGGTGAACAGGTGCTTGTGGTGCCGCAGCGAACGGATCACCCCGACGTTGGTCACGAGTTCAAGGTGTTGCGGCTGGACGCCCTTCAGCAGGACCGTCACTCCCCGCAGTTCCAGTGCCGAGATGACCTCCACCAGCGTGTGGGCCCCGGTGGCGTCGAGCATCCGCACCTGTGAGAGCCGGATAATGGCCACCTGGATATCTTTGACCTGGCTGATTTCCTGCAGGACGCGTTCCGCGGCGCCGAAGAACATGGCCCCGTCGAGCCTGAAGATCGCGATGTGCTGGTCCCCGTCTTCGCGCGGTGCCGGAATCTCCTCGCGCTTCACCCCGCTGAGCGAGGCGAACTTCCGCAGCGTGAAGAGGGCTGCGGCCACCAGCCCGATCTCGATGGCCACAATCAGGTCGAAGGCCACCGTGATGAGGGCTGTCAGGACGAACACGAAGGCGTCGGCACGGGTGGAGCGCATGATGGCGCCGACCGTGTGCCTGGAGACCATGCGGGTGGCCGTGACCATCAAGATTCCGGCCAGGACCGCCAGCGGGATCGTCCCGACCAGTCCGGCCGCCAGATAGATAATGGCCAGCAGCACCAAGGCGTGCACTATCGCGGAGAGCCGGGTCTTGGCTCCGGAACGGACGTTGACCGCGGTCCGGGCGATGGCGCCCGTGGCGGGCATGCCGCCGAAGAACCCGGCGGCAACCGAAGCGAGTCCCTGCCCCATGAGCTCCCGGTCCGGGCTGTACGCCCCGGAGGGCCTCCCGTCGGGGCCGACCATGCCGGCGGCCACCCGCGCCGAGAGCAGGGATTCGATGGCGGCGAGCATCGCGATGGATACCGCGGGCATCAGCAACCCGCCCAGGGCGGCCGGGTCCAGGGACGGGACCGACGGGGCGGACAGGGAATGCGGCAGGGCACCGATCCGGGGAATGTCCAGCTGCAGCAGTTCGGCCGCCACGGTGGCCACCAGCACGGCGATCAGGCTCGCGGGCAGGGCCTTGTTCAGCTTCGGGAGCAGGAGCATGACGGCGGCAACCCCGGCGACGACGCCGAGAGTCTGCAGCACGGTGGGGAGAGTGGCCTGGGAGGCGCTCTCGAAGGCGGCCACCAGGGTGTTGTGGCCCGGTACCCCCTGGGTGCCGGTGGCGAGCGGCACCTGCTGGAGAAAGATGATCGCGGCGATTCCGAGCGTGAAGCCCTCCACCACAGGCCACGGGATGAAGGCCACGGCCCGGCCCAGTCCGCTGAGGCCGAGGATGACCACCAGTAGACCGGCCATCAGCGACACCAAGGCGATGCTGCCGACTCCGTGGGCGGCGACCACCGGGGCCAGCACCACCACCATCGCGCCGGTGGGTCCGGAGACCTGGACGTGCGAGCCGCCCATGATCGCGGCGACCAGGCCGGCGACGACGGCAGTGATGAGCCCGGCTTCGGCGCCTGCGCCGGAACTGACTCCGAAGGCCAGTGCCAGCGGAAGGGCAACAATCCCCACGGTGATGCCGGCCAGGAGATCCGTTTTCCAGGAGGAGCGCAATCCGTCGTAGTCCCGGCGGGACGGCAGGAACCGGCTGAGGCGGCTTAGCGACACGCTCATGAAGAGGTACCCTGCAGATGCTCGCTGGGCAGCTCCTGCGCAAGCTTGAGCCGTTCGTTGGAATCGGCCAGGCTGTCGAGGAGGAAGGTCCGGGCGATCGCCAGCAATTCGGCGATCTTCGGATGGGCCAGCCGATAGGTCACAGCGTTCGCGGACCGGGACGAGGTCACCACCCCATGGCGACGCAGCGTGGCGAGGTGCTGGGACAAGTGCGACGCCTCGAGGCCTGTCTCGGCCAGCAGGTAGCTGACGGACGCCGAGTTATCCGGGGCGGCAGAGAGCAGTTCGAGCACACGGATCCGGGCCGGGTGGGCGAGGGCCTTGAACAGGTTCGCCTTGATCTCGTACAAGGGCGTTTGCGCTGGTGAAATCATTGCTGCCTGTGCTTCCCCATCGCCGCATATCCCCGACCGGCCATGAATTGATGAATTGATGTTTTCATCATACCGCAATGATGCGTTCCCGTTCGGTCCCCTGGCGTCGGTCCTGGCATCGATCCTGGCGGCCGGCGCGTTCGGCGGCACATTAGGCTGGAGCCATGACTATCAATCCGGACCTGCAGGGCCGAAGCTACCCTGCCGCAGAGGTGTACGACGTCGGCCGGGAGAAGATCCGCGAGTTCGCCCGCGCGGTCAAGGCCACCCACCCCGCCCACTTCGACGCGGACGCGGCCGAGGCCCTGGGCCACCGCGATCTCGTGGCCCCGCCCACCTTCGCGATCATCGTGGCGCAAAAAGCGGACGCCCAGCTCATTGAGGACCCGGACTCCGGCATCGACTTCTCTCGTGTGGTCCACGCGGACCAGCGGTTCATCCACCACCGCCCCATCGTCGCCGGCGACCGGCTGGTCGCGGAGCTGCACGTCGACGGCGTCCGTGCCATGGGCGGCGGAGCCATGATCACCACGCGCTCGGAAATCTTCGCACTTGCCCTTGGCAGTCCCAGCGAGGGTGCCCGCGAGCCGGTCGCCACCGCCACCTCATCCATTCTGGTCCGCGGAGAGGGACAGTAGATATGACACCCACACTTGCAGAACTCACTGTCGGCCAGACCATCGGCAGCCGCAGCATCGACGTCACCCGCTCGGACCTGGTGAAGTACGCGGGCGCTTCCGGTGACTTTAACCCCATCCACTGGAACGAGGCCTTCGCTACCAGCGTGGGACTGCCCGGTGTGATCGCGCACGGCATGTTCACCATGGGCTCCGCCGTCCAGCTCGTGTCCGACTGGGCCGGCGACCCCGCCGCCGTCGTCGATTTCCAGACCCGCTTCACCAAGCCGGTCCCGGTCTCTGACACGACGGGGACGGCCGGGGCAGGTGCGGTGATCGAGGTCAGCGGGGCCATCGGCGCGCTCGACGCCGACGCCGGCACCGCCCGCGTGGACCTCACCGTCACCTCGGCCGGCCAGAAGGTGCTGATGAAGGCCCAGGCTGTCGTCAGGCTGAGCTAGCCCCATGGCGACGGGCCAATTCGTGTCCGCACCTGTTCCAGGGCTGGCCTACGCAGACGATCCCGTCAAGGCAGCAGACCAGGTCTCCTTGGTGTCCACCATCGGGTACGCGGTCACGATCCCCGTTAGGCTGGTCGGGTGACCCAGACTCTGCTTTCCGCCCTGACCACGGCTGCCGTCGGCGGCCCCGCCGCCACTTTCATCGAAGCCAGCACCGAGGCCGAGATCATCGACACCGTCCGCACTGCCGACGCTGCCGGGTTGCCGTTGCTGATCATCGGCGGTGGCTCCAACCTGCTCGTGTCCGACGACGGCTTCCCGGGCACCGTGCTGAAGATCGCCTCCGAAGGATTCACCGTCAACGCCGAGGATTCCTGCGGCGGGGTGGCCGTGGTGGTCCAGGCCGGCCACAACTGGGACGCCCTGGTTCAGCACGCCGTGCTGCACGCCTGGTCCGGCCTCGAGGCGCTGTCCGGCATCCCGGGCGCTACCGGTGCCACCCCCGTGCAAAACGTCGGCGCCTACGGCTCGGACGTCTCCCAGACGGTCGCCGCGGTGCGGACCTGGGACCGGGAACGCAACGCAGTCCTGACCTTCACCAGTTCGGAGCTGAAATTCGGTTACCGCGATTCCATCCTCAAGCAGACCACCGTCAGCGGCTCGCCGCGCTACGTCGTGCTGACTGTGGAGTTCCAGCTTCCGTTGGGCCGGATGAGCGCCCCCATCCGCTACGCGGAGCTTGCAAGGGCCCTCGGTGTGGAGGCAGGCCAGCGGGCCTACGCGAACGAGGTGCGCCGCGAGGTGCTCCGGCTCCGCGCGTCCAAGGGCATGGTCTGGGACCGGGCGGACCGGGACACTTACTCCACCGGCTCCTTCTTCACCAACCCGATCGTGGCGGCCGAGGTGGCCGCGAACCTGCCGGATGACGCCCCGCGGTACCCGGGCGGCGCAGACGGGCTCACCAAGCTCTCGGCTGCCTGGCTGATCGACCACGCCGGCTACGGCAAGGGCTTCGGACTCGAACCCGGCAGCGTCTCGGGCGGCCGGGCTTCGCTGTCCACCAAGCACACCCTGGCCATCACCAACCGCGGCGGCGCCAGGACTGCGGATATGCTCGCGATCGCCCGCGAGGTGCGCCGCGGCGTCGTCGAACGCTTCGGCATTGAACTGCACCCGGAACCGCTGCTGATCGGCGTGGAGCTCTAGGAAACGGAATTCACGGGCTCCGCCAGCCTCACTGACCGGCTGCGGCCGGCTTGGCTGGCCCTAGTTCCTGCCGCGGCGCGGGGTGACCTTGCTGAAGAGCATGAAGGTGAAGCCGGACGCCGCGGCGCCGAGCAGGAAGACCTGGCAGAACGCCACGGACTGGGCGCTGGGGCCGCTCCGCAGCAGCAACCCGGCGCCGGCGAAGGCCACCGCTCCGGCCAGGAGCACCAGCGAGCCCAGCAGGAAACTCTGCACCGT
>NZ_MQTQ01000054.1:0-77148 GCF_020532805.1 Arthrobacter sp. SO5 | reverse complement strand
CCGGCGGGATCGAGCTCGAGTTCCCGCCGTTCGGTGTTCCGCGGTGCCGGCGGGCGCGGCTGGAGCATGGCAGCGGTGACGAAACTGGCCACCGCGATGGCCATGCACACGGTGGAAACGGTCTGGAACGTCGTCATCATGGGGGATAGCCGGGTGCCGCTGGCAATGGCGACGGCGAGGCCCGCCGCCATCCCGGCCGCGCTGGAGGCCCAGCCCAGCAGGGCCAGCCTCCTGCACAGGGGCCGCAACCGCGGCCACATCTCACTCATGGTCATCTAACAAGGGTAGGTATCTCTGCTGGACGGTGGCTGGGAACCGCCGGGCGGAAGGCTCACCGGAGTGAATTGTCGGCGCCCGGTCCTACCATGGGTCCATGGCAGCAGTGGTGCGCGCCCGGCTCAGCCCGGGGATCTTGGGCCGGCTCCGTCTGGCCTCGCAGGGGCTGGTCGGAGCGGGGCTGGGGACGGTCCCGGCGGCAGTCCGGTGGATGACGGCGATGCAGGCGCAGGACCTGCAGGCCGCCTTCTGGGCTGCCGGGCAGCGGGTACCCGGCTCCCGCGTGGCCGATGTCCGTGCCGCCCTGGACCGGGGCGAGATCGTCCGGTCCTGGCCGATGCGCGGCACCCTGCACCTGCTGGCACCCGAGGATCTCAAGTGGATGCTGGCGATCACGTCCGGACGGCTCATCCGCGGGCTGGCGGGGCGGCACAGGCAGTTGGACATCGGGGCCGCGGACGCGGATGCGGCGCAAGAGGCTGCCCTGCGGCTGGTTTCCGGCGGCCGGGCCGCCACCCGGGCCGAGCTCTTCCAGGCCTTTGAGCGGGCGGGCCAGTCGCCGGCGGGCCAGCGCGGCATCCATCTGCTCGGGCTTCTCTGCCAGCGCGGATGCCTCGTTCAGGGGCCGCTGGAGGGCAACCAGCAGCGTGTTGTCGCCTTTGACGAGTGGATCACAGATTCCAGGACGCTGGGCCGGGAGGAGGGCATAGCCGAGTTGCTGCTGCGCTATCTGTACAGCCACGGACCGGCCAGCGAGCGTGACTTCGCCTGGTGGTCCGGTATCCCGCTGACGGAAACCCGTGCGGCGCTGGCCGCAGTGAAGGGGGAGCTGGTGGAGCTTGACGTCCGCGGGACCAGCTACTGGCTCTCGCCGGAGACGGCGGCACTGCTCGACGGCGTCGTCCCCGGCGGCCGTTCGGTGCTGGCGCTGCCGGGCTTTGACGAATTCCTGCTGGGCTACGCGGACAGGTCGCTTGTGCTGCCCGCCGAGCATTCCGACAAAATCGTGCCCGGCGGCAACGGGGTGTTCAGGAAAACCATCGTCGCGGCCGGCCAGGTGGTGGGCACCTGGACGGCGCCCGGAAACGGCAGGTCCGCCGCCGCGGCCGAGCCCTTCGACACGGTAAACGGACTGCGGCCTGCCGCCCAAAAGTCCTTGGAGCTGCAGGCCGCGAAATACCGAAGATTCCTGGGCACATGAATTCCGGTGGCGCGGGTCCCTAGAGCGTTCCCGTGACGATGTTGAGCATGCGCCGCAGCGGCTCGGCAGCGCCCCACAACAGCTGGTCGCCCACCGTGAACGCGCTGATGTACTCCGGGCCCATCTCGAGCTTGCGGATGCGGCCCACCGGGATGTCCAGGGTGCCGGAGGCCGCCACCGGGGTGAGCTCCGCCATCGAGGCTTCCTTGGTGTTGGGCACCACAGTGGCCCATTCGTTGTCCGCGTCGAGGAGCTTCTCGATCTCGGCGACGGAGAGGTCCTCGCGGAGCTTGAGCGTGAGCGCCTGGGAATGTGAGCGCATGGCGCCGATCCGGATGCACAGGCCGTCCATGATGACGCGGTCCTCGGCCGAGGTGCCCAGGATCTTGTTGGTTTCCACCCCGGCCTTCCATTCCTCCTTGGACTGGCCGTTGCCGAGGTCCGCATCAATCCACGGGATCAGGGATCCGGCGAGCGGAACACCAAACTGGGTGGCGTCGATGTTCGTGCGCTGGTGCGCCAGGACCTTCCGGTCGATTTCCAGGATGGCCGACGCCGGATCGTCCAGTTCGGTGCTGACCTCGGCGTTGAGCGTCCCGAACTGGCCCAGCAGTTCGCGCATGTGCCGCGCGCCGCCGCCGGAGGCGGCCTGGTAAGTCATCGAGGTGCCCCATTCGACGAGGCCGTTCTTGAACAGCCCGCCCAGGCCCATCAGCATGCAGGAGACCGTGCAGTTGCCGCCAATGAAGTCCTTCACACCGCCCGAGAGACCGGCGTCGATGACGTCACGGTTGATCGGGTCCAGGACGATGATCGAGTCGTCATTCATCCGCAGGGTGGAGGCGGCGTCGATCCAGAGGCCGTTCCAGCCGCGGCTGCGAAGCTCGCCGTGCACCCGCTTGGTGTAGTCCCCGCCCTGGGCGGTGACGATTACCGGCAGCTTGGCCAGCGTCTCGACGTCGAACGCGTCCTCGAGCTTGCCGGCCGCGCCGGCTGCAGCACCGGCAAGGGTGGGGGCGTCGCCTCCGGCGTTCGAGGTGGAGAAGAAGACCGGGTTGATGTTGGCGAAGTCGCCCTCGTCCTGCATGCGCTGCATCAGGACGGAGCCGACCATGCCACGCCAACCGACCAGTCCGACGGACGGGATAGCTGCTGTAGTCATTGAGCCAGTTTAGACTTTGCGGCGGGCGGTCCGCAGCCGGTTACGCCGCGGCGGGCCTGACGCTCGCCTGCAGGCCTACCCGGCTGCGGAACCACCGGCCGCTACTCGCCGTGGGACTCCTCCAGCAGGGCGCTTTTTCGTTTCCGCAGGGCGAAGAATGCCCCGAACGCGAAGACCTGGGTCACCACCACCAGCACGATCGCGCCGACAATCTTGTCGCCGCCCAGAATCATGGTGAGCCCCACGACGGCGGACAGCAACGCCAGCAGGGGCAGGAGCATGTAGCCCAGGACGAAGAGGGTTTCGGATTTGGTCGGCATCGCTAGCCCTCCGCCCGGCGCCACAGAGTGATGCGGTAACGGGTGCCGCTGTCCGCCGTCAGCCAGCCGCCGGCCGGCAGGCTGGCCCCCGCTGTCCAGTCGTAGCCGAGCTCGGGGGCAAAGGTGTCGCCCTCGGTGGCCGCGTCGATCGTGGTGATAACGGCGACGTCGGCGAGCTCCATCGACTGCGCGAAGATCTCCCCGCCGCCGACGATCCAGACCATCTCGTGGCCGGGCGCGAACTGGGATTCCAGCAGCGCGTCATCGAGGGATTTGACCGCGATGGCGCCTTCCGCCGCCGGTGTGCCGCCCCAGGTCTCCTGGTGTGTGATGACGATGTTCGTCCGGCCGGGCAGCGGGCGGTACTTGGCCGGGAAGGATTCCCAGGTCTTGCGTCCCATGATCACCGGGTGGCCGGTGGTGAGGCGGCTGAAGTGCTGCATGTCTTCGGGCAGGTGCCACGGCATGGCGCCGGCCTGGCCGATGACTCCGGTGCTTGTCTGGGCCCAGACCAGGCCCAGTCCGGTGGTGGACGCTCGGAGTTGCTCGGTGAAATCGCCGGGCTGCTCGCCGGTGGTGTTCTCTTTGCTCATACGGCTATCGGGGCCTTAATCGTCGGGTGGTGCTGGTATCCGACCACTTCGAAGTCATCGAGGGTGTAGTCGAAGATGGAGTCCGGTTTGCGGATAATTTTCAGCTGCGGGTAGTGGTAGGGCTCGCGGGCCAGCTGCTTGAGGACCTGGTCCATGTGGTTGTCATAGATGTGGACATCCCCGCCGGTCCAGACGAATTCGCCCGGTTCCAGGCCGGTCTGCTGGGCCAGCATGCAGGTCAGCAGCGCATAGGACGCGATGTTGAACGGCACGCCCAGGAAGGTGTCCGCCGAACGCTGGTACAGCTGGCAGGAAAGCTTGCCGTCGGCGACGTAGAACTGGAAGAACGCATGGCACGGGGGCAGCGCCATGTCCTTGAGTTCGGCGACGTTCCACGCCGAGACGATGTGCCGCCGCGAGTCCGGGTTGGACTTGAGGTTCTGGACCAGTTCGGCGATCTGGTCGATGTGGCCGCCGTCGGGGGTGGGCCATGACCGCCACTGGACGCCGTAGACGGGCCCCAGTTCGCCCTCGGCGTCGGCCCATTCGTTCCAGATGGTGACGCCCTGGTCCTGCATCCACAACACGTTTGAGTCCCCGCGCAGGAACCACAACAGCTCCACGGCGACCGACTTGAAATGCACGCGTTTGGTGGTGATCAGGGGGAAGCTCTTGCTCAGGTCGAAGCGCAGCTGTCGGCCGAACACGCTGAGGGTTCCCGTCCCGGTACGGTCCGATTTGTGCGTGCCGTGATCAAGGACATCGCGCAGCAGGTCTTCATAGGGCGTTGGAATGCTCACCGTCCCAGTCTACTGAGCTAGCCGCGCGGACCAGCGCAGTGTGAAGGCCGTCAGTCGTCGAAGGGCCTGAACCGCTCGACGGCGACGATTTTCTCCTTGCTGCCGTGCGCCACATGGCATACCACGATCTCGCCAGGGGCGAGGAACGGATCGGTGTCCGGCAGGAGGCCCCGCAGCCGGGAGCCCATGTGCTCGCCGAGCTGGGCAAACACCGTCGGCAGGGCGGGGCGGTGCGTGCACAGCGCCACCGCCCGCTGCTTGTCGAAGAGGCCCTCGACGACGGCGGCCGTCTTGTGCGGCCGGCGGCCGTGGCGGTGTTCGGTGAGGGCGTCATCCAGCTTCACTTTGGCATCGGAGGCTTTGGCGTACGGCGCGATCGTGGCCACGCATCTGAGCCACGGGCTGGAGACGATGCGCAGCGGCTTCCAGGCCTGCAGGAGACGCCCGACTGCCTGCGCCTGACGCATGCCGGTGGCGGCCAGCGGGCGGTCGCCCTCGGCCTTCGTCCAGGAGGACCGGGGCTTAGCCTTGGCATGGCGCACGATCACGAGCGGCCAGGTCTCGAGTTCACCGCGGGCGTGCGCTGACACCAGGTGCTCCAGCGGGCCGACGTCGCTCGGGTTGGTCAGCAGGCGGGCGGCTTTCTCCGGCGAACACCACATGACGCTGTCCACCTCCTGACCGTCCGGCACCAGCATGGCGCCGTTGACGCGCACCGCCCAGTAGTGGACGATTTTCAGCCCGGCGGGCACGTGGTAGTGGATCGGCGGAAGGGGGATGCCCAGCGGGGCGCTGAGTCCGATTTCCTCCGCTACCTCGCGGGTGGCGCACTCGGGAATCGTTTCGCCCGGGTCGAGCTTGCCCTTGGGCCAGGACCAGTCGTCATAGCGCGGGCGGTGGATCAGCAGGACCTCGAGCTGATCCTTGTCGCTCGAATTGAGGCGCCACGGCAGTGCGCCCGCCGCGGTGACGGCGATCTCGTCGCCGGCGTGGTCAGTCTGGTCGGCCACCAGGGAATCGCTGCTCAATGCCACAGCCCTACCGCAGGCCGGCAGCGCGTTGCCTCGAGCGGGACGCGAGCAGCCACGACTGCACGTCCTCAAGGTTCCGGCCGTCCTCTGTGAGGTGATGGCGGGTCCATTCCCCGCTGTTGTCCAGGTACCAGCTGGCCGTTCCGGGATCCATGTAGCGGCGCAGCATGTCCAGGACGTAGTTGGTGTCGTCCCCGGCACTGAGCTGCACGAGCGCTTCCACCCGACGGTCCAGGTTGCGGTGCATCATGTCCGCCGAGCCGATGTAGACCACCGGTTCCCCGCCGTTGGCGAAGGCGAAGACCCGGGAATGCTCCAGGAAGCGGCCCAGTACGGAGCGGACCGTGATGTTCTCGCTGAGGCCGGGAACGCCCGGTCGCAGGGAGCAAATGCCCCGGACCATGATGTCCACCGGAACGCCGGCCTGGGACGCCCGGTACAGGGAATCGATGATGGCTTCGTCCACCATGGAGTTGACCTTGATCTGGACCCGCGCCGCGAGGCCGGCCTTGGCATTGCGGATCTCCGTTTCGATCCGGTCGATGAGCCCCGAACGCACCGAGCGCGGAGCCACCAGGAGCCGCCTGAACGTGGACTTCGGTGCGTAGCCGGACAGCTGGTTGAAGAGCTTTGAGAGGTCCTCACCCACCTGCTCGTTGGAGGTCAGCAGCCCCAGGTCCTCGTAGTAGCGGGCCGTGCGCGGGTGGTAGTTGCCGGTGCCGATATGGCAGTAGCGGCGCAGGCCGTCCACTTCCTGGCGCACGACGAGGGAAAGCTTGCAGTGGGTCTTGAGGCCCACAATGCCGTACACCACATGGACGCCCGCCTGTTCCAGCTTCCTGGCCCAGGAGATGTTGGCCTGCTCGTCGAAGCGGGCCTTGATTTCAACGAGCGCCAGGACCTGTTTGCCGGCCTCCGCCGCGTCGATCAGGGCATCGACGATCGGGGAATCCCCGGAGGTGCGGTACAGGGTCTGCTTGATGGCCTGGACCTTGGGATCCGACGCGGCCTGCTCGAGGAACGCCTGCACCGAAGTGGAGAAGGAGTCATAGGGGTGGTGCAGGAGGATGTCACGGCGGCGCATGGCGGCAAAGACATTGGCCGCCTTGGAGGTCTCCGATTCGTTGAGGTACCGCGAGGTGTGGGGGACGTGCTTGGGGTAGTGGAGGTCGGCCCGGTCGATCCCGGCAATGACGGAGAGCCCGCGCAGGTCCAGCGGTGCCGGCACGGAATAGACCTCGGATTCCTCGACGCCGAGTTCGCGGATCAGCAGCGCCCGGATGTTCGGGTTGATGTCAGTGGTGACCTCGAGCCGGACCGGCGGGCCGAAACGGCGGCGGAGCAGTTCCTTTTCCAGCGCCTGCAGCAGGTTCTCGGCGTCGTCCTCTTCGACCTCGACGTCCTCGTTGCGGGTGACGCGGAAGGTATGGTGCTCCAGTACTTCCATCCCGGCGAACAACTGGTCCAGGTGGACGGCGATGACTTCCTCGAGGGCGATGAAGCGCGCCACCCGGCCCGGCACGGCGCCAGCGCGGGGGCCGTCGATGGAGATCAGGCGGGGGAGCTGGTCCGGGACCTTGAGCCGGGCGAAGAGTTCCTTGTCGCTGACCGGGTTGCGGACCACGACGGCGAGGTTGAGGGAAAGCCCGGAGATGTAGGGGAAGGGGTGTGCCGGGTCCACGGCCAGCGGCGTCAGGATCGGGAAGACCTTTTCGGCGAACATGGCGCTGAGCTGGTCCTTGGACTGGGAATCGAGCTCCTCCCAATGCATGAGGTGGATGTGCTCGTAGGCCAGCGCCGGGCGGATCTGCTCGGCGTAGACGCGGGCATGGCGCTGCTGGAGCCGGTGGGCTTCCTCGCCGATCTGCTCCAGCACCTGCACGGGGCTCAGCCCGGCGGGGGACGGCACGGCCAGGCCGGTGGCGATCCGGCGCTTGAGCCCGGCGACCCGGACCATGAAGAATTCGTCCAGGTTGGAGGCGAAGATGGACAGGAAGCTGACGCGCTCCAACAGGTGCAGGTTCGGGTCTTCGGCCAGTTCCAGGACGCGGGAGTTGAAGGCGAGCCAGCTGAGTTCCCGGTCCAGGAAACGGTCCGGGCTAATGTCGCCTTCCGGCGCCAGGTTGGGCGCGAACTCGGGGATATCGATCCGGTCCTGAGTGGCACGTGAGGCCGGCACTTCGGAGGAACCGAAACGGGCACGCACCGGATGGGTTCTCTTTTCCGAGGTAGCGGGGTCAGACGTGGCTGTCCGGGCAGTGTCCCGTTGCATGGTCTCTCCTAATGCTGGCGCGATTTAGTTTCAACCATACAAGCAATCGCCCTTCAGCCATCTTCCGCGGAGCCCAAAATTTGGCCGGTATCCGGCGGCGGTCCGCCGGCCGGATCAGGGCCCTTCCAAGGGGGCGTACATGACGTCAACGTCCCAGCGGGTAAAGCCCAGCCGCCGGTAGAGCGACACCGCCGGAATATTGTCCGCGTCGACGTAGAGCATGACGGCGTGCAGGCCCGCTTCCTGAAGGTAGCGGATGCCCGCGACAGTGAGGGCCTTGCCCAGCCCGGTGCCCTGCGCGGCGGGGCTCACGCCGACGACATAGACCTCGCCGATGGCCGGGTGTTCGCCGTGCCGGGGGTGCACTTTGGTCCAGTGGAAGCCCAGCAGCCGGTCCGAGGAGTCCACCGCCAGCAGGAAACCGGCCGGATCGAACCAGGGCTCGGCCATCCGGGCGTCGAGGTCGGCCCGCGTCATATTGCCCTGTTCCGGATGGTGGGCGAAAGCGGCCTTGTTCGCCGCGAGCCAGGTGTCCTCGTCCTGGCCCGGGATGAAGGTTCGGAGCGTAACGCCCGCCGGCAGCGCAACTTCCGGAAGGGCGACGTCGGCCGCGCCGGCGGCCGCGGTGGCGAGGCGCATCTTCCACAGTTCACGCACCGCGCCGAAGCCGTAACGGGCAGCCAGGTCCGCGGCGGCCTCGTGGTCGCCGTGCGACCACGCCTTCAGGCCGGCAAATCCGCGGCGTTCCCGGAGCTCGGCCACAAGCTTGTCCGCCACTCCCTGGTTGCGGTAGCTGGGGTGGACGGCGATTTCCAGCACCCCCGTACCGTCCGGGTCCTCGACGACGACGGCGACGCCCGCCAGATCCTGCGCCGTTGCCGGGTCCGGTTGTTCATCGCCGGACTCGTCGGGGGCATACAGGGCGAGGGTGAGCGCCGTGATGGCCCCTGCGGTCCCGCCGGCGCCGGCTGACCTCAGCGTCACGAGGGTCTGTTCGGACAGCGGCGGGTTGCCGTCGGACTCTTCGGCCGCGGCAGCGAGGCCTACGACGTCGCTCCACAGCTGTTCATCGACAGCTCCCTTGGCAGTGAGTACGGGCCAGTTTTCCGGATGCGCAGGACTCATGGTGTAAGGCTATACGGTGGGGCCACGGTGGGGCCGGTTTTGTTGTTTCCCGAACTCTTCCGTATAGTCGTTATCTCGTCCGGCCTTGCGAACACCATCGCGTTCCCGGATGCGAGGGGGATCCACCACTGGGGTGGCCTCGATACGTTCGACCCGTATGTCCTCCACCAAGGAATGAAAGAAAGCCCCGGACTTCCCAGTCCGGGGCTTTCCCTGTTTCCTTGCTGTTTCCTTGCTGTTTCCTTGTTTTGGGGCGCTGCGCTCCCGCGATGGCCGGGACAGCCCGGGCGGCCGGGGACAGCCGGGACGTTCAGGCCTCGGTCAGTTCTTCCTCGGGGTGGCGGACCAGGGTCAGGCGGTAGCCGACGTTGCGCACGGTGCTGATCAGGTTTTCGTGGTCCGCGCCCAGCTTCGCGCGGAGGCGTCGGACGTGGACGTCCACCGTGCGCGTGCCGCCGTAGTAGTCGTAGCCCCACACCTCGGTGAGCAGCTGCTGCCGGGTGAAGACGCGGCCGGGGTGCTGGGCGAGGTACTTGAGCAGCTCAAATTCCTTGAAGGTCAGGTTGAGCGCCGCGCCGTTGACGCGGGCCGTGTAGCTTGCCTCATCGATCACGACGCCGGCGGCCCGGATCTCCGTCGGCGCCTTGTCCTGGTCCGGAACCGCGCGCGCCATGCCCAGCCGGATGCGGGCTTCGACCTCGGCAGGGCCGGCGGACTCCAACAGGATGTCATCGACCGCCCACGCCGAGGAGACGGCCGCCATGCCGCCCTCAGTGAGGATGAGGATGAGGGGCGCGCTCAGGCCTGTGGCCTTGAGCAGCTGGGTGAGGGAGCGGGCGCCGACAAGATCCTTGCGCGCGTCCAGGAGGACCATGTCGCAGGGGTCCGTGTCCAGCAGCGCAGTAGCCTCGGCCGGAAGAATGTGTACGCGGTGGTTCAGCAATTCCAGAGCAGGCAAAACGTCCACCGAAGAGCCGGTGCTGTTCGTCAGGAGCAGGATGTGCGACATGGTTCCTCCAAGGGGTGTCCGCGCATCTTTGGGCGTCTGTAGCAGATCTCGAGTATACCCAACGGCTTCTTTCCAGACACGGTCCCGTCACCGGAGACCGGTCCCTTTGCGACATAAAACGGTCATATAAGGCAGGATTGATCCGTCAGGGCCCGCAGCGCTCCGAGGTTGATCAGGTCGAGGTGGGGGTCCGCAGTGAGCAAAGGTATGACGATGGCGGCAATGGCGGCAATGGTGGCGGCGAAGATGGCGGGGGAGCAGTGAAGTCGTGGAGCATCGGGATCATCGCCCTGGCCGGGCTCGCGGCCATTGTGGGCGCTGCCTACTCCTCCCCTGAGGTCCTGCTGGCGGCGGCTGCGCTGTCCGCCGTCGGCGTCGGCGTCGGCTGGCCGCACTTCCTGGGCATCCCGGCCAAGAAAACGCTCGCAGCGCTGATCGCGCTGCCGGGGGTGGGGTCCGCCGTCACTGCCACCTACCTCCCGGCCCCGGGCTTCCTCGACTGGACCCCGTCGTTCCTGGCCGCCGGCGTCATTGCCATCTTCGTGATGCAATTGCTCCGCGGCACCGGCCAGGCCCAGCGCCTCGAATCCACGCTCGGCTCCTGCGCCGGCGTGATGCTTTCGTGCCTGGGTGCGGGCTGGATTGCCTGCTCGCGTTTCAACGGAGTGCGGGAAATGCTGCTCGTCGCCGCGATCAGTGCGGCGGTTGCCCTGCTGGCCGGCCTTATCCGCTGGCCGGACAGGATTGTGGCGCCGCTGGGCATCGTCGGCGCCGGACTCGCCGGTCCCCTTGCCGGGCTCGTTTTCTCCGACATCGCCGTCCTGCCGGCCGCCCTCGTGGGGGTTGTAGTGGGGGCGGTGCTGGTGAGTTTCCGCCGCATGGTGACCCTCCGCGCCGAAACCCTCAACCTTGCAGCGGCCCTGGGCATAGGGCTGGGACCGGTTTCCGCCGTCGGTTCACTGGCTTACTTCATAGACAAACTACTCATCTTCTAACGCGTTAGGATGGCATCATGTCCGTACTTGCATTTGAAATCTTCTTCCTTGTTCTGCTCGGCATCGCCAGCCTTTCCATGGCCTGGTTTGCCGGCTATGTGGTGTACCGCCTCTTCAAAGGCCAGCGGTAGAGGGCCCGACCCCACCACCCGTCCAGAACCCGTAGTTTCCCGAGGTAGCTGCTGTGCCGATTGAAATACCTACTGATCTGACACCGGAAATCGTTCCGCTCTCCTGGCTCATCGGCGAGTGGGAGGGCCGGGGCCGGCTGGGCGCCGGGGAAGAGGATTCCGAGCACTTTGTGCAACATGTCTCCTTCACCCACAACGGCCTGCCGTACCTGCAGTACCGGGCCGAAAGCTGGCTGACCGACGACGCGGGCACCAGGCTCCGTCCGCTGACGGTCGAGACAGGCTTCTGGGCCCTGGAACGCACACAGCGCGAGGAGGACGCCGGACCCGGCCTGATCCCCGGCGACATCGTCCCAGTGCTCAAGAGCGCTGACGAGGTCGAGGCCATGCGCAACAAAGACGGCGGCTTCGACATCTCTGTATCGATGGCCCACCCCGGCGGTATCTCCGAGCTGTACTATGGCCAGATCAAGGGCCCGCAGATCCACATCAGCACCGACATGGTGATGCGCGGGAGCCACTCCAAGGAATACACTGCGGCTACCCGGATCTTCGGGCTCGTGGACGGGCAGCTGCTGTGGCGCTGGGATGTCGCCACCGGTGGGGGCACGACGCCGGGAGGTGGCCTCGAGGCCCATGGTGCGGCCATGCTTGGCAGAGTCAGCTGACGCCCTTTCCCGCATCGCGCCACTGACGCCACTGATTGTCCGTTGTCCGCAGCGACCGCAGGGAGCAGCACAGTGACTACCGCACCGAACACCGCATCGAATACCGCACCGAATGAAGCGGGGACCACCCCGGCGGACCGGAAGAGCTACAGCGACCTCAAGGCCGTGTACTTCAACGGCACCCTCAAGAAGTCCCCGGAGACGTCCAATACCCAGGGGCTGATCGAGGTCAGCCGCCGAATCATGGAGAAGCAGGGCGTCAGCACGCGCGTCATCCGGACGGTGGACCACGACATCGCCAGCGGTGTCTACCCGGACATGCGCGAGCACGGCTGGGAAAGCGACGAATGGCCAGAGTTGTACCCCTTCGTCCAGGAAGCCGACATCGTCGTCGTCGCCGGGCCCATCTGGCTGGGCGACAATTCCTCGCAGACCAAGAAGCTGATCGAGCGTCTCTACGCCCACTCCGGCCAGCTGAATGCCAAAGGCCAGTGGGCCTTCTACCCCAAAGTGGGCGGCTGCCTGATCACGGGCAACGAGGACGGCATCAAGCACTGCGCCATGAACGTCCTTTACAGCCTCCAGCACGTCGGCTTCACCATCCCGCCGCAGGCCGACGCCGGCTGGATCGGCGCCGTCGGACCCGGTCCGAGCTACCTCGACGAGGACTCCGGCGGGCCGGAGAGCGATTTCACCAACCGCAACACCACCTTCATGACGTGGAACCTGCTGCACCTGGCCCGGATGCTGAAGGACGCCGGCGGGATCCCGGCCTTCGGCAACCTGCCCAGGGCCTGGCAGGACGGCACCAGGTTCGACTTCGAAAATCCGGAATACCGCTAGCCCCTGAGGACTTCTACTACATATGACTATCAAGAGCCCCCTGTTGTCGCGCCCGGGCGCGGTTGAGGCAGGCGGTGCTGACGCCGGCGTCGCCTCCCATTACGGTGAGCCGCTGCGCGAGCAGCGGGCGCTGGCCGCCGGCGCCGCCGTCGTGGACCTGTCCCACCGGGGCGTGGTCACAGTCAGCGGGCCGGACCGGCTGAGCTGGCTCAACACCCTGTCCTCCCAGCAGCTCACCGGCCTGGCCCCCGGCCAGTCCACCGAACTGCTGCTGCTGAGCGTGCAGGGCAGGATCGAATTCGATGCCCGGGTAGTGGACGACGGCGGGACCACCTGGCTGATCGTGGAAGCGGCCGAGGCCGCCCCGCTGGCGGAGTGGCTCAACAGGATGAAGTTCATGCTCCGGGTCGAGATCCGCGACGTGTCGGATGACTGGGCCGTGCTCGGCTCCACGCTGCGGATCCCGGAGTGGTCGGCGCTGCAGGTCTGGGAAGATCCGTGGCCGCACGTCGGCGCAGGCGGCTACTCGTACGCCGTCGTGGGGGAGGACTCCCACCCGGGGCTCGAACGGCCCTGGTTCGAGTACCTCGTCCCGGCGGCCGGCCTCGAAGCCACTGTGGGCGAGCGGCCGCTGGCCGGCGTCTGGGCCGCCGAGGCACTGCGGATCGCCGCGTGGCGGCCCCGCTGGGGCGCCGAGACGGACGACAAGACCATTCCGCACGAACTCGACCTGCTCCGCACCGCCGTGCACCTGAACAAGGGCTGCTACAAGGGCCAGGAAACGGTGGCCCGCGTGCACAACCTGGGCCACCCGCCGCGCCGGCTCGTGTTCCTCCAGCTCGACGGATCGCAGCACACCATGCCCGCCGTCGGCAGCGAGGTCCGCGTCGGTGAGCGCAAGGTCGGCACCGTCACGTCCGTGGCGCAGCACTACGAAATGGGGCCGGTGGCCCTGGCCGTGGTCAAACGCTCGGTCGCGCCGGAGGAAGTGCTGACCGTCCTTGACGGCGACGAGCCCTACACCGCGGCCCAGGAAGTCATTGTGGCCCCCGACGCCGGCCAGGTCGTGGGGCGGCAGACCGGTTTCCTGCGGGGGACACGGTGAACCGCGACCATCCGGCACCGGACACCGCGCCGGACCCGGAAACGCTCGCCCTGGCGCACAAGCTTTTTGACGCGGCGCGCGGGGGCGACTCGGACGTGCTCGATGCGTACCTCGCCGCGGGGGTTCCGGCCACGCTGACTAACGACGCCGGAGATACCCTGCTGATGCTCGCCGCCTACCACGGCCACGCCGGCACGGTCCGGGTGATCCTGCAGCACGGCGGCGATCCCAACACCGCCAACGACCGTGGCCAGACGCCGCTCGCCGGCGCCGTGTTCAAGGGCTATCCGGGGGCCGTGCAGGCACTCGTGGAGGCAGGCGCGGATCCCGACGCCGGCAGCCCGTCCGCGCGCGCGGCCGCGCAGATGTTCGCCCGCGCCGACATCCAGGCACTGCTGGGCCGAGGGTGAAACGAACCGCATCCACACCCTCACTTAAGGAATCCCATGGAAAACGTAGCTAGGCCCTGGCCGGCCCTCTGGTCCCTGGTGATCGGTTTCTTCATGATCCTGATCGACACCACCATTGTCTCCGTGGCCAATCCCAAGATCATGGAGGGCCTGAACGCGGACATTAATTCCGTGATCTGGGTGACCAGCGCCTACCTGCTGGCCTATGCGGTCCCGCTGCTGGTCACGGGCCGGCTGGGAGACCGCTTCGGCCCGAAGAAGCTCTACCTCTCAGGGCTCGTGGTCTTCACCCTGGCCTCGCTGTGGTGCGGGCTGTCCGGCGACGTCCAGACGCTCATCGGTGCCCGCGTGCTGCAGGGCTTTGGCGCGGCCATGATGACGCCCCAGACCATGGCGGTCATTACCCGGATCTTCGCGCCGGACCGGCGCGGTGCCGCCATGGGCATCTGGGGCGCCACGGCCGGCGTCGCCACCCTGGTCGGACCGATCCTCGGCGGGGTCCTGGTTGACGGTCTCGGCTGGCAGTGGATCTTCTTCATCAACATCCCGGTCGGAATCGTCGGCTTCGTCCTCGCGCTGCGCTTCGTGCCCTCCCTCACCACCCACCCGCACAAGTTCGACATCCCCGGCGTGCTGCTCAGCTCCGTCGGACTCTTCCTGCTGGTGTTCGGCATCCAAGAGGGGGAGACCTACAACTGGGGCACCATCGCCGGGCCCATCACGGTGTGGGGGCTCATCAGCACCGGCATTGCGGTGCTCATCGTGTTCGTCGTGTGGCAGCGGTTCAACAAGGGCGAGCCGCTGCTGCCGCTGTCCCTGTTCAAGGACCGCAACTTCTCGCTTGCCAACATCGGCATCACCACCGTGGGATTCACGGTAACCGCCTTCAGCCTGCCCCTGATCTTCTACTACCAGATCGTCCGCGGCCTCACGCCTACCCAGTCCGCCCTCATGATGGTGCCCATGGCCGTGATCTCGGGAGGGCTCGCCCCCGTGGTGGGCAAGATCATTGACCGGGTCAACCCGAAGTACACCACGGCGACCGGCCTGGTCCTCATGTCGGTGGCTTTGTTCTGGAATGCCTCCCTCATGCACCCGGACACGCCGATCTGGCTGTTCCTGCTGCCGAGCGCCGTCCTCGGCTTCGCCAATGCCGGCATCTGGGCGCCGCTGAGCACCACCGCTACCAGGAACCTGCCGCCCCGGCAGGCCGGCGCCGGCGCCGGCGTCTACAACACGACCCGCCAGATCGGGGCCGTCCTGGGCAGTGCCGCCATCGCCGTTCTGATCCAGGCGCGCCTCGCGGCGGAACTCCCGGCGCCTCCGGGCGGATCCGGCGGGGCCAGCCCGATGTCGTTCGGCGGCACGCTGCCTGCGGCGCTGCGCGAGGGCTTCTCGACGGCGATGGGCCAGTCCATCCTGCTCCCCGCCGCGGTCATCCTGCTGGGCGCTGCGGTGGCGCTGTTCTTCGCCAAGCCGCAGCCGGTGCAGGGCTGGGGCACCCCGGCTTCCGTGCCGGCCACGCCGGCCGGAGCCGAGGACGCCGGGGTTCAACGCCGCTGACTCGTCGGCGGCCGGCCTCCGGATCAGCCCAGCAGCACGCTGGTCTGGATGCCGCCGGCGGCGAAGCCCACGCTCCGGGCGAGGGCCAGGGATCCCTTGTTGCTGACGTCCGAGCGCCACTGCAGCGTCAGGCCGGAGGCCAGGGCCTCGTGGGCTGCTATCGCAGCGGCCAGGGTGCCGACGCCGCGGCGCCGCCATTCTGGGGCCACGAGCACCCCGAGCTGAGCCAGGATACCCTCCCACTCCGTATAGGCGCCGCACGCCACGGGCGTCCGGCGGCCGTCTTCCAGGTGCATGATGGTGAAGCGGTGCTCGAGGTCCGCAAGGCCGACCTCATTGACATCGTCCGGCGGGCACAGCGCCTGGAGTTCGATCGCTTCAGGGTTCCCGTGCGAGACGGTCAGCTCCTCCGAGGGCTGCTGCAGGGGCAGGTCGTCGGCGAAGAACAGCGCCGCGGCGCCCAGCCCGTGGCCGCCGTGGGCACGGGTGATGGTAAGCAGCGTGACGTGCTGTGCCAGCTCCTCGTCGGAATACCCGGCGGCGGCGTCAAGTGCCCATTGCGGCCCGACCAGGGCGGAGCTGCCGAACAGCCGGACGAACTGCAACGAGCGCGCCGCCTCATCGGCCCGGGTGAGCCGGCGGCCCGCCGCCCCGGCGAAAGCGCCGTCGTCGAAGCCCAGCCGGCGGCCCCACGCGAGCTGGATGATTTCAGCGGAACCGGGCTCAAGTGTCATGACCCAACCCTACCGAGCCGCGGGCCGCGGGGGGCCTCAGCCGAAGAGCACGGCCGCCTCGTCGTAGCGGTGCTGCGGAACGGTCTTGAGGTTGCCCAGGGCGGCCTCGAAGCCCACATGGACGATGTCCGTGCCGTTGAGGGACACCATGGTGCCCCAGCGCCCCTCCACAACTGAGTCGATGGCGGCCATGCCCAGGCGCGTGGCCAGGACACGGTCGAACGCCGTCGGCACTCCGCCGCGCTGGATGTGGCCGAGTACGGTGGCGCGGGTCTCGATGCCCGTCATCGCCTCGAGCTCGGGCGCGAGCCGTTCGGCGATGCCGCCCAGGCGCGGCCGGCCGAAGGTGTCCAGGCCGCGTTCGGAGTGCGGCGTCTCCTGGCCGTCCGGGACAAAGCCTTCGGCCACGACGACGAGTGGAGCGCGGCCACGGTCGCGGGCCGAGAGGACCCACTCCGCGATCTGCTCCATGGACGCTTTCTGCTCGGGGATCAGGATGGTGTGCGCCCCGGAAGCCATGCCCGCATGCAGCGCGATCCAGCCGACGTGCCGGCCCATCACCTCGGCGATCATGCAGCGGTGGTGGGACTCGCCCGTGGTGCGCAGCCGGTCGATCGCCTCCGTGGCGATCTCTACCGCGGTGTCGAAACCGAAGGTGTAGTCGGTGGCGTCGAGGTCGTTGTCGACCGTTTTCGGGACGCCGACGATCTTCAGGCCGGCGTCGGTGAGGCGCTTGGCCGCCGCCAGCGTGCCCTCACCGCCGATGGCAATGATGGCGTCTATGCCCAGCCGGTCCATATTGGCCTTGATGACCTCGGGGCCGCCGTTGTTTTCGAACGGGTTGGTGCGGGAGGTGCCAAGGATGGTGCCGCCCTGCTTTGCGATGCCCCGGACCAGGGTGCGGGGGATCTCGATGATGTCGCCCTCAACGACGCCGCGCCAGCCGTCCAGGAACCCCACGAACTCGTGGCCATGGACGGCGATGCCCTTGAGGACGGCGCCGCGGATCACGGCGTTCAATCCGGGGCAGTCTCCGCCGCTGGTGAGGATTCCAATTTTCATGTCTGGGCTCAAATCCTGGTTCGAAGGTGTACAGGCAGAGCGCCACGCTGAGCTCCCCTAGAGTCTAGTAGGGCCTGTGGGGCAGGACACAAACGGTGACAGCGCTGAGTGCTCCCGCCGCCCTGGCGGGAGCACTCAGCTTGCGTTCCTGGTCTTGTCGCCGGACTTAGCGGCCGATGGAGCGCTTGTCCAGGAAGGACTGCAGGACAATGGCGTTCCGCTGGTCCGGGAGGAGCAGCCACGCCGCGAGGTAGACCACGAACGCGGGGCCGGGGAGCAGGGCGAAGAGCAGAAACGCTATCCGGACGAATGCCACGTCGACGTTGAGCCTGGCGGCGATGCCGCCGCAGACCCCGCCCAACCAGCGCTGCGGACCACGTTTCAGGCCAAGGCCCCGGATCGTGCTGAAGAATTTATCCATGGTTCAAGACTTCCTTGTGAATGAATCTTTGTCACGTCCGCGGGCCGAGAGCACGCCGCCGATCACGAGGGCTGCCCCCGCTCCGATCATCAGTCCGATCAGCACGTAGGTGCCGTTAAGGGCAACCAGTCCGAGCCTGGAGATGATGATCAGCGCGGCGAGGGCCAGCACGATCAGACCCCAGACGACCGTCCCCACGCGGGCCGGCGAGCTCGCCTGGGGCCCCGCCGGGTTGGCGGGGTGGGGGCCGGACGGCCCGCCTCCTGCCAGCGGGTCATAGCTGTCCATGTCAGTTCCCTTCCTGGATGGTGACGTTGCTCAGGGTGCCGTTGATCTTGACGATGATCCGGGCCCCGGGCATTCCGGTGTTGTAGTCGCTCTGCTGCTTCGTCATGCCGCCGTGGTTCTGGCTTCCCTCGTGCAGGTTACCCATTGTCATGTCAGCCTGGACCTGCACCGGAACGGTGGCCGGGATGATCACGGTGAGGTTGCTGGCCGTCGCGTCGACGGGGACCGCGACGTCGGTGGCCAGCGGCGGGGTCAGCGGCAGGCCGGTCAGGTCAACGGTTCCGGTTCCGCCGGTGATGGTGAAACCGCTCCGGGCCTGTTCGATGCTGACCGGGGACCAGTCGGCGTTCTGGAAGCGGAACCGGTCACCGTTGGGGACCGCGCTGAAGATCCCGCCGACGATCAGGGCCACCACCGCGAAGAAGCCGAGGATGCCCGACGTGCGGCCCCTGAGCCCGGAGATGAGGATCCCGAGGCCCAGGACGGCCGCACCGCAGGCCCAGACAATCGCGCTGCTGGAGTTGCCCAGGTCGATCACATGTGCGGCTTCGAGGGCCTTGATGCCGCCGCCCACCACGAGGGCGACGCCGGCGGTGACCGCCACGGCGGGGGCGCCCGGCCCGGGGTTCCGCTCCCAATCCTGAGGTGCGGGGCTTCCGTCGGATGGGTTGGCGCCGGAGGGCTTGGCGCTGTAAGGGTTGGCGGCATAGAGGTCGGCGTAGGCCGAGTCGGCGACGCTGGTTACCTGGAAGGCGTCCGACGGCGTTGCAGCGTTCTCAAGGTTGTCCGGCTGGGGATCGGAGCCCACGGGAGGCGGGCCGTTCCGGGTCTTATTGCGTTGGGTCAGATAGTAGACCAGGTAGATGGCGCCCCCCACCCAGAACACGGTCCAGATGAAGCCGCCGAAGCCGTAGCGGTCCCAGCCCCAGACTCCGGAGCCCAGGCTGGGGAGTCCGATGATCGTGGTGATCAGGGCCCCGGTCATGCCGGAGGTCCACCGGCCTGCGGCGGCTTCCTGGACATGGATGCGTCCGTCGGGCTCGGGCAGGAGTGCCCAGGCGAGGCCGTAGAGGAGTACACCGACGCCGGCGAAGACCGTCAGGACGATGAGGATGCCGCGGACAATGAGGGGGTCCACGCCAAGGCGCTGGGCAATGCCGCTCGCGACGCCGCCGATCCAGCGCTCGCGTCCGCGGTGGATGCCCTGGCCGCGGATCCAGTCGAAGAAGCCCACGGGCTGGGCTTCGGCCCGGGGAGGCGTCGCCCCGTAGTAGAGCGGCGGCGGGTCCGCCGGGTGCTGCGGCGGTGCTTCGGGTGCGGGCTGTTCCTCGGGGCCGCCGGACGCGCCGCCGGACGCGCCGCCGGGCTGTCCTTCGGGGCCGCCGGAAGGGCCCGGGTCTCCATCGGGGTGCGGAGTGTGCTGGTTCATACTTCGATCTTCCGGCTCGCGCCGGTTCTGCTCTACTGGGGAACACCCTGAACTGTCCCTGAGTCGCCCCCGGTAAAGGCCCGAAACCCGTCCGGGGAACCCTGATCCGTGCTTGGATTGAGTCATGACAACCGCCCCTGCCCGCCTGCCGCTGGTCCGCGGCAGCGATCGTGTGATTGCGGGCGTCTGTGCCGGCCTCGCCGATCACTTGGGCTGGCCGGTGCGGATGGTGCGGACCGGCATGGTTGTCGCCGCGCTCGCAGGCGGAGCCGGCGTCGCGTTCTATGCCTGGCTCTGGATCATGGTCCCCACCGCGGACGAACGCGCCAAACACAACGCCCACAACGCCCGCCGTCCGGCGTCGCGCATTGCGCCGGACGCCGCAACGCGGGAGCCGCGCAGCGAGGTTCCGGCCGCAGAGCCCAGGCGCAACAGGTTCGTCGGCATGCGCTACGGCAAAGAGATCCTGCTCGGTGCCGGTCTCCTCCTGGCCGCGGGGATTTTGATTGCCCGGCTGCTGGGCCTAGATGTCCCGCTCGGCACGCTGATCCCGGTGGCGGCGATCCTTGGCGGTGCAGCCATCGCCTGGATGCAGCTGGATGAAACCCGTCGGGCGGGCCTCGTGGACAAGGCCAAGGCCGATCAGGCCGGCGGCTGGACCCGGCTCGCGGCTGGGCTCGCCCTGGTGGTGGCGGGTGTGCTCGTGATGGTGTCCGGATCGGGGTCCTGGGAGCAGACCTGGCTGGCCCTGCTGTCCTCCGTGGCCGTGCTCGGCGGGGTGGCCCTGGTGCTGCTGCCCTGGGGGCTGAAGTTCTGGCGCGATCTGGAGACCGAGCGCGCAGGCCGCGTCCGTGCCACGGAACGGGCAGAAATCGCCGCCCACCTGCACGACTCCGTCCTCCAGACCCTCGCCCTGATCCAGCGGCGGGCCGGCCACGAGCACGACGTCGTCCGTCTGGCCCGCGCCCAGGAACGGGAACTGCGGGGCTGGCTGTACCGGGACCCGGGCAAGGAGGCCGGCCAGCTTTCCGAGGGCATCAAGGCCGCTGCCGCCGAGGTGGAAGACGCCGTGGGCCAGGCCGTCGAGGTGGTCAGTGTGGGAGACTGTGCGATGACTGAACGGCACGAGGCCCTCGTCCAGGCAGCCCGGGAAGCCATGCTGAATGCCGCCCGGCACGGCGGGGGTGCGGTAGCGGTGTACGTGGAAGTCACCGGGGGCGCCGCGGAAGTCTTCGTCAAGGACCGCGGTCCGGGGTTCGAGCCGGAGTCCGTCCCCGTGGACCGGCTCGGCGTCCGGGAATCGATCATCGGGCGGATGAACCGCCACGGCGGCACCGCCGCCATCATCAGCAGCCAGGACGGCACCGAAGTGCGGCTCCGGCTGCCGGTGTCCGCCGGCACAACCGCAGGCACAGCCGCCGACAACGGGGAGGTAAAGCTGTGAACCACGCAGACGGAGGAACCCCGGCCCCAGGCATCCGGGTGGTCATCGTGGATGACCACGCCATCTTCCGTTCCGGGCTCAGGGCCGACCTTGATCCCAGCATCGTCGTCGCGGGAGAGGCCGGAACGGTCGACGAGGCCATTGCCGTCATTGCGGCCGTCCGCCCCGACGTCGTGCTGCTGGACGTGCACCTGCCCGGCGGCCTCGGCGGCGGCGGGCGCGAAGTCCTGGCCGGATCGGTGCCGTTGCTGGGGAGCACCCGGTTCCTGGCCCTCAGCGTCTCGGACGCCGCGGAGGACGTCGTCGCGGTCATCCGGGCGGGCGCGCGCGGCTATGTCACAAAAACCATTTCCGGAGCCGAGATTTCCGACGCCGTACGCCGGGTGGCCGGCGGTGACGCCGTCTTTTCGCCCCGGCTGGCTGGCTTTGTCCTGGATGCCTTCGGCACCGCACCGGCCGACATCGCCGGCGACGAACTGGACCGGCTTTCCGCCCGCGAACTTGAGGTCATGCGGCTGATCGCCCGCGGCTACAGCTACAAAGAGGTGGCCAAGGAGCTGTTCATCTCCATCAAGACAGTGGAAACCCACGTCTCGGCGGTACTGCGTAAGCTCCAGCTCTCCAGCCGGCACGAACTCACCCGCTGGGCCGCGGAACGCAGGCTCCTCTGACGGTTTCCGGTAGCCGGTCCCGCTTCGGTTGCCCCTTATTTAGCCTTGCCCAGAAAGTCTTGCAGCCGGGCGACGCCGGTGGCCAGGTCCTCGTCGCCGAGGGCATAGGACAGGCGCAGGTAGCCGGAGGGCCCGAACGCCTCCCCCGGAACCACGGCCACTTCGACCTCGTCGAGGATCAAGGCCGCCAGTTCGGCCGAAGTGGCGGGCCGGACCGGTCCGCCACTCGACGGGAACTCCTTGCCCAGCAGCGCCCGGACGTCCGCGTAGACGTAGAAGGCGCCCTTCGGCGTCGGGCATTCAACCCCCTCAATGGCGTTCAGGCCCGCCACGATGGCCCTGCGACGGCGGTCGAAGGCGAGCTTCATCTCGTCCACGGCGGTCAGCGGTCCGGAGACCGCGGCGAGGGCGGCGACCTGCGGGATGTTCGAGACGTTGGACGTGGCATGTGACTGCAGGTTCGTGGCCGCCTTGATGACGTCGGCCGGGCCGATCATCCAACCCACCCGCCAGCCGGTCATGGCGTAGGTCTTGGCCACGCCGTTGAGGATGACTACTCTGTCGCCCAGTTCGGGGACTGCCGTGGCGATCGAGGTGAACGGCACGCCGTCGTAGGTCAGGTGCTCGTAGATCTCGTCGGTGACCACCCACAGGCCCTTGGCCGCCGCCCACTGGCCGATTTCCTTGACCTGCTCCGGCGAGTACACGGCGCCGGTGGGGTTTGACGGGGAGACAAAGAGCAGGATCTTGGTGCGCTCAGTGAGGGCGGCCTCGAGCTGCTCCACGGTGACAAGGTATCCCTGCTCCGGGCCGGCGAACACCTCCACGGGAACGCCGCCGGCCAGCCGGATGGCCTCCGGGTATGTGGTCCAGAACGGGGTCGGGACGATGACCTCGTCGCCCGGATCCAGGAGAGTGGCAAACGTGTTGTACACGGCCTGCTTGCCGCCGTTGGTGACCAGGACCTGGGATGCCTCGGCCTTGTAGCCGGAATCCCGGAACGTCTTGTCCGCGATGGCCTGCCTGAGTTCGGGCAGCCCGGCGGCGGGGGAGTAGCGGTGGTACTTGGGCTGGCTGGCTGCCTCGATGGCGGCCTGCACGATGTAGCCGGGGGTCGGAAAATCCGGTTCGCCGGCACCGAAGCCGATGACCGGCCGGCCGGCTGCCTTCAGCGCCTTCGCCTTGGCATCAACAGCCAGTGTGGCGGATTCGGCGATGGCGGAAATTCGCTGGGAAATGCGGGCGGCAGGCATGAGGGGTCCATTCTTCGCTTGCAGCCGGGCGGCTGTGTGTGGGCGGCTGTGTGTGGGATTCGACGAAATCTACTCTATGCTGTTCAGCGGATCGCCCGGGGTGCCGGCGGGGGAATATGACTGTGCGCAGTCAGCGGATTTACACGGCACGCCAGGGGTCCGGAAGGGGCCGGTTCGACGTAGGCGCAGTTGTTGCGTAGACTGGTTCTCCGGTGTTGAAAACACGATGATGGCCTGCGCCTCAGAGAAGTCTGGGGGATAGGCTGCCGGAATGGTTTTTCGCTCCATAGGGTAGTGGCGCAATTGGTAGCGCAGCGGTCTCCAAAACCGCAGGTTGCAGGTTCGAGTCCTGTCTGCCCTGCGCAAGCTGTTCCGGTTAATCCGGAGCAAGCGCAGCAACCATGGTTCAGTTCAGAGCCGGGATATCCGATCATTGCGAGGACGAGTGAGGGACCAGGTGACCGAGACAGCTGCCAACAGCTCCAAAGGCCGCCCCGCCAAGAATGCCGCCAAGGCTGGCTTCTTCGCCCGAATTGCGCTCTTCGTCCGCCAGGTCATCGGCGAACTGAAGAAGGTCGTCGCACCGACCCGCAAAGAGCTGATCAATTACACACTTGTGGTGCTGGTATTCGTGGTCATCATGATGATCATCGTCACCCTGCTGGACCTGGCCTTCGGGACCGCAGTGAGCTGGGTCTTCGGCGGCACAGGCCCCGCGGACCGCTAGGTCGACCGGTCCGCAGACCGCGTGGGTTTCCCCGGGACACCGGAGGTCCCGCGGGGTGTGCGGAATTGAGTCATTTAAATAGGCATGTTAGGCAATGAGGAAGCAGGAGACCAAGTGTCTGAGCAGGAGCTCGAGGTAACTGAGGCTGAGCTGGATAAGAGCCAGGACGCCGCGGTGGAAGCCGGGGAAGAGTCCGAGGCTGCGTCTGCTGCGCCCGAATCCGACGTCGTTGACGAGGTTGTAGAAGTCGGCGCCGAGTCCGAGGAAGGCGCCGAGTCTGAGTCCGACGAGGAGACGGAGTCTGAGTCCGACGAGGAGTCGGGCGACGCGCTGGCCGCTGCCGCCGCCGCCGCCGAGGTGGACCCGGCCGATGAGTTCAAGGCCAAGCTGCGCCGCCAGGAAGGTGACTGGTTCGTCATCCACTCCTACGCGGGTTACGAGAACCGCGTCAAGGCCAACCTTGAGACCCGCATCCAGACCCTGGACATGGAAGATTACATCTTCGAAATCCAGGTTCCGATGGAGGAAGTCGTTGAAATCAAGAACGCTCAGCGCAAGGTCATCAACCGCGTCCGCATCCCGGGTTACGTCCTGGTCCGCATGGACCTGACGGATGCCTCCTGGGGCGCCGTCCGCCACACCCCCGGTGTGACCGGTTTCGTGGGCAACGCCCACAACCCGGTTCCCCTGCGCCTCGATGAGGTCTTCTCCATGCTCGCCCCGGTCTTCGAAGAAGAGCAGGCCGAGAAGGGCAAGCCGGTCAAGCACGCTGCCGCCCAGGTCGACGTCGACTTCGAGGTCGGCGAATCGGTCATCGTCAAGGAAGGTCCCTTCGAGACCCTTCCGGCTACTATCTCCGAGATCAAGGTGGATTCGCAGACCCTCGTGGTGCTGGTCTCCATCTTCGAGCGCGAGACGCCGGTCACGTTGTCCTTCAACCAGGTCAGCAAGATCTAGCTTTCCCCACAGAATTCGCCCCGGGCTGCCCGCTTAGCAGCCCCGGAGCGGCCGGCCGCCTCGCCATGGCGGCCACCAACCTGAGGCACGCTCCTGTGCCCCAGGACGTCATTGAGAGAAGGACCCTACATTGGCTCCCAAGAAGAAGGTCACCGGCCTCATCAAGCTGCAGATCCAGGCAGGTGCCGCTAACCCGGCCCCGCCGATCGGTCCTGCGCTTGGCCAGCACGGTGTCAACATCATGGAATTCTGCAAGGCGTACAACGCTGCAACGGAAGCCCAGCGCGGCAACGTTATTCCTGTTGAAATCACGGTCTACGAGGACCGTTCATTCACGTTCATCACCAAGACCCCGCCGGCCGCGGAACTGATCAAGAAGGCTGCTGGCGTTGCCAAGGGTTCACCGACCCCGCACACCGTCAAGGTCGCCAAGCTGACCCAGGCCCAGGTCAACGAGATCGCCACCACCAAGATGGAAGACCTCAACGCCACGAGCCTTGAAGGCGCCGCGAAGATCATCGCCGGCACCGCCCGTTCCATGGGAATCACCGTCGAAGGCTAATAGCCTTTACCGCCGGGCAACCGGCACCACTCATTCATCGAAATGTCGGAAACCCGGTACACCAGCCGGAGTTCCGACTGTGGCAGGGCCCCGCGCGGTCCGCAGACCACAACTGCACAAGGAGAAATAAGCAGCATGGCAAAGCGCAGCAAAGCATATGAGGCAGCCGCCGCCAAGATCGACGCGGAGAAGTTCTACGCGCCGTTCGAGGCAGTGACGCTGGCCAAGGACACCAACCCGTCCAAGTTCGACGCCACCGTTGAGGTCGCCTTCCGCCTGGGCGTCGACCCCCGCAAGGCCGACCAGATGGTCCGCGGCACCGTTATCCTGCCCCACGGCACGGGCAAGACCGCCCGCGTCCTCGTCTTCGCAACGGGCGAAAAGGCTGAGGCAGCAATCGCTGCCGGGGCCGACTTCGTTGGTTCCGATGACCTGATCGAAAAGATCTCAGCCGGCTGGACCGACTTCGACGCAGCGGTGGCCACCCCTGACCTCATGGGCAAGGTCGGCCGCCTCGGTAAGGTCCTGGGTCCGCGTAACCTGATGCCGAACCCGAAGACCGGCACCGTGACCGCTGACGTGGCCAAGGCCGTCAACGACATCAAGGGCGGCAAGATCGACTTCCGCGTCGACAAGCACTCCAACCTGCACTTCATCATCGGCAAGGTTTCGTTCGACGCCCTCAAGCTGGCCGAGAACTACGCTGCCGCCCTGGAAGAGGTCCTTCGCCTCAAGCCGTCCGCTTCCAAGGGCCGGTACATCCAGAAGGCCACCGTCGCCACCACGTTTGGCCCGGGCATCTCGGTTGACCCCAACGTCACCAAGGTCCTGACCGAGGTCTAATCCTCACCAGGCTGGCAGCAAGCACCAGAAAGACCGTCCCGCAGCCGCGGGGCGGTCTTTTCTGCATTCCGCGGGCCGGTTAGGCTGTGCCGGTGACGACAGCGCCGTACCTCATAGAACCCCTCGTCCTTCCGGCGGACCTCGATTCCCACGACGCCGGCAACTTCCTCGCCGTCGGGGAGCTGTGCGACGCCCTGACGCTCGAGGCCTGGGGCAACCTGGACCGGTCAACCCCGCCCGAGGCCCGGCTGCAGTTCTGGCGGGACAACGAGTACCGGAGGATCCAGCTCTTTTTCGTGCGCCAGAACGGGCGGATGGTAGCGAGGTCGTGGATCCGCTGCGAGCTCCAGGAGAACCTCCGCAGTGCGATGGTCCACGTCGAGGTGCTCGAGGAGTTCAGCGGCCGGGGGATTGGCCGGGCCCTGCTGCGCCACGCGGAAGCGCTGGCAGCGGTGGCCGGCCGGACCATCCTGCAGAGCTACACGGAGCATCCTGCCGGCTTCGACCCCGAAGACCTGGACGCAACAATCAGGCCGGCCACCGGGACGGGAGCGGTTCCCGCCGACGCACGGGGCGTCCACTTTGCCCTGAAGGCCGGATACCGCCTGGAACAGGTCTCTCGCTTCAGCGCCCTGGATATTCGCGCCCATGCCGCATCGTGGGATCCGCTGGAGCGGGAAGCGCTGGCCACGGCGGGGGAGGCGTATGAGCTGCTGTCCTGGACGGGGAGTTGCCCGGATGACTATGCGGAGCAGTTCGCCGTGCTGATGTCCCGGATGAGTACAGACGCGCCGTTCGGAGAACTGAGCTACGAGGCAGAGCAGTGGGATGTGGCACGGGTCCGTCACGTCGAGGAAACCTGGCGGCGGGCCGGCCTGGTCTCCCTCGTGGCGGCCGCCCGGCACCGCAGCAGCGGGGATCTGGCGGCATATTCGGTACTGCAGGTCTCGCCGGTGAAGCCGTGGCTGGCCGACCAGGACGACACCCTGGTGGCTGCCAGCCACCGCGGCCACCGCCTCGGCATGCTGGTCAAACTCCTCAACCTGCGGCGGCTCGTCTCGGAGTACCCGGACGTGGAACGCGTGGTCACCTTCAACGCCGCCGAGAACGACCACATGCTCGCGATCAACATCGCCCTGGGCTTCCGGCCGGCAGGGTACGACGGCGAATGGCAGCGGGTCTCCCCGGAGCCACCCATGGAACCGCGGAATTCATAGAATCGTGGCTCAAACCGGCATATGCTGGCGGTTGAAGCCCGGCCTCAGCCGGGCTCCCGGAACCCGTAGCGGGTGGCAGAACGGCGGGGATCATGCCCTCTATGGCAGGCGATGTGCGGATTGAACAGTTGTGGATCCCTGATTCCGTTGACGGTCCGGACGCCGCTGACTTCCTTGCCGCCGTCGAGGTGGGGCGCAAAGTACGAATGCAGACCTGGGGGAGTGATGACCTCGCGTATGCCCCGCTGGAGAAACTGCTGGAACTGGCGGACCCCTACGAACGCCAGGTGATCCTTGTGGCGAAGGTCGACGGCGTGATCGTCGGGACCGTGGACATCGCCCTGCCCCTCGCGGACAACCACGACTTGGCCGAATTCACCCTCGACATCCTGCCGGAGTTCCAGCGCCAGGGTGTCGGACGGCAACTGCTCGAAGCCGCGGAGCATTTCGCCCGCGACGAGGGCCGGCACACCATCCTGATCGACACAAACCATCCCGGCGCCACGCTCAGCGACAGCGGGGCCGGACAGCTGGTGCCAGGAAGCGGCCTGGGGTTCGTCCCGCTCGGAAGCCGCGAGGTCGAATTTGCCCGGCTCACCGGCTACACCCTGCAGCACATCGAACAGTTCAGCGCCTGCACCCTGCCGCTGGACAGCAAGCTCGTCGCCGGGCTTGAGGCCGAGGCCGCGGAGGCCAACGCGGGCCGCTACCGCCTGCACCACTGGACGGACCGCTGCCCGGAGCAATGGCTTGAGGCCGTGGCGGCGCTGGAGAACAGTGCCGGCGAAGACGGGATCCCCGGCGCCGAGGATTCGGACATGGTGTTCGACGGCGGCATCCTCCGCCAGGCGGAAGAGGTCGCCATCGCGCAGGGGCGCCGCACAGTGGTCACCGCCGTCGAGCACCTGGCCAGCGGCACCCTCGTGGGACTGACCACCATCAGCGTCCTGGCGCTGCGCCCCGACGTCGTGTTCCAGGACGACACGGTGGTGCTGCAGGCGCACCGCGGCAACAAACTCGGCCTGCTGATCAAGGTGGCCAACATGGAACGGCTCACCGAACAATTCCCGGACGCGCGGGTGCTCTACACCTGGAACGCCCCGGAGAACCGGTACCTCCTCAAGGTCAACCAGCAGCTCGGCTTCTCGACGGCGGGTGTGACCGGCATCTGGCAGAAGGAACTTCCGGACTTTGGGCCGAGCGTCAGCTGACGCTGCCGTCACCCAGGCGCCCGGCGGGACTGCCCTGCAGGACGGTCCCGCCGGCCTCGATTTGGAGCGCACGCACGGTGTCCCGTACGCTTAGGGGACCAAAGACCGTCGGTTGTTGGAAATCCACTCTCCCTAGCAAGACTCACTTCTGCAGTCGCGCCGGGGAGAGGTCAGTGGATTTTCGGACGAAGGACCCTGAACATAGGGCGGCCGGCGCAGGTGAACGAAGCAAAGCTCCGCGGTTATTGGCCGCGTCGAGACAAGCCCCGTGCATCTGCGCGGGGCGTTTTTAGTTTTAGCTCATCTGAGCGGGGACCGGGAAATGCCGGCACTATCCCCGGAAGGAGGGTTATGGCAACGCCTAGCAAGGTTTCAGCAGTAGCTGAGATCACTAACGATTTCAAGGAATCGAACGCCGCTGTCCTGACCGAATACCGCGGGCTCACCGTTGCACAGCTCAAGCAGCTGCGTGTCTCTCTCGGCCAGGACACCAAGTTCTCGGTCGTCAAGAACACCCTGACCGCCATTGCAGCCAAGGAAGCTGGTGTCGAAGCATTCGACGGTCAGCTCGCCGGCCCCACTGCAATTGCGTTCATCAAGGGTGACGCAGTTGCCGCTGCCAAGAGCCTGACGGATTTTGCCAAGACCAACAAGCAGCTGGTTATCAAGACCGGTTACTTCGAGGGCAAGGCACTGAACGCCAGCGAAGTTGCTGCCCTGGCAGCACTCGAGTCCCGCGAGCTGCAGCTCGCCAAGGTTGCAGGCATCCTCAAGGCTCCTGCTGCCGCCGCTGTCCGCATCATCGACGCGCTGCGCCTCAAGCTTGAAGAAGAGAACGGTGCACCGGCAGAAGCCGAGGCACCCGCCGCTGACGAAGCCCCGGCCGACGCTGAAGCTCCCGCAGCAGATGCAGCAGTAGAGACCGAAGCTCCGGCTGACGCCGCAGCCCCCGAAGAGAACTAACTCTCTTTCACACCAGACTCCGGTGCGAAGGTGAGCCCCCGGGCCGCCGCGCACCACTATAGGAAGGACGCCACACCATGGCGAAGCTCACCAACGAAGAGCTCATTGAAGCTTTCAAGGAACTGACCATCATCGAGCTCTCTGAGTTCGTTAAGCTCTTCGAAGAGACCTTCGAAGTTACGGCTGCTGCTGTTGCAGTTGCTGGCCCCGCCGCCGGCGGCGCTGCAGAAGAAGAAGAGCAGACCGCATTCGACGTCATCCTGGAGCACCCGGGCGACAAGAAGATTGCAGTCATCAAGGAAGTTCGCGCCATCACTTCCCTGGGCCTCAAGGAAGCCAAGGACGTTGTTGACAGCGCCCCGAAGGCTATCCTCGAAGGCGTCACCAAGGAAGCTGCCGAGAAGGCTGTTGCACAGCTCGAAGAGGCTGGCGCACGCGTTACCCTCAAGTAACTCGCTGCTTCCGGCACTGGCCGGGAACCTTGCGTTCCCGTTCCGTTCCGGGAAACCCCGTCCACTCCGGTGGGCGGGGTTTCCTGCGTTCCGGGCGAAAACCAACGGCACATGAATTCCCCAAAAGATCGCGGAGTCTGTGATGTCCCCGGCGGGTGCGCCGCCTAGACTTTGGCTTTGTGCCAACAGGCCGCCAACGTTGAGGAGCTCACACAATGACCGACCCTAAATCTTCGCTTTCCCGCCGTGCCATGCTCACTGCAGCCCTCGTGGGCGGCAGTGCGGCCGCCGGGGCCCTGGCCGGAGCCCCGGCCGTCCACGCCGCCCCCGCCAGCGGCCGGAAACGGTTCACCCTGACGGTCCTTGGCACCACCGACCTGCACAACAATGTCTTCAACTGGGATTACTTCAAGAACGTCCCCTATGCGGACAAGGCGGGAAACAAGATCGGCATCGCCCAGGCGGCCACCCTGATCAAGGCGATGCGGGCCGAACGGGGAGCCGCGAACACGATCACCATCGATGCCGGCGATACCATCCAGGGGACGCCCCTGGCCTATTACTTCGCCAAGATCAACCCGATTTCCGCGTCGGTCAAGCACCCCATGGCGCTGGCCATGAACGCGGTGGGGTACGACGCCGTAGGCCTCGGCAACCACGAATTCAACTACGGCATCCCACTCCTGCGGACCTGGGAAAGTCAGCTCGACTTCCCGCTGCTGGGCGCCAACGTCCACGACTCCGTCACCGGACAGCGTGCCTTCACGCCGTATGTGCTCAAACGCGTGAAGACGGACAACGGCTGGCTGACCGTGGGCCTGGTCGGCTTCGTGACCCCGGGCTGCGCACTCTGGGACCGCGACAACGTCCAGGGAAAGCTGGACTTCAACGGCATCGTGGAGGAGGCCAAGACCGTCATTCCGGAAATGAAGGCGGCCGGAGCCGACGTCGTCATTGTGACGAGCCACTCGGGAGCAACCCCGGGATCCTCCTACGGCGATGCCCTGCCGTTCCCGGAAAACGCCTCCACGCAGCTGGCTGAAGAGGTCCCCGGCATCGATGCGATCCTGGTCGGCCACGCCCACCTGGAGATCCCGGAACGATTCGTCACCAACAAGGCCACCGGCAAGCAGGTCCTCCTGACCGAACCGCTCAAGTGGGGCATGCGCGTCTCGGTCATGGATTTGGAGCTGGCCAAGGACAAAGGCCAGTGGACGGTCACCGCCGCACACTCGCTGCTTTTGGACGCCAAAACGGTCGACGCCGATCCCGCCGTCGTGCGTGCTGTCCAGTCCGGCCACGAGGCGACCGTGAAGTACGTAAACCAGGTGATCGGAACGTCCACCGCGGCGCTGACGACTGCCACCGCCTGCTGGGAGGACTCGGCGGCGATCGACGCCATCAACTTCGTCCAGGCCAGCACGATTAAGGCCGAACTGTCCAACGGCCCGGCCGCCGGCCTGCCGGTGCTCTCCATCGCCGCGGCCTTCTCCCGTTCGGTGGACGTCAAGGCCGGTCCGCTGACCATCAGGGACGTTGCCGGACTGTACATCTTCGATAACACGCTGCTGTCCATCAAGGTCACCGGAGCCCAGGTCAAGGCCTACCTCGAGTGGTCCGCGCAGTACTTCAAGCCGGTCTTCAGCACCACAGCCCGCGCCGCCGACGTTACGAACGCCGCCACCGCGATGGCCCCGGGCGGGACACCGGACTATAACTATGACGTGGTCTACGGCCTTGACGCACCGTTGGACTACGAGATCGACCTCGCCAAGCCGGTGGGGGAGCGCATCACCGGGCTTACCTACGGTTCCGCGGCACTCCGGATGGACCAGGAATTCGCCCTCGCCATCAACAACTACCGGCAGAGCGGCGGGGGCAGTTTCCCGGCCGTGAAGACGGCTCCGGTCCTCTCGAACAGCCAGCAGGAGATCCGGCAGCGGATCATCGACTATGTCGTGGCGCACGGCACCCTGGACGTGGCCGTGTTCAGCCAGGACAACTGGCGGCTCACCGTCAACGGTGAGGCGCTCACCGTGACCCCCTAGGCCCGTCCAACTCCAACGCGGGGTCACTTCCGGCCCATCCCCGGGGTCGGGACCGGCCGTAAGTGACCCCGCGTTGCTCTCCGCCCGGTGAATTAACCCGCGCCGGCTAGTTTGGTTCGGAGATGTCTGCGACGACGGCGCCGAGCGCCGCCGTGAGGTCATCGGCGTCCACGAAGGCACTGTAGCCGTGCTCCCCGGCGCCCATGGAGACCCGCCGGCCCGCGATGCTCTGATCGGCATACACGGGCCACGCCACCGTGCTGCCCAGCGGCGTGATCGTGCCCCGCTCGTATCCCGTCGCTCCCAGGGCCACGTCCGCCGGCGGAAGCGAGAGCTTGTTCACGCCGACGAGCGCCCGGAGCTTTGGCCAGGAGATCTGCCGGTCGCCCGGGATCAGGGCAAAGAGGAAGCTGCCGTCCTTGTGCCTGACCACGAGGGATTTCACGATGTCAGCGGCCCGGATCCCCTGGATCCGGGCCGCCTCCTCGAGACTGTTCGCGGCGGGGCGTTCCACGAGCTGGACAATGAGTCCGCGCACGGCGGCGTCGGCGAGGAATCGTTCCCGGCCGGCGCCGGCCGGCGCCCCTGTCATACCGTCAGTCACGGCGCCCGTCCCGGTTAGTCGCGGTACAGCAGGAGCGCTTCGCCCTGCCCGCCGCCGCCGCACAGGGACACAGCGGCCTTTCCGGTGCCGCGCCGCTTCAGCTCGTGCGCCGCGTGCAGGGCCAGCCGGGCCCCGGAGGCTCCGATCGGGTGTCCCAGGGCGATCGCACCGCCGTGGATGTTGCACTTTTCCAGCGGGTAGTCGAGGTCCCTGAGGGACTGGACGGCGACGGAGCCGAACGCCTCGTTGATCTCGATGAAGTCGAGGTCCTGTGCGGACCAGCCGGCCTTGGCCAGGGCGCTTTTGATCGCGTTGGCGGGCTGGGAGTGCAGCGTATTGTCGGGCCCGGCGACCTGCCCGGGCTTGCCGATGACCGCCAAGTAGTCCAGGCCGTTGTCTTCAGCGAACTTCCGGGATGAGAGGACGAGGGCGGCGGCTCCGTCGGACAGGGGAGAGGAGTTGCCGGCGGTGATGGTGCCGTCCGTGGCGAACGCAGCGCGCAGACCCGCGAGCGACTCGACGGTCGTATCCGGCCGGATACCCTCGTCCTTGGCCACGACGACGGGCTCGCCCTTGCGCTGCTTGACGCTGATCGGGGAGATTTCGCCGTCGAACACGCCGTCCTTGGCGGCGCGGGCGGCGCGCTGGTGGGACTGGGCCGCCACGTCGTCCTGCGAGGCCCGGTCGATCCCCAGCGTCAGGTTCCTGGTCTCCGTGGACAGGCCCATGGACTGGCCGTCGAAGGCGTCGGTCAGGCCGTCGTGGGCGGCGACATCAAGCGCCTGCACGGTGCCGTAGGTCCAGCCCTGGCGGGAACCGGGCAGGATGTGCGGGGCGCGGGTCATCGACTCCTGGCCGCCGGCGACCACCACCGTGGCGTCGCCGCCGCGGATCATCCGGGCTGCGTCGATCACGGCCGTCAGGCCCGAGAGGCAGACCTTGTTGATGGTGACGCTGGGGACGTTCCAGCCGATGCCGGCGCCGATGGCGCTCTGGCGGGCGGGGTTCTGGCCCGCGCCGGCCTGCAGGACGTGGCCCATGACCACCGAGTCCACCTGCTCCGCCTTGACCCCGCTGGCGGCGAGGGCCGCCCGGATCGCGTGGGCGCCGAGCTCAACGGCGGTGAAGCTTGCCAGCTGCCCGTTGAGGCGGCCCTGGGGTGTGCGGACGGCGGCGAGGATAACAACATCATTGTTGTCTGCGGGGTTACTCATGGTGGTCTCTTCCGATCTCTAACGATGTAGGGCTAGGTTATCGTGAGCCCGGTCACCCCGCCATTTCCGCAGCCCCGGGCCGCAGCCCCGGGCCGCAGGCCGGGCCGCAGCCGCGGGCCGCCGGCCGGGCCGCAGGACCCTCGTCCGGCCGAAAACCCCGGTGCTTGCAATCGCGCCGGAAGTGGGGTAGACAAGTAGGTTGCTTTGACGTATTGTGGATATTTGCGTCTTCCCTGTTTACCTTCAGCCTTCATATAGCGGTGGGCTTAGCCTGGCAGCTGCGCCATCAATGTGCCGTCTACAACGTGCACCACCATGGCCAGCGCGGGTCCCGGGTCATATAGCGGAACCGGACTGGTAGCCCTGCGGAGTCACTCCGCAGGGTACATAACGGGGGAGATCTGACAACGCCTGAAGGTCTGTGGAAGGATCCCTCTTGGTCGCCTCGAGCACCTCTAATGTAAACAACGCTACCGCTATCAATGCCGACAGCACCGACGGTGCAACCCGCCGGCTCTCATTCGCAAAGATTCACGAACCTCTTGACGTTCCGAATCTGCTTGCCCTGCAAACCGACAGCTTTGACTGGCTGGTCGGGAACGAACGCTGGCAGGCACGCGTGGCCAAGGCCGTCGAAGAAGGCGACCTCAGCGTCGCCACGTCCTCGGGTCTGTCCGACATCTTTGAAGAGATCTCCCCGATCGAGGATTTCCAGGGCACCATGTCCCTGAGCTTCTCCGAGCCGGAGTTCGCTGATCCGAAATACACCATGGCTGAGTGCAAGGACCGGGACGCTACCTACTCGGCTCCGCTGTACGTCAAGGCCGAATTCATGAACAACAACACGGGCGAAATCAAGCAGCAGACCGTGTTCATGGGTGACTTCCCGCTGATGACCGAGAAGGGCACCTTCGTCGTCAACGGCACCGAGCGTGTCGTCGTGTCCCAGCTGGTCCGTTCCCCGGGTGCCTACTTTGAGCGCACGGCGGACAAGACCAGTGACAAGGACATCTTCACTGCGAAGATCATCCCGTCCCGTGGCGCCTGGTTCGAACTCGAAATCGACAAGCGCGACCAGGTGGGTGTTCGCCTTGACCGCAAGCGCAAGCAGTCCGTCACCGTGCTGCTGAAGGCCCTCGGCTGGACCGAAGGCCAGATCCTCGAAGAGTTCGGCCAGTACGACTCCATGCGTGCAACGCTGGAGAAGGACGCCACCGAGACCCGCGAAGACGCCTTGCTGGACATCTACCGGAAGCTGCGACCGGGCGAGCCGCCCACGGTCGAGGCTGCCCAATCCCTGCTGGACAACCTGTACTTCAACTCCAAGCGCTACGATCTGGCCAAGGTCGGCCGCTACAAGATCAACCGCAAGCTTGGCATCGACCGCTCCCTTGGCGACAAGGAAGCATCCGTCCTGCACGTTGAAGACATCGTTGCGATGATCAAGTTCCTCGTTGCCCTGCACGCCGGTGAGAAGACCCTCACAGGCAAGCGCGACGGCCAGGACCACGAGCTGCGCGTTGAGATCGATGACATCGACCACTTCGGCAACCGCCGCATCCGCGCCGTCGGCGAGCTCATCGAGAACCAGGTCCGCACCGGCCTGTCCCGCATGGAGCGCGTTGTCCGCGAGCGTATGACGACCCAGGACGTCGAGGCCATCACGCCGCAGACCCTGATCAACATCCGCCCCGTCGTGGCAGCCATCAAGGAGTTCTTCGGAACGTCCCAGCTGTCCCAGTTCATGGACCAGAACAACCCGCTGTCGGGTCTGACCCACAAGCGCCGTCTGTCCGCGCTTGGCCCGGGTGGTCTGTCCCGTGACCGTGCAGGCATGGAAGTCCGCGACGTCCACCCGTCCCACTACGGACGTATGTGCCCCATCGAAACCCCTGAAGGCCCGAACATTGGCCTGATCGGTTCGCTGGCTTCCTACGGACGCATCAACCCGTTCGGCTTCATCGAGACCCCGTACCGCCTCGTGTCCGAGGGTGTTGTCTCCGATGAGGTCGAGTACCTCACGGCCGACGACGAAGCAGAGGTCCTGATTGCCCAGGCCAACGCTCCGCTCGATCCGAACAAGAAGTTCGCGGAAGAAACCGTCCTTGTCCGCGCCCGTGGTGGTGGAGGCGAGCCCGTGCTCGTTCCCGCCGCAGAGGTCGAGTTCATGGACGTTTCCCCGCGCCAGATGGTGTCTGTGGCTACGGCCCTGATCCCGTTCCTTGAGCATGACGATGCTAACCGCGCACTCATGGGTGCCAACATGCAGCGCCAGGCTGTGCCGCTGGTCCGTTCCGAGGCGCCGTTCGTCGGCACCGGCATGGAGCGCGCAGCTGCTGTCGACGCGGGGGACGTCACCATCGCCAAGAAGGCGGGCGTGGTGACCGAGGTCTCCGCTGAGCTGGTCATCATGCTCAACGACGACGGTACGGAAACCAACTACCGGATCAACAAGTTCGCCCGTTCCAACCAGGGCAACTGCTACAACAACCGTGTCCTGGTGAACGAAGGCCAGCGCCTGGAAGTCGGCGGCATCATCGCCGACGGACCGGCAACGGACCAGGGTGAACTGGCCCTCGGAAAGAACCTGCTCGTGGCATTCATGTCATGGGAAGGCCACAACTTCGAGGATGCCATCATCCTGTCCCAGCGCATCGTGGCCGAGGACGTCCTGTCCTCCATCCACATCGAGGAGCACGAGATCGATGCCCGCGACACCAAGCTTGGTGCCGAGGAAATCACCCGTGACATCCCCAACGTGTCTGAGGAAGTCCTGGCAGGCCTGGACGAGCGCGGCATCATCCACATCGGTGCCGAGGTTGAAGCCGGCGACATCCTGGTCGGTAAGGTCACGCCCAAGGGCGAGACCGAGCTGACTCCGGAAGAGCGCCTGCTGCGCGCCATCTTCGGTGAGAAGTCCCGCGAAGTGCGCGACACCTCCCTGAAGGTTCCGCACGGCGAGTCCGGCACCGTCATCGGTGTCCGCGTTTTCGACCGCGACAACGACGACGAGCTGCCCCCGGGCGTCAACCAGCTGGTCCGCGTCTACGTGGCTGCCAAGCGCAAGATCACCGACGGCGACAAGCTCGCCGGCCGTCACGGCAACAAGGGCGTTATCTCCAAGATCCTGCCGATCGAGGACATGCCCTTCCTTGCTGACGGCACCCCCGTTGATATTGTCCTGAACCCGCTGGGTGTTCCGGGCCGCATGAACGTCGGCCAGGTGCTGGAAACGCACCTCGGCTGGGTTGCCAAGACCGGCTGGAAGATCGAAGGCGAGCCCGAGTGGGCCAAGCAGCTGCCGAACCTGCCGCGCGAGAGTGGCCAGACCACTGTTGCAACGCCGGTCTTCGACGGTGCGCGTGAAGAGGAAATCACTGGTCTCCTCGACTCCACCAACGTCACCCGCGACGGCGTCCGCCTGATCAACTCCTCGGGCAAGACCCGCCTGTTCGACGGCCGCTCCGGCGAGCCGTTCCCGGATCCGATCTCGGTCGGCTACATGTACATCCTGAAGCTCCACCACCTGGTGGACGACAAGATCCACGCGCGCTCCACCGGCCCGTACTCCATGATCACGCAGCAGCCGCTGGGTGGTAAGGCACAGTTCGGTGGCCAGCGCTTCGGCGAAATGGAAGTGTGGGCGCTCGAAGCTTACGGCGCCGCCTACACGCTCCAGGAGCTCCTCACGATCAAGTCGGATGATATCCACGGTCGCGTGAAGGTCTACGAAGCCATCGTCAAGGGCGAGAACATCCCCGAGCCGGGCGTTCCTGAGTCCTTCAAGGTCTTGATCAAGGAAATGCAGTCGCTGTGCCTGAACGTGGAAGTTCTTTCGACGGACGGAACCACAATTGAAATGCGTGACTCTGATGACGCAGTCTTCACGGCTGCGGAAGAACTGGGCATCGATCTGTCTCGTGCAGAGCCCAGTTCCGTAGAAGAGGTCTAGCAGGCGGAGTTCGACGGCGGGCCACCGCCCGCCGTCGGACTTCTCCTCCCTCTTCCCGTAACCCAAGACTTCAGAATTTAGAGAACAAGAGAGAACAGGGACCATATGTCCAGCGAATCCTCCTTCGGCCTCATGCAGATCGGCCTCGCCACCGCGGAAGACATCCGTGGCTGGTCTTACGGCGAGGTTAAGAAGCCGGAAACCATCAACTACCGCACGCTCAAGCCTGAGAAGGACGGCCTCTTCTGCGAGAAGATCTTCGGCCCGTCCCGCGACTGGGAGTGCTACTGCGGTAAGTACAAGCGCGTGCGCTTCAAGGGCATCATCTGCGAGCGGTGTGGCGTTGAGGTCACCCGTGCAAAGGTCCGCCGCGAGCGCATGGGCCACATCGAGCTGGCCGCCCCGGTCACGCACATCTGGTACTTCAAGGGTGTTCCGTCCCGTTTGGGCTACCTCCTTGACCTGGCGCCGAAGGACCTCGAAAAGGTCATCTACTTCGCTGCCTACATGATCACGAGCGTCGACGCCGACAGCCGCCACGAAGAACTGCCCAACCTCCAGGTTGAGCACGACATCGAGAAGAAGCAGCTGATCGACAACCGCGACTCCGACATCGCCACGATCGCCCGTGACCTTGAGAACGAGATTGCCCGTCTCGAAGGCGAAGGCGCCAAGGCTGCCGACAAGAAGAAGGCCCGCGACTCCGCTGACCGCCAGATGGCTAACGTCCGCAAGCGCGCGGACGCTGAAATCGAGCGCCTCGAGCAGGTCTGGGACCGCTTCAAGAACCTGAAGGTCGCAGACCTCGAGGGTGACGAAGGCCTGTACCGCGAATTGCGCGACCGCTACGGCATGTACTTCGAAGGCTCCATGGGTGCCGAGGCCATCAAGAAGCGTCTTGAGAACTTCGACATGCAGGCCGAGTCGGACATGTTGCGCGACATCATCGCCAACGGCAAGGGCCAGCGCAAGACCCGCGCCCTGAAGCGGCTCAAGGTGGTTAACGCGTTCCTGACCACCAACAACAGCCCGCTCGGCATGGTGCTGGACGCCGTCCCGGTGATCCCGCCGGAACTGCGCCCAATGGTCCAGCTGGACGGTGGCCGCTTCGCGACCTCCGACCTCAACGACCTCTACCGCCGCGTGATCAACCGCAACAACCGACTCAAGCGACTGCTTGACCTCGGTGCTCCGGAGATCATCGTCAACAACGAGAAGCGGATGCTTCAGGAAGCCGTTGACAGCCTCTTCGACAACGGCCGCCGCGGCCGTCCGGTCACCGGACCGGGCAACCGTCCGCTGAAGTCCCTGAGCGACATGCTCAAGGGCAAGCAGGGTCGTTTCCGGCAGAACCTCCTGGGTAAGCGCGTCGACTACTCCGGCCGTTCCGTCATCGTCGTGGGCCCGCAGCTGAAGCTGCACCAGTGTGGCCTGCCGAAGCAGATGGCACTGGAGCTCTTCAAGCCGTTCGTGATGAAGCGCCTGGTTGACCTCAACCACGCCCAGAACATCAAGTCGGCCAAGCGGATGGTTGAGCGTTACCGCCCGCAGGTCTGGGATGTCCTCGAAGAGATCATCACCGAGCACCCCGTGCTGCTGAACCGTGCACCCACCCTGCACCGTCTCGGCATCCAGGCGTTCGAACCGCAGCTTGTTGAAGGTAAGGCAATCCAGCTTCACCCGCTGGTTTGTGGCGCCTTCAACGCCGACTTCGACGGCGACCAGATGGCAGTTCACCTGCCGCTGAGCCCCGAAGCCCAGGCTGAGGCGCGCATCCTGATGCTGTCCTCGAACAACATCCTGAAGCCCTCCGACGGCCGCCCGGTGACCCTGCCTTCGCAGGATATGATCATCGGCCTCTACCACCTGACCACCAAGCGTGTCGGTTCAGCTGGCGAAGGCCGGATCTTCTCCTCGGTGTCGGAAGCCATCATGGCCTACGACCTGCACGAGCTGCACCTGAACTCCCAGGTCAAGATCCGTCTCGAGGGCTTTGTTCCTTACGCCGGCTGGGAAGCTCCGGAGGGCTACGAGCCCGGTCAGACCGTGCTCGTCCAGACCTCCCTGGGCCAGGTCCTCTTCAACGAGACCCTGCCCGAGGACTACCCGTGGGTTGAGAACGTTGCGGACAAGGGCGAACTGTCCACGATCGTCAACGATCTCGCCGAGCGCTACCCGAAGGTGATCACGGCGGCAACGCTGGACAACCTGAAGGATGCCGGTTTCTACTGGGCCACCCGGTCCGGCGTCACCGTCGCCATCTCCGACATCGAGGTGCCCAAGGACAAGCCGCGGATCCTCGCCGGTTACGAGACCATGGCCGCCAAGATCCAGGGCCAGTACGACAAGGGCCTGATCGACGACGACGAGCGTCGCCAGGAACTGATCGAGATCTGGAACAAGGCAACGAACGAGATCGCCCAGGCGATGCGTGACAGCCTGTCCCCGATGAACACGATCAACCGCATGGTGTCCTCCGGTGCCCGTGGTAACTGGATGCAGGTCCGTCAGATCGCGGGTATCCGTGGCCTGGTGGCCAACCCTAAGGGTGAGATCATCCCGCGTCCGATCAAGTCCTCCTACCGCGAGGGCCTGTCGGTGCTGGAATACTTCATCGCCACTCACGGCGCCCGTAAGGGTCTCGCCGACACCGCGCTGCGTACCGCCAACTCGGGTTACCTGACCCGCCGTCTGGTGGACGTCTCGCAGGACGTCATCGTCCGTGAAGAGGACTGCGGCACCGAGCGCGGCCTCATGACGGCGATCGCCGTGGCTGACGCCAACGGCGAGCTGGTCCTCGACGAGAACGTCGAGAACAGCGCGTACGCCCGCACCCTGGCCGTGGATGTCGTTGACTCCAAGGGCAAGGTCCTGGCAGCAGGCGGCACCGACTGCGGCGACGTCGTCATTGCCGAACTGTTCGCAGCCGGCATCACCGAGGTCAAGGTCCGCTCCGTACTCACCTGTGAGTCCAGCGTCGGCACCTGCGCCCTGTGCTACGGCCGTTCGCTGGCCACGGGCAAGACCGTCGACATCGGTGAGGCCGTGGGCATCATCGCCGCGCAGTCCATCGGTGAGCCGGGCACCCAGCTGACCATGCGTACGTTCCACACCGGTGGTGCTGTTTCCTCCAGCGGTGGCGACGACATCACCCAGGGTCTGCCCCGTATCCAGGAGCTCTTCGAAGCACGTACTCCGAAGGGTGTCGCACCGATTGCTGAAGCAGCCGGCCGCATCACCATCGAAGAGTCCGAGCGCCAGATGCGCCTGGTCATCACCCCGGATGACGGATCTGAAGAGATCGCTTACCCGGTGCTGCGCCGTTCACGTCTTCTCATCGAAGACGGCGATCACGTCAGCGTCGGCCAGAAGCTCATCAACGGTCCGGTCGACCCCAAGCAGGTTCTGCGTATCATGGGCCCCCGTGCCGCGCAGAAGTTCCTGGTTGACGAAGTCCAGGGCGTGTACCGCAGCCAGGGCATCGGTATCCACGACAAGCACGTCGAGGTTATCGTCCGCCAGATGCTGCGCCGCGTCACGGTCATTGAGTCCGGCGAATCGGATCTGTTGCCCGGCGAGCTCGCCGAACGCAGCCGCTTCGAAGAGGCCAACCGCAGGGTTGTATCCGAGGGCAAGACGCCGGCATCCGGCCGTCCCGAGCTCATGGGCATCACCAAGGCGTCCCTGGCCACCGAGTCCTGGCTGTCCGCAGCTTCCTTCCAGGAGACCACCCGCGTCCTGACGCAGGCGGCCATGGAAGGCAAGAGCGATCCGCTGCTGGGCCTCAAGGAAAACGTCATCATCGGTAAGCTGATCCCGGCCGGCACGGGTCTCCCGCGCTACACCGAGGTCACGGTAGAGCCGACTGAAGAAGCAAAGGCCAACCTGTTCACCGGCCCCAGCGCATTCAGCGACTTCTCCTACGATTCCCTGGGCGGCGACGGAGCTCCTGAGTTCCACGCCATCCCGCTGGATGACTACGATCTGGGCAGCGACTTCCGCTAACGGGCAGGGCGGGCCCTTTCGTGTCGCGTTCCGCGCCACGTAGGGACCCTGCCGCCCTGCCCTTACAAGCAACGCGGGGTCACTTACGGCCCAATCCGAACCTTGGATTGGGCGCGAGGTGACCCCGCGTTGCTGTTTAAGGTACGACGGCGGGCCGGCCCGGTGCCGCGCCGATTAAGGGCTGGGAGCCGGCCGTGTTAGACTTGTAACTAATTGTTATTGTGGCAGTGGATGAGTGCGCCGGTTGCAGCCGAAAGGTTCAACCAGGACGACGTTTCCGGTTTGCAGGGTTCTTGTGCAACGTATGCCACATTTTCGCATGCCTAGGGGCACTTCGGGATGGAAGTCCCGCGGTCCCCGCATGCGGTCCGACTATTAAGGCTTCGCCTCAGCTCCTCTTGAAGTTCACAGCTCGAGCGGCGGGGCGCAGCGACGAGAGAGCGGCCGCCAACGGCCGCTCCGGATAAAACGGAGAACACGAGAGTGCCTACGATTAACCAGCTGGTCCGCAAGGGCCGCACGCCTAAGGTCAAAAAGACCAAGGCTCCCGCGCTTAACGGCAGCCCCATGCGCCGCGGTGTTTGCACCCGCGTCTACACCACCACCCCGAAGAAGCCGAACTCGGCCCTTCGTAAGGTTGCACGTGTGCGCCTCAACGGTGGCGTTGAGGTCACCGCTTACATCCCCGGTGTAGGCCACAACCTCCAGGAGCACTCCATTGTGCTCGTCCGTGGCGGCCGTGTTAAGGACCTTCCGGGTGTCCGCTACAAGATCGTCCGTGGTGCCCTCGATACCCAGGGTGTCAAGAACCGTAAGCAGGCTCGTAGCCGCTACGGCGCAAAGATGGAGAAGAAGTAATATGCCTCGCAAGGGTCCGGCCCCCAAGCGGCCGCTAGTTCTAGATCCCGTTTACGGCTCACCGCTGGTCACGCAGCTGATCAACAAGGTGCTGGTTGACGGCAAGAAGTCCACCGCAGAGCGCATCGTTTACGGTGCCCTCGAAGGTGCCCGTGCCAAGTCCGGCGGCGACCCCGTTGCAGCCCTCAAGAAGGCCATGGAGAACGTCAAGCCTTCCCTCGAGGTCCGCTCCCGCCGTGTCGGTGGCGCAACCTACCAGGTTCCGGTTGAGGTTAAGCCGGGCCGTTCCACCGCCCTCGCCCTCCGCTGGCTGGTCGGCTACTCCAAGGCTCGCCGCGAGAAGACCATGACCGAGCGCCTCCAGAACGAAATCCTGGATGCCTCCAACGGTCTCGGTGCCGCTGTGAAGCGTCGCGAAGACACGCACAAGATGGCCGAGTCCAACAAGGCCTTCGCCCACTACCGCTGGTAATACTTCCCGAACGCCGCCGGCTCAACCGAGCCGGCGGCGGACGTGCAGTCCATCCGAAAGGGAGACACCGTGGCACAGGACGTGCTTACCGACCTTAGCAAGGTCCGCAACATCGGCATCATGGCCCACATTGATGCCGGCAAGACCACTACTACCGAGCGCATCCTGTTCTACACGGGTGTGAACCACAAGATCGGCGAAACGCACGACGGCGCGTCGACCACTGACTGGATGGAACAGGAAAAGGAACGCGGCATCACCATCACGTCTGCCGCCGTGACCTGCTTCTGGGAAAACAACCAGATCAACATCATCGACACCCCCGGCCACGTTGACTTCACGGTTGAGGTGGAGCGCTCCTTGCGCGTCCTCGACGGTGCAGTTGCCGTGTTCGATGGCAAGGAAGGCGTGGAGCCGCAGTCTGAGACTGTCTGGCGCCAGGCTGACAAGTACAACGTCCCGCGCATCTGCTTCGTCAACAAGATGGACAAGCTCGGCGCTGACTTCTACTTCACCGTCGACACCATCATCAGCCGCCTCGGTGCCAAGCCGCTCGTCATGCAGCTGCCGATCGGCGCCGAGAACGACTTCATCGGCGTCGTCGACCTGCTTTACATGCGTGCACTGGTGTGGCCCGGCGACTCCAAGGGTGACGTCACCATGGGCGCCAAGTACGAGATCCAGGAGATCCCGGCTGACCTCCAGGCCAAGGCCGAAGAGTACCGCGCAACGCTCGTTGAGACCGTTGCCGAGTCCTCCGAAGAGCTCATGGAGAAGTACCTCGAAGGCGAAGAAATCACCACCGACGAGCTCAAGGCCGGCATCCGCAAGATGACGATCAACTCCGAGCTTTACCCGGTCTTCTGCGGCTCCGCATTCAAGAACCGCGGCGTCCAGCCGATGCTTGACGCCGTTGTCGATTACCTGCCGAACCCGCTCGACGTCCCGCCGATGATCGGTCACGATCCCCGCGACGAAGAGAAGGAACTGACGCGCAAGCCTTCTTCCGAGGAGCCGTTCTCGGCCCTGGCGTTCAAGATTGCGACCCACCCCTTCTTCGGTCAGCTCACCTTCATCCGCGTGTACTCCGGTCACGTGGAAGCAGGCTCGCAGGTGGTCAACTCCACCAAGGGCAAGAAGGAGCGGATCGGCAAGCTGTTCCAGATGCACGCCAACAAGGAAATGCCCGTTGAAGGCGCTACCGCCGGCCACATCTACGCAGCGATCGGCCTCAAGGACACCACTACGGGAGACACGCTGTGCGACTCCGGCAACCAGATCGTCCTTGAATCCATGAGCTTCCCGGAGCCCGTGATCTCGGTGGCGATCGAGCCGAACACCAAGGGTGACCAGGAGAAGCTCTCCACGGCCATCCAGAAGCTCTCCGCTGAGGACCCGACCTTCCAGGTCTCCCTCAACGAAGACACGGGCCAGACCATCATCGCCGGCATGGGCGAGCTCCACCTGGACATCCTGGTGGACCGCATGCGCCGCGAATTCAAGGTCGAGGCCAACGTTGGCAAGCCGCAGGTTGCTTACCGCGAAACCATCAAGAAGGCTGTAGAGCGTCACGACTACACGCACAAGAAGCAGACCGGTGGTTCCGGCCAGTTCGCAAAGATCCAGATCGCGATCGAGCCGCTGGACACGTCCGAGGGCGAGATGTACGAGTTCTCGAACAAGGTCACCGGTGGCCGTATTCCGCGCGAATACATCCCCTCGGTTGACGCTGGTATCCAGAGTGCGCTGAACGACGGCGTCCTCGCCGGTTACCCGGTTGTCGGCATCAAGGCCACGCTGATCGACGGCGCGTACCACGATGTTGACTCCTCGGAAATGGCGTTCAAGATCGCCGGCCGTATGGCTTTCAAGGAAGCCGCACGCAAGGCGAACCCTGTCCTGCTCGAACCGCTGATGGATGTCGAGGTCCGCACCCCTGAGGAATACATGGGTGAAGTTATCGGTGACCTCAACTCCCGCCGTGGCCAGATGCAGTCCATGGAAGATGCCCAGGGCGTCAAGGTCATCCGCGCGCACGTCCCGCTGTCCGGCATGTTCGGCTACATCGGTGACCTGCGCTCGAAGACCCAGGGCCGCGCTGTGTACTCCATGACGTTCCACAGCTACGCCGAGGTCCCGAAGGCATATGCCGACGAGATCATCCAGAAGAACCGCGGCGAGTAGTCTCCGGACTGTTCAACGCAGCAAACTCGGGTGCGTTTCCGGTTCCGGAAATTCACCCGGTGCAGGTGGCCGGTTCCGGTCAGCCGCTTTTCCGGTCAAGCGTGGACCGGCCATCTGCACCGACAGGCTCGAGGGACTAGTATTAGTTCCTGAATCTGCAATTTCATCAATCCAAAGCCCCCCAAGTAGACTTACTGAAGTTTCGCCGCGACAAGCGCGGTCGAAGGGTAAGTCATTTGAAAACGTTCTAGGAGGAACCTGTGGCAAAGGCAAAGTTCGAGCGGACTAAGCCGCACGTCAACATCGGCACCATTGGTCACGTTGACCACGGTAAGACGACGCTGACGGCCGCGATTTCCAAGGTGCTGTACGACAAGTACCCGACACTCAACGAGCAGCGCGACTTCGCGTCTATTGACTCTGCTCCCGAAGAGCGTCAGCGCGGCATTACCATCAACATCTCCCACGTTGAGTACCAGACCGAGAAGCGCCACTACGCACACGTAGACGCCCCGGGTCACGCTGACTACATCAAGAACATGATCACCGGCGCTGCACAGATGGACGGTGCAATCCTCGTGGTTGCCGCCACTGACGGCCCGATGGCTCAGACCCGCGAGCACGTCCTGCTCGCCCGCCAGGTTGGCGTTCCCTACCTGCTGGTTGCGCTGAACAAGTCGGACATGGTCGATGACGAAGAGCTCCTCGACCTCGTCGAAATGGAAGTTCGCGAGCTGCTTTCGGCTCAGGGCTTCGATGGCGATGAGGCTCCGGTTGTTCGCGTTTCCGGTCTGAAGGCTCTCGAAGGCGACCCGGTTTGGGTCAAGTCCGTCGAGGACCTCATGGAAGCTGTCGACAACTCCGTGCCGGACCCGGTACGTGACCGCGACAAGCCGTTCCTGATGCCGATCGAAGATGTCTTCACGATCACCGGCCGTGGCACCGTTGTTACGGGCCGCGCCGAGCGTGGAACCCTCGCCATCAACTCCGAGGTCGAGATCGTCGGCATCCGCCCGGTCCAGAAGACCACGGTTACCGGTATCGAGATGTTCCACAAGCAGCTCGACGAGGCATGGGCCGGCGAGAACTGTGGCCTCCTGCTTCGCGGTCTGAAGCGTGATGACGTAGAGCGCGGCCAGGTTGTCGTCAAGCCGGGTTCCATCACCCCGCACACCGACTTCGAGGCTAACGTCTACATCCTCTCCAAGGACGAAGGCGGACGTCACAACCCGTTCTACTCCAACTACCGCCCGCAGTTCTACTTCCGCACCACGGACGTAACCGGCGTTATCACCCTGCCGGAAGGCACGGAAATGGTTATGCCTGGCGACAACACTGAGATGACCGTTGCGCTCATCCAGCCCATCGCCATGGAAGAGGGCCTCGGCTTCGCTATCCGCGAAGGCGGCCGCACCGTTGGTTCGGGACGCGTCACCAAGATCCTCAAGTAATACTTGATCATCCGCATTACCTGCTGACCGGACTGGCCGCCTGACGGCCAGCCGTGAAGTGAGGAACAGCCCCGTTGCCGTCGCAGCGGGGCTGTTCTTTGCCCTCTTTTAGCTAAGGAATGGATTTAGCCTCCTGCTGATATCGTTGCTCCCAACGAAGGGAGCTCACAATGGGCTGGTTTATCTTCCTGTTGGTGGTTATCGCCGTCGTGGTGGCGTTCTTCTGGGCGAAGAGGCATTTCCGCAACGAGATCGAGCGCGCCAAGCGCATCAACCGGGCGAATAAGAACCAGTAGGCGCGCGCCCGGCTAACTCTTCCGGGCCCGGCTGAGGGCCTGGTACCAGTAGTAGGAGTCCTTGGGCGTGCGCACCTGCGTGTCGAAGTCCACGTGCACCAGGCCGAAGCGCTGCGAGTAGCCGGCCGCCCACTCGAAGTTGTCCATCAGGGTCCAGACGTAGTAGCCCAGCAGTTCGACGTCCTCGGCGATGCCGCCGGGTGCCGTCGCATCGAGGGCCGTGCCCAGGTGGGCCGCCAGGTAGCTGATCCGTTCGGCGTCGGCGATGGGTCCCGAGACGTGCTCCGGCTCGGGGAAGCTGGCCCCGCTCTCGGTGATGTAGAGCGGCGGCAGGGCATTCCCGTACCTGTCCTTCAGCTCGCGGAGCAGGACACCCAGATGGTCCGGAGCCACCGGCCAGCCGAACCCCGTGGTGGCGTATTCCGGGAACCCGGCCAAATGGAACGGCATCTTGAGCATTGACTCGGAGGCGCCCCCGGGGCTGTCGCCGTTGCCGTGCCCGGTGGCCACCTTGACCGGGTAGTAGTAGTTCAGTCCGTAGAAATCCAGCGGCTGGTGGATATTTGCCAGGTCCGCGTCGGAGATCTTCCCCAGCGAGCGGAACCAGGGCCGGGCAAGTAGCGGCGGCTTGGGGTAGCTGCCCAGGAGGATCGGGTCCGCGTAGACCCGGTTCAGGACCAGGTCGAAAAGGTGTGCCAGGAACCTGTCTGTCACGGAGCCGGACGCGGGCCGGACAGGTGAGTGCAGGTTGGTGACGCCCACGGTGCCGGTGACGGCCTCGGCGCGCAGCGCCTGCACGGCCAGCCCGTGCCCCAGGAGTTGGTGATGGACCGAGGGCAGGGCATCGAAGAGCAGGTCGCGGCCCGGGGCGTGGAGCCCCAGGGCGTAGCCGTTGAGCGTGACGGAGACGGGTTCGTTCAGCGTCACCCACTGGGATACGCGGTCACCGAACCGTTTGCCGGCGGCGGCACTGTACTCGGCGAAGCGTTCGGCTGTGGCGCGGTTGAGCCAGCCCCCGCGGTGTTCCAGCGGCAACGGGGTGTCCCAGTGGTACAGGGTTGCCATGGGGGAGATGCCGGCCGCGAGCAGCTGGTCGATCAGCCGGTCGTAGAAGTCGAGGCCGTCGCTGTTGAACGGCCCGCTGCCATCGGGCTGGATCCGCGGCCACGAAATGGAGAAACGGTAGGAGTCGATGCCAAGGGACCGCATCAGTTCGACGTCTTCGGGGGCCCGGTTGTAGTGGTCGCAGGCGACGGCGGGGGAGTGCCCGTCCATGATGCTGCCCGGTTTCTCGGCAAACGCGTCCCACCCTGAAGGGCCGCGGCCGCCGGCCGAGAGGGCGCCTTCGATCTGGAAGGCGGCCGAGGCCACGCCCAGCTGGAACTCGGGGCTCAGGCGCTCGGCGAGGGCCTGAACTGCTACAGCATCCTGCACAGTCATGTCCTCATCATCCATTCCACGGTTGTCGAAGGCAATGAGTTGGTGACGTCCCGTCGCAGGACGCGCACACGCCTGTCCCGCGGGCCTTGATTCGCTTCTGCCCGTAAATTCCGGCATACTAGATGAGTTGTTCAAGCGCTCCTTCGCGTCCCGATCCGGATAATGCCGGGTGTCAGGGTCCAGGTGGGAGACCAAACATAACCCACTCCCCATGGAACTGCGGGCGAGTTTGCGTGAATAGCGCGACACGCCCGACCGCGGGGGTCGGTTACGTCGGCAGGTTGAGGAACCCGGATCTTTCCGGATTCAGCTTGTGCGGCGGGTGGTAGTTACGACTTCAATTGCCTCGGCAGCCACATGCAACACGAAAGTAAACAGAGCAGCCCTCACTGGAGCAGCACTAACTGAAAGAGAGTCAGGCGACATGGCGGGACAAAAAATCCGCATCCGGCTGAAGTCATATGACCACGAGGTCATTGACTCTTCAGCACGGAAGATCGTTGAGACGGTCACGCGCGCAGGCGCCACGGTAGTTGGCCCTGTGCCGCTGCCGACGGAGAAGAACATCTACTGCGTCATCCGCTCTCCGCACAAGTACAAGGACAGCCGTGAGCACTTCGAAATGCGGACTCACAAGCGTCTGATCGACATCATCGACCCCACGCCCAAGGCTGTTGATTCGCTCATGCGTCTCGACCTGCCGGCCGACGTGAACATCGAAATCAAGCTGTAGGGAGGTGCTGAGAGACTATGACCGCAACCCGTAACGTAAAGGGCCTGCTGGGCACGAAGCTCGGCATGACCCAGGTCTGGGACGAGAACAACAAGCTCATCCCCGTCACTGTGGTCCAGGCAGACTCAAACGTCATCACCCAGCTGCGCAATGCAGCCACTGATGGCTATGTCGCCGTTCAGATCGGCTACGGCCAGATCGATCCCCGCAAGGTCACCAAGCCGCTGGCTGGTCACTTTGAAAAGGCGGGCGTCACGCCTCGCCGCCACGTCGTCGAACTGCGTACCGCAGATGCTGACTCTTACGAGCTGGGCCAGGAGCTTTCAGTTGAGCTCTTCGAGGCCGGCCAGAAGATCGACGTCGTTGGCACCACCAAGGGTAAGGGCTTCGCCGGTGTTATGAAGCGTCACGGCTTCCACGGCGTTGGAGCTTCCCACGGTGCACACAAGAACCACCGTAAGCCCGGTTCAATCGGTGGCGCATCCACCCCGAGCCGCGTCTTCAAGGGCATGAAAATGGCCGGCCGCATGGGCGCCGTGCGTCACACCACGCTGAACCTCACGGTTCACGCGGTTGACGTCGAGAAGTCGCTGCTCCTGATCAAGGGCGCCGTCCCCGGCGCCCGCGGCCAGGTCGTACTCGTACGCACCGCCGTGAAGGGAGCCTAGTTCAATGACTAGCACTGTCAAGGTTGACCTGCCTGCAGAGATCTTCGACGTACAGACCAACGTGCCGCTGCTGCACCAGGTCGTCGTTGCCCAGCTCGCTGCTGCTCGCCAGGGTACCCACAAGACCAAGACCCGCGCCGAGGTTTCCGGCGCAGGTCGCAAGCCGTTCAAGCAGAAGGGCACCGGCCGCGCCCGTCAGGGTTCAATCCGTGCTCCTCACATGACCGGTGGTGGCGTTGTCCACGGCCCCACGCCGCGTGACTACAGCCAGCGCACCCCCAAGAAGATGATTGCTGCTGCACTGCGCGGCGCACTCTCTGACCGCGCACGCAACGGCCGCATCCACGTCATTGCTGAACTGGTTGCCGGCACCAAGCCGTCCTCCAGCGCCGCACTGGCAACTCTGCGAGGTGTCTCCGAGCGCAAGAACCTGCTCGTCGTCATCGAGCGCGCCAACGATGTTGCCGCACTTTCCGTGCGCAACCTCACGGATGTTCACGTTCTGTACGCAGACCAGCTGAACACCTACGACGTTCTCGTTTCCGATGACGTTGTCTTCACCAAGGCTGCCTACGAAGCATTCGTTGCTGACCGGGCAGTGGCAAAGAACGGGGAGGATGCCAAGTGAGTGCAGCCACCATCAAAGACCCGCGCGACGTCGTGCTTGCACCCGTCGTCTCGGAAAAGAGCTACGGCCTGATCGATGAGGGCAAGTACACCTTCCTGGTGGACCCCCGCTCGAACAAGACCGAGATCAAGCTGGCCGTGGAGAAAATCTTCTCCGTCAAGGTCGACTCGATCAACACCATCAACCGTGCCGGTAAGCGCAAGCGCACCAAATTCGGATGGGGTACCCGCAAGAACACCAAGCGTGCAATTGTGAGCCTCAAAGAAGGCACTATCGACATCTTCGGCGGTCCGCTCTCGTAGCGGAGACCACTTTAACGAGGAAATAAATTATGGGAATCCGTAAATATAAGCCGACTACCCCGGGCCGTCGCGGCTCGAGCGTAGCGGACTTCACTGAAATCACGCGGTCGACGCCGGAAAAGTCGTTGGTACGTCCCCTCCCGAAAAAGGGCGGCCGTAACAACACCGGCAAGATCACGACCCGCCACAAGGGTGGTGGCCACAAGCGCCAGTACCGTCTGATCGACTTCCGTCGCCACGACAAAGACGGCGTCAACGCCCGCGTTGCCGAGATCGAGTACGATCCGAACCGCACGGCTCGCATCGCACTCCTGCACTACATTGATGGCACCAAGCGTTACATCATTGCCCCGAACAAGCTGGCCCAGGGTGACACCGTAGAAGCAGGTGCCACGGCTGACATCAAGCCTGGCAACAACCTGCCGCTGCGCAACATCCCGGTCGGTACCGTTATCCACGCAGTCGAACTGCGTCCGGGTGGCGGCGCCAAGATGGGCCGCTCCGCCGGCGCATCGATCCAGCTCGTTGCTAAGGAAGGCCGTTTCGCCCAGCTGCGTCTGCCTTCCGGCGAAATCCGCAACGTTGACGTGCGCTGCCGCGCAACCGTCGGCGAGGTCGGCAACGCCGAGCAGTCGAACATCAACTGGGGTAAGGCCGGCCGCATGCGCTGGAAGGGCGTTCGCCCGACCGTCCGTGGTGTCGCCATGAACCCGGTTGACCACCCCCACGGTGGTGGCGAGGGTAAGACGTCCGGTGGACGTCACCCCGTCAACCCGAACGGTAAGCGCGAAGGCCGCACCCGCCGTCCCAACAAAGAGAGCGACAAGCTTATTGTTCGTCGCCGTCGTACTGGCAAGAACAAGCGATAGGAGCCTGGACACATGCCACGCAGCCTGAAAAAAGGTCCTTTCGTTGACCAGCACCTCTTTGTGAAGGTTGCAAGGGAAAACGAAAAGGGCACCAAGAACGTTATCAAGACCTGGTCCCGCCGTTCGATGATCATCCCCGACATGCTCGGGCACACGATCGCCGTACACGACGGACGCAAGCACATCCCGGTGTTTGTCACCGAGTCGATGGTCGGGCACAAGCTCGGCGAATTCGCTCAAACGCGGACATTCCGCGGCCATGTCAAGGACGACCGTAAGGGCAAGCGCCGCTAGGCGCCTGCACTTACGTCATAGACGAGAGAAGGAAAGCAATGGAAGCCAAGGCAATTGCGCGTCATATCCGCGTAACGCCTATGAAGGCCCGGCGCGTCGTCAACCTTGTTCGTGGTAAGCAAGCGAATGAGGCTCTGGCAATTCTGAAGTTTGCCCCCCAGGCAGCTTCGGAGCCGGTATTCAAGGTAGTTCAGTCGGCAATCTCCAACGCACGGGTCCTCGCGGACCGCGACGGCGTGGCGTTTGACGAAGGTGACCTCATCATCAGCGAAGCGTTTGTTGATGAAGGCCCGACCATGAAGCGGTTCCAGCCGCGTGCCCAGGGTCGTGCATTTCAGATCAAGAAGCGCACGAGCCACATCACCGTGGTAGTCGCTACCCCGGAGAAAGAGGAGGCTCGCTAAGTGGGACAGAAAGTTAACCCGCACGGGTTCCGACTCGGCATCACCACCGATCACGTATCGCACTGGTTTGCTGACAGCACCAAGCCCGGCCAGCGGTACAAGGACTTCGTCCGCGAAGACATCCGTATCCGCCAGCTCATGTCCACGGGCATGGAGCGCGCCGGTATCGCCAAGGTCGAAATCGAGCGCACCCGCGACCGTGTCCGTGTGGATATCCACACTGCACGTCCGGGCATCGTCATCGGCCGCCGCGGCGCAGAAGCAGACCGCATCCGCGGCGAGCTCGAAAAGCTCACGGGCAAGCAGGTCCAGCTGAACATCCTCGAGGTCAAGAACCCCGAGATGGAAGCTCAGCTTGTTGCCCAGGGCGTTGCTGAGCAGCTGACTTCCCGCGTGGCGTTCCGCCGTGCGATGAAGAAGGCCATGCAGTCCGCACAGCGTGCCGGTGCCAAGGGCATCCGGATCGCTTGCTCGGGTCGACTGGGCGGCGCAGAAATGTCCCGCTCGGAGTTCTACCGCGAAGGCCGTGTGCCCCTGCACACCCTCCGCGCGAACATCGACTACGGCTTCTACGAGGCCAAGACCACCTTCGGCCGCATTGGCGTGAAGGTCTGGATCTACAAGGGTGACGTCACCGCCAAGGAACTGGCTCAGCAGGCAGCTGCTGCTCCGTCCCGCGGCCGTGGTGCCAGCGACCGCCCGGGCCGCCCGGGTGGCGCTGACCGTGGTGACCGCCGTCGTCGTACCGACCGCCCGGCCGAGGCTGCACCCGCTGCTGCCGAAGCTCCGGCTGTCGAAGCCGCTACCGCAGGTGCGGCGCAGCCAGCAGAAGGAGGACAAGCTTAAATGCTTATCCCACGTCGAGTCAAGCACCGTAAGCAGCACCACCCGGGTCGTTCCGGCGCTGCAACGGGCGGCACGAAGGTCTCCTTCGGTGAGTGGGGTATCCAGGCTCTGAGCCCGGCATACGTCACCAACCGTCAGATCGAATCTGCCCGTATCGCGATGACACGCCACATCAAGCGTGGCGGCAAGGTCTGGATCAACATCTACCCGGACCGTCCGCTGACGAAGAAGCCGGCCGAAACCCGTATGGGTTCCGGTAAGGGTTCTCCGGAATGGTGGGTCTCAAACGTCAAGCCGGGCCGGGTTCTCTTCGAGATCTCCGGGGTCGATGAAGAAACGGCCCGCGAGGCACTGCGCCTGGCGATCCACAAGCTCCCGTTGAAGGCACGCATTCTGCGTCGCGAAGGTGGTGAATAGAAATGTCAGTAGGATCCAAGGAACTTGCATCCGCACAGCTGGACGGTTTCGACAACGAGCGACTCGTTGAGGAACTCCGTAAGGCCAAGGAAGAGCTGTTCAACCTGCGTTTCCAGTCCGCCACCGGTCAGCTGGAGAACCACGGTCGTCTGCGCGCGGTAAAGAAGGACATCGCCCGCATCTACACCGTTCTCCGTGAGCGCGAGCTGGGCATTCGTGCCGAGGTTGCCGCACCGGTTGTGGAAGCCAAGGAAGAAAAGAAGTCCAAGAAGGCTGCAACCAAGAAGGCCGACAAGGCTGAAACGGTTGAGACTGAGGAGGACACCAAGTGAGTGAAAAGGACGAGAACGTGACGGAAACTGTTTCCGGCGCAGCTACGGCTGACGAGCGCGGTGACCGTAAGACGAAGCGCGGCTACGTGGTCTCGGACAAGATGGAAAAGACCATCGTTGTCCAGGTCGAGGACCGTGTGAAGCACGCCCTCTACGGCAAGGTCCTTCGCCGCAACACGAAGATCAAGGCTCACGACGAAGAGAACAGCGCCGGCATCGGCGACCTCGTACTCCTCGCCGAGACCCGCCCGCTCTCCGCTACCAAGCGGTGGCGTCTGGTGGAGATCCTCGAGAAGGCCAAGTAACACCTGCAGCCCGCTGCACGTTGATGCTTGAGAAACCCCCGTTCCCGTCTGGGAGCGGGGGTTTCCCTGTTTCCGGGAACCACCCCAAGGCCCGGCACGCTGCCCCGCCGCGATGCGGGGATACGCCCGAAACGTGCTAGGATTTTGAGTTTGTATGGCGCCCTCTGTGCGCCGTCATTTACCTCGTAAACAATCGTGCCACGGCATAGTGCCCCCTTGCGCCCCGACTTGTCGGGACCAGCCTGGGAAGCAAATGTTTTTGGCACGGGAGTTTAGGCCTGGTCTGGCAAAATCCAGGCAGGTCAAGAGACACCCCGATCAACCGTTCCGCAAGGCTCATTCCGTAGGAAGATTTTCGGTCTGAGAACCAGCGCGACGCAAGGAGTAAATAGTGATTCAGCAGGAGTCGCGACTCAAGGTCGCCGACAACACGGGTGCTAAGGAAATCCTTACCATTCGCGTTCTCGGTGGATCTGGCCGTCGCTACGCAGGCATTGGCGACGTTATCGTCGCTACCGTCAAGGACGCAATTCCGGGCGGCAACGTAAAGAAGGGCGACGTCGTCAAGGCTGTCATCGTCCGTACCAAGAAGGAACGCCGCCGTGCGGATGGTTCCTATATCAAGTTTGACGAGAACGCAGCTGTGATCCTGAAGGCTGACGGTGACCCCCGCGGTACCCGTATCTTCGGACCGGTTGGTCGTGAACTTCGCGATAAGAAGTTCATGAAGATCGTTTCTCTGGCTCCGGAGGTGCTTTAGTCCATGGCTAAGATCAAAAAGGGTGACCTGGTTCAGGTCATCACTGGCGCCAAGGCTGAGCGCGGCGGCGACAAGGGCAAGCAGGGCAAGGTTCTGCGCGTCTTCCCCGAGACCAACCGCGTGTTGGTCGAAGGTATTAACCGCGTGACCAAGCACACCAAGGTCGGTCAGTCGCAGCGCGGCACGAAGACCGGTGGCATCGAGGTCGTTGAGGCTTCAATCCACATCTCCAACGTGGCTCTGGTTGACCCCTCCACCAAGAAGCCCACCCGCGTCGGTTTCCGCACCGAGACCGTTGAGCGCGATGGCGTGAAGCGCGAAGTGCGTGTCCGCGTGGCCAAGAGCTCAGGGAAGGACATCTAATGACTGAGACTCTCGAGACTCCGGCAAGCAAGATCGTTCCTCGTCTGAAGACCAAGTACGCGGATTCCATCAAGAGCACGCTCGTTGAGGAATTCAAGTACGAGAACGTCAACCAGGTTCCCCGTCTGGTCAAGGTCGTTGTGAACATGGGTGTTGGAGATGCCGCCAAGGACTCCAAGCTGATCGACGGCGCTGTCCGCGATCTGACCCTGATCACCGGCCAGAAGCCGCAGGTAACCAAAGCCCGCAAGTCGATCGCACAGTTCAAGCTGCGCGAAGGCATGCCGATCGGTGCGCACGCAACTCTGCGTGGGGACCGCATGTGGGAATTCCTGGACCGTCTGGTCACGCTGGCTCTGCCGCGTATCCGTGACTTCCGGGGCCTCAGCGGCAAGCAGTTCGACGGCAACGGCAACTACACCTTCGGTCTGACCGAGCAGGTTATGTTCCACGAGATCGACCAGGATTCCATTGACCGCGTACGCGGCATGGACATCACTGTCGTGACCACTGCCAAGACCGACGACGAAGGCCGCGCGCTGCTCAAGGCACTTGGCTTCCCGTTCAAGACCGAAGATTAATCTAGCTACGTAAAAGGTCCGTCCGTGCCGGTTCCGAATTCTGTTCGGAAGACTGCGCGGCGGAAACCGTTATGAGGAAGGGCAAGAGCCCACCATGACAATGACAGATCCCGTCGCAGACATGCTTACGCGTCTGCGCAACGCAAACTCGGCGTACCACGATTCCGTGTCTATGCCGTACAGCAAGCTCAAGGCACGCGTTGCCGACATCCTGAAGGCTGAAGGCTACATCGCCTCCTGGAAAGAAGAAGACGCTGAGGTTGGCAAGAAGCTGACCCTCGAGCTCAAGTTCGGTCCGAACCGCGAGCGTTCAATCGCTGGCGTTCGTCGTATTTCCAAGCCGGGACTGCGCGTTTACGCAAAGTCCACCAACCTGCCGCACGTGCTCGGTGGCCTGGGTGTCGCAATCCTGTCCACCTCTTCCGGCCTCTTGACTGACAAGCAGGCCGGCAAGAAGGGCGTGGGCGGCGAAGTCCTCGCTTACGTCTGGTAACGGGAAAGGAAGAGAATAATGTCACGTATTGGACGTCTCCCCATCACCGTTCCTGCCGGCGTTGAGGTCAAGGTTGACGGCTCTGTCGTCAGCGTCAAGGGTTCCAAAGGCGAGCTGAGCCACACTGTGCCCAGCCCGATCGAGGTTTCCCTGGAAGAAGGCACCCTGACTGTCGCCCGCCCGAACGACGAGCGCGCCTCCCGTTCGCTGCACGGCCTGACGCGCACCCTGATCGCCAACATGATCCAGGGTGTCACCGCAGGCTACGAGAAGAAGCTTGAGATTGTCGGTACTGGTTACCGCGTCCAGGCTCGGGGTGCTGACCTGGAGTTCGCTCTGGGCTACAGCCACCCGGTCAACATCACGGCACCGAACGGCATCACCTTTGCAGTAGAGACCCCGACCAAGCTCTCTGTTTCAGGTATCTCCAAGCAGCAGGTCGGCGAGGTTGCTGCCAACATTCGCAAACTGCGGAAGCCGGACCCCTACAAGGGCAAGGGCATCCGTTACGCAGGCGAAGTCATCCGCCGCAAGGTCGGAAAGGCTGGTAAGTAACCATGGCGATCGCAATTAACAAGAAGCGTACGAACAAGAGCAAGTCTGCCCAGCGCAGCCGCCGCCAGCTTCGTATCCGCAAGCGCATCTCCGGAACGGCTGTACGTCCGCGTCTGGTCGTCAACCGCTCCGCACGCCACATTTTCGTCCAGGTTGTCGATGACACCCAGGGCCTGACTGTAGCGAGCGCCTCCACACTGGAAGCAGACCTTCGTGCATTGGACGGTGACAAGACCGCCAAGGCCAAGCGCGTTGGCGAGCTCGTCGCCGAGCGTGCCAAGGCTGCCGGCATCGAAGCAGTTGTCTTCGACCGCGGTGGTAACAAGTACCACGGCCGCATCGCCGCCGTCGCTGACGGCGCACGCGAAGGTGGGCTGTCACTGTGACCGAAAATAACGAAAAGGACATTCAGGTGACTGAAGCTGTAGCTGCTCCGGCAACTGAGACCGCTGCGCCTGCTGCTGCCGCTGACGGCGCCCGTGGTGGCGCTCGTCGTGGCGAGCGTGGCGACCGCGGCCAGGGCCGTGGCGACCGTGGTGGCCGTGGTGGCCGCGATGGTGGCCGCGAAGCCGAAAAGAGCCAGTTCGTAGAGCGCGTCGTAACCATCAACCGTGTTTCCAAGGTCGTCAAGGGTGGTCGTCGCTTCAGCTTCACCGCCCTCGTCGTCGTCGGTGACGGCAACGGTATGGTCGGCGTCGGCTACGGCAAGGCGAAGGAAGTTCCTGCCGCAATCGCGAAGGGCGTCGAAGAAGCCAAGAAGTCCTTCTTCCGCGTTCCCCGCATCGGCAGCACCATCCCGCACCGTGTTCAGGGTGAAGCCGCCGCAGGCGTCGTCATGCTGCGTCCGGCTTCCGCCGGTACCGGTGTTATCGCCGGCGGTCCGGTCCGTGCAGTACTGGAGTGCGTGGGCATCCACGACATCCTCTCCAAGTCGCTCGGTTCCTCCAACGCCATCAACATCGTTCACGCGACCGTTGACGCGCTGAAGCGCCTCGAAGAGCCGGCAGCAGTGGCAGCACGCCGCGGCCTCCCGCTCGACGAGATCGCTCCGCCGGCAATGGTGAAGGCGCTCCTGAACCAGAAGGCAGGTGTCTGAGTCATGGCTAAGAACGTGCTTGTCTCCGATGCAAAGTTGGAGATCACTCAGATCAAGTCCGCCATTGGCGGCAAGCAGAACCAGCGCGACACCCTTCGGTCCCTCGGCCTGAAGCGGATCGGACACACCGTTGTCCGCACCGCCGACGCCGTGACCGTCGGAATGCTCAACACGGTTCCGCACCTGGTAAAGGTAGAGGAGGCGAAGTAAATGGCAGAGAAGAAAACCGCCGAAAAGGCACAGGGCGCCACTGCTGAGAAGCAGAACGCACTGAAGGTTCACCACCTGCGTCCCGCCCCGGGTGCCAAGACCGCCAAGACCCGTGTTGGTCGTGGCGAAGGTTCCAAGGGTAAGACCGCTGGTCGCGGTACCAAGGGTACAAAGGCCCGCTACCAGATCAAGGCTGGCTTTGCCGGCGGCCAGCTGCCGCTGCACATGCGCCTGCCGAAGCTGCGCGGCTTCAAGAACCCGTTCCGGGTTGAGTACCAGGTGGTAAACCTGGACAAGCTCAACGAGCTGTTCCCGGAAGGTGGCGCAGTCACCGTGGAGAACCTGGTCGAAAAGGGCGCCGTTCGCAAGAACCAGCCCGTCAAGGTGCTGGGCACCGGCGACATCACCGTCAAGGTTGACGTCACCGTCCACGCATTCTCGGCCAGCGCCGCAGAAAAGATTGCCGCAGCAGGCGGAAGCACCACCGCACTCTAAGGAGTCGGCGGGGCAGTAGCCCGTTGTTGAAAACTCCCGGTACCAGAGTCTCAGGCTCTTGGTACCGGGAGTTTTTCTATTTCCGGCCCTGCCGATTGCCCGCAGGGCACCTCTACCCGTTAGACTCGGTTGTTGGGTTTATTTGACCTGTCTCACACGACTTTACTTATTCATCAGGAGGACGCTTGCTTAGCGCATTTGGCCGGGCCTTTCGCACGCCTGATCTGCGGCGCAAGTTGTTGTTCACGCTGGCAATCATCACTATCTTCCGCTTGGGTGCGTTCATCCCCTCGCCTGGTGTGAACTACCAGAATGTCCAGCAATGCTTGCGGAGCGGTCAGACCTCGGGCGGTATCTACCAGCTCGTCAACCTGTTCAGCGGCGGTGCACTGCTGCAGGTCTCGATTTTTGCCCTCGGGATCATGCCGTACATCACGGCGAGCATCATCGTTCAGTTGCTCCGGGTGGTCATTCCCCGGTTCCAGATGCTGTACGAGGAAGGCGCCTCCGGCCAGTCGAAGCTGACGCAGTACACGCGATACCTCACAATCGCGCTGGGTCTGCTCAACGCCACCACCCTGGTGTCCCTGGCGCGGTCAGGCCAGCTGCTGCCGAACTGCCAGCTGCCGATCATCCCGGACACGAGCATCGTCACCACCGTCCTGCTGATCATCACGCTGACGGCCGGCACGGGCCTCATCATGTGGATGGGTGAGCTTGTCACCGAGAAGGGCGTCGGCAACGGCATGTCCCTGCTCATCTTCACCTCCATCGCGGCCGGCTTCCCCGGCTCGCTCGGAGCCATCTGGACCTCCCAGGGTCCGGGCACCTTCTTTATGGTGCTCCTCATCGGCCTGCTGACCGTGGCACTGGTGGTCTTCGTCGAGCAGTCCCAGCGCCGCATCCCGGTGCAGTACGCCAAGCGCATGATCGGCCGACGCACTGTGGGCGGCACCAGCACGTACATCCCGATCAAGGTGAACATGGCCGGCGTCGTGCCCGTTATTTTCGCTTCCTCGATGCTGTACCTGCCAGGCCTGATCTCCCAGTTCAACCAGCCCAAGCCGGGTGAGCCGGTTGCACCGTGGGTTGAGTGGATCAACAACAACCTCACCCGCGGCGACCACCCGATCTACATGGCGCTCTACTTCGCCATGATTGTGTTCTTCACGTACTTCTATGTTGCGATCACTTTCAACCCTGAGGAAGTTTCTGACAACATGAAGAAGTACGGCGGCTTCATTCCGGGTATCCGTGCCGGCAAGCCGACCGCGGATTACCTGCAGTACGTCCTTTCCAGGATCACCCTGCCGGGTGCCATGTACCTGGGTTTCGTGGCGCTGATTCCGCTCGTTGCCCTGGTCCTGATCAATGCCAACCAGAACTTCCCGTTCGGCGGCACCTCGATCCTGATCATGGTGGGCGTCGGTCTGGAGACCGTCAAGCAGATTGACGCGCAGCTACAGCAGCGTCACTACGAAGGGCTTTTGCGATGACGAGAATGTTGATTATCGGACCCCCCGGCTCCGGGAAGGGAACACAGGCAGAGCGTATTTCGGAGCGCCTCGGCGTCGTCGCGATCTCCACCGGCGACATCTTCCGCGCCAACGTCAAGGGTGAAACCCCGCTTGGCATCGAAGCCAAGAAATACATGGATGCCGGTGACTTCGTCCCGGACAGCGTGACGAACAAGATGGTGCGTGAGCGCCTCGGCGAGGACGACGTCGAAAACGGCTTCCTCCTGGACGGTTACCCGCGGACCACGGCCCAGGTTGACTACCTCGAGGACATCCTGGCGGCCGGCGACCAGAAGCTCGACGTCGTCCTGCAGCTCACGGCCGATGACGAGGAACTCGTCACGCGCCTGCTGGGCCGCGCCAAGGAAACGGGACGCACGGATGACAACGAAGCCGTCATCCGCCACCGCCTGGACCTGTACCACGGCCAGACGGAAGCAGTGGTCGCCAAGTATGCCGACCGCGGCGTCCTGACCCGGGTTGACGGCATCGGCGGCATGGACGAGGTCACAGACCGCGTCATGCAGGCCATCAAAGAGGCCCAGTCGGCCTGATCGGCCCAAGACTTGTGAGGCCCCTCCCGGACCACCGGGAGGGGCCTCAGCCATTTGGCCACGCACGTCCCCGGACGCGGCGCGGCCCCACTGAAAGGAAGCTGCAGATGGCCTTCGGCCAGCCCCGCATCGAATACAAGACCAACGCCCACATGCGCGCCATGCAGGAGGCCGGGCTGGTCCTCAGCCGGGCCCTGGACGCCGCCGTGGCCGCCGCGGTCCCCGGCAAGACCACCCGGGACCTCGACGCCGTGTTCGCCGCCGTGCTCAAGGACGCCGGAGCGACGTCCAACTTCCTGGGCTACCACGGCTTCCCGGCAACCATCTGCACCTCGGTCAATGAGGAAGTGGTCCACGGCATCCCCGGTGACCGTGTATTGCAGGACGGGGACATCCTCTCGATCGACGGCGGCGCCATCGTGGACGGCTGGCACTCCGACTCGGCCCGGACCGTGATCGTAGGCACGGCCGACCCCGAGGACCAGCGGCTCTCGGACGTTACCGAGGCGGCGATGTGGCACGGCATCGCGGCCCTCGCCACCGGGAAGTTCGTCGGCGACGTCGGCAACGCCGTGGACGACTACGTCTCCTCCGTGCCCGGTAAGGAACTGGGGATCCTGGAGGACTACGTGGGCCACGGAATCGGCTCCGAGATGCACATGGCCCCGGACGTGCCGAACTACCGCACGGGCCACGGCGGGCCCAAGATCCGGCCGGGGCTGTGCCTGGCGATCGAGCCCATGCTGGTGCGCGGAAGCATCGACACCGCGGTGCTGGCGGATGACTGGACCGTCGTGACGACCGACGGCAAGCGCTCCTGCCAGTGGGAACATTCCGTCGCAGTCCACGAAAAGGGCATCTGGGTGCTCTCGGCGCCCGACGGTGGAGCCGCGAAGCTTGCCCCGCTCGGCGTCGTGCCTGTCCCGATTCCGTAAGAAGGCGACGCCCGAATCCGCCCACGACGCAGAAAATCCCTGGCGACACCGGAATTCCGGAGTCGCCAGGGATTTTTCGTGTCGCCAGGAAATTCGGGTGGCGTCAGCTCTTGAGCTTCGGCTTCACGTCCTTGGTGTAGATCCCTTCCAGCGTGGCCTTGAGCTCGGTCATGGTCGCCTTGACGTCGCCCTGCTGCGTGAGGATCTTAGCGGCGGCCTTGGCCATCTCCTGATCCGCGCCCGGCAGGAACACCCGGGCGTTGTCCTGGACCCGCGTGGCGGCCAGCTGGTCCATGGCCGTCTTGATCTGCGGGGTTGCGGCCAGCACCGCGGTCATGTCTGCCGAGGTGCGGGTCGGCATATAGCCGGTCGCCGCGGAGAATGCCGCCGTGTTTTCCGGTTCCGTCATGAACTTCAGGAACATCGCAGCCGCGAGCTGGACTTCCTTGCTGACGCCACTGGGAATGCCGAGGCCGGCGCCGCCCGTGGGGCAGACGGCGCTTTCATTCTTGGGACCGCCCGGCAGGAACCCGACGCCGACGTTGAACTTCGCGGACTTCAGGACGCCCAGCAGGGAGCCCGTGGACGAGATTGTCGAGGACGTGATGCCTGCTGCGAAGTCGTCGGCGGCCTCCTTCGAGGAAACGCCGGCCCACTTGTCCTTGAAGATGGAGTCCTGCGCCCACTGCAGCGCTGCCACGGACTCGGTGGAGTCGCAGTTGAAGGTCCACCCGTCGGACCAGCTGCCGCTCCAGCCCCACAGGTTGTTCTGCAGCGTCCAGCCCGCGTAGCCGGCCAGCGCAGGATAGATGTAGGCGTACTGCGCGCCGGAGCTTGCCTTGAGCTTGGGCGCCCATTCGCCGAACTCCTGCCACGTCCTGGGGGCCCGGTCCGGCAGCCCTGAGGCCTTGAAATGGTCCTTGTTGTAGTAGAACAGCGGTGTGGAGCGGCCGTAGGGGAGCGCCCACTGCTTGTCCGCGTACTTGTAGTCCGCAACAAGGGACTTCTGGAAGTCGTCCACCTTGATGTCCAACTGCTTGATCAAGCCGTCGAGCGGGATGATGTTGCCGTTGGTGTAGTAACGGAACCACCAGACGTCCGAGAGCACCACGAGGCCCGGGAGGCCGGACTTGGCTGCCTGCGACGTCTGGAACTTCTGCGCGATTTCCTCGTAGTTGGCGCCCGCCGTCACGAGGTTCACCTTGATGTCAGGGAATTTCGCCTGGAACTTCTCGATCATGGCTTTTTCCACGTCCTGGGACTTGCCCGGGTGGTTGGTCCAGAAATCGATCGAGGCTGCGGGCTTGACGCCGCTGAAGTCGATCTCGGCGGCACCCGACGCCGCCGGGCTGCCGGCGGTGGAGGGGCCTCCGCAGGCCGCCAATGCGGCAGCGCCGGCGCCGGCGCCTGCCAGTCCCAGGAAGTGCCTGCGGTCTAGGTTCAATGCCATGGTGGATCCTCTCGAAGATGCTGACGCGGGGGTTGGTGCCTGTGATGCCGGTAGTGCTGTGGTGCCGGTGGTGAAGTGGGGAAATGGGAGGGCGGCCTCACCCGGTGACGCTGCCCTGGGTCAGGCCGGCCACGATGTAGCGCTGCAGGGCCGCGAAGACCAGCAGGATGGGCACGATCACCAGCACGGCGCCGGCCATCAGGATGCCCCAGCCGGAGCCGTTTCCTTCCGAGTTCTGCAGCAGTGTCAGGCCCACCGGAAGGGTCATGGTTTCCGGCCGGTCCGTGATGATGAGCGGCCAGATGTAGTCGTTCCACTCACTGACCACCGTGACCAGGGCAACCGTGGCGATTGACGGCACGGAAACGGGGACCACAATCTGCCAGAGCCTGCGCCAGTGGCCGGCTCCGTCGATCTCGGCGGCTTCCAGGATGGAGGCGGGCAGCGTCATAAAGTGCTGGCGCAGCAGGAACGTTCCAAAGGCGGTGCCGAGCCCGGGAAGAATGATGCCCCACAGGGTGTTCTTGCCCCCCAGGCCGGCGATCAGGATGTAGTTGGGGAGGATGGATACCTGCGGCGGCACCATGAGCGCCACCAGGACCAGCACGAAGATGAGGTTCTTGTGCGGGAAACGGACAAACACCAGGGCGTAGGCAGTCAGGACGGCCAGGAGCACCTTGATGGTTGCCCCCACCGCGGTGACAATCAGGCTGTTCATGAAGAACTTGGTAAAGGGCACCGTCGTCATGGCCGTCTGGTAGTTCTCCAGGTTCAGGCTCTCCGGCAGGACCTTCAGATCCATGGTGATGATCTCGCCGGGCTGCTTGAGGGAGCTCAGGACCATCCACAGCAGCGGCAGGAACACCACCAGCGTGGCAAGGATCAGCGGAATGTAGCCGCCCGCGATCGTCCGGACCAGGTTGGCCCGGGAAAACGGACGGTCGCGCCGCTGCGGGATCCCGGGATCCGCGTCCGGGGCGCCGTGGGCGCCTTGGGCGCCGCCGTCCGGGCCGGATGAACGGCTGGATGACGGGCCGGCGGCGGCGGCGGGGTCGGGGCTGACGGGTGAGAGCAGGCTCACGAGTAGTGCACCTTCCGTTCGACGAACCGCAACTGCAGCACGGTGATGATGAGCAGGATGGCGAAGAGCACCACCGAGATGGACGCCGAGTAGCCGGCCCGGTTAAAGGCGCCGAAGGCTTGCAGATAGGCCTCGTAGATCAGGGTGGACGTCCCGTTGCCGAGCGGCGTCATGATCCGGATGAGGTCGAACGCCTGCAGGGAACTGATCAGCGTGGTGATGAGCAGGAAGAAGGTGGTGGGGGACAGCAGCGGGACGGACATGCTCAGGAACCGACGGAAGCCGTTGGCGCCGTCCAGGGAGGCGGCCTCCATGACGTCCTGCGGGAGCGACTGCAGGCCGGCCAGGTAGACCACCGCGCAGTAGCCGAGGTTCTTCCAGACGTAGACGATGATCACCATGACAAGTGAGAGCTGCGGATCATTGATCCACTGCGGGCTCTGCTGGCCGATGCCGCGCAGCAGCCAGGCGAGCACCCCGTAGCCCGGGTCGAAGATGAACAGCCAGACGAGTCCGACGCCGACGCCGCTGAGTACGTAGGGGGCGAACACCGCCGAGCGGGCAAACGTGGTTCCCCGGACCTTGGAATTCAGCGCGAGGGCAACCAGGAGGCCCAACACCATGGAGCCGCCCACCGTGACGAGAGTGAACACCGCGGTGGTCCCGAGGACCTTGGCGGCGTCGGCGCTCGAGAAGAAGGAGATGTAGTTATCGAAACCCACCACGGTGGCGGAGGCCGAGCCGAGGGTCCAGTCCAGCGTGGAGTAGTAGATGTTGTTGAAGAGCGGCAAGTAGGTGAACACTGCGATCAGGACGAGGTTGGGCAGTGCCAGGGCCAGGAACACGAAGAAATCCCGCCGCTTCCTGCCGGACCAGCCGGCGCGGCGCGGCGCGGCCGGAGCGGTTGCCGCCGGACCGGTCGCGGCAGGCGGCCGCTCGGTTAATTGTCTAGTCATTCGGGTCCCTAACGGATCCGGGCCTGCCGATGGCAGGCGGTTGGATGGGGGATCTCATCCACTTCACCACACGCCGGGTGGGCAGAACCCCGCAAAGATTCCGCTCGGGGATTTGTTGCACCAGGTTTCTGTGCGCGTTAATTCAGTGTTCGCCGAAGAACCTCAGAACGTTTGGTTTCCTGCCGGCTCGGCAGCCCTTGGATGGATACCGCGTCCGGGCCGGCCGTGTATTGATTGCGCTTCCGCGAATTCTGCTGCCGTCCAGGCGCACAATGGAGCCATGGGAGCCATTACCGACGTCGCCGGAATCCGGGTGGGGCATGTGCAAAAGTCCGACGGCGGGTGGCTGAGCGGGGTGACCGTCGTGCTTCCCCCGGCCGGGACCACAGGGTCCGTGGACGTGCGCGGCGGCGGGCCCGGCACGCACGAGACGGATGCGCTGGATCCCACCACAATGACTTCCACCGTGGACGCCGTGGTCCTCACCGGCGGAAGCGCCTATGGCCTGGCAGCCGCCCACGGTGCCCAGCGCTGGTGCGAGGAGAACGGCCGCGGATTCGCCGTTCCCGGCGGCGTCGTGCCGATCGTGCCGGCCGCTGCGATCTTCGACCTGGGCCGGGGCGGTGACTTTGCCGCCCGTCCGGACGCAGCCATGGGCTATGCGGCTACCGCTGACGCCGCGGCCCGGGAAGACGGGCACGACGTCGAGCGCGGCAACGTCGGCGCCGGCACCGGGGCGGCCATCGGCCGGGGGACGTACAAGGGCGGCGTGGGGACGGCCTCCGTCACCTTGGAGGGCGGCGTCGTCGTGGGGGCACTGGCGGTCGTTAATGCGCTGGGACTGCCGTTTGGAGATGATGCGGCCCGGCGCAATCACCCGGCGGGTGACCAGCCGGCGCCGCTGAACACCACGCTCGCGGTCGTCGCCACGAACGCCTTGCTGGACAAGGCCGAGTGCAAGCGGACGGCGTCCGCGGCGCACGCCGGCCTCGCCCGGGCGCTGAACCCGAGCCACACGCTGGCGGACGGCGACACGGTCTTCTGCCTGGCCATCGGAGCGCTCGCCCTGGACCGCAGCAGCGAAGCGGCCCGGCAGGTGAGTCTCATCACCCTGCAGAGTGCGGCGGCCGACGTCGTCCGCCTCGCCATCATGGACGGGATCGCCAACGCCCGGGCTGTCAGCACTCCCGGTGGCGAGATGGCCGCATATGGGGGCATAGTGCGCTAGTGTTGCTGGATTTAACATTCGGCCCGAAATGGCGTAGTGTTGCGTGTTGGTTGTCTGCCCTGTTGTGCCCTTTTGTGGCCGGGAGGCACCGGCCAATCAATCAAAAACGTCCGCGGTCATTTCCGGTGCAAGCCGGCAGGCTGCGGCAAACAACAGTTAGCGGAGGGTATGGCCAAGAAGGACGGGGTCATTGAGATCGAGGGCGTTGTGACTGAGGCGCTGCCTAACGCGATGTTTCGCGTTGAGCTCACCAACAAGCACATCGTTCTGGCACACATCTCTGGAAAGATGCGCCAGCACTACATCAGGATTCTCCCTGAGGACCGGGTAGTGGTGGAGCTGAGCCCGTATGACCTGACACGTGGTCGTATCGTCTACCGCTATAAGTAAACACTGGGCGGCCAAGGCAACAGCCGAAGGCCGTTCCAGCTGACCACTGCAACACGCAAAGGAACGCCATGAAGGTCAAGCCGAGCGTCAAGCAGATCTGCGAAAAGTGCAAAGTGATCCGCCGTAATGGCCGGGTCATGGTGATCTGCGAGAACCCGCGCCACAAGCAGCGCCAGGGCTAATTTCCCCTTCGGGAAATCCTGGGTTGCTAACCCACGCAAGTAAATAAAAGGCAGCACAAGCTGATTTGGGACGTATGAGCCCGTACAGCTAACCCCCGGTCGGAGGCTGGGGCCGCACGCACCGTGCGGGTGTACTGCCTACGACCTCCGGTTTATTCAAGGAGCACTGCCTCTATGGCTCGTCTCGCTGGCGTAGACATTCCCCGCGAAAAGCGGTTGGAAATTGCGCTTACTTACATCTACGGCGTGGGCAAGACCCGTGCACACGAAACCCTGGCTGCCACCGGCATCAGCGCGGACGTTCGGGTCAAGGACCTGTCCGACGCCGAGCTCGTCCAGCTTCGTGACTACATTGAAGGCAACTACAAGGTTGAGGGTGACCTTCGCCGCGAAGTAGCAGCAGATATCCGCCGCAAGGTTGAAATCGGCAGCTACGAAGGTATTCGCCACCGCAAGGGCCTGCCAGTGCGCGGACAGCGTACGAAGACGAACGCACGTACCCGCAAGGGCCCGAAGCGCACCGTCGCAGGCAAGAAGAAGACCAGATAGGTCCTGAGGGACTAACTAGGTCTTCCCCCAATAACTTTCTGTAGGAGAAAAAATGCCCCCGAAGACTCGTGGCGCGGTTCGCAAGCCGCGTAAGAAGGACAAGAAGAATATCGCGCTGGGCCAGGCGCACATCAAGAGCACCTTTAACAACACCATCGTTTCCATCACGGATCCGAACGGTGCTGTCATCTCCTGGGCTTCGTCCGGTGAGGTTGGCTTCAAGGGCTCACGTAAGTCCACCCCGTTCGCTGCCCAGATGGCCGCCGAAGCCGCCGCAAAGCGTGCACAGGAGCACGGTATGCGCAAGGTTGACGTGTTCGTCAAGGGACCGGGTTCCGGACGCGAAACGGCTATCCGTTCACTGCAGGCCGCTGGCCTCGAGGTTGGATCCATCCAGGATGTAACCCCCAGCGCCCACAACGGCTGCCGTCCGCCGAAGCGCCGCCGCGTCTAAGGCTTTCCAGCGCACCGGAGCTTGCCCGTACCCTCACCGGTCCGGGCAAGCCCGGCCGCGTTAAGTCTTCAGACCGATCTTTCCACCACCTGTGTTGCGTCATATAGCGGATGCTCGCCGAAAGGAAACCTAAGTGCTCATTGCACAGCGCCCCACCCTCTCCGAAGAGGTCGTCTCCGATAACCGCTCCCGTTTCATCATTGAACCGCTGGAGCCCGGTTTCGGTTACACCCTCGGAAACTCCCTCCGCCGTACCCTGCTTTCCTCCATCCCCGGTGCCTCTGTCACGAGCATCCGGATCGATGGCGTGCTGCACGAGTTCACCACGGTTCCCGGTGTCAAGGAAGATGTCACTGAGATCATCCTGAACATCAAGAACCTGTCGGTTTCCTCCGAGCACGACGAGCCGGTTGTTGCTTACCTGCGCAAGCAGGGCCCGGGAGTCGTCACCGCCGCGGACATCGCTCCGCCGGCCGGCGTCGAATTCCACAACCCGGATCTGCACATTGCCACGCTGAACTCGAAGGGCAAGTTCGAACTCGAACTGACCATCGAGCGCGGCCGCGGCTACGTTTCGGCAGCTCAGAACAAGTCCGGCGACTCCGAGATCGGCCGCATTCCGGTCGACTCGATCTACTCGCCGGTCCTGAAGGTTACTTTCCGCGTGGAAGCTACCCGTGTTGAGCAGCGCACCGACTTCGACAAGCTCATTGTCGACGTCGAGACCAAGCAGGCGATCGCCCCGCGCGATGCCGTGGCTTCCGCAGGTACCACCCTGGTGGAACTGTTCGGTCTGGCCCGCGAGCTGAACACCGCAGCTGAAGGTATCGAGATTGGCCCGTCGCCGACGGATGCTGCTCTGGCAGCAGACATGGCCCTGCCGATCGAGGATCTGGACCTCACCGTCCGTTCCTACAACTGCCTCAAGCGTGAGGGCATCCACACCGTGGGTGAACTCGTGGCCCGCTCCGAGGCCGACCTCATGGACATCCGTAACTTCGGTGCGAAGTCCATCGATGAGGTCAAGGCAAAGCTGGTTGAACTGGGCCTGTCCCTCAAGGACTCGCCTCCCGGTTTTGACCTCGCAGCACGCGCCGCAGCAATTGAAGAGGACGACGCCGCGTTCAGCGACGACGAGCTCTAACAAACAGATCTTGGCTGGCGGGCTGGATGCACCATAGTGTGCGCAGCCCGCTGGCTTCCAAATGAGGAGAAACTATTATGCCTACCCCCGCAAAGGGTCCGCGCCTCGGAGGCGGAGCGGCTCACGAGCGTCTTATGCTCGCGAACCTGTCCGCCGCCCTGTTCGAGCACAAGCGGATCACCACCACGGTGACCAAGGCCAAGCGACTGAAGCCGTACGCCGAGCGCCTGGTGACTTTCGCCAAGCGTGGCGACCTGGCTTCCCGCCGCCGTGTACTCGGCTTGATCAGCGACAAGGGCATCGTCCACGAGCTGTTCACCGACATTGCACAGGCAGTGGAGAACCGCAACGGCGGCTACACCCGCATCACCAAGATCGGCAACCGCAAGGGCGACAACGCTCCCATGGCTGTCATCGAACTGGTGCTTGAGCCGGTTTCCGCCAAGCAGGCCGTGGTAGCCGAGGCTACGTCCGCCGCCCAGCGTGACGCTGAGAAGAAGGATGCCGAGAAGGAAGAAGCCGCTCCGGTCGCCGAGACCGAAGTTGCCGAGACCGAAGAGGCTCCTGAGGCTGAGGTCGTCGAGACCGAAGCAGCAGCCACCGAAGAGGCCCCGGCCGCTGAGGAAGCCCCCGTCGAGTCTAAGAAGGACGCGAAGTAATTCGCTGATTTCTTCGCCTAGACTTAAGTCTATGAACGAGCAAGAACCCGCTGCCCCCGTGAGAAGGGACGGCGGGTTTTTGCGTATCCGGCTGGATCTGGCGTACGACGGCGGACCCTTCAGCGGCTGGGCCGTGCAGCCCGGATGCCGTACCGTCCAGGGCACGCTCGAGGACGCCGTGGCGATGCTGATCCGCCGCCCGATCCGCGTCACTGTCGCCGGCCGCACCGATGCCGGCGTGCACGCCCGCGGCCAGGTGGTGCACCTGGACCTCAGCGAGACCGAGTGGCTGGGCCTGAACCGGGGTGCGGAGCTGGATCCCGCGGTTGCCCTGCTGCGCCGGCTCCGCGGCGCCCTGAGCCGGGTCCTCGGCGATCTCAGAGGGGCCATCGAGGTCCACAAAGTTTCCATCGCTGATGCTGGCTTTGACGCGCGTTTTTCCGCGCTCTGGCGACGCTACAGCTACCGGATCGCCGACGGCCCCGAGCTCTGGGACCCGCTGGGCCGCTCCGCCACCCTCTGGCATGGGGAACCGCTCGACGTCGGCCTGCTGAACGAAGGCGCCTCGCAGCTGCTCGGGTTGCAGGATTTCCGGTCCTATTGCAAGCCCCGCGAAGGTGCCACCACCATCCGGGAACTGCAGCGCTTCGAGTTTGCCCGCGGTTCGGACGGAGTGATCGTTGCCACCGTCCAGGCCGATGCTTTCTGCCACAACATGGTCCGCTCCCTCGTCGGCTCGGCGCTGTTCGTGGGCGAGGGCGTGGAAGCCCCGGGCTGGCTCCTGGAGCGGCTCCTCGCCCGCCAGCGGGATGCGAAGTCCGTGCTGGCTGCACCGCATCCGCTGGTGCTGGAGGAAGTCACGTACCCCTCGGCCAGCGGACTGCTGGCCAGAGCTGAACTCACTCGGTCGAGGCGCCGGTAGAAGCTCGTGAGGTGCCGCTACTAGGCCGTCTGCGGTGTACTTCCAGCAGGGAGTGCCACTGTGAACGTACTGCCGTGCCCGGGCCTGCTGGTGCAGGTGATCTTTCCGCCATGTCCTTCGACGATGTCCTGGGTGATCGAAAGTCCCAGCCCCGCACCCGGGATGGAATTCGCCCGTGCGGCCGGGCTTCGGAAGAAGCGGGTGAAGACCTGGGCGGCGTCGGCAGCGGTCATCCCCATGCCCGTGTCCTCCACGTGGAGGCGTACCCAGCCCTCCCCGGTACTGGCGTAGATCCGGACAGTTCCACCGCCCGGGGAATACTTGATCGCGTTGGAGACGAGGTTGTCCAGTACCTGGCCGATCCGCAGGGGGTCCGCCTCGGCCCACAGTGGGGCGGACACATCGGCTGACAGCAGGACCCCCATGGAGCGGGCATGCGCTTGGGCCGAGCTGAGGGCGGCCTCCACCAGCGCGGCCAGGTCAGTGCGGCAGGGGCGCACCGACACGGCCCGGGGACCAGGCTTCAACAGCTCCGAGACCAGGGCCAGCAGCCGTTCGGCGTTCCGCTGGGCGATCTCTATGCGGCGCACCGCCGGAGCGGGAAGATCATCGACGTCGCCGAGGACGAGGTCCAGGTTCCCGATTATTGATGTCAGTGGAGTACGCAGCTCGTGCGAAAAGTTCGACACAACCTCCTTCTCGGCGGCCAGCGACTCGATATGCACCGTCACCTCGTGGAACTGCACGACGGACCCGCCGGAGCCGGCGCCGTCGTCCGTCAACGGGCGGGCCCCGGCGGACGCCACCCTAACGGCGGGCTCGCCGCCGTAACACACGAGGTAGTCCGCAAAGGTCTCGCCGGCAGCCGCACGCTGGAGGGGCCGACGGCCCGGGGGGAGCGGCGCCGTGTGTCCGTGGCCGGTCAGGATCAGCTCCGCTTCCCGCACGGACGGCGGAGAGCCGGCCGGTGCAGCAGAGGCCTCCAACTGGGACTGCCAGCTGTTGGTGAGAATGCGTCGGCCGTCGGCATCCAAGGCGACGATCCCGACGTCCACCGTGTCAAGGATCTGGCCCAGCAGGGCCTCGCGTCCCCTGCTGTGGGTCAGCAGCAACTGCAGCTCAGTTTCCCTGTCCTCGCTGCGGCGCTTCTGGTGCGTGAAGCGCGACCTCACCAGCAGCACGGTGAGGGACACCCCCACCATCAGCAAAGGCACCAGAACGTCCAGGGCGATCCGGTCCGGGCTTGGGGCAAAGCCGGCCTCGAATACCCACGGCAACCCGGTCAGCAGGGCGGCAACGACGCTCAGGGCGAGGCTCGACCGGGCCGGGAGCCGTGAGCCGGAGATCCAGAGGACCGGGAACAGGGCGAGGAGGCCCAGGTCCGGGAGACCTTCGACGCCGCCGCTGCGGATGAGGCCTACCGCCACGACGTCCAGCAACGGGATGACGAGCGGGAGATGCGGCCCGAGCCGGTCCCAGGGCACGAGGACGCAGGCGAGGAGCAGCACGGCATGGAGGCCGAAGGCTGCCCTGCACGGCCCGCCGTCGAGGAGGCCGGGCCAGCCTGCGGGCGCTGCGAGCACGACGGCGGCCAAGACCGCAGCCATCGGCAGCTGGCACAGCGTTACGTGCACGCGCGGCGGCAGGGCCTTGAAGTAACCGTCCGCGTTCCGGACGATTTGCCGTTCACTCACAGATGCCGCACCCTTTCCTCGCTGCTCCAGTTTTACACCTGCTGTCACACTAACTTGACCCATAGCTCAGTAATTCGGCTGCTGTTTCTGTGCCGGAACCGTTTTTGCCCCGTGGCGTGGGTATTCTGGCACTACTGAGCGGTACGACGGGCAGCTGTACCGACGCGTCCGCGCCGGGTAGTGGGAGCAGCAACAGAAGTGAGGGGGGCCATGACTGACCTTGGAGTCGCCGTCGTTGTAGAAGACGACGAGGACGTACGTAACCTTGTCGAAGCGGTGCTGAGCCAGGCCGGGTTTGAAGTCCACTCCGCATCCGGCGGCAAAGAAGGGGTCGACGTCGTGCGGCTCCGGGAGGCCAGCGTTGTCACCCTGGACGTGGGCCTTCCGGACATCGACGGCTTCGAGGTCCTGCGCCGGATCCGGCAGTTCAGTGACGCCTACGTGGTGATGCTGACGGCCCGGACCGATGAGCTGGACACGCTCACCGCCCTCCATACCGGGGCCGATGATTTCATGACCAAGCCGTTCCGGCCGCGCGAACTGCGCGCGCGCGTGGCGGCGATGATGCGCCGTCCCCGGCAGGATCCGCTCAGCGGAATGGCGGCCGTCCCCAGGACGCCGGCATCGGCGGACCCTGCGCCGGCCGCCGATTCGGTTCTCCGCCACAACGGTCTGGTGCTGAATCCGGAGACCCGCTCCCTCACGGTCGACGGCGAGCCCGTCACCCTGACGCGGAGCGAGTTCGATCTCCTCCTGGCCCTGCTCAAGGGGGCCGGCGCCGTGAGGTCCAAAACCGATCTGGTCCGGGTGGTTCGGGGGGAGTACTACAGGGCGGACGCCTACATCAGCGAGTCTGATGAGCGGGCCGTGGAGGTCCACATCGGCAACCTCCGGCGGAAACTCTGCGAAAACCCGCTGCAGCCGCGCTGGCTGCAGACAGTACGCGGGGTGGGCTACCGGCTGGCACCGGAGCGAACGTAGCCCCCGCTTCAGACGGGCCGAGAGGCCTAGCTGTCCCAGAGGACGTAGCTGAACGCCAGCTCGTCCACCGTTTCGCTGCCTCGTTCTTCCACGGCGCCCAGGAGTGACTGCGCCCGGTCCATGTTCCCATCACGGACCGCTGCCTCAAGCTCCCCGGCAAGCTGCGCCAAACGGGCGCCGCCCACCATCGCCGAGGACGTCTTCAGGCTCAGCACGGCGTCGAGGGCGGCTGCGTGGTCGCCTCCGACGACGGCGGAAGAGAGCGAGCCGTAGCGTTGGTCCCACATCTTCGCGTAGTCCCGGGCGAAGCCCTTGGCCACGGCCGGGCTCTCCAGCTGGACGCCGAGGTCCTGGAGCGCCGCAGGATCGACGAGTGGTGGAGGGGCAGGCGCCACGGGATCGCATGCCTCGGGATCGCCTGCCTCGGGGATATTCAGGCCGGCTCCGCCGGGGGAAGCCTCGCCCGAGAGGGCAGTATTCGCGTCGCCGTCGTCCGGGCCACCTATAAAGGACATGTGCCCACGCTACTGCCTCAGCCGGGACAGGCTCCGCGTTCCGGGGATTCCTGCGGAAACCTTTCGGCTTTCCGCAGGAAGGTCCCCCTACATGCCGCTGAAGGTCGCGATGGCCTTAATGGCGGCGGGGCCTAACAACGCGATAAAGAGCACAGGCAGGATGCACAGCATGAGCGGGAAAAGAACCTTGACGGGAATCTTCATGGCTTGCTCCTCCGCCCGCTGCCTGCGCTTCCGCCGCATTTCGCTGGCCTGCGTCCGTAGCACGGCGGAAATGGAAATCCCGTACCGGTCCGCCTGCAGGATGGCGTTGACGAAACGACGCAGATCCGGCGCCCCGGTCCGGTCGGCGAGGGCAAGGTAGGCTTCGCGGCGGGACATACCGATCTGCATATCCTGAAGTGTACGGACGAGTTCGGCGGCGAGCGGCCCTTTTCCGTTTTGGCCGGTCCGTGACATGGCGGCGTCGAAGCCCAGGCCGGCTTCCACAGCTATTGTCATCTGATCCAGCGTGTCAGGCAGTTCAAGTCCGATGGCCGTCTGGCGTTCCAGCCCCCTGCTGTAAATCAGGAGATCAGGCAGGAAGTAGCCGACGACGGTCACGGCGATCGAGAGCCACAGAGTTTTTGCGCTGGGATCACCTCTGATCAGCAGCAGCCCCACGACGACGGCAAGGAAGGCGGCGGCGAATTTGGCGGCCATAAGCCGCCTGAGCGGCCACGCGGGCGGCCGGCCCGCCAGAGCGAGCTGCCGGTCAAGGTTTGCCACCAGGCGCCGGGGCGTGAACCGCCCGGCGAAAGAGTCCAGCACCGAACTCCTCTCCTTGACCGGCTTCTTGGCGTGCATGAGCCCGCGGGACAGGTTTTCTTCGATGGAATCCTTCCCGGGAACACGGGTGCCGATGACGGCCCACGACCCCAGGGCAATAGCCACGACGATCAATCCGATGGCTGCAACAACTGTTGCCGACATAACGACTTCCTCTTCTCAAGCTCAAGCTCGAGCTAGAACTTGAACTGTACGACTTTGCGCAGCCAGAGGCCGCCTAGGCTGAAGAGGACAGCAGCGGCGCCGACCATTGCGAGGCCCAGAGGGGTGGTCACCATCGGATCCATGTACCCCGGACTGAGGACCATCAGGGCCCCCGTGATCCCGACCGGCAGCAGCATGAGGACCAGCGCCGAGATCTTCCCTTCGGCGCTGAGAGCCTTCACCTGGCCGCGGATCTGGCTCCGCTCCCGGATGGTCTGGCCCACCTGGTCCAGGACGTCCGCCAAATTGCCGCCGACCTCCCGATGGATGGCGATGGCCTGGGCCACCCAGGAGAAATCTTCCGAGCGCATGCGAAGGGCGGCATCGTCCAGTGCCTCGCCCAAGTCCCGGCCGAGCCTCGTTTCGTTGATGATCCGCGCAAATTCCGCGGTGGTGGGGGCCCCGGCTTCCCCGGCCACCGCATCGATGGCGCGCAACAGGCTGTGCCCGGCACGCAGGCCTCCGGCGAGCAGCTGCAGCGTCTCGTCGAGCTGTTCGGCGAATTTCGCACGTCGGCGCGAGGCCAGAAAGCGCAGCAGGAAGCGAGCCGCAAACGGCGAGAGCAGCAGGAGGATCAGCGCCGGAATCGGACCCAGCGCGGCCAGCGCCGCCGCGCCGCACGTGGCCGCACCCGCCAGGGCCAGCACTACGAATTCCGGCGCCCTCAGGCTGAGGCCAGCCTGTTCCAGTGCTGCCCCCAGCGCTGCGGTGTAGTTACGTCGCTTCAACAGCGTTTCGACGGCGGCCGTGGCCCGCCCTGCCACTCCGCCGGCCAACGTGCTTTTACCGCGGTCAGCGGCGGTCCGCCCGTTGAGCAGGGAAGGGGGCCTGCGCGGCGCGACGATGAATAGGACAGCCACGCCCAGTGCGGCGTAGCTCAACAGAAATCCCAGGATCATTTCCATGGGTTCGCCTTCGCCTTCGTCATCGGGCGCGGACAGCCGAGGGAGCAGGATTGAAGACCCCGGGGGAGAGCTCGATGCCGAGTTCCGTGAACCGGTCCGTAAACCGAGGGCGGACCCCGGTGGGCATCGGCTTGCCGAGGAAACGGCCGTTTACATCCAGTCCCGCGCTGTAATCGAAGATAAACGCGTCCTGAAGAGTGACAATCTCGCCTTCCATGCCCTGAACCTCGGTGACATGAGTGACGCGGCGGGTGCCGTCACGGAGCCGGGTGAGTTGGACGATCACGTCCACGGCGGAGGCGATTTGTTCCCGGACAGCACGCAGGGGGAGGTCCATACCGGCCATCAGGACGAGGGTTTCGAGCCGGGCGATGGCGTCCCGGGGGGAGTTTGAGTGGACGGTGGACAATGAACCGTCGTGCCCGGTGTTCATTGCCTGCAGCATGTCCAGGGTCTCGCCGCCCCGCACTTCACCCACCACAATCCGGTCTGGCCGCATACGGAGCGAATTGCGGACCAGGTCGCGGATGGTGATTTCGCCTTTGCCTTCAATGTTGCTGGGCCTGCTCTCCAGCCTCACCACGTGGTCCTGCTGCAGCTGGAGCTCGACGGCGTCCTCAATGGTGACGATGCGTTCGCCCTCGGGGATGAAGCTGGACAGGACGTTGAGCAGTGTGGTTTTGCCCGTCCCGGTGCCGCCCGAAACGATGATGTTCAGGCGGGCTTTGACGCAGGCGTCGAGGAGTTCGGCCATTTCCGGAGAGAGCGTGCCGAAGCCGATGAGGTCGTGGACCTGGAAGGGGTCGGTGGCGAACTTCCGGATTGTCAGTGACGATCCGTTGACGGCCAACGGCGGCACAACGGCGTTGACCCTGGATCCGTCGGACAGCCGGGCATCCACCAAGGGCGAGGATTCGTCGATGCGCCGTCCCACCCGCGCAACGATGCGTTCGATGACCTTGCGGAGGTGCGCCTCGGAGGCGAAACGGACCCGGCTGCGGGTCAGCTTCCCGTTTTGTTCGACGTAGATCATGTCCGGGCCGTTGACCATGATCTCAGTGATGCTCTCGTCGTCGAGCAGGCGCTGCAGGGGCCCGTAGCCCAGGACGTCATCGCTCACGCCCTTGATCAGGCGCTGCCGTTCATCCTTCGTCAGCGGCACTTCCTCGGCCTCGACCACCTCGATGAGCTCCTGCTGCACCAGCGCATGCAACTGGTCCTCGGTCAGGGACGTATCGATCAGCCGGGTGCCCAGCCGTTCGAACAGAATGGAACCGGCCCGGTCTTTCAACTTCGCCAGGGCATCCCGGGCCGGCGGAGCCTCCGCCGGCGTCGGTTTCCGGGGACTTCCGGCGGCATACGGAGGAGTCGGCTGGGGGGTACCGGG
>NZ_MQTQ01000053.1:224439-236281 GCF_020532805.1 Arthrobacter sp. SO5 | reverse complement strand
TCCAGTGAGCACTGCCAAACTCCGGAGTGACCGGGCACCAGCCGATGGGTCTTCTTCAGGACAGAGATGGTGGCGCACTGAGCGGAAGGTAACTACCTGCGTCGCTGCGGGGGCGGGATTTAACCCGCGCCGGCTACCTGGAGTTCAGGAACATGTGTTTAAGACTAGCAGAACGCCATTATTCGCCTGGCCCGCGGCCCCAGGCCGAGCCGGAACAGTACACTGCGGGCGTGCGGCCGCTCTTCCGCCCGGTTTCCCTTAGCGCCGGACGCCAACTAATCTGGCCAGTTATGGAGTCTGCACACTATTTCAGCGCCCAACCCGCCGGGCCGTTCACCCGCAAGCCGCTGACCGTGGAGCTTGCCGGCGGGACACGGCAGCTGCAGACATCATCGGGCATCTTCAGTCCCGATGGCATCGACAAGGGAACGGCTGTGCTGCTGGCCGATGCGCCGCCCCCGGCCCCGCAGGGTAACCTCCTGGACATCGGCTGCGGCTGGGGTCCGATCGCGCTGACCATGGCCCTCCGGGCCCCGCACTCACACGTCTATGCGGTGGACGTCAACGAGCGCTGCGTGAGCCTGACGAACGAGAACGCGGCGCTGCTGGGGCTGGGAAACGTCACAGCCAGCACCCCCGGCGCCGTCGACCCGAAACTCCGCTTCGACACCATCTGGTCCAACCCGCCCATCCGGATCGGCAAGGACGAGCTTCATGCCCTGCTCCTCCACTGGCTGCCCCTGCTGGCCCCGGGTGGCTCGGCGTGGCTCGTGGTCCAAAAGAACCTCGGCTCGGATTCGCTGCAGCGCTGGCTCGCGGGCGAACTGGACAGCAGCTTCACCGTAACCCGGGAAAGCACGTCAAAGTCCTTCCGCATCCTGAGGGTCAGGAAAGCGTCCCACTAGCCACGATGACGGCCGGGCCGCTGAGCTCAACATGCTCGTGGCCCTCCGCGCCGAGGAAGAACTTCACGCCGACGACGCCGCCAGGCACGTGGACATTCCAGACGTCCGGGGCGCCCTGGCCGGCCCAGTGGCGGATCGCGACGGCGGCGGCGCACGCGCCGGTGCCGCAGGACTGGGTCTCCCCCACGCCGCGCTCGTGCACCCGCATCGTGATGGTTCCGACGCCGTCGTGGACCAGCGGCTCGGAGGGCACGACGAACTCGACGTTGGTGCCGTGCGGCGGGGCGGGATCCACAAGGGGTGCGGTGAACAACCGGGTGGCCTCGAGCTCGGCCGGCTCGGCCAGCGCGACCACAGTATGGGGGTTTCCCATGCTCACGGACAGCGCCGGCCGGGCGACCTCCAGGCCTTCCGCGCTGACCAGCGAATCCATGGCCCGCGCCGTCGCCTCGCCGGGGAAGATGAACTCCCAGGGCCCCATGTCGACGGCGTAGCCGGCGGCAGTGCGCACAATCGTCTTGGCGCCTCCGCGGGTGCCGATGGTCAGTGATTCGCCGGCGGGCAGCTCCACCAGGCCTTCTGCGATCAGGAAGTGCACGAAGACGCGGACGCCGTTGCCACACATTTCGGACAGCGAGCCGTCACCGTTGCGGTAGTCCATGAACCACTCGGCGTCCGGGTGTTCCAGCAATAGTTCCTGGCCCTCGGGCAGGAGCCGGGACGGGACCGCGCGGATCAGCCCGTCGCCGCCGATTCCGCGGTGGCGCTCGCACAGGGCGGCGACCTGCTCGGGGGTGACGGAGAGGGTGCCGTTCGGATCGGCGAGGAGCACAAAGTCGTTGCCCGTGCCGTGGCCTTTGGAGAAGGTGAGCCCGCTCAACGCTGCAGTGCTGCCGGCGGAGTGAGGATCAGCGGCTGCGCCCTGGGATTCGTTCATGCTCCAAGATTACCGGTCAGGTTGCACAGCCCCCGCAACAGGCGCCGGGGCACCCCCGGGGGCGCACAGGGCGGCGGCCTTTGCCACCAGTCCGGGATCCTGCCAGTCCAGCCAGTGGATGCGCGGGTCGGCACGGAACCAGGTCAGCTGCCGCCGGGCGAACTGCCGGGTCGCGACGATGGTTTCCTCCGTGGCCTGGGCCGTGTCCGAGCCGCCGTCGAGGACCCGGAGGAACTGGGCGTACCCGAGGGCGCGCGGGGCGGTCCTGCCGCCGCGGAGGCCCGCGGCGTCGAGCTTCCGCACCTCCTCCAGCAGGCCGCCCGCCACCATGGCGTGAACGCGAAGAGCCAGCCGCTCCCGAAGCTTTTCCCGGTCCACCTCGAGACCGATCTGCACGGCGGGCTGGAAGTACTCGCGGGTGGGCATGAAGGAACTGAACGGCCGCCCGGTCAGTTCGAACACTTCGAGGGCTCGGATGACCCTGCGCGCGTCGCCGAGCCGGCCGGCGGACTCCGGGTCCACCATCTGCAGCCGCGCCAGCAGCGGCGCAGGTCCCCCGGTCCCCAGTTCCGCTTCGAGCCGGCGGCGGAGCGCAGGGTCCGTGCCCGGAAATTCCAGGACGTCCAGGGCGGCACGGACGTAGAGGCCGGAGCCGCCGGCCAGGATGGCGCGTTTGCCCCGGGCGTGGATGCCGGCGATCAGCGCGCGGCACTGCTGCTGGAATTCCGAGACGCTGGCTTCCTCCGTCACGTCGAGGATGTCCAGAAGGTGGTGCCGCACTCCCCTGCGCTCGGCGTCGGTGATTTTGGCGGTGCCGATGTCCATGCCGCGGTAGAACTGCATGGAATCGGCGTTGATGACCTCGCCGTCGAGTTCGAGTGCGAGCGAGACTGCAAGATCGGATTTGCCCGAGCCCGTCGGCCCGACGACGGCGATCACGGGCGGTGCCTGCCCGGCCCTGTCCTGCGGACCCGCCACGGGGTCAGCGGCCGCGGGACGGAAGGCTGGGCATGCCCAGGGACACGCCGGAAATTCCGGAGGCTGCCGCCGGCACGGGCGCGCCGCAGGAATCCGCCTGGGACCGGTCCCAGGCGTCTCCCGCGCGGGAGCGGCGCACGGTGTAGTCGTCCGCCGACGCCGGGTCCGCAACGAGGTGGAAGGCCGCGGCGCCGGTGATGGTGACCGTCACCAGATCGCCGGGGCGGGGCACCTCGGCGCCGGCGGGGACGGAGAAGTGCACCAGCCGCTGGTCCTGGGACCGGCCGGAGAGCCGGTGGGTTTCCTCGGCTTTGCGGCCGGATCGGGCCGTGACCATGACTTCCACCCGGCGTCCGAGCTGGCGGGCGTTTTCCTCGGCCGCGATGCGGTCCTGCAGGGCCGTGAGCCGCTCGAAGCGTTCCTGGACCACGGCTTTGGGGAGCTGGTCCGGGAGATCGGCCGCGGGCGTGCCGGGGCGCTTGGAGTACTGGAAGGTGAACGCCGTGGCGAAGCGGGACTTCTCGACGACGTCGAGGGTGGCCTGGAAGTCCTCTTCGGACTCGCCGGGGAAGCCGACAATGAGGTCCGTGGAGATGGCTGCGTGCGGGATCTTCTCGCGGACCTTGTCCAGGATGCCGAGGAATTTCGTGGAACGGTAGGAGCGCTTCATGTCCTTGAGGACTTTGTCTGACCCCGACTGCAGCGGCATGTGAAGTTGCGGCATCACATTGGGGGTTTCAGCCATGGCATCGATGACGTCGTCGGTGAAGGCGGCCGGGTGCGGGCTGGTGAACCGGACCCGCTCCAGGCCGGGGATCTCGCCACAGGCGCGCAGGAGCTTGGAGAAGGCCTGCCGGTCGCCGAACTCGACGCCGTAGGAGTTCACGTTTTGGCCCAGCAGTGTTACTTCGATCGCGCCGTCGTCGACGAGGGCCTGGATCTCGGCCAGGATTTCGCCGGGCCGCCGGTCTTTCTCCTTGCCGCGCAGGGCCGGGACGATGCAGAAGGTGCAGGTGTTGTTGCAGCCCACGGAGATCGATACCCAGCCTGAATAGACGGAGTCCCGCTTGGTGGGAAGGGTGGAGGGAAAGACGTCGAGCGACTCGAGGATTTCCAGCTGCGCCTCGTTGTTGTGGCGGGCCCGCTCCAGCAGGGCCGGCAGGGCGCCGACGTTGTGGGTGCCGAAGACCGCGTCCACCCACGGGGCCTTCTTCAGGATGGCTTCGCGGTCCTTCTGCGCCAGGCAGCCCCCGACGGCGATCTGCATCCCGGGGTTGGCTGCCTTGACGGGCGCCAGCATCCCCAGGTTTCCGTAGAGCTTGTTGTCGGCGTTCTCGCGCACGGCGCAGGTGTTGAAAACCACGACGTCGGCGAGTTCCCCGGCGGCGGGCACGTAGCCGGCCGCCTCCAGCAGCCCGGCCATGCGTTCGGAATCATGAACGTTCATCTGGCAGCCGAAGGTGCGCACCTGGTAGGTGCGGGGCTGCAGAGTTTCAGCTGGGACATCGCCTGCTGAGGCGGTGTCCATGGAAGGGGCGGTGCTGGCTGCTGGGGAGGGAATGGTCAAACTCACCTGTTAAGGGTAACGGGTTCACGGTGTCCCCGCGCTGGCTGCCGGGGTGCGGGTCCAGAAGGCCGGTTCAGAAGTCCGGTCCGGCTTCGGCGCCTGCCACCGCGGCATCGAGGACTTCGCCCACGATCCGGAACGCCTGGGAAGGCTGGTACCCCTTGCGGGCCAGCATCGAGGCCAGCCGCCGGGTGGTCTTGTCCCGCTCGGCACGGTCCTCGAACCCGTTGACTCCCCTGAGCTTGCGCTGGACGAGCTCGCGCGCGGCGGATTCCTCGTCCGCGTCGCTGAGCTGTTCCAGGGCGCCGGCCGCAATGTCCGCGTCGATGCCCTTCTCCGCGAGTTCACGCCGGAGCGCGCCCTTGGCCAGCTTGCGGCTTTGGGACCGGCTGCGGACCCACATGTCAGCGAAGTCTGCGTCGTCGATGAGGCGCACTTCTTCGAAACGGTCCAGCACGGCCTCGGCAACGTCACCGGGGACATTGCGCTCGGCCAGCTTGCGGGCGAGCTGCAGCCGGCTCTTGGGCGAATTCGTGAGCTGCCGCAGCACGATGGCCCGGGCTACGGCCGCGGGGTCAGCGTCCCGGTCCGGTTCCGCGGACCGGCGCGCCGACGCTGCCTCCGTGACGTCGATAACGCCGGGGGCAGGTTTCCGTGCTGCGAATCCTGCCCCCCTGCGTGCCCCGCGCCCGGAAGCGGTGCCGTCAGACGCCTGGCCGTTAGAAGCCGTCAACGGCCTTCAGCTTCGGCGAAGCCTCGGTCTCGGCGGGGGCCTTCACGCCGACGCCGAGCTTTTCCTTGATGAGGCGCTCGAGCTCGGCGGCCAGCTCAGGGTTGTCGCGCAGGAACCGGCGGGAGTTCTCCATTCCCTGGCCCAGCTGGTCGCCGTCGTACGTGAACCAGGAACCCGACTTCTTGATCAGGCCGTGCTCGACACCCATGTCGATGATGCCGCCCTCGCGGGAAATACCCTGGCCGTAGATGATGTCGAATTCAGCGATTTTGAAGGGCGGGGCCATCTTGTTCTTGACGATCTTGGCCTTGGTGCGGTTACCGACGGAGTCCGCGCCCTCCTTCAGGGTCTGGATCCGGCGGACGTCGATGCGGATCGAGGCGTAGAACTTCAGGGCCTTACCACCGGTCGTGGTTTCCGGGGAGCCGAAGAAGACCCCGATTTTTTCACGCAGCTGGTTGATGAAGATGGCGGTGGTCTTGGTCTGGCTCAGGCGGCCGGTGATCTTACGCAGGGCCTGGCTCATCAGGCGGGCCTGGAGACCAACGTGACTGTCGCCCATGTCTCCTTCGATTTCCGCGCGGGGAACCAGCGCGGCGACGGAGTCGATGACGATGACATCAAGGGAGCCTGAGCCGATCAGCATGTCCATGATTTCCAGGGCCTGCTCGCCGGTGTCCGGCTGCGAAACCAGCAGCGCGTCGGTGTCGACGCCCAGTTTGGCGGCGTATTCCGGATCCAGGGCGTGCTCGGCGTCGATGAACGCGGCGATGCCGCCCAGGCGCTGGGCGTTCGCTACCGCATGCAGCGCGACGGTGGTCTTACCGGAGGATTCCGGTCCATAGATTTCCACGACACGGCCGCGGGGCAGGCCGCCAATTCCCAGGGCGACGTCCAGCGCGATGGAGCCAGTCGGGATGACCTCGATCGGCGCACGAACCTCGTCACCGAGGCGCATGACTGAACCTTTGCCGAACTGCTTGTCAATCTGGGCAAGTGCTGCGTCGAGCGCCTTCTGACGATCCGGGGCTGCGGCCATGGTTCACACCTCTAATACTTTCGCTGTGGAGTGGCCGTTGCGGGCCGGTGGTGTTTTGATCGGTGTTGCTTTGATCGGGTCAAGTGGTTGGTTCGATCGGTTGTCTGCCACTACTGACGCTAGTGCCACCCACCGACAGTGTTGCCAGCCGACGTCGCGTATGTGGAAATCGCCCTGAAAAAAGCATAGTCCTACCCGAACAGATATTCGAACAACGGGGCGGCGTGTCAGGCTGCGGACACGCCGGTCGCCGCAGACCTGTGTCAGCGCGGTTTAACGTCGCGGCCAAGCCGCCGCTCGGGCGGGACGTCCTGCACGTCGCAGAGGGCCAGCCAGACCTGCCGGGGCGGGACGCCGGCGTTGAGGGCTTGGTCGGCCGTGCGCCCGCCCACTCCGGCCAGGACCATTGAACTGCTGAGGACACGGGAGTACCCGGCTCCGAATTCGTCGTCCATAAGGCGCCAAAAGTCACTGATTCGCACCAATAGAGTCTCTCACGGTGCGGGCGGACTCTAGAATGGTGGCCATGACCAACCCCGCCGAGGGCACCGGGAATCCCGGGAGCGCCGAGGACCCCTCAGAAGCCGGGCTTAACGCCGTCGAAAACCAGCTGAGCCTGTTCTGGCGACGCGGACGCTCCATTTCCCAGCAGCTGTCGCGTCAAGTCCACCCCGAGATGGAACCGGCCGCGTACGGCCTGCTCGCCGTGATCCGGCGGCAGGGTCCCATGCGGCTGACCGATCTGGCCTCAAGCATCGGCGTCGGGAAGCCCTCCGTGAGCCGGCAGATTGCGTTCCTCGAGGGCCTAGGCCTCGTGTCCAAGGAGGCCGACCCGCTCGACGGCCGGGCACAGATCATCGGCCTGACACCCACGGGCGAGGACAAGATGCATCAGGTGCAGGACGCCCGGCGCAAGGTCTTCCGGGAACGGCTCAGGGAGTGGCCGCCGGAAGAACTCGAGACCCTGGCCCGCTACATCGCCAAACTCAACGCCACGTACGAACGCGACGGCTTTCCCCGGGAGGAGTCCCCGTAACCTCGGCCCCTCCGGGTCCCACGGAGGGCACTTGCCGCAAGCACGTCCCCGCAGGCACGTCCCTGCAGGCACGTCAGCAATATCCCCGCTGACGCAAAGAGGACCCCCGGCGTGGCCGGGGGTCCTCTCCGTTGTCGATGTTGGGGTCGGGGCTAGCGCGCCCCGGAGAGAAGGCCCTTGGCCAGCTCATCGTTGAGGTCGGTGTTGAGCTCACGGTCCAGGTCGCGGCCGTACCGCTGAGCGAAGTCCTGCGGGACGGTATCCGGAACTGCTACTCCCTCAGCGACGGCGACGCGGTCGCTGACTTCGCGGAGCATGCTGGATAGCGGAACATCAAGGGCCGAGCAGATCGAGGAGAGCAGCTCCGAGGAGGCTTCCTTCTGGCCGCGTTCCACTTCGCTCAAGTAGCCCAGGGAAACGCGGGCACTGTGGGAGACTTCGCGGAGGGTGCGGCCTTGGCGTTGGCGGACATCGCGGAGTACATCACCGATTTCGTGACGAAGTACAACCATCTTGCGCTCCTTCTGTTCGCTCTTAGCCTGATCGGCGAGGCCCACATCCTTCCAGCGGACAACGCCGTTTATGGATACGGGCTGCTTTACCATCTGTATCGCCTTGCTCCCTCGTATGTCGAGTCCACCCGCCAGGGTGGACTGTTGATGCTCTCATCCTAGGCGCCTCCGATATTCGGAGGCGACACAATGTAACAACTATTCGGAATCGACTTTTGTTCCCGGCAACTTTACGTCGGGTAGCTTTTGGCTGCCAGCGCTTCGAGCAACCGTTCCAGCGACGCCGCGCAGGCCAGGGCCCGGATTTCGGGTCGGGATCCCTCGAAACTGTACCCGTACGACGTCGTCCCCTCCGCGGTGGCGATGCCCACGTAGACCGATCCGACGGCCTTCCCGCCGTGCGGTTCCGGGCCGGCGACGCCGGTGGTGGAGACCCCTATGTCGGCGCCGCAGATCCTGCGGGCGCCGTCGGCCATGGCCTCGGCGACCTGTCCGTCCACGGCGCCGACGGCGTCGAGAAGCTCACGGGGGACGCCGAGCACGCCGGTCTTGACAGTGTTCTGGTAGGAGACCACACCGCCCTGCAGCATCCCGGAGGCGCCGGGAGTGTCGGCGAGGACAGCGGCGACCATGCCGGCGGTCAGGGACTCGGCGGTGGCCACCGTGAGGCCGCGCCCGATGGCCTCGGTGACGGCCTGCTCCGCGAGGCGGTGCAGATTGGGGTGCTCGGTGGGGTGCTGGTCGGCTGGCAGATTCGTCACGGCTTGCCCTCCTGGATCTTCTGTTGCTCCGCCCGGATTCCGCTGGCGCGCAGCTTGAGGGCTTCGATGACGTATTCGCCGCCGGTCCACAGCGTGATCGCCAGGGCAACCATCATCACCACGAAGGCCACGACGCCGAACCACGCCGCGACGGAGGCCAGCGGGATGAGGTACAGGAAGATCGCCAGCGTCTGGGTGGCGGTCTTGAGCTTTCCGCCGCGCGAGGCCGGGATCACGCCGTAGCGGATCACGGAGAAGCGCAGGGCGGTAATGCCCCACTCGCGGACCAGAATCAGGACGGTGACCCACCACGGGAGTTCCCCCAGCAAGGACAGCATGACCAGCGCGGAGCCGATCAGGAGCTTGTCCGCGATCGGGTCCGCGATCTTGCCGAAGTCGGTGACGAGCCCGCGGCTGCGCGCAATGTCGCCGTCGAGCTTGTCCGTGTAGATGGCCACCGCGAACGTCGCGGCGGCGGCCCAGCGCCAGATGCCGTCCTGGCTCTCCAGCCCCGGTGCGTCAAGCAGGAGGAACCAGACGAAGAAGGGCACCATCGCGATCCGCAGCATCGTCAGGATGTTGGGCAGGTTCCAGATCCGCTGGGCGGGCCCGGAACTGTTGGCGTCGGTGCTAGTCACCTTCCTAGGCTACCGTCCGGTGAGGGACCAGGCGTCTTCGGAGCCGTCCTCATCATCGCCGGAGCCGGCGTCGGCCCCGTCGTAGTACTCGGTATTCTGGCTGCGCCGGTCCAGGTCCGTGGCGACGAGGTCCTCCGCGTAGCCGCCCTGGGCGATGTTCGCGTTGGCGTTCTCGCTCAGTGCGGCCGTCTGGGAATCGGCGACGGCAGGCACATCCATGCCCTTCATGGCGGCGAGCACCGCGGCAAGGTCGTCCGGCTTGACCAGGACGTCGCGCGCCTTGGAGCCCTCGGAGGGGCCGACGACGCCGCGGGATTCGAGCAGGTCCATCAGGCGGCCGGCCTTCGCAAAGCCGACGCGCAGCTTGCGCTGCAGCATCGAGGTGGAACCGAACTGGGTGGTGACCACGAGTTCGGTGGCCTGCAGCAGGACCTCGAGATCGTCTCCGATGTCGTCGTCGATCTGCTTCTTCTGCGCCTCGGGGGCAACGTCGTCCCGGTACACGGCTTTGAGCTGGCCCTTGACGTGTTCGACCACCTTGTGGATCTCGGACTCGGTCACCCAGGCACCCTGGACGCGCATGGCCTTGGAGGCGCCCATCGGCAGGAAGAGCGCGTCGCCCTGGCCGATGAGCTTCTCGGCGCCGGGCTGGTCCAGGACCACGCGGGAGTCGGTGACGGAGGAGGTCGCGAAGGCCATCCGGGACGGGACGTTGGCCTTGATCAGGCCGGTGACGACGTCCACCGAGGGCCGCTGGGTGGCGAGGACCAGGTGGATGCCGGCGGCACGGGCCAACTGGGTAATGCGGACGATCGAGTCTTCGACGTCGCGCGGGGCCACCATCATGAGGTCGGCGAGTTCGTCCACGATCACCAGCAGGTACGGGTACGGGCGGATGACCCGCTTGGAACCCTCGGGTGCGTGGACCTTGCCGGCCCGCACCGCCTTGTTGAAGTCATCGATGTGCTTGAACCCGTAGTTCGCGAGGTCGTCGTAGCGTGCATCCATTTCCCGGACCACCCATTGCAGGGCCTCGGCGGCTTTCTTGGGGTTGGTGATGATGGGCGTGATGAGGTGAGGGACCCCTTCGTAGGCCGTCAGCTCCACCCGCTTGGGGTCCACCATGACCATGCGGACCTCGTCGGGGGTGGCGCGCATCAGGATGGAGGTAATCATGGCATTCACGAACGCCGACTTGCCGGCGCCCGTGGCGCCGGCCACCAGGAGGTGCGGCATCTTGGCCAGGTTCGCCACGACGTAGCCGCCCTCGACGTCCTTGCCGACCCCGATCACCATGGGGTGTTCCGTCCGCCGGGCGTTCTGGCTGCGCAGCACGTCCCCGAGGGACACGGTTTCGCGGTCCGTGTTGGGGATCTCAATGCCGATCGCGGACCGCCCGGGGATGGGGCTGAGGATGCGAACATCCGAGCTCGCGACGGCATAGGAGATGTTTTTGGACAGGGCGGTGACGCGTTCCACCTTGGTGCCCGGGGAAAGCTCGATCTCGTAGCGGGTCACGGTGGGACCGCGGCTGAAGCCGGTGACCTGGGCTTCGACGTTGAACTGGTTGAGGGTCTCGGTCAGGGAGGCGACGATCGCGTCGTTGGCCTCGGTGCGCTCCTTGGGGATGGACCCGGGCGTCAGCACGTCCGACGCCGGCAGGGTGTAGGTGACGTCGCCGGCGAGGGAGAGCTGTTCCGTGCGCTGCGGAATCGGCGTAGGCAACGGTGGCGGCGTGACGGGACGGGAGGGCACCTGCGCGGCGGCGGCGGCCGCGGTAGCGGACGGAACGTTGAGGGAACCGGCGGCCACCATGCCGGGGGTGACGAGCGGGATCGCCTCGGTGGCGTTCTCCCCCACGGCTCCGGCGGCGCTGGCTGCCCCGGTGCCCAGGCCCTGGGCTGCCTTGATCTTTTCGACGGCGATCTCGGCCTGGGTGGGCCGGCGCACGCCGGGCGCCACTGATTTGGCGCCCTTGCCGGCCGCCTTGGCGGCGGCGGCTGCTTCCTCGTCCTCGACGAGGGCACGTTCGAAGGCCTCGTCGCCGACATAGCCTTCGAGGCCGGCGTCGGCGGTTCGGTCCTTGCCGAAGAGGCGGCGGCGCTTCTTCCTCGCAGGGGCCGGCGTGTCGTTTTCGTACAGGTAGCTGCGGTCGTGGCCGTCGCCGCTGTCGCCGTCCTGCAGGTCGATGCCCATGAGGTGCTCGTAGGCGCCCCGCAGCCTGCTGGGGATGGCGCCGAAGGGGGTGGCGGTGACGATCAGGAGGGCGGTGAAGGCGAGCAGGCCGTAGAGCGCCACCGGGACGGCGGCGTGGATCGTTGCCAGCGGCGCAGCGGCAAGATAGCCGAGCATGCCGCCGGCACGGCGCAGGCCCTCGAAGCCCTCCGCGACGGTGGGCTGGCCGCCGATGATGTGGGCCAGGCCGCAGCCGGCGAAGGTCATGATGAGGAAGCCGATACCGATCCGGTTGTTGCCGCGGCCGTCGTCGGGCTGGCGGAACAGCCGGAAGGCACAGACAAAGAGCATGAGCGGAAGCAGCAGGGACATCCAGCCGAAGGTGCCGTTGACAATTCCGTAGACCAGGTCCGGCAACCAGCCCCGGAAGCCCCACCAGGCGAAGGTAGCAACGACGACGCCGAGGGCGAGGTTGAACAGGGCCGCGCCGTCGCGCCGGTCCTCGGGGGCGAGGTCGCTGACGTCGGATCCGATCCTGCGGACCCCGGCCCCGACGACGTG
>NZ_MQTQ01000053.1:193394-224381 GCF_020532805.1 Arthrobacter sp. SO5 | reverse complement strand
CTGGCGGGTCCGCGCGGTACCCGCCGTTCCGGCTGATCTGGTGGTTTTGGGCGCAACCGCGCCGGAGCCCCGGGCCGAAGAGCTGCCTGATTTACCGCTTGAGTTTCCTCTAGGCGCGGAGGAAGTTCGTGTCGCCATACCCGCTACGGTACCGGACGCGGGGCCGAAAACCGCGGATTTCCGGGCCTGGACGGGGACCATGTTGCCTCTGCCGGAGACCGAAAAACGGCCCTCCCCGCCTGCCGCAACCTGTCGGCTGCGGCAGGCGGGGAAGGCCGTCGGGTGCGCTGCTCGTGCGTGGCGCGCGGGGGGCTTAGGCTTCCAGGACCACCGGGATGATCAGGGGCTTGCGGCGGAGCTTGCGGTTAACCCAGGTCCCGACGACGCGGCGTACAACCTGCTGCAGCTGGTGCGTGGTGTGGTCAGAGCGGTTGAGGACGGCTTCCTCCAGCGCGGCGTTGATCTTGGGGATGATCTCGTCGAAGACGGAGTCGTCCTCGGCCACGCCGCGGGCGTGGATCTCGGGACCGGAGACGACCTTGCCGGTGGCGCGGTGGATCACTGTGATGATGGAGATGAACCCTTCGTCGCCGAGGGTCTGCCGGTCCTTCAGGTCCGCTTCCGTGACTTCCCCGACGCTGGAGCCGTCGACGTAGACGAAACCGACCTCGACCTGGCCGACGATGTCCGCCTGGTGGTCCCGAAGGTCGATCACGGTGCCGTTGTCCGCGAGGAGGATGCTTTCCTCGGGGACACCCGAGTCCAGGGCGATCTTGCCGTTGGCGATCAGGTGACGGGTTTCCCCGTGCACCGGCATGGCGTTGAGCGGTTCGAGGATGTTGTAGCAGTACAGCAGCTCGCCCGCGGCGGCGTGGCCGGAGACGTGCACCTTGGCGTTGCCCTTGTGGATGACGTCGGCGCCGAGCTTGAGCAGGCCGTTGATGATGCGGAAGACCGCATTCTCGTTGCCCGGAATCAGGCTGGAGGCGAGGATGACGGTGTCGCCCTGGCCGACGACGACCCGGTGGTCGCCGTTGGCCATCCGGGACAGCGCGGCCATCGGCTCGCCCTGGGAGCCGGTGGACATCAGGACCACCCGGTTGTCCGGCAGGTTGTCGATGTTCTTGATGTCGACGAGGATGCCTGCCGGAACTTCGAGGTAGCCGAGCTTCTCGGCGATGGCCATGTTGCGGACCATCGAGCGGCCGACGAAGGCAACCTTGCGGTTGTGGTTGGCCGCGGCGTCGAGGACCTGTTGGACACGGTGTACGTGCGAGGAAAACGAGGCCACGATCAGGCGCTTGCTGGCCTGGCCGAACAGCCGGTCCAGCGTGGGCCCGATTTCCTTCTCCGCGGTGGTGAAGCCCGGTACGTCGGCATTCGTGGAGTCCGACATGAACAGGTCCACGCCTTCCTCGCCGAGCTTGGCGAAGTGGCGCAGGTCGGTGATCCGGCCGTCCAGCGGCAGCTGGTCCATCTTGAAGTCGCCGGTGTGCAGCACAGTGCCGCCGGCCGTGCGGATGAACACCGCGAGGGCGTCGGGGATGGAGTGGTTGACGGCCACGAATTCGCATTCGAACGGGCCGAACTTTTCAACCTGGCCCTCGGTGACCGTCTGGGTGACCGGCTTGATCCGGTGTTCCAGCAGCTTCGCCTCGATGAGGGCCAAAGTCAGCCGTGAGCCCACCAGGGGAATGTCGGCGCGCAGGCGCAGCAGGTACGGAACGGCACCGATGTGGTCCTCGTGGCCGTGGGTCAGGACGACGGCGACGATGTCCTGGAGGCGGTTCTGGATGTACGAGAAGTCGGGCAGGATCAGGTCGACGCCGGGCTGGGTTTCCTCGGGGAAGAGGACACCGCAGTCGACGATGAGCAGCTTGCCGCCGATTTCAAAGACGGTCATGTTGCGGCCGATCTCGCCCAGGCCGCCGAGCGGGACGATCCGCAGGGTGTCCTTGAGCAGTTTCGGCGGCGTGACGAGGCCGGGAAGGGCAGTTTGGGTCATAGTGCACTACTTTCCAGGCGGGAAGCGGCCTGGCCTTTGCCAATCAGAAAAAACACCTGATCAGGAAAAGACCATGCCGGCTTCCGCCAAGTCCTCGCGGATGGTTTCGATCTCGGCGTCGCCCGGCTCCACGAGGGGCAAACGGACAACCGAGTTGGGCAGGACTCCCTGCCACTTAAGAACTTGCTTCGCAGCAACAGCACCCTGGATATGGGTCATCACTGCACGGACCACGGGGTCCAGTTCGAAATGTATGGTGCGGGCGGCGGCAAAGTCGCCTGCAAGTGCGGCATCAATCATGGCGCGGAATCGGCGTGTCGCCACATGTGCCGAGACGCTGACGAGGCCGACGGCGCCGGCTGCCATCCACGGCAGCGTCAGTCCGTCGTCGCCGGAGTAGACGTCAAGGTCCGTGTTCGCGAGCACGCGGGTGACGGCGGAGAAATCGGCCTTGGCGTCCTTGAGTGCGATAACGCGGGGGTGGTCCGCGAGCCGGATCATGGTTTCGGGCAGGATCGGCACACCGGCACGGCCCGGGATGTCATAGACCATCACGGGAAGCTCTGCGGCATCTGCGACGGCCTCGATGTGGGCCTGGATGCCGGCCTGGCTCGGCTTGTTGTAATACGGGGTGACGATCAGCTGGCCGTGCACTCCGGCTTTCGCGGCGCGCTTGGCCATCTCGATCGAGTGCGAGGTGTGGTTGGTGCCGGTCCCGGCAATGACCTTGGCGCGGTCTCCTACGGCCTCGACGATGACGCGGAACAGCTTTTCCTTTTCGTCGTCTTCCAGCGTCGAGGTCTCCCCCGTGGTGCCGGAAATGACGAGCCCGTCGTTGCCGTCGTCGACGAGTTTGCTGGCCAATTCCGCGGACTGCTGGTAGTCGACTTCGCCGTCGGAAGTGAAGGGTGTGACCATGGCGGTCACAAGGGTCCCGAACGTGTACGAGCGAATATCAGAGTCAGCCATATGAAAAACGTTACCCTGTCCCCGGCTTGTTATGACAATGCCGCAGACGTGATGAAGATCAAACGCCGCCCCTGGGCGTCCCCGGTGGTCAGAGTGCGTCCTGGACGCCACCCCCGTCGCAGTAGCGGCCGACGGCGTCCTGGCGCAGGGATTCCGCCCACGCGGAGAGCCGCTGCGCGGCCCGCACGTAGTGGAATAGCTCGGTGGGCGTGAGGGCTTCCAGGTCGGTCTCGGCGAGCCTCCGCGCGAGCTCGGCGCCGGGCGGCTGCGCCGAGAGGGCTGTCCCCTCCCGGTGCCAGTGAACATCCTCCGCCGATTCACCGGCCACGAGCCGGCGGAAGAGGAAGTCCACGACGCCGGGACTCATCGCCTTGAGCACACCGGGCGCCCCTCCACCGGCACCGGACTTCCCAACTGCGGGAGCCCCGGCTACGCGGCTCCCGCAAGGGCGGTCCCGGCTTGCACGGTCCCGGGAAGAGAGGTCCCGGGAAGAGAGGTCCTGGAACGAGAGGTCCTGAAACGAGGGCTCTGCTGCATTGGTCATGGCTCCATGTTATTAGAATATATATTCGAATACAAGGTGTGGGATACCGCCGGTCCACAGGGTGCGCAGAGCGTCACTACAGCCGTATATGAGACGATCAAGCGATGACCCCGCGCGGAATGGCGTCCCCTTCCCGGACCGCCAAGGACAAGGCTGCCGGCCGCCGGCTGGCCGGCATCGATGCCGCCCGCGGGCTGGCTTTGCTGGGCATGATGGCCACGCATGTGCTGCCGACCTTCGAATCCGATCCCCAGCTCACCCCCACGTGGGTGGGCTTGGTTTTTTCCGGGCGCGCCTCCGCGTTGTTCGCCGTCCTGGCCGGAATAGGGCTGGCCCTCTCGACCGGGAAGCAGCAGCCGCTGGAGGGCCCCGGGCTGTGGGCCGCCCGCCGGGGAATCGCGCTCCGCGCCCTCCTGGTGGGCGCCGTCGGGCTCTCCATTGGCGGGCTCGAAGTCAACATCGCCATCATCCTGGTCCACTACGCGGTGCTGTTCCTGTGCATTCTGCCCTTCCTGGGGCTGGGCGCGAAACACCTCTTCGCCCTGGCCGCCGCCTGGCTCCTGGTGGCACCGGTCCTCGCGTTCCTGCTCCGGCCCTGGCTTCTCGCGGCCACCCCTCCCCTGCACCTGGGCCACAATCCGGGGTGGGAAGACCTGTCCACTCCCGGCGCGCTCCTCGGCGATCTCTTCCTGACGGGCTACTACCCCGCCGTCCAGTGGATCGCCTACCTCCTGATCGGCCTGGCCGTCGGCCGGCTGGCCCTCACCGCGGCGGCCGTTCCGGTGCTGCTGCTGGCCGCGGGCACCGCCGTCGCGATCCTCGCCAGGTGGCTCAGCACCGTGATGATGGAGGACTGGGGCGGCCGGGCAGCCCTGCAGTCGCAGCTGGGCGACCCCTCGTATCCCCTGGCGAGTCTCCTGCAGGTCAATCTGGCCGGCATCGACCAGTCCGGTTCCGCGTGGTGGCTGGCCACGAGCGCCCCGCATTCGGGCACCACACTGGATCTGCTGCACACCTCGGGGGTGGCCGTCGCCGTCGTCGGTGCGTTCCTCCTGCTGGGCCGGCTCGCCCAGGGGGTTGAGCTGGACTACCTGCGTCCGCTGCGCGGCGCCGGTGCCATGACGCTGAGCCTCTACACGGCGCACCTGTGCGTGATGGCAGCCCTCTACGGGCAGCCGCTGCCGGCCGGCTGGACGGTGGAGGGCGTGTACTGGGCGCAGGCGGCCGCCGTCCTGGCCATCGGCGGCGTCTTCGCGGCCCTGTCATGGCGCGGACCGCTGGAGTGGCTCGGCCATGGCGCCAACCAGCTCGGCCGGTGGCAGCCGGTCCGGATCCGCTAGCGCGGACTGCCGGGCCCGTTGCCGGGATGCGGAACGCGGGCTACTGCGCCGCGGCCTTCGGTGCGGCGCGGAACAGCCGAACGGCGTCGCGCATCGCGGCGCGGGCGCGCTTGCGGTCTCCCGCGGCGTCGTAGGCGCAGCTGAGCCGGAACCACGAGCGCCAGTCGCCGGGCGCAGCTTCCGCCTCCACCCGGTATTTCTCGAATTCCAGGTCTGCGGCCTCGCGGATGATCCGCCCGGCCGGGGTGCGCGGCAGGTTATCTTCCGGCAGGCCGCCCTCGGCTTCGAGGATTTGCGCCAACTTCTCTGTCCGGGCGCCGAACAGCAGTTCCCGGACCAGGGCCCAGGCCCCAATGAGCGGCAGGACGAGGTAGGCCACGCCCAGGGCCTTGGCTGTGAGGTTGGCGTCGCCCAGCAACAGCAGCGAGCGCTGGAAGGAGACCACCAAATAGAACACCAGCAGCAGGGTGACCGCACCCACCCAGATCTTGGTGCGGTTGGTTTTCCAGGCGGTCAGGGCCTTGGCCACGGCGCTCAGAGCCCCAGGTCCAGGTAGCCGTCAAGGCCCACGGTGAGGCCCGGGTTCGCGGCGACGTTGCGGACGCCCAGCAGCACGCCGGGCATGAAGGAGGCGCGGTCGAAGGAGTCGTGGCGAAAAGTCAGCTGCTCCCCCGGGCCGCCGAGCAGGACTTCCTGGTGCGCCACGAGGCCGCGGAGCCGGACACTGTGGACGCGGACGCCGTCGATCTCGCAGCCGCGCGCGCCCGGCCGTTCGCTCGTGGTGGCGTCCGGGCTCGGGGCGACGCCGGCGGCGGCGCGCTCCGCGGCGATCAGCTGGGCGGTGCGCACAGCGGTGCCCGAGGGCGCATCCACCTTGTCCGGGTGGTGGAGTTCGACGATTTCGACCGATTCAAAGTATTTGGACGCCCTGGCCGCAAAGGCGGAGGCCAGCACCGAGCCGAGGGCGAAGTTGGGGGCAACCAGCACGCCCACGCCGGGCTTGGTCTCGAGGAGTGCCTCGAGCCGCTCCACCCGGTCCGCGTCCCAGCCGGTGGTTCCGACGACGGCGTGCATGCCGTGTTCGACGGCGAAGCGTACGTTCGCCTCGGTGCTTTCAGGCACGGTCAGGTCCACCACGATTTGGGCGCCGGAGCCCACCAGGGTGTCGAGGGAGTCGTTCCGGCCCAGGGCCGCTACAAGCAACAGGTCCGCGGACGCGTCCACGGCCTTGACGGCCTCGGCGCCCATGCGCCCGTTCGCGCCCAGCACGGCGACTGCGAGTTGTTCGGTCATGCCATCAACCCTACCGCCGGGGCACGTCCCGGCTGGAACCGGGGCCCCCGAGTGACAGGGGTCCCGTGGCAGCGCTCACTCCCCCGCGCCGACCCATTCGACGGTGCCGTCGGTGAAGAACTGTTCCTTCCAGACGGGGACGCGGGCCTTGATCCGGTCCACGAGCTCCGAGCAGACCGCGAAGGCCTGGCCGCGGTGCGCGGCCGAGACAGCGCAGACGAGGGCGGGGTCGCCGATTTCCAGCATCCCGATCCTGTGTGCCACCCAGATGCGGACCGGCCGGGCCTGCCCGTCCGCTTCGGCGGAGACGGCCTGCTCGGCCACCAGGGCCGCCACGACGTCCGCCATCACCTGGTGCGCCGTCGGGTGTGCACTGTAACTGAGCCGCTGAACCGGTTTGCCGCCGTCGTGGTTCCGGACGACGCCGCTGAAGCTGACCACCGCGCCCGCGGAGTCCGACTCCACCGCGGCGACGGCCTGGTCCACGGAGATGGGCTCGGCGCTCAGCACGGCGTGCACCACGTCAAAAACCGAGTCAGTGCCCATGGCTTCCTTCCAGCTGGTCGCAGAGGTGTCCGATGACCGGATCCAGCACGCTCAGCCCGTCCATGACGCCCTTCGGGGATCCGGGAAGGTTGACGATGAAAGTCTGGCCGGCGGCGCCCGCGTGGCCGCGGCTGAGCATGGCCAGCGGCGTCTTGTGCATCCCCGCGCTCCGGATGCCTTCCATGATGCCCGGGATTTCGCGGTCCAGGAGGGGCAGAGTTTGTTCCGGCGTCGCGTCTGTGGGGCTGAGGCCGGTGCCGCCGCTGGTAACGATGACGGCCGGCGCCTGGCTCAGGAGGGCCCGCAGCGCGGCGCCGACGGCCTCCCCGTCAGGTACCACCATGGCCGGGTACGGCTCAAAGCCGTGTTCGGTGAGCCAGTCAATGATGACGGGCCCGGTGAGGTCCTCGTAAATCCCGGCCGCGGCCCGGGTGGAGGCGATGACGACGCCGGCTTTCCGCCCGGTGGCTTCACCGTGACGGTGTGGTTCGGGCTGGTTCATTCCTGGAAGGGTCATCGTGTCCAGTCCCCGCTCTTGCCGCCGCTTTTGGCGAGCACTTTGATGTCGGTCAGCACCGCGTGTTTGTCCACGGCCTTGATCATGTCGTACACGCTGAGGGCGGCCACCGAGGCGGCGGTCAGCGCTTCCATTTCGACGCCGGTGACGCCGCGGGTTTTGACCGTGGCAAACACGGTGACCATGTCGGTGTCGAGCTCGAAGTCGACGGTCACCTTTGCGATCGGCAGCGGGTGGCAGAGCGGGATCAGATCGGCGGTCTTCTTGGCGGCCATGATGCCGGCGACGCGGGCGACGGCCAAGGCATCGCCCTTGGGTAGCTCGCCGGCGCCGAGGAGGGCCAGGACCTCAGCGGTGGTGCGGACCGTGGCGGTGGCGGTGGCCTCGCGCGTGCTCTCCGCCTTGTTGGACACGTCCACCATCTGGGCCGTGCCGTCCTGCCGCAGGTGGGTCAGGACGGGGCTTGCTGTTCCAGCAGGCCGTGCTGCGGGGTCTTCTGCATTGTTCACAGCATCCATACTTCCACCTCTGCGCCCCCGGCGAGCGCGGCAATTCCTTCGGGAACGTGCACCAGCGCGTTGGAGCGGGCCAGGGCGCTGACCAGATGCGAGCCGGCGCCGCCTTCGAGCCGGACCGTCCCGTCCGGCTGCAGCGTCCCGCGCCGGATCTGGTGCTTGCCCTGCGGGGAGGTCAGGGCCTCGGCCAGCCTGGCCCGGACCGCCGGTCGCGGCGCGGGCGAGCCGAACAGGGCCCCCAGCACGGGCCGGAGGAACATTTCAAAGGAGACGAGGCAACTGACCGGGTTCCCCGGGAAGCCAAGGACGGGGACACCGTCGAAGGTGCCGATCCCCTGGGGGCCGCCGGGCTGCATGGCGACCGCGAGGAACTGAACGTCGTGGCCCTCCATCGCCTGCCGGACCACCTCGTAGGCGCCCTCGCTGACGCCGCCGGTGGTGACGATCAGATCCACGTCCGGGGAGTGCCGGCGCAGCACGGCGGCCAGCTCGTCCGGACGGTCCGTGGCGATCCCGGTCCTTGTCACATCCAGTCCGGCCTGCCGCATCGAGGACTCGAGCAGGGTCGCGTTGGAATCGTAGATCTTGCCGGCCCCCAGCGGTGTCCCGGGCTCCACGACTTCGTCGCCGGTGGTCACCAGGAGGACCTTCAGGGCACGGTAGGCGGGTACTTCGGTGAATCCGAGGGCTGCGAGCAGGCCCAGCTGGCCGGGCCCGAGGCAGGTTCCGGCCGCGAGCGCCAGCTCCCCGCGGCGGATATCGCTGCCGGTTCCGCGGACGAACGTCCCGGCGGGGGCGGCGGGCAGGCGGACCGTGGCCGGCTGGTTGGGCGCGGGGAAGGAATCGGGCACGGCTAGTTCGATCGGTACGACGGCGTCCGCTCCGGGCGGCATCATGGCGCCGGTCATGATCGGGGCGGCGGCGCCAGGAGCCAGCGCCGCGGGGGCGGTGCCGGCGGGGACGGGCGCCACGACACGCAGCTCCGCGCCGGCGTCGGGTACGTCCGCGCTGCGGAGGGCGAAGCCATCCATCTGGGAGTTCGCGAAGGGCGGCAGGTCCAGCGGAGCCAGGATGTCCGCTGCCAGCCCCCGGCCGAGGGCCGCGAGGAGCGGGAGCCGTTGGATCCGGTCCGCCGTGCGCAGCGGGGCCAGCAGCTGGCGGACAGCTTCGCGGTGCGCTTCCACGGTGACGTGCCGTGCCTGGGTGCGGTGCATGCGTTGGTGACCCCTCATCTTGACCCGTGTCCCGGCGTCTTGACCGGACACGCGGGCCCGGTCCGTTAGGACTTCACGTCAACTCTAACCGTGTGATAGCCGGTGGCACCGCTGGGCGCCACCGGGGCGCGGTCCTCTGTCTGCGGGATGCCGTTGAGGTCCGTGGCCCGGACTTGGACCTCGTATTGTCCCGGGGTCAGCGGCAGGACCATTTTCCACTGGTACCAGGTGTCCTTCGAGATCCCCGGCGCCAGCTCGGCCGGCTGCCAGCGGCCGCGGTTGACCCGAAGCTCCACAGAGCCGATGCCTGTGTGCTGGGCCCAGGCAACCCCGCCGAAAGCCACGTCACCCGCCTTCGCTGAACGTCCGTCCCGCGGGGCGTCAATGCGGGAGGAGGTCTTGATGGGCCCGCGCTCGGTCCAGCCCCGCGGCGTCCAGTAGGCGACGTCGTCCGCGAAGCGCGTCACCTTGAGCTCGGTGACCCATTTGGTGGCCGACACGTAGCCGTAGAGACCGGGCACGATCAGCCGGGCCGGGAAGCCGTGCTCCAGCGGCAGCGGTTCACCGTTCATCCCCACCGCCAGGAGCGCGTCCCGGTTGTCCGTCAGGACTTCCAGCGGGGTCCCGGCGGTCCAGCCGTCGGTGCTGCGCGAGAGCACCATGTCCGCGCCGGGTTTCGGACCGGCCAGCGCCAGCAGCTCCCGGACCGGCCAGCCAAGCCAGCGGGCGTTGCCGATCAGGTCCCCGCCTACCTCGTTGGAGACGCAGGCAATGGTGATGTGCCGTTCGATCAGCGGTTTGGCGAGCAGGGCGGCGAAGTCGAGTTCGACCTCGCGCTCCACGAGGCCGGTAACCCTGAGTTTCCACTGGCCCGGGTCCACCACCGGAACGCGCAGCGCGGTGTCGATCCGGTAGAAGTCCTTGTTGGGGGTGACCAGCGGGCCGATGCCCTCGACGCGCAGCCCGGCGCCGGCCGGGATCGGCGGCGCGGGCGAGGCGGCGGCGGGGAGCACGAGTTTGCTGCGCAGTTCATTGACGACGGCGCCCGCTCCGCGCAGCGTCGCGCCGAGCACGCCGGCAAGGGCGGCGACAGCGGCCGTACCGCCGATCGCCTGGAAGAAGCGGCGGCGGGCCGGCCCCTCCGGACCGTTCGGGGCAGGGATCTTCGGGGACGGCCCGTCCGCGGCAGCACTGGCCTGCCACTCGCCCAGCTTCCGGATGAGCCAGCGCAGCAGCACCATTCCCGCCACCGCCACGAGCAGCGGCACAGGGATCGCGTTGGCGGTCACGTCCGACCGGCTGATGACGGCCACGACGCCCACCACCCCGAAGACGGCGATGATGGCCACCCCGGCGAAGCGCCGCCGCAGCTCTACCAGTCCGGACAGGGCCGCCAGCGCGGCGATGGCCAGCGCCATGCCGCCCAGCAGCGCCACCTTGTCCGCAGTTCCGAAGAGCGAGATGGCCCAATCCTTGACGCCGGGCGGAACAGCGTCAATCACGGCGCCGCCGACGGCGGTCACGGGCGAGACGGACGGACTCACCAGGCCGGCCGCGACTTCGCCCAGTGCCACTCCGGCGCCGACGGCCACGATTCCGGCCGCAGCCGCCCACGCGTTCGCTTGCCGGTCCGCGCCGCCGGGTTCGGGATGACGACGGCGGGGTCGCCTGTTGCCGGCAGCCGCTGCAGCCGGCGCGCTCTGGGATGTGTTCACCCCTCCAGCATAGGTTCGCGGGAGGTCCCCGGCACTGCGAAGGCAGCATGGCACCTTCCCACGCAATCCCATCTCCCGGGACGGGCGATGCAGGCGCCAACGTGGCGTAGCCTGACCTTATGAGTGTTCAGCTTGGCATGCCCCAACGCCGCGCGGATGACAGCCCCGGCGCGGGCACTTCCGGGCCGCAGCCGCCCGGCCGCCCGGCGGGCCTTGCCCCCGGCCTCGTCGACCGCTACGGCCGCCGCGCCACCGACATGAGACTCTCCCTGACGGACAAATGCAATCTGCGCTGCACCTACTGCATGCCGGCCGAGGGCCTCGAGTGGCTGTCCAAGCAGGCGGTGATGTCCGCCGAGGAGATTGTCCGGATCGTACGGATCGGCGTGGACATGCTGGGCGTGCGCGAGCTTCGGCTCACCGGCGGCGAACCACTGGTCCGGGCGGATCTGCTGGACATCATTTCGGCGCTCCGCCTGGCCCACCCTGACCTGCCGATCTCCATGACCACCAACGCCGTCGGGCTCGACAAAAAGGCCGCCGGGCTGAAGACCGCCGGGCTCTCCCGGATCAACGTCTCGCTGGATTCGCTGCACGAGGAAACGTTCACCCAGCTGACCCGCCGCCCCTTCCTGGCCAAGGTCCTGGCCGGCGTGGACGCCGCCTGGGCCGCCGGCCTGGGGCCCGTGAAACTCAACGCCGTGCTGATGCGCGGCATTAACGACGTCGAATCCCCGGCCCTGCTGGCGTGGGCGCTGGACCGCGGCTACGAGCTCCGCTTCATCGAGCAGATGCCGCTCGACGCCGACCACGGCTGGACCCGCCGGAACATGATCACCGCTGCGGAGATCCGCGAACTGCTGTCCGTCGACTATGTGCTGAGCGCGGACCCGCGGGAGCGCGACGGCGCCCCGGCCGAACGCTTCGAAGTCAGGGCCAAGGTTCCGGGCTCTGCCGGGGCCACCGGCCCCGTCCTGGGCACGGTCGGGATCATCGCCTCTGTGACCGAGCCGTTCTGCTCGGACTGCCGGCGCACCCGCATCACAGCCGAGGGCAAGATCATGAGCTGCCTCTTCTCCCGCGAGGAAGTGGACCTCCTGGGGCTGCTGCGCGAGGGCGCCAGCGACGAACAGCTCGCCGAGCGCTGGCAGGACGCCATGTGGATCAAGCCCAAGGCCCACGGCATGGACCACGTCGGGCTGGATGCCCCGGACTTCGTCCAGCCGGACCGCAGCATGAGCGCCATCGGAGGCTGAAGCACCTGTGAACGTACGTTACTTCGCTGCCGCGCGCGCTGCGGCCGGTGTCGATGAGGAACGCTTTGACCTCTCCGACGGCGCCACCCTAAAATCGCTGCTGGCGGCGATCCTCGCCGTCGAACGCCCGGCGCCCCCGGCCGGGACCCCGCCGCTGGCCCGCATTCTGTCCCGGTCGAGCTTCCTGCTCAACGAGGTGGCTGTCCGGAACGCCGCCGCGGCCCTGAACCCGGACGACGTCGTGGACGTGCTGCCCCCGTTCGCCGGCGGCTAGGCGCCCAGGGCCAGCCCCAGCAGCGCACTCCGGCTCCGGACGCCGCAGGCAGCAAACACGGCCTTGAACTGGTCCTGCACGGTGTACGGGCGGATCCCCAGGGCCGCCGCAAGCTCGGCCGTGCTGAGTCCGGTGGCGGCGAGTCCCAGGAGCCGGTGCTGCTGCGGGGTCAGGGCAAAGCAGCGGGCGAATACCTCCAGCCGGTCCGCCGCCGGGCACTCCTGGATGGTCACCGCGAGCGGAGGCGTTGACCCCTTCCGGCCGGAGTCCATCCGGGTGGAGCGCAGCAGCGCCCAGGCGCCGCGGCCCACCGGAAGACGCGACATGGCAGGGCGGGCGTCCACCCCCGCTTCCCTGGCCAGCAACTGGGCCGCGACATTGAGGACCTCCGCCGGAATGCCCTCATACGGGTGGGGGCCACGCTGCAGCAGCCCCAACCAGTCACCGGCCGAGGCCGTCTGCCCCACCACGGACAGCCCCTCGTCCAGGGTCAGCACGGCCTGTGGCGGCAGCGGCTTCCGGACGGCCAGCCAGGCAGGGCCGCTCCCTTCCGCGTCCCGCCGGCACTGCGCCGCCCTGCTCCGCCGAAGCCCGGCCGCCACAAGGGGCGCCGCCGCGGCGAGGTAGTCGGTCTCCAGCTCGGAGAATATCCCCTCCTTCCCCGATCGCCAGAGGTCCAGCCAGCCCCAGCAACCATGTTTGTCGGCGAAGACCGCCGACAGCACGTCGGTCACCCCGTACCGGATGAGTAGCCCGTTCCACACTGGACTGCGCGCCGGGCGGCCGCCCGTGGCCATCAGCAGCGTGGTGGCGGGCCGGGGCTGGCCCATCAGGGCGGTCCAGCGGCAGTCGGGCGTCAGGTATTTGAGCCGGATCAGCTCCGGCAGATGTTCCGGACAGGGGATCGTGGCCATCGGTGAGATGCCGGTGGCCGTCTCGGGATCCGTCAGCGGCCAGGCATAGGTACTGAACGGCACCATCCGTCCCAGCTCCGCAAGCACTCCCCGGCGCAGCTCCCGGTCGTCGAGCACGTCCCGGCAGAGCTGACCGATGCGTTCCAGACTCCGGCTCAGCGCCCAGCTGGTGGTCATGGATTCAGTATGCCCTTTGGGGTTTGGGTAGTGAATCCGGGTGCGGAACGCGGCTGCTGGAACCGGGCACGTCCCACCAGATTTCTGGGATACCGCGCGGGCCCGGCCGCGCCTAGCGTGGGACACGCCACCCGGCAGGGAGCAGGAAAAAGAAGGAATGAGTGCGATGTACACCTTGCAGATCGAGCACGGCATCAAGGATTTTGGCCTGTGGAAGAATGCGTTCGACCGTGACCCCATCAACCGCGCGGCGTCGGGCGTGACCGCGCACCGGATCAGCCGACCGGTGGAGGAGCCATACTATGTGGTGGTGGAACTCGATTTCGAGCGGCGCGACCAGGCGGAAGCCCTCCTGGCGAACCTGGAGGCGAACGTCTGGAAGTCCGCCGCTGCGGCACCCGCCCTCCAGGGTGCCCCGAAAACCCGGATCCTGGAGTCCGCCGGCTGAGCCGCCGGTAACGTCAGCGGACGGCGCGCAGCCTGCCGCTCCGGCTCCCCGCTTCGGCGGTGCAGCACGCCGGTCCGGGGGCGTCTGCGGGGACCGCCGAAGGTACGCCTCAGGCGGGAATGGCGGCGTCCTCAGCGACGCGCCGGCAGACGGAGGTCATGAACGGTGTGAAGTCGCTGGCCTTACCCAGCCGGAGCCCGGCGCCGTGCGTGAGCACGCCGTCGTCGACCCGAAAAGTGTGCCTCGCGGCGCCCCGGTCGCTGCGCCGCTCCAGGGTCAGGGTGCCCGCCTCCCAGCTGGCGCGCGCGGGCGGCTCCGGCGGCAGGCCCATGCTGTTGACGCGGTACCAGAGGGTGTCGGGGCGGTCGGGATCCATGGTGAACACGCCGTGGCCCTCGGAGCGGGTGCCGTCTGCCTCGGTGTGCCGGTAGGTCCAGGTGACCGCCAGGCCGGCGGCCGCACGGGCAAAACTGATCTCGACGGCCGCAGTCCTTGCCGGCCCCCAGGGAGTGGCCTCCCACTGAGTGGTTCCGGTCCACCGGCCCAGGAATGTCTCCAGAGCCTCGTGTGCACTGCCTGGCAGCGGCCGGTCCATTTTTTCCTTCCAGGGTTTCCTTCCAGAGGGGGCCCTCCCAGGTGGGGGCCCTCCCGAGTAATCCCGCCCCCATCATCACGCGGCGCCGCCCGCCGTGTCTAGGTGCAGGTCAGAGGCCGAAGGTCTCGTTCTCCTCGAAGGGGCCCACCACCGTGACAGTCCGCGGGGCGGCCGCGAGTTCGCGCGCCAGCTCCTGGACCTCGGCCGCCGTGACGGCCTTGATCTGGCGGAGGGTTTCGTCGATGTCCTGGTACTCCCCGGACACCAGCTCCGCGCGCCCCAGCCGGGACATCCGTGAGCCGGTATCCTCAAGCGCCAGCACGATTCCGCCGCAGAGCTGCCCCACAGCCTTGCGGAGCTCCTCGTCGGAGATGCCGCCGTCGGCCAGCTTGTCCAGCTCCGTCCCGAGGATCTCCAGCACCTGCCGGACCTTTGAGGGAGTGCAGCCGGCGTACATACCGAAGTAGCCGGCGTCGGCGTAGGAGGAGGCGAACGAGTACGTCGAGTAGACGAGCCCGCGCTTCTCGCGGACTTCCTGGAACAGCCGGGAGGACATGCCCCCGCCGAGCACGGCGTTGAGCACGCTCATGACGAAACGGCGCTCATCCGTGGCCACAATCGTGGGGCAGCCCACGATGATGTTGGCCTGCTCCACGGGACGCTTGACCACGTGCAGCCCGGCGGTGCCGGTGATGTCCGCCCGCACCGTGGAACGGCGCTGCACGGGAGCGGCGTCGGCTTCAAGGCTCCAGCCGGCGGAGTGCAGGGCATCCACCACGAGTGCGCAGACGACGTCGTGGTCCAATCCCCCGGCGGCGGTAATCACGAGCTCGTCGGGGCGGTAATAGCGGCGGTAGTGGTCCCAGACCGAGTCGCGGGCGACAGCGCGGATGGCGTCAGGGGTGCCGCCGATCGGGCGGCCAAGCGGGTGGATGCCGAGCACGGCGGCGACGAAGTGTTCATGGGCGACGTCCGTGGGGTCATCGCTGTCCATCGCGATCTCCTCAAGGATGACGTCGCGTTCCTGCTCCATCTCCTGCGGGTCCAGCACCGCGCCGGTGATCATGTCCGCGATCACGTCGATGGCCATCGGCAGGTCGGTGTCCAGCACGCGCGCGAAATAGCAGGTGCTTTCCTTCGCGGTGGCCGCGTTGGATTCCCCGCCCACCTCGTCGAACGCCGAGGCGATCTCCAGCGCGGTGCGGCGCTTGGTCCCCTTGAACAGGAGGTGCTCCAGGAAGTGGGTGGAGCCGTGTTGCCCGGGGGCTTCATCGCGGGAGCCGACGCCGACCCAGAAGCCAATGGTGGCCGAGCGCTGACCCGGCATCGCCTCGGTCAGCACGCGGACGCCGCCGGGCAGGACCGAGCGGCGCACCTCGGAACCGCCGTCGGCGCCGTGGATCAGGGTGTCAGCGTGCTGGTTCTGCTCAAGCGGCAGGGGGACGACAGTCATCAAGGCCTTTCAGTAAACACGTGCCAAATCTGCCTGCAATCCTACCTTTAAACGGCGACGGGGCCGGTGGATGATCCACCGGCCCCGTCGCTTCATTCAGGAAAGACTACTCTGCGGACTCCAGGGAGACCTCAGCGTCGTCTGCAATTTCCGAGCCAGCCTCGTCAGCCACGACCGGAGAGAGGGACAGCTTGCCGCGGTCATCGATCTTGGTGATTTCCACCTGGATCTTCTGGCCGACCGAAACAACGTCATCGACGTTGTCCACGCGCTTGCCGCCGGCGATCTTGCGCAGCTCGGAGATGTGCAGGAGGCCGTCCTTGCCCGGGGTCAGGGAAACGAAGGCGCCGAAGGCGGTGGTCTTGACGACCGTGCCCAGGTAGCGCTCGCCGATTTCCGGGATCTGCGGGTTGGCGATGGCGTTGATCGCGGACCGTGCTGCGTCGGCAGACGGGCCGTTCGTGGCGCCAATGTAGACAGTTCCGTCGTCCTCGATCGAGATGTCGGCTCCGGTGTCTTCCTGGATCTGGTTGATCATCTTGCCCTTCGGGCCGATGACCTCGCCGATCTTGTCTACCGGGATCTTGACCGCGATGACGCGCGGCGCGAACTCGGAGAGCTCGTCCGGGGTGTCGATCGCGGAATTCAGGACGTCCAGGATGTGCAGGCGCGCTTCGCGGGCCTGCTTCAGGGCGGCGGCCAGGACCGAGGCGGGGATGCCGTCGAGCTTGGTGTCCAGCTGGATGGCCGTGACGAACTCGGACGTACCGGCAACCTTGAAGTCCATGTCGCCGAAGGCATCTTCGGCGCCGAGGATGTCGGTCAGGGCCGCGTACCGGGTCTGGCCGTCAACCTGGTCGGAAACCAGGCCCATGGCGATACCGGCAACCGCTGCCTTCAGCGGCACACCTGCATTGAGCAGGGACAGCGTGGAGGCGCACACGGAACCCATCGACGTCGAACCGTTGGAACTGAGAGCCTCAGACACCTGGCGGATGGCGTAGGGGAACTCCTCGCGGGAGGGCAGCACCGGCATGATGGCGCGCTCTGCGAGGGCACCGTGGCCGATTTCGCGGCGCTTCGGCGAACCGACGCGGCCGGTCTCGCCGGTGGAGTACGGCGGGAAGTTGTAGTTGTGCATGTAGCGCTTGCGCGTCACGGGAGACAGGGAGTCGATCTGCTGTTCCATCTTGAGCATGTTCAGCGTGGTGACACCCATGATCTGGGTCTCGCCGCGTTCGAAGATGGCCGAGCCGTGGACGCGGGGCAGAACTTCAACCTCGGCGGTGAGCTGGCGGATGTCCGTCAGGCCACGGCCGTCGATACGGATCTGGTCCGTCAGGATGCGCTGGCGCACAACGTGCTTGGTGACGGAACGGAAAGCTGCGGACAGCTCCTTCTCGCGGCCTTCGAACTGGCCGGCGAGGGAAGAGGTGACCTCGTCCTTGAGCGAATCCGAGGCGAGGTCGCGTTCCTGCTTGTCAGCGATCTGGAACACAGCGGCCAGCTTGTCGGCGGCAGCGGACTCCACGGCGGCGTAGACGTCGTCCTGGTAGTCCAGGAAGACCGGGAACTCGACGGTCGGCTTGGCGGCGCGGGCCGCCAGGTCGGACTGGGCATCGCAGAGAGCCTTGATGAACGGCTTGGCAGCCTCGAGGCCCTCGGAGACAACCTCTTCGGTCGGGGCGGTGGCGCCCTGTTCCTTGATGAGGTTCCAGGAGTTGTCCGTGGCTTCGGCTTCAACCATCATGATGGCGACGTCATCGCCCTTGACGCGGCCGGCAACGACCATGTTGAAGACGGCGTTCTCCAGCTGGGAGTGCTTCGGGAAAGCAACCCACTGCGAACCGTGCTCGTCGGCGATCAGGGCAACGCGGACGCCGCCGATCGGGCCGGAGAACGGCAGGCCGGAGAGCTGGGTGGACATCGAGGAAGCGTTGATCGCTACGACGTCGTAGAGCTCGTCCGGGTTGATGGACAGCACGGTGACGACGATCTGGACCTCGTTGCGCAGGCCCTTGACGAAGGCCGGACGCAGCGGACGGTCCATCAGGCGGCAGGCCAGGATGGCTTCCGTTGAGGGGCGGCCTTCGCGGCGGAAGAACGAGCCCGGGATGCGGCCGGCGGCGTACATGCGCTCTTCGACGTCGACGGTCAGCGGGAAGAAGTCGAAACCTTCACGCGGGTGCTTGCCGGCGGTGGTGGCGGACAGCAGCGCGGTCTCGTCGTCGAGGTAGACCATCGCTGCGCCGGCTGCCTGCTTGGCAAGGCGGCCGGTTTCAAAGCGGATTACACGCTTGCCGAAGCGGCCATTGTCAATGACTGCTTCTGAGAACTGGATTTCGGGACCCTCCATAGAGAGTCACCTCCGTTTCATGGTTCACGGAGTCCAGCCGCATCAACCCAGTCCAGCGTCTGTCTGCTGGCCTGCACTGCACCCGGTCATCGATCGAGACCCACGGGCCTGGGCTTCATCCGTTGAAGCCGTTCCCGGGGATCACTACCGAAGACCGCGAATGCGTGATGCGGTTGATCCTCCTGTTGAGTTTTTATTTGAAGAAGGCGGCCCTTTCCGTCACGGAAGGGGCCGCCCCTTAAAGCTGACTAGCGGCGCAGGCCGAGACGCTCGATGAGCGCACGGTAGCGGGTGATGTCAGTGTTCTTGAGGTAGGTCAGCATGCGCTTGCGACGACCAACCATGGCCAGCAGACCGCGCTGGGTGTGGTAATCGTGCTTGTGCACCTTCATGTGCTCAGTGAGATCCTTGATCCGCTGAGTCAGGACCGCAACCTGGACCTCCGGCGAACCGGTGTCGCCCTCGGACGTTGCGAAATCCTTGATGATGGACTGCTTTACAGCGGCTTCAAGTGCCACGATAACTCCTAGAGATGTGCCGTGAGGCCCGAAACAGTAACTCACTGCCGGGGGTGCAGTGCCGGTCGTCCTGCTCCGAAGAGAAGGCTGCCCGTACACAGCAAGAGCCAGCCGCCACGGACTGCAGCCGGATCCAACGTTTAGTTTACCGGCACGCCGCTAATCTTGTCGAAACGGCAGGTCCTGCGCCGTGCCGGAACCGCCGCTTTCGAGCCGATCGCGGATGGCGGCGACGCCGCGGCAGAGCTCGGCAAAGGACGTGCTCAGCGGCGAGAGGCCGATCCGGATGCCCTGCGGGGCGCGGAAATCGGGGATGATGTCCTGCTCCCACAGCGTGGCGGTCATTTCCCGGAACGCCGGGTGGTCCACCGTAATGTGGCTGCCGCGCAGCTCCGGGTCCCGCGGCGTCGAGAGCGTCACGCCCGCCGGCGCGAGCCAGGCCTCGTGGAGTTCGACGGCGAACGCGGTCAGCAGCCGGGATTTCTCCCGGACGGCAGCCATGCCCACTTCCTCGAGCAGGTCCAGGGTGCCGCGCATGGCCAGCATCCCGAAGACGGCCGGGGTGCCGCTGAGGAACCCGCGGATGCCGGCGGCGGCCTCGTAGCCGGGGCCCATTTCGAAGGCGTCCTTGCGGCCCATCCAGCCCCAGATCGGCTGCTGCAGGCCGGGAAGATGCCGTGCGTTGACGTAGGCGAAGGCGGGCGAGCCCGGTCCCCCGTTGAGGTACTTGTAGGTGCAGCCGGCGGCGAAGTCGACGCCGGCGGCGTCCAGGCCGATCTCCACCGACCCGGCGGAATGGCACAGGTCCCAGACCACCAGCGCGCCGGCGTCATGCACGGCGGCGGTGATCCCGGGCAGGTCCGCGAGGTAACCGGAGCGGTAGGCGATCTGGCTCATGACCACGACGGCGGTGGCCGGACCCGTGGCGTCCCGCACCTGCTCGACGGTGACACCGGAGGAGGGATCGGCGTCGATCCAGCGAACCGTCAGGCCCTCCTCGCGGGCGATGCCCTCGACGAGGTAGCGGTCGGTGGGGAAATTCTCCGTGTCCAGCACGATTTCGGTGCGGGCCGGGTCCGTAACCGCGGCCAGCGCGGCCCGGATCAGCTTGTACAGCACCACTGTGGTGGAGTCGGCGATGATGGTCTGCCCGGGGGCAGCGCCGAGGACCGCGCGGCCGAGCTGGTCGCCGATGGCCCGCGGGAGTTCCAGCCATTCCTCGTCCCAGCCACGGATCAGCCGGCCGCCCCAGCTGTCCTGGATGAAGCTGCTGACGTCCGTCACCGTGCGCTTGAGCGGCCGGCCCAGGGAGTTGCCGTCCAGGTAGGTCACTTCCGTGTCAGTGCCGATGAAGTGATCGCGGTAGGCGGCGAGCGGATCGGCGGCGTCCAGTTCCCGGGCACGTCGCAGCAGGGCAGTGTCGTTGCCGGCGGTGGCTTGTGCCGCGGGCCCCGCCGCCTGCGGGTGAAGGGCGCTCACTGGCCGATCTCCGTCCGGACGGCGAAGAGCTCGGGGAAGAAGGTCAATTCAAGTGCCTTCTGCAGGAAGGCGGCGCCGCTGGAGCCGCCGGTGCCGGACTTCATGCCGATGGTGCGCTGCACCGTGCGCAGGTGCCGGAAGCGCCAGAGCTGGAAGTTGTCCTCCAGATCCACAAGTTCCTCGCAGGCCTCGTAGGCGCCCCAGTTGTCCGCGGCGTTTTCGTAGATGAACTTGAACACCGGGACCAGCCCGGCGCAGAACTCGTGCGCCTGGGTGACGTCACGCTCGATAAGTTCGTCGGGAACGTCGAAGCCCTGGCGCTTGAGGTAGGCGAGAAAGTCGTCGTAGATGCTCGGGGATTCGAGAATCTCCAACAGCATCGCGTGCGCCTCGGGGTCGGATTCGAACACCGGCAGCATCTTGCGGTTCTTGTTGCCCAGCAGGAACTCGACGGCCCGGTACTGGCTGGACTGGAATCCGGAGGAGTTGCCCAGGAAGCCGCGGAACTGTGAGTACTCCGTGGGGGTAAGGGTTGCCAGCACGGACCACTGCTCGGTCAGGGTTTTCTGGATGTGCTTGACCCGGGCGATCGCCTTCAGCGCCGAGCCGAGGTCGTCGGAGCGGAGCCATGCGGCGGCGCTGCGGAGCTCGTGCAGGACCAGCTTGAGCCACAGCTCCGTGGTCTGGTGCTGGATGATGAACAGCATCTCATCGTGGTGCTCGGGCGCGCTGACTGGCTGCTGGGCACTGAGCAGCGTCGGAAGCTGCAGGTAGGACGCGTAGCTCATCCGCGAACTGAAGTCGCGGACAATGTCCTTGTCCAGCTCCCTCGTGTTTTTCTCAATGGTCACGTCTTTTTTGCCTTCCAGGGCCGGATGGTGCGCTAGCCGGCGAACAGGATGTTGTGGGCCTGGACCACGTCCAGGCGCATCTGGTCCACCAGCGCCTCAGGGCCACGGTACGCCACCATGCCCCGCAGCCGCGCGACGAATTCGACCACTACTGTCTGGTCATACAGATCGAAGTCCTCCACGGCTTCCTCCGGGCGGTCGATCACGTGTGCCTCCACCTGCCGGCTCACGCCGTCGAAAGTGGGGTTGGAACCGACGGAGATGGCCGCGGGCCAGCGCGTGCCCGCCTGGTCCACGAGCCAGCCGGCGTAGATGCCGTCGGCCGGGATGTAGCCGCTCGCGTCGGAGGCGAGGTTGGCTGTGGGAAATCCGAGGTCGCGGCCGCGGGCTGCGCCATGGACCACTACGCCGCGCATCCGGTGCGGCCGGCCGAGGACGGCGGCCGCGGTGGCGACGTCGCCCTCCCGCAGCGCTTCGCGCACCCAGGTCGAGGAGCAGCGCCGGTCCTTGCCGGCATCGCCGTCGTTCTGTTGATGATGCCGGCCACCGTGCGGATCACTGTGGAGCGGGAAGCCTTCGGAGCCGAACTCGCTGATGACCAGTACCTCGAAGCCGAGGCTCTTGCCCAGCTCCTGCATGGTGTTCAGGTCCCCGGAGTTGCCGCGGCCGAAGCGGGCGTCGTGGCCGATCACGACGTGGCTGGCTTTGAGGCTTCCGACGAGGATGTCGGCGACGAATTCTGCCGGCGTGAGGCTGGCCAGCTCCAGGGAATACTTCATCACGAGCACGGCGTCGAGGCCCACTTCGCCGAGGGCCTCGAGCTTGTCCTCCAGGCCCATGATCAGTTCGGGGGCAGACTCGGGGCGGTGGACCTGGGCCGGGTGCGGATCGAAGGTGATGGCGACGGCGCGGGCGTGGTTCAGGCGGGCGATGCGGATGAGCTGCGAGAGCACCTGCTGGTGGCCGCGGTGCACGCCGTCGAAATTGCCAAACGTGACGACGGACGGGCCGAAGTCCGCCGGGACTTCGGACGGATCGTTCCAGATCTTGACCATCAACCTCGCCTTTTTGCTTCCTGCCATGAGCTGCACCGGGGAATCCTGCATGCTCCGGAACTCTCCTAGATTACCCGCAAACGCGGCGCTCCTCAGACTCCGCTTCGCCGGTTCCGGGCAGCGCCGTCCGCGCTGCGGCGGCAGGACAACGCTGCGACGCCGGGCGGCCCACCAGGATCACAGACGCTCCCTACACTGTTGTTCCGGACCCGTCCTGGCCGGCAGACTCGGTGATCATCATCGACACGCCTAGCAACAAGATGATCGAGCACTTCCGCGTTGACCTGAACGGCAACCCGCTGCCCTAGCGTCACCCACGGCGCCGGCCACCGGGCCGGGGCTGGGACCGGGCCGCCTCGCTGCGCCGCCTGGCTGTGCCGCCGGCTGCGCGGTAGTTGCGCCAGTGCAGTAGCACGGCGGCAAGGATCAGCGGGACATGGATGGCCGGGAGGTTGCTCGCTAACCACTGCGGCAGATAGATGTCGGTGACAGAGCCGGTCTTGTCGCCCAGGTCTTTGGCCACTGCGGTGAGCGGGCAGTGAAAGCCGTTGGCGGCAAAGACCAGAGTCTCGGCGGTCACGACGCCGGCAGCCAGGCCCACCGTCCGGTCCGTGCGGCCGCGAACACCGGCATACAGGACGTAGGCCATACAGGCCTCGATCGTGAACCAGGCAAAGGTGTGGAAGGCTTTCACGGCCCGTAGCAGGGACGCGCGTCCAGCCTCCGGGAACTCTTGTGCCGCCCTGAGTCCAGCCATGCATCCAAGCTTAACCGCGGCAGGTTGTCCGTTCAGAGGCTTTCGGCCTGCCCGGTCTGCCCGGACTTCGAGGGCAGCTGCGCCAGCCAGGCCTCGAGCTCCCGCGGGTGGCGGAACAAGATCGTAGTAGGCATCCCGGGATCTGCCTGGAGCGCCCGCATCACTTGCCGTTTCCGCGTGAACGACCGGAAATGCCACCGGATAATCGAGTCCTGGATGAATATGCGGGCGACGGTTTCCTGGTTGCCGTTGCAGACGGGTTCCCGGGTTATGGCTCGCCGCAGCGTGCGGCGGACCAGCCGGGCCAGCGAGAGCCAGCGCGGATAGTCCAGCCCGACCACCAGCTCCGCCCGCGGCAGGACAACGTCCCGCCAGACACCATAGGCACTGTCCAGCACCCAGCGTTCCTGGGCTGCAATCGCGGCTGCGGTGCCCCGCTGCTCCTCAATGGTGCGCTGCTGCCAGCCGGGCAGCCAGCCGATGTCGTCGTCCGCTGAGAACTCCGGCAGTCCCGTGGCTCTCGCGAAGGCGCGGGCAGCGGAGGACTTGCCGCTACCGGTCACCCCGTAGAAGAGGACCCGGGAGGGGGCGCTCCGGGTTGGTTTGGCGGCAGTGGCAGCGGCAACGGTTGCGGGAGCGTGATCGGCCGCGGGGGCCGCCAGTGGTTTGCGATACATTTCAGCCGTTTCCGTGGCGATAATTCGGTTGCCTGCGGCATCCAGGTATTCGTACGAGTATGCCGAGACGTCGCCGGTGGTCCGGTAGCCAAGGTCCTCGTAGAGATTCCGGGCTACCGCATTGCCCGGCTCGACACTGAGAATGATCCCGCGGTGGCCTGCCGCCCTCGCTTGTTCCTCCAGCCAGAGGCAGAGCGCTCGGCCTACCCCCGCTCCCCTGCTGCCGGGGTACACGAAGACGTGTTTTAGCTCAGGGACTGGCCCGGCCCTAAAATCCAACACCGCCCCGCCGTGCGGGGTGTCCCCGGTCCACGCCGTGGCATAGATCAGGTCCCCGGCAGTCTGACGATCCAGGAAGCCTGCGGCGATCCTCGAGTTCGGAGGTTCGTGCAGGCTCAGCGCGGCAAGGTCGCCCGCCGTGCACTGGCGGATGCTCACAGCGGCGTTCACGGCTGAGTTCATAGATTCCTCCCCCTGGATTTTGGCGCCACGAAGGCCCGGCCCCGTGTGACGCGTCGGCGATACGCTAGCACCTCCCGCCCGCGGCAGGGGGACGGCAATGTGCGACACTGTTCCGATGCCAGAGTTCACAGTCCTCGCCGGCACACCTGTTTCCGATTCCGAAGTGCTGGCGCTGTACGAATCCGTGGGTTGGACCGCTTACACCCGGGAACCCGACGTACTCGTCAGCGCCATCCGGGGATCTTCCTTCGTTGTCACGGCCCGTGCTGCCAACGGCGGGCTGGTTGGATTGGCCCGCGCGATCTCCGACGACGCGACCATCTGCTACGTGCAGGACATCCTGGTGGATCCGGCATTCCAGAACTCCGGTGCCGGCCGTGCCCTGCTGGAAGCTGCGCAGGCGCGTTACGGGCACGTCCGGCAACTGGTGCTGATCACGGACAACGAACCCGGACAGCGCGCCTTCTATGAGGCCCTCGGCTTCACCGAGGGCTCGGATTTCCGCCCCGAACCGGTGAGGGTCTTTGCGCGGTTCCGCTAGCCCTGAATGACCTGCAGACGTAGCGCGTCACCTCACTCAAGACGAAAGTAACTGTTCCGTCGTGGCAGTTGGCTCGGGTCCAGATGCGGGGGCGGGATGAACCATGGAACGCCGCTTCGCAGCTGAACGGTCCACTGTTCCTTGTGTATCAAGTGATGGTGATGGGAGCAGAGCAAGGCGCCGTTCTCGGTTCCGGTGCTCCCGCCGCGGGACCAGTAGCTGATGTGGTGGGCCTCGCACCACGGCGCCGGGATGGTGCACTGGGGAAAGGCGCAGCCCCGGTCCCGGGCCGTGAGGGCCTTTCGAATGTGGGGCGGAAAGACCCTGGAGGCACGACCGACGTCGAGGATCCGGCCTTGCCCGCCGAGCAGGACCGGGATGACGTCCGCGTCGCACGCGATCTTGCGCACAGTCGAGGCGGTGATGGGGCCCGTGAACATTAGCGTCCCTGCGTTGGAACCGGGCGCCCGCGTCTCCGGGTCGGCGCCACCGAGCCGTTCAAGCAGGTCGCGGTAATCAATGGTGACCATCACCTGCGGGCGCAGTCCTCCCGCAGCGGGCAGACTTCCGGCAGCGAGTGCTGCTTTGCAGGCTCCGACGAGCCCGTCAAGGAGCCGCTGCGGCCGGGTGCGCTGATCCAGCCGCTCCGCTGCCGCCGCGTCGTCCGCATCCCCGTTGACCGCGCCATCGGCGCTGGCATCGGCAGCGGGCCCGGCACTACCGGCAGCGCCCGCGACACCTGTGTCCGGAGGGGACGCTGCGCCCGACCGTGGATTGGTGGCGACGTTCATGACCGTCAGCAAGTGCTCGAACTGATCAGTCGTGGCGAAGATTTCCAGATGGTGCAGCCCGCGGTGTGCCCTCCGGATGAATGCGCCCTGGCGCTGGCGCAATTCCTGCTCGCCGGGTTCCTCACCGTCCTGGTCCAAGGCGTCCGTCCAGCGCTTGGCGAGCCTGGTCAGGAAATCCTGGTCGTTTTCGACCGCTGTCCTGACTAGGGTATGCTCCATCCGGGCTGCTGCCTCGGGTGGGGACACGTGCCGGACCCGCTCAAGGGACAGGCAGATGATCGACGCCGCACGTGAGGCGATGGCGCCGGCAGCAACACCCGCGGCGAGTTCCTCCTTAGCGGCAGGCAAAGATTGGCCCGACAGACCTCTGCGCGGCAGAACGTCCGCGGCAAGGGCAAGCCGGCGCCGGGCCTCCACGGCAGTGATCCTCAGCCGAGCCCGCAGGAAATCCGCGGTGTTCCGGTACCCGTCGTCAAGGCGTTCCGGCGAAGTTGGTAGGCTTTCCGGCATGCTCCACGTGGCGTCGGACCGGCTACGCTCCGGTGCCGTCGGCCCGGTGTTCCAGCCAGTCAGCCAGCCGGCCGGGGCATCACAGCCGACCCTCGCAGCGGTGGTCCTGGCACGAGCTACTGCCTGGCTTCGGGTCCGGTCGACCGCCCCGGCGGCCACAAGCTGCAGGTGGTCGACGCGGCGGGACAGCTCCTCAACATGGCCGGCGAAGTCCGCGGCTTCCGCCACTCCAAACAGCGCCGAATCGGCAACCGCCGCCGCGTTGCATGAGCGCAGCAGTGCAAGCGCTGCATCCAAAGCGCGTTCCACGTCGACCGCCTCGCTTGGAACGGGCGACAGTGGGGGCAGTCCGAGGAGTATTTCCGCGCCAGGCCGGGCGGCCTGTACCGGGATGAAATCTCCAATGGCGTCCATAACTGAACATTACATTTGAGGTGTGACAATGACGGGCTCGAGCTTTGTGACCTAAACGCGGCCGGGATCCATCCCTGGCGTCCCGGCCGGTCCCACGGGGTCAAACTTCTCCAAGGACGAGCCGTTCCCGTGGCAAACTGGGGGCATGGACAGCCCTGTTGCCCCGATTTCCAGCCCGGCGCTCCCCGACGATGCTCTCCCCGGGAAAGTGCGGCCCGGCGATGCACAAGCCGGCGAGCTCCCCGTCGAACGGCGTCGTCCCCTCGGCCCCCGAGATCCAGGAGACGCGTGGGTTGAAGGCGATTACGGGCGGTTCTGGGGGCGCTTCGGCTCGGCGGGACTCCTGGTTCACGACCCCGCCAAGGGCATCCTGCTCCAGCACCGCGCCCTGTGGAGCGATCAGGGCGGCACCTGGGGACTGCCGGGAGGCGCCCTGCACCAGGGCGAAGAGGCAGTCCACGGCGCTCTGCGCGAAGCCAGGGAAGAAGCCGCCGTTCCGCCGGAAAACGTGCGGGTCCTGTTCACCTCGGTGTTTGACGTTGGCTATTGGAGCTACACCACTGTGGCCGTCGAGGTTGTGGAGGCGTTCGATCCGGAAATCAGCGACCCGGAAAGCCTGGAGCTGCAGTGGGTTCCGGTCGAGCTCGTCAGCGATAAGGAGTTGCATCCGGGCTTCGGCGCGGCCTGGCCGGGCCTTCGCGGCAGGCTCCTGGCCCTCGGTAGCAACTGAACGTGTTCACGTCGCGCCCCGCGCGGCGCCGGCCCGCACGGCAGCCAGGACGCGGCGCCCAGGAAGACCGGGCATTCCGCGATCGTCCGGTTCGTCCTAGGGTTCGGTTATGACTACCGAGGATCACACCCCGCCCCCTGTCCGGCAGCTGCGCCTCGTCATCGAGACCGAGGACTACGACGCCGCCGTGACCTTCTACCGCGACGTGCTGGGCCTGGTGGAGCGCGAGGTCGTCCCCAGCGAGGGGGAAGCTCGCATCACCGTCCTGGAAGCCGGCCGGGCCACCTTGGAGCTCTCCAACCCCGCCCAGGTCACGTACATCGATCAGGTGGAGGCAGATGGCCAGCCGAGCGCTAAGCTCCGGGTCGCATTCGAGGTCGATAACGCGGAAGCAGCCACCCGGGACCTCGTCAAGGCCGGAGGCACGCTCATCGCGGAACCGCGGGAAACGCCGTGGCGTTCAGTGAACTCACGGCTCAACGGTCCGTCCGGACTCCAAATTACGGTGTTCCAGGAACTGGACCGGCCGGCGGAAGGGCCAGCAGGCCCGCAGCCGGGCGACCCAGCCGAGCCCCACGTTGATGAGGACCCCGGCGCCGCAACCCCCGGCTAGGAACCTTTGGCCGGCTTCGGCGCGGGACGGCGGCGGTACAGCCAGATGAGGCCCAGGATCGGCAGCAGCAGCGGAATGTACCCGTACCCGCGGCCAAACAGGGACCAGACAGTCTCATGCGGGAAGTTGACCGAGTCGAACACGCTGAGCGCCCCGACCACCAGAACGCCGAGCAGCTCCACCAGCACAGCCGCAACGGACACCTTGAACCACGTGCGGCCGGCTTTTGCCAGGGACACGGTCGCTACGAGGTAGACCACCGCGGCGAACGCCGACAGGAGGTAGGCCAAAGGGGCTTCGGAAAACTTGGTGATGATCTGGTAGCCAGCCCGGGCCGTCGCCGAAATGGCGAACACTGCGTAGACGGCTATCAGCAGCCGGCCGGGGCCGGTATTGCGGGTATCCTTCGGAGCAGCGCCGCCCGTCGCCGGAAGGCTGCCGCCCGTCGCCGGAAGGCTGCCGCCCGAGGCCCTACCGGTGTCCCCGGGCGAAGATTTTTCGGTCATTTTCCCTGCCTCTTCCACGTCAATACCAAATCTGGTTCATGCGGGCCGCCATCACCAGGGCCGTCACGCCGACGGCCGCCAAGACGAAGTTGCTCCAGCGGGTGCGCTCCAGGATCGACCAGTACACGGCGCCGATCGGCAGAATCAGGGCTGTGATCAGATAGCCCCAGAACTCCCAGGGCTCCCCCGCGATCGTTTCGCCGCCCGCAACCCGGATGATCGAGCCGACCAGATACACCAGCAGGGAAAGTTCGACGGCGGCCACCGACAGGATCGTCGTGTCGTTCGGGGCCTTCTTCAGGAGCCCGGCGGTGAGGCAGATAACGGTGGAGACCAGTCCCACCACCAGGACGATGTAGAAATACGCGTCCACTACTGGTCGGCCTGCTGTTCCAGTGTCGCGGTGCGCTTCTCGTTGTCCGGGGCGAAGACCAGCACGGGTTTGGCGGAGCTGCCCGAATCGGCCAGCAGGGCCACGAGCGTGCCGTCCGGCGCGAAGGCCGCGGCAGGCTTGTCCGCCGTCGCAGCGTCCGGGGTGCCCGCACCGCGGCCGGCCGAGATCCGGCGGCCAAAGGAAATCTCGGTGGTTTCCTCGTCGCTGAGTTCACGGTTCGGCATGAGCGCCCGGGCGGCCTGGGACATTTCCAGCACGTCCAGTTTTTCGGCGAGCTGCTCGAGGGTGTGCGCCTGGTCTAGGCTGTAGGGTCCCACCCGGGTCCTGCGCAGGGCCGTGAGGTGACCGCCGACGCCGAGCGCACTGCCCAGGTCGCGGGCGAGGGCGCGGATGTAGGTGCCGGAGGAGCACTCAACGGTGACGTCGACGTCGAGTGCCTCGCCGCCGCGCACCGGACGCAGCCCGTGGGCCTCGAAGCGGTGGATGGTGACCGGACGTGCAGCCAGCGTGACCTCTTCGCCGGACCGGACGCGCGCGTAGGCGCGTTCGCCGTTGACCTTGATCGCGCTGACGCTGCTGGGAACCTGTTGGATTTCGCCCGTGAGGGCCGCCACGCCGGCCCGGACCGCGTCCTCGGTGACCGCGGCGGCGCTGTGGGTGGAGGTGACGTCGCCCTCGGCGTCGTCGGTGATGGTCGATTCACCGAGGCGGATGGTGGCCGTGTACGTCTTCGAGGTGCCCACGATGTAGGTCAGCAGGCGCGTAGCCTTGTTGATGCCGACCACCAGGACGCCGGTGGCCATCGGGTCCAGGGTCCCGGCATGGCCCACTTTTCGGGTACCGGCGAGCCGCCGCATCCGTCCAACCACATCGTGGCTGGTCCAGCCTTGCGGCTTGTCCACTATTACCAGTCCAGAAAGCACGCTTCCCAGTATATCTGCGAAGAACCGCGGCCCGGACCTGCCCGGACCGGCCCTTCGGGCATCGGCCCAGCTCCGCGCGGCGGCTAGGATGGCAGACATGCCCGAGCTTGCCGCCCACGTCCGCGACGTCCCGATCAACCAGATCCGCGAGATCACCGAAGCCGCCTGGGCCACCCCGGGGGCGATCGTCCTGAGCATCGGCGAGCCCGGCTTCGCCCTCCCCCGCCACATCCTCGAAGCCGGGATGGCGTGCCTGGACCGGGATGAAACCAACTACACGCCCAATGCCGGCATCCCGGCTTTGCGCGAGGCCTTCGCGGCGAGGTTCCGCGAACACAACGCGACGCCGGTCGGGGCGGACCGCGTCTACGTCGTCGACGGCGCCCAGCAGGGCCTGCACTTCGCGATGAGCCTGCTGCTCTCCCCCGGCGACGAAATCCTGATTCCCAACCCGGGCTACCCCACCTTCGCGATGACGTCCAGCTTGCTGCACGCCGTCCCCGTTCAGTACCCGCTCTACCCGGAGCATGATTTCCAGCCGCGGATCGCGGACATCGAGGCCCTCATCACGCCGCGGACCAAGGTACTGATCCTGAATTCGCCGTCCAACCCGCTGGGAGCTGTCCTCGGCGAGGAGCTCACCCGCAGCCTCGTGGAATTGGCCGTCCGGCGCAACCTGTGGATCATCTCCGACGAATGCTACGAGGCATTCACGTACGACGTCCCGCATGTGAGCCCCGCCCGCTTCGACAGCGACGTGCCGGGCGAGGCCCGAGTTTTCACGTCGGTAACGCTGTCCAAGACCTATGGCCTGACGGGGCTGCGCATCGGCGCCCTGATCTGCCCGCCGGGGCTGGAGCTGAAGATGAACAACGTCATGGAATCTATCGTCTCCTGCGTCGCCTCGCCCTCGCAGTACGCCGGGCTGGCGGCGCTGACAGGCCCGCAGGACTACGTCGCCCATGCCCACGCCCACTACCGCGCCAACCGGGACGCTGCCTCGGCGGTCCTGGAGGCCAAGAAGATCCCGTTCCTCACGGCCCAGGGCGCCTTTTACCTCTGGGCCGATGTTTCCCATGTCAGTGGCGGAGACGTCCGGGCCTGGGTCCGGGGTTTCCTGGCCGACTCCGGGGTGGCCTTCGCCCCGGGCACGGCGTTCGGCTCGTTCGGTGAGGGCTGGATCCGGATTGCCCTCTGCAGCAGCCAGGCCGAGCTCGTGGAAGGCCTCGGCCGCCTGCCCGCCCGGCTCTCCTGACCGGCCGCGAATCTCCCCAAGAGCCTCTACCGCCTGGACGCCCCAGAGCCTAATCTGAGGCCAGCGCTCAAGGCCACGGGTGCCGGGCCGAACAGCAGTGCTGAGGTGCAGTAATCCGTCAGGGAGGTACACATGTGGTGGCAGGACTTTTTGTGGGGTGTCTGGAACGGGTTGACGGCGTGGATCGTGCTGATTGTGCACGTCTTCGGTCAGTGGAGCGAATTCCCTTTCTACAACTCGGCGCGTGCCGGCAACTGGTATGACTTCGGCTTCCTGCTGGGCGTGGGCTCTCCGGTGCTTGGCGGTCTGGGCGCCCGCGGCGCCCGGTCACGGCGCCGCTGAAGGAATCACATCCCAGAATTCTGCGGCGGGTAGCCCCG
>NZ_MQTQ01000053.1:115264-193371 GCF_020532805.1 Arthrobacter sp. SO5 | reverse complement strand
GGGGCGCAGTCAGCGCGGGCGCGCGGCCAGCGCGCCGTCGAGCCACTGGCGCAGGGCCGCCGCGGGCGGAGCGCCCGCCTGGCGGGCCACAACTTTGCCGTCCCGGATCAGCAGCATGGTTGGAATGGCCTGGATGTCGAAGCGCTGCGAGAGCGCAGGTGACTTGTCGACGTCGACTTTGACGAGTTTGACGCGGCCGGCACGTTCCCGGGCCAGTTTGTCCAGCACGGGGCTGACCATCCGGCAGGGACCGCACCAGGCCGCCCAGAAGTCGATCAAGGCCGGCGTCGACGACTGTTCGGCGATTTCGCCGAAGTCCGCGTCCACTGCGTCGACGATCCAGGGCAGGTCCTTGGAGCAATTGCCGCAGCGCGGGTGGCCGGCAGCCGCCGCCGGAACCCGGTTGGTCTTCCCGCAATGCGGACACTTGCTCAGGCTGGAGCCCACTGCCGGCCGCCTTCCCGGGTCCCCGAAGTCATGGTTCCATGGGACGCCGTAGCGCGGAGCCGGCATAGAGTCCAAAGTCCCCGCCTGACGACGTTCCGGCGGTAGCCAGCCAGCCGCGGCTGAGACCCTACGGCGCGCTCGGCGAGCATCGACTTTCGCTGCCCCGACGGACTACAATTTTCTCGTCGGTGGCGGCGTAGCCGCGTAAGGCCGACAATAGTGTCACCGGTCTCATCGGTCTCGTGCTGTGGATTCTAAATCACTCGCCACTGGAGCAAACCATGAGAAAGACATTGTCGCTGCTAGCAACGGTTGCCACCGCCGCGGTATTCGTCTCGGCCGGGACGGCCGGGATCGCCGCAGCGGACGGGGGCTCGTCCGGGGCCCCGGTCCTGCTCACCGACGGGCTGGTGGGCCCGCTTCATCTCAGTGCCGGGAGCAGCGGCTCGGTGACCGTCAGTGAGGAGTTCGCCGGCCGCCTGACCCGGATCGACTCCGCTGGCAACAAAAACGTCCTGTACGAATCCGCGGATTGGGACGTTGCGGGCAATACCCAGTGGCACGGTTCCACGTACTTCCTGGAGAGCCAGGGGGCCGGGCCGGGCGACCAGCGCGATCTTGCCGGACATATCCGGATCATCGACGGCGATAACCACCAGCGCACGCTCGGTGACTTTGCCGCCCTGGAAACGAAGCGTAACGCCGACGGCAAGACCCGTTACGGCTTCCGCGGGCTGCCGGCTGAGTGCGCGGCCCAGTTGCCGCCGGAGATGCCGGCCACCTACACCGGCGAGGTGGATTCCCATCCCTACGGCATCGCAGTGACCGACGGGACCATCTACGTCGCCGACGCCGGCGCCAACAGCGTGGTGTCCGTGGATGCCCGGAGCGGCAAGATGAAAACCATCGCAGTGCTGCCGCCGCGGCCGCTAAAAATCAATGCAGACGTGGCGGCCTCCAACGGACTGCCGGCCTGCGTGGCGGGCGCGACCTACGACTTCGAAGCCGTGCCCACGGATGTCGCGGCAGGCCCGGATGGCTGGCTGTACGTCACCTCGCTCCCCGGCGGACCGGAAGGTCCGGCCCTCGGCGCCCGCGGCGCGATCTTCAAGGTGAATCCGAAGGACGACGACGTGAAGCTCGTGGCGGAAGAGATCTTGTCGCCGACGGGACTCGTGGTGACCGACGACGGCGACATGTACGTCGCATCGCTGTTCGGCGACGGCGTCCTCAAAGTCGACAGGGACTCCGGCAAGCAGACTGTGGTCCTCGCCGCCAGCCTGACGGCCGACGTCGCCCTCCGCGGACATACGCTGTACGCGACCGCCAACGCGCTCGGCACCAGCGGCCAGGTGCTGTACGTGAAGCTGGACCATGGCTCAAACGATCGCGACGCCGGCAACTGATACCCCTTCCTAGGGACAAGAACCTCCCGCACGGCAATGGCCGGACCCGTTACCGGGACCGGCCATTGTCGTTACGGAGCTCTGCGGACTATTTGTTGCTGTCCTCGTCGACGTCGTCCTCGTCGATCAGGTCGAGGTCCTCTTCGTCGAAGTCGTCCTCGTCCAGCTCCACGTCCTCGGGGGTGTCGCTCTTGTAGGGGTCGGCGTCGCCCGCGTGCTTGGCGCTGGCCGCGAGAGCCGCCACCTCGGCGTCGCGCTTCTTGGCCGCGCGGAGCAGCTCTTCGAGGTTCGAAGCGACCACGGGGATCTGGTCGGCGACGAATTCCAGCGTCGGCGTCAGCCGGACGGTGATGTTCCGGCCGACTTCCTGGCGCAGCACGCCCTTGGCCTTCTCCAGCCCCTTGGCAGCTTCCGCCTGGACCAGCTCGTCACCGAACACGGTGTAGTAGATCGTGGCATGCTGCAGATCATTGGTCACACGCGCATCCGTGACCGTGATGCCCTCCAGCCGCGGATCCTTGACCCTGCGCCCCAAAGCCTCGGCAACAACAACCTTAATCCGCTGCGCCAACTTGGCAGCCCGTGCGGGATCAGCCATTTCCACTCCTAAAAATTTGGATGTACGACGGCGCCTGTCAGGCGGTGTCGCTCGTTTAAGTTTTCTGCCACGCACCACGGCGAGTCAACGACGGACTCCCGTTGGGTTTTTTCCGGCGGCCTGGGAGTGGCATCGGGCCTATCGGAGCCGGACGGTTTGCGATCGAAGATCGAAAACCGGCCGGCGAAGGGGCGGGGCCGCCGGGAAAAACCCAACGGCCCCGCACCTGTACTGCGCTTGACTTCAGACTTAGACGCGCGGCTTTTCGCGCATCTCGAAGGTCTCGATGATGTCACCTTCGTTGATGTCGTTGAACGAACCAAGGCCGATGCCGCACTCGAAGTCCGTGCGGACCTCAGTGGCGTCGTCCTTGAACCGCTTGAGCGTCTCAACGGTGAGGTTGTCACCGAGGATCTTGCCGTCGCGGCTGATGCGGGCCTTCACGTTGCGGCGGATAACACCCGAGCGGACGATCGAGCCTGCAATGTTGCCGAACTTGGAGGAACGGAACACTTCGCGGACCTCGGCGGTACCAAGCTGGACCTCTTCGTACTCCGGCTTGAGCATGCCCTTGAGGGCCATCTCGATGTCATCAATTGCTGCGTAGATGACGGAGTAGAAGCGCATGTCCACGCCTTCGCGGTCTGCCAGTTCGGCAACACGCTCGGCGGGCTTGACGTTGAAGCCGATGATGACTGCACTGTCGACCGTTGCCAGGTTGACGTCGTTCTGCGTGATCGCACCAACACCGCGGTGGATGATCCGCAGCTGGACGCCTTCGCCGACGTCGATCTTGAGCAGCGCGTCTTCGAGGGCTTCAACGGCACCGGACACGTCACCCTTGAGGATGAGGTTGAGGGTGTCGATCTTGCCGTCGGCGACGGCCTGGTCGAAGTCTTCCAGGCTGATGCGCTTGCGGCGCTTGGCCAGGGCGGCGTTGCGGTCGGCGGTTTCACGCTTCTCGGCGATCTGGCGGGCGGTGCGCTCGTCAGCAGTCACGAAGAAGGTGTCACCGGCACGCGGGACGTTGGACAGACCCAGGACCTGCACGGGGCGGGACGGGCCGGCCTCGGTCAGGACGCTGCCGTCGTCGTCGAACATCGCACGGACACGGCCGTGGGCCGTGCCTGCCACGATGGTGTCGCCGATGTGCAGGGTACCGGACTGAACCAGGACGGTAGCGACCGCGCCGCGGCCCTTGTCCAGGTTGGCTTCAATCGCGATACCGCGGGCGTCCTTGTTCGGGTTGGCGCGCATGTCAAGGGCTGCGTCTGCGGTGAGCAGGACAGCCTCGAGCAGTTCGTCGATGTTGAGGTTCTGGCGGGCAGAGACCTCCACGAACATGGTGTCGCCACCGTACTCTTCCGGAACCAGTCCGTATTCGGTCAGCTGGCCGCGGACCTTTTCCGGGTTGGCACCTTCCTTGTCGATCTTGTTCACGGCCACCACGATCGGCACGTTGGCCGCCTGGGCGTGGTTGAGGGCTTCAATGGTCTGCGGCATCACGCCGTCGTCCGCTGCGACCACCAGGATGGCGATGTCGGTGACCTTCGCACCACGGGCACGCATGGCGGTGAACGCCTCGTGGCCCGGAGTATCGATGAAGGTGATCTTGCGATCGGTACCTTCGTGCTCGTGGGTGACCTGGTAAGCACCGATGTGCTGCGTAATGCCGCCGTGCTCGCCCGCCATAACGTCGGACTTGCGGATGGCATCCAGCAGTCGGGTCTTACCGTGGTCAACGTGACCCATGACGGTGACAACCGGAGGACGTGCCTCAAGTTCCTCGTCGCCTTCGGCTTCCAGCTCGGCATCGAAGTCGATGTCGAAGCCGGAGAGCAGGTCGCGCTCTTCATCCTCCGGGGACACAACCTGGAGCTTGTAGCCAAGCTCCTCGCCCAGCAGGGCGAAAGTCTCTTCATCCAGCGACTGTGTGGCGGTAGCCATTTCGCCGAGGTGGAAGAGGACGGTCACCAGTGCTGCGGGGTTCGCCTCGATCTTGTCGGCGAAGTCCGTGATGGACGAGCCACGGCGAAGCCGGACCACGGTGTTGCCGTCGCCGCGGGGTACGCTCACGCCACCCAGCGACGGAGCACTCATCTGCTCGAGTTCCTGACGCTTGGCACGCTTCGACTTGCGCTGCTTGCCGCGGCCTGCGCCGCCCTTGCCGAAGGCGCCCTGGGTGCCACCGCGACCGCGGCCGCCCTTGCCGAAGCCACCGCCGGCCGGAGCGCCGCCACCGGCACCGGGAGCACCGGTACCCGGAGCGCCACCCGGACGACCCGGGCCGCGTGCGCCGCCGCCGGGACGTCCGGCACCAGCGGGTGCCAGACGTTCGGTGCGGTTAGGCATCATGCCGGGAGTCGGGCGGTTTCCGCCGGCTCCTGCCGGACGGCCAGCGCCTGCTGCGCCGGCCGGACGCGGAGCGCCCGGGCGTGCACCCGGAGCCCCACCGGTGCGGGGAGCACCCGGACGGGGGCCACCAGCGCCTGCTGCGGGACGGGGACCGCCGGGGCGTTCGCCCTCGGTGCGGCTTCCGCCCGGACGCGGCATGCCCTGGGAAGGAGCGAACGGGTTGTTACCCGGACGCGAGGGACGTTCGTTGTCTCCGCCCCGGCCCCGGGGCATGCCCTGGGAGGTAGCGAACGGGTTGTTGCCCGGACGGGGACCGCCCGGGCGCGGTGCCGAGCCACCCTGGCGTGCCGGAGCAGCCTGGGCAGCCGGAGCAGCCGGAGCAGCCGGAGCTTCAGCCTTCGGAGCAGGCCGTGCGCCGGGCTTCATGCCCGTCGACGGTGCAGCCGGAGCCTGGGCAGCAGGGGCTGCAGGGGCAGCGGCCGGTGTTGCCGCAGGTGCCGGGGCGGCCGCGGCCGGAGCTTCAGGGGCATTTTCGGCAGCCTTGGGCGCAGCCGGACCCGGCGCGGGGGCCGGACGGTTAGCCGAGGGGCTGGCGGGTGCCTTGGGGGCGGACGCGGGCGCTTCTGACTTCGAAGCTGCTGCTGCGTCGGGGAATGCGTTGCGGAGTTTCCTCACAACGGGGGCCTCAATGGTGGAAGAGGCAGAGCGAACGAATTCGCCCAGTTCCTGCAGTTTGGTTACTGCATCTTTGGAAGTAATACCGAGCTCTTTGGCGAGCTCATGTACGCGGACCTTGGCCACATTTCTCCTGTCTCGGTCCGCACCGAGCCAGGCACGAACCGTCTACTTCTTAATGCGGACCTCCGCCGCGAGTGCAGCTGAAAGGTCCATTGCAGAGCGCAACAAAGTTGTCATCGTTGCGCACTCATCGCTGGGAACTCATCGGGTTTCCATCAGTTTTCTGACCCGCTTTCAGGTTGGACGGTTGTTGCCGCGGCCACCGGAGTGTCCACGGCTAGCGTGCCTGCCGTGATCCGGCGTTCGACGTCGGCGGTTCCGGTTGCGCCGTTCAGGGCGCGACCGAACGCTCGGCGTTTGACCGCCAGTGCCAGGCACTTCTCGCTGGGGTGCAGCCATGCACCCCGGCCAGCCATCCGGCGTCGTTCATCCACTACGACGGCGGGTAAACCGCTGCCGTCGGCGACGAGCCGGAGTAACTCAGACCGCGAGCCCTTTTTCCGGCATCCGATGCAGGTGCGCTGCGGCTGATGCTCGAGGTGTTGCACTTGTGCCACGTCCGAGTATCTTCCTGCCAGTACATTTTCTGCCGGCCCGCGGCTTCCGGATCAAAACCCGGAGGTGCTGGGGGCACACGAATACCGGCCGTTAGGCTCGGTCATGTCTATTCTAGCCCCTCATCCACCCGAGCCCCGAACTTGCCGGGACGCGGACGCTGAGCAGCGGGCTCTAACTGCGGGCTAGTTGGCGCGGTTTACGGCGGCGTCCGAGACGATGTCGATCCGCCAGCCCGTGAGCTTGGCCGCCAGCCGGGCGTTCTGGCCTTCCTTGCCGATTGCCAGGGACAGCTGGTAATCCGGAACCACGACGCGGGCGGAGCGGGTTGCCTCGTCCATGATGGTGACCGAGTTCACCCGGGACGGGGACAGTGCGCTGGCGATGAAGGTCGCCGGATCGTCGCTGTAATCGACGATGTCGATCTTTTCGTCGTTCAGCTCCGTCATCACGGCGCGGACGCGCGAACCCATTTCACCGATGCACGCCCCCTTGGCGTTGACCCCGGGGGTGTTGGCCTTGACCGCAATCTTGGTGCGGTGCCCGGCTTCGCGTGCCAGGGCCACGATCTCCACGGAACGGTCCGCGATCTCGGGAACTTCCAGTTCGAAGAGCTTCCGGACGAGGCCCGGGTGTGAACGGGACAGCGTGATCGATGGGCCTTTGGTGCCGCGGTGCACGTCGATGACGAAGGCGCGGAGACGGTTGCCGTGGGTGTACTTCTCCCCCGGTACCTGCTCGGGCGGCGGCAGCAGTGCCTCCACCGTGCCCAGGTTGACCTGGATCATGTGCGGGTTGTTGCCCTGCTGGATGGTTCCGGCCACCAGCTCGCCCTCGCGGCCCTTGAACTCGCCGAGGACGTTGTCGTCCTCGACATCGCGCAGGCGCTGCAGAATGATCTGGCGGGCCGTGCTGGCAGCGATGCGGCCGAAGCCCGCAGGGGTGTCCTCGAATTCACCGATGGGGGCGCCGTCGTCGTCGATCTCCGTGGCCCAGATGGTCACGTGCCCGCTCTTGCGGTCCAGTTCGGCGCGAGCCTGTTCGAAGGCTCCCGGCGTCTTGTGGTAGGCAACCAGCAGGGCCTGTTCGATCGTGGGAATCAGGAGATCCAGCGGGATTTCACGCTCACGCTCCAGGAGTCTCAGTGCGCTCATGTCAATATCCATTAGGCCTCCTCGGAAGGTCCATTGTGTGCGTTCTCCAGCCCGGCCTCATCGAGGCGGCTGAACTCTATTTCGACTTTTCCACTGCGGATCCTGTCGAAGGGAAGTTTGATGGGCTCGCCCTGCTTGGCCTTCATGCCCTTCTTCACGGCAATCTCGGGGATCAGGGTGATGCCGCCAGCGTCGACGGACTGGACCCGGCCGGTGACATTCTCGCCCTGGAGGACGTTGACCTTGACCATCCGGCCGCGGGCGCGGTGCCAGTGCCGCTCCTCGGTGAGGGGACGGCCGACGCCGGGCGAGGAAACCTCAAGCTCGTACGGCCGGGCGTCGGTGCTGGGATCGTTGTCCAGGATGTCCGAGAGGGTCGTGGAAATTTCGGAGATGACGTCGAGGCCCACGCCGCCGGACTCTTCCTGCGGCAGGTCCACCACTACGTGGACCACCCGGTTGGCGCCGGCGATGTGAATGGAAACGTCCTCCAGATACAGCCGGTTAGCCAGCACTGCCGGCTCCAGGAGGGCGTGCAGGCGCTCGGCCTCCATGTTGTGGGCGGGTGCGGCGTCAGCCTTCCCCGTCCCGGTCCGGTCTGTCGAAGTCGTGGCTTCTGCATTAGTCATGATGCCGGCCGCCTCCCGCTAGATGATGTTGTGTGTACTAGCCTAGCGATTTTCCAGGCGGCATGGTGCACTTCAGTTCCGGCCCGGCATGAGGACCATGACAATATGGTGTGTTGTGAAAGACGACACCCGGGAAAAGCGATGGCAGGAGCTCCTTCCCCGTGTGGCACTCCTCAGCATCCTCGCCCTGGTGGTGGTCAGCCTCGGTGTGGCCCTGACGCCGGGAAGCCCCGGCAGACCCGCGGAACCGCCGTTTTCCGAGCAGGCAAGGGCCGCCGCGCTGACGGAGACCCTGCGGCTGCGGGCTGCCGGTGAACAGCTGGGCCATTCCTCGCCCGGCACGGGGCAGCCCGGCATTTCGCAGACTGTGAGTTTGCTGACAAGCCAGGCGCAGGCGCTGCAAGCGCCGGGCCAGGCGCCGGAACCCGCTACAGAACCCGGCGGCTCCCGGTCCGCGGACCCCGCGTCGCCCCCAGCACCGCTCCCGTCCTCCGCGGCCGCGTTGGCCGCCGCGCTTGCGGGCAGCGGCTCGCAACGGCTTGCCGATGCGGCAGTGGCCGACGGCGGCATGGCCCGGCTGCTGGCCTCCGTCGGCACGGCCCAGCTGCTCCAGGCATCCTCGGTCGCGGCCGCGGCCGGCATTGCCCTTCCCCTCCCGGCGGTCCCCGCCGCCCCCCAGCCGTCCGGAGCCTGCGCCGGCGCACCCGCGACGGCCTCTTCCCCGGCCGTCCCGTCCCGTGGCGCTGCCAGCCGGGACGCCGCCCTCGCGGCCACGGTCCGGACCGAACTCGAAACCATCTACGGCTATCAAGTGGCCCTGACCCGGCTAAGCGGCGATGCAGCCAAGGCGGCCTCGGAGCAGCTGGCCAGGCACGAAGCCCTCGCAGCCGACGCCGAATCCCTGGGTCTGGCGCACTGCGCCTGGGTGCCGGCACGGGAGGCGGGCTACACCCTGGCCCCAGAGTTCCTGGCCTCGCCCGGCGCCGGGCTGGCAGGCCTTGAGGCCGCCGCACTGCCCGTATACGGCGACTTGGTGGCGCTGAGCGAGGGCGAGACCCGCGCCTGGGCCATTGCGGGAATGGTGGGCAGTGCCCGGCGTGCCGCGATCTGGGGTGCCGAAACCGGCCCGGTGCCGGGGCTGCGGGCCGACCCGAAGGATTTCCCGCCGCTACCGACTGCGGATCCTGCTCCGACGGATCCTGCTCCGACGGAGCCCGGCCTAACTTTGCTTAGCCTCGCACAACTGGCCAGCCCCGCGCACTGGTGATTGGCTGTAGTCATGGACAGCACCGGCGCAGCCACCCTTCATGAGAACGAACCCCATCACAGCGACATCGCACACCGGTTGAACTGGCTCCGCGCCGGCGTCCTGGGCGCCAACGACGGGATCGTCTCCGTCGCCGCGGTCGTGGTCGGCGTCGCAGGTGTGACGACGGATTCAGGTCCCATCCTCGTCGCCGGCACCGCCGCCGTCGTGGGCGGAGCGATCTCCATGGCCCTGGGCGAGTACGTGTCCGTCAGCAGCCAGAAGGACAGCCAGCACGCCCTGATCGAAAAGGAACGGCGCGAGCTGGCGGAGCAGCCCGAGGAGGAACTCGAGGAGCTTGCCGCCATCTACCAGGGCAAGGGGCTCAGTGCCGACACGGCCCGCACGGTCGCCAGGGAACTCACCGCGCACGACGCGCTCGGCGCCCATCTGTCCGCTGAACTCAACATCGACGAGACGGATATTGTCAGCCCCTGGCACGCGGCGATCGCCTCCGCCATCGCGTTCCTCATCGGCGCGATCCTGCCCATGCTCGCCATCCTCCTGCCCCCGGATAACATCCGCGTCCCGCTGACCTTCGTCGCGGTCCTGGTGGCCCTGGCAGCCACCGGCGCCCTGGGCGCCTGGATCGGCGGCGGCTCGAAGCTGAAAGCGGCCGTGCGGGTGGTCATCGGCGGCGCGTTGGCGCTCATCGCGACCTTCCTCATCGGCAACCTGCTCGGCGCCAGCGGCATCGTCGCCTGATACCTGGGTGGCCGCGGCCGTTGAGGACCGTCGTCAGGAACTACGCTGGGATCGATGAGCCACGCCGCAGACCTTCCGCTCCCGCCGGACCTCGTCCGCCGCTACAACACCTGGGCAGCCGGCCGGGACTGGCTGGCTGCGCTCCCCCGGCTGGCCAGTGAGTGCCTGGCGCGGTGGCAGCTTGACCTTGACCTCCCGCCGGGTGCCCTGCCGTGGAACGGCCACGGGGCGATTGTGGTCCCGGTCCGGGGAGACGGGCATGGCGGCAAGGGAGCCGCCGTCCTGAAGATCGCCTATCCGCACGATGAAGCCCGCGTCGAACGGCACGCGCTGGCGTTGTGGGGCGGGAACGGCGCCGCACGGCTGCTCGCCGCCGACGCCGTGGCCGGAGCTTTGCTGCTGGAGCGCCTGGATGCCGGCCGGTCCCTGCAGGACATCCCGCTGGACGCAGCCGCGAGTATCTGGGGGGCCCTGGTGCGCCGGCTGAGCCTGGTACCCGACAGCCGGCCGGAGTGGCACGAATTCGGCCACATCGCGGCCCGCGCCGAACAGTGGAGCGACGAACTGCCGGAGACCTGGGAGCAGCTCGCGCGGCCCTTTCCGCGCTGGTTGCTGGAAGCTGCCCTCGAGGTCTGCCAGACCCGCGGCGCCGTCGGCCGCCGTTCCGGCAGGGACGTGCTGGTCCACACAGACCTGCACTACCTTAATGTCCTGGCCCGCCCGGAAACGGCTGCACCGTCCGGGGCGGATCCAGCGGGGACCGCAGCCGCCGGCGTGGAAGAGTTCGCCGCGATCGATCCGCAGCCCATGACCGGCGAGGCGGAATTCGCGGTGGCCCCCCTGCTCTGGAACCGGATGGCCGAGCTGTCCCGGGCGGATCCCCAAAAGGCCCTCCTCGAGCGTTGCCGTGACTTCAGCGAGGCTGCCGGCCTGGACCCGGAAACCGCCCGGCAGTGGGCCCTGGCCCGCGAAGTGGACAACGCCCTGTGGTACGCGGCCCGCGGCCACCACGAAGGCGACCTGGCCCGTTCGCTCTGGGTGGCCAGCGCCCTCGCCGGCCGCACCCTGCCGGACCTTCCGGCGCCGCACGAGCTGCCCGCGCCGGGAATGCCGGCACGCTAGCTGCGCGCTGCAGCCAGCGCGTCCCGGACGGCTTCGACGGCAACCGCCACGTCGGCGTCGTTGGTGCTCCAGTTGCTGACGGAGATGCGAAGGATGTCCCGGTCCTGCCAGCGCGAGCCGGACATCCAGACCTGTCCGTCGTTGATGATCCGGGCCGTCACCGCGCGCGTCAGGGCATCGTCCCCGAAAGCCAGTGAGACCTGGGTGTAGTCGACGTCGTTGAGCACCTCGACGCCGTCGAGCGCCGAAAGCTGCTCCGCCAGTTGGCCGGCGCGCCGCACCAGCGCACGGATCTGGGCCGTGACGCCGTCCCGGCCGAGCGACTTCAGCGCGGCCCAGACCGGCACCCCGCGGGCCCTGCGGGACAGTTCGGGGACCTTCTCGAAGGGGTCCGCCGTGCCGTCCGCCGCCTGGATCAGGTAGCTGGTGTGCAAGCCCATGGCGGAGCGCAGGGCCTGGACATCCCGGACCACGGCGATCCCGCAGTCATACGGGACGTTGAGCGTCTTGTGCGCGTCGGTGCCCCAGGAGTCGGCGAGCTGCAGCCCGGCGGTCAGTTCGGCGAGTTCGGGGACGGCCGCGGCCCAGAGTCCGAAGGCGCCGTCCACGTGCACCCAGGCGCCGTAGGATTTTGCGACGGCGATCGCCTCGGTGAACGGGTCAAAGGCACCTGAATGCAGGTTTCCGGCCTGCAGGCAGACCAGTGCCGGGGCCCGGCCGGAGCTGTTTCCCCGGCTCGGCGCGGCGTCCAGTGCCCGTTCGAGGGCGCGGTCCAGTTCCTCGGGCACGATGCGGCCCTGCCGGTCGGCGGCGACAGCCGTGGGCCGTCCCAGCCCGAGGTAGCGCAGGCCGAGGTCGATTGTGTCGTGGCGTTCCTGGCCGACGAAGCAATGGATCCTGGGCCCGCCGGCCAGGCCGTTGACGTCGAGGTCCCAGCCCGCCTCCGTCATCAGGCGCCAGCGCGCCGCGGCAAGTCCGGTGAAATTGGCCATCGTGGCGCCGGTAGCGAAGCCGACGTCGGACGCAGCCGGCAGCCCCAGCAGCTCCAGCAGCCAGCCGCCGGCGGCCTCCTCAATGGCAGCGGTCGCGGGAGTTGCGTAGCGAAGCCCGGCGTTCTGGTCCCAGGCGCTGACCAGCCAGTCCGCCGCTAAAGCCGCCGGGAGGGTCCCGCCGATCACCCAGCCGAAGAACCGTCCGGAGGGCATGGCCATCAGCCCGGGTTCGGCCTTAGCGGCGAGATAGTCCACCACCTCCGCGGCCGGCATGCCCCCTGCGGGCAGCGGGCCGCCGAAGTCGGCCGCCAGATCCGCTGCGGTCACGCTCGGGCCCACGCGGCGTGTTTCCTGGCTGCCGAGCCACTGGCGTGCGTGCCGGGCCGCCGCCTCGAGGGCATCACGGTAGCGTTCTTCAGCTGCTGACATAGCTGCATGCTACGCCCGGGGCCCCGGAACGGGGAGTGGCTGCTAGGCGAAGTTGTCCTGCCAGACGTCGGAACCGAGCTTGATGATGAGGGCGCCCACCACCACGAGGAACACGACGCGGATGAACTTGCTCCCCTGCTTGACCGCCGTCCGCGCGCCCAGGTAGCCGCCGGCCATGTTCGCCGCCCCGAGCACCAGCCCCAGGCCCCACAGCACAGCGCCGTGTGGCACGAAGAACAGCAGGGCACCGGCGTTGGTGGCCACGTTCACGATCTTGGCCTTGGCGCTGGCTTCCAGGAAGGCGTAGCCCATGGCCGAGACGAGGGCGATGATCAGGAACGATCCGGTGCCGGGACCGATCAGGCCGTCGTAGAAGCCGATCACGCCGCCGATCAGGCAGGCCACCACGTAGTGCCGGTGCCCCGCGTGGCGCAGCTTGGTCAGCTCACCGATGCCTGGCTGGAAGGCCGTGAACAGCGCGACAGCGACGAGCGCGGCCACGATGATCGGTTTGAACACGCTGGCCGGAAGGGTGGCAGCGAGCACCGCCCCTCCGTAGCTGCCGGCCAGGGCGACACCCGCCATCGGCAGGGCCGTACGCAGGTCCGGCCGGACGCGGCGGTAATAGGTGACGGCACTCGTGGTGGTGCCGAAAATCGACCCCATCTTGTTGGTGGCCAGAGCCTGCACCGGACTGATGCCCGGCACCAGCAGCATCACGGGGAGCTGGATGAGTCCGCCGCCGCCCACGACGGCGTCGACCCAGCCCGCCGCAAGACCGGCCACGATGATCAGGATGACGGTGCTGAGCTCGATCGACTCGAGTCCGGAGACCACGCCTGCCTGGGGTCAGCTGTTGCGGACAGCGTTGACCACGTAGTCAACAGCCTTGTCCACGGCGATGTTCTCGGCAGTGCCGCTGCGGCGGTCCTTGATCTCCACGACGCCGTCCACCAGCCCGCGGCCGACGGCGAGGATGGTCGGGACACCGACGAGCTCGGCGTCGCCGAACTTCACGCCCGGGGACACCTTGGGACGGTCGTCATAGATGACGTCGAGGCCGGCGGCCTCGAGTTCCAGGGAGAGCTTCTCGGCTGTTGCGAAGATTTCCTCGCCGCGGCCGACGGCGACGACGTGGACGTCGGCCGGGGCGACGGCGCGCGGCCAGATCAGGCCCTTGTCGTCGTGGTTGGATTCGGCCAGGGCCGCGACGGCGCGGGTGACGCCCACGCCGTAGGAACCCATGGTGACAATGACCTGCTTGCCGTTCTGGTCCAGGACCTTCAGATCCATGGCCTCCGCATATTTGCGGCCGAGCTGGAAGATGTGGCCCATTTCGATGCCGCGGGCGGTTTCCAGCGGTCCCGAGCCGTCGGGGGCCTCGTCCCCGGCACGCACTTCGGTGGCTTCGATGACGCCGTCCCAGCCGAAGTCGCGGCCGGCGACGAGGCCGAACACGTGCTTGCCGGCCTCGTTCGCGCCCGTGACCCAGGCGGAGCCGCTGACGACGCGGGGATCCACGAGGTAGAGCAGCTTCGCGGCGCCCCGGGTGCCCAGCAGGGCCGCGTGCAGGGACAGGCCGGGGCCAAGGTAGCCCTTGACGATGAGGGGCTGCTTCTTGAGGTCTTCCTCGCTGGCGGCCTCGATCGTGATTTCGCCGGCGATCGGCAGAAACGAGCCGATGGTCGCTTCCACGCGCTTGAGGTCCACGCCGCGGTCGCCGGGTACGCCGATGACGACGATCTGGCGTTCGCCGGTGGGCAGGGTGACGGCGAGGACGACGTTCTTGAGCGTGTCGGCGGCAGTCCAGGCGCCGCCGTCGGCCTCGCTGCGGGGAGCCAGGGCGTTGGCGGCGTCGACGAGCGTGTCAATGGTGGGCGTGTCCGGGGTGTCCCGGACTTCCCCGGCCGGGGCGTCGCTGAAGTCAATGTCCGCGGGGACCACCGTGGTGACGGCCTCGACGTTTGCCGCGTAGCCGCCGGCGGAGCGCACGAAGGTGTCCTCGCCGATCTCGGTGGGGTGCAGGAATTCCTCGCTCTTCGACCCGCCCATGGCGCCGGCGGTGGCCGCGACCGGAATCACTTCGAGGCCGAGGCGCTCGAAGATCTTCAGGTACGCGCCGCGGTGCGCGGCGTAGCTCGCGTCCAGGCCGGCGTCGTCGACGTCGAAGGAGTAGGAATCCTTCATGATGAATTCCCGCCCGCGCAGCAGGCCTGCCCGGGGGCGGGCCTCGTCGCGGTACTTGTTCTGGATCTGGTAGATGCTCAGCGGCAGGTCCTTGTACGAGGAGTACAGGTCCTTGACCAGAAGGGTGAACATCTCCTCGTGCGTGGGCGCGAGCAGGTAGTCGTTGCCCTTGCGGTCCTTGAGCCGGAAGATCCCGTCGCCGTACTCGGTCCAGCGGTTGGTGGCCTCGTAGGGTTCCTTGGGCAGGAGCGCCGGGAAGTGGACTTCCTGGGCGCCGATCGCGGTCATTTCCTCGCGGATGACCTGCTCGACCTTGCGCAGCACGCTCAGTCCCAGCGGCAGCCAGGTGTAGATGCCCGGCGCGGCGCGGCGGATGTAGCCGGCGCGGACCAGCAGCCGGTGGCTGGCCACTTCGGCGTCGGCGGGATCTTCACGCAGGGTGCGCAGGAACAGCTTGGAAAGTCGAAGGACCACTGGGTATCTATCCGTTTCTGGGAGGTGCGGGGCTAGGCCGGGAAAACGTCTAGGTACCAATCTACCGTCCAGACGGCGCCGGTTTCCCGCGTGGGCCCGCTGCGGATGCCCCGTGAACGGGGAAGAGCCACGCCATAACTGATGGAAGCCCCTGGCCGTTTCCAGCTGGTCATCCCGTCATGGCGCGGCTCTGTGGCCCCAGCACCCCCAGATCTCAGGCTGTGAGCTACGTGGTGTCGCCCCCAGGCTCTGCCTTCCCCGGAATCTACGCCGGGGAGGGCGCGGGCCTGTGCGACACGGCTAGGTAGAACCTATGCGACGCACACGACGAAAACAAGAGTCTGCACCCAGTTAATTTCGCCGTACCCCTAGAACAGCACTGTGGCGAACGTGCCTACCTGGCGGAAGCCGACCCGCTCATACGTGGCGCGGGCGCGGGTATTGAAGTCATTGACGTAGAGGCTGGTGACCGGGGCGAGGGTCATGGCCCGGACAACGACGGCGGCCATGTAGCCGGCGCTGAGGCCCTGCCCCCGGAAGTCCGGGTTCATCCAGACTCCCTGGACCTGCGTGACATCGGGCGTGACGGCACCGAGCTCGGCCTTGAAGACCACCTCGCCGTCCTTGTTCACGTGCACCAGGGAGTGCCCCTGACGGATCAGCCCCTTGACCCTGCGGCTGTAGTAGTCCCGGCCGCCGAGGTAGGGCGAGTAGCCCACTTCCTCTTCGAACATGGCTGCACAGGCGGGCAGGATACGGTCGAAATCCGCAAGCTGGCCAAAGCCCAGCAGCGGGTTCGATGGAACGGCAGGCGGGCCGGAAATGGTCATGAGGGGCTGGTGTTCGCGGATCTCGTGGGCGCTGAGGCCCAGCTGCTCCAACTCCGTGTACAGGGCCAGCACCGTCTCGGCCGGGCCGAAGATCGAGGCGAAACGGCGGCCGGAGCGGTGCGCGGCCGCCGCGACAACCCCCACGAACTCGGGATCGAGCTGCACTGGCACCAGATTGGCGCCGGCCCAGCACGCACCCAGAAGGGTCCCGCCGTCGAACACGCCGAGGATGGTGGCGCCCCCGGCGGTGGGAGCCGCCGATCGGGCGGTTTCCAGGTGGGAGAGGATAAAGACGTTGGCGACGGCGTCCTGCCGCGCCAGGTCCAGCAGTTGCGCAGTGTCCGGGCCGCCGAGGACCCGGACACTGGCCCCTGGAGCGGCGCCGTCCTTACGAGACGCTAACCACGGGGCTACCCTTGACAGCATCTTCGCCATCGGCCTCCCCCATCTCTTCGGCGATACGCATGGCCTCTTCGATTAGTGTCTCAACAATCTGGTCCTCCGGAACAGTCTTGATGACCTCTCCCCGCACGAAGATCTGGCCCTTGCCGTTGCCGGACGCGACGCCGAGATCGGCCTCGCGGGCTTCACCCGGGCCGTTCACGACGCAGCCCATGACGGCTACGCGCAGCGGGATCTCCATGCCTTCCAGGCCGGCCGTGACCTGCTCAGCGAGCGTGTACACGTCCACCTGGGCGCGCCCGCAGGACGGGCAGGAAACGATCTCGAGCTTGCGCGGGCGCAGGTTGAGGGACTGCAGGATCTGGTTGCCCACCTTGATTTCCTCGACCGGCGGCGCAGAGAGGGAAACCCGGATGGTGTCGCCGATGCCGCGCGAGAGCAGGGCACCGAAGGCGGTGGCGGACTTGATGGTGCCCTGGAACGCCGGACCGGCCTCCGTGACGCCCAGGTGCAGCGGCCAGTCGCCCTGTTCGGCGAGCATCTCGTAGGCGGCCACCATGATGACGGGATCGTTGTGCTTGACCGAAATCTTGAAGTCGTAGAATCCGTGCTCTTCGAACAGCGAGGCTTCCCAGACGGCGGATTCCACGAGGGCTTCCGGGGTGGCCTTGCCGTACTTCTTCAGGATCCCGGGCTCCAGCGATCCGGCGTTAATGCCGATGCGGATGGAGGTGCCGTGGTCCTTGGCCGCGCGGGCGATTTCCTTGACCTGGTCATCGAACTTGCGGATGTTCCCCGGATTCACGCGGACCGCGGCGCAGCCGGCTTCGATCGCGGCGAAGACGTACTTCGGCTGGAAGTGGATGTCCGCGATCACGGGGATCTGGGACTTGCGGGCGATGATCGGCAGGGCCTCGGCGTCGTCCGCGGACGGGCAGGCGACGCGCACAATGTCACAGCCGGTGGCGGTGAGCTCGGCGATCTGCTGCAGTGTGGCGTTGATGTCCGTGGTGGGCGTGGTGGTCATCGACTGCACGCTGATGGGCGAATCGGAGCCGACGCCGACCGAGCCCACCTTGATCTGGCGGGTCTTGCGCCGCGGCGCGAGGACGGGGGGCGGTGCTGACGGCATTCCCAGGCTGACCGAGGTCACATGGACTCCTTGTGTGAAAGAAACGGCATCGAAGTATCGAAGGTCGGTTGCGGAGACGGGCTACGCAGCGCGGGTGGCCAGGAGACCGGTCAAGGGCACCCAGACGGTGGTGCGGGTGCCGGAGATGGCGCTGGCGGCGGCGAACGGATCCTGCTTGAGGAGTTCGTTCAGGGCCGGCTCGTCGGCCGCCTCGAAGATGAGCAGGGCACCGGCGCCGTCACCGTAGGGGCCGCTGGCCAGGAGCGTGCCGTCCTGGGCAAGTCCTGCGGTCCATTCACGGTGCGCAGGGCGGCTGGCATCGCGGGCCTCGGAGGATTCGGCGTCGTATACATACTCAACAGCAAAAACAGTCATATGCATACACTATCGCCCCGGTTGCCCGAGCATGCATCCGGGCCCGTCCCGCGGCCCTCAGCGTCAGCCTCAGCCTCAGCCTCAGAGGAGGAAGAGCACCTTGGCCAGTGCGGCGATGCCGGCGGCCCACAACATGGACGTGAGGGTGCCGATGATGAAACGCTCGGCGGCCACAGGCGTCGCCTTCAGTTCCGCGAAGCGCCCGAGTCCCTTGATGGCGACGACGTAGGCGATGGCGACGGGCTGGCCCGCCAGGATCGCGAGGCAGACCGCCAGCCGCTCGAGGATGCCGATGATCGCGCCTCCCCGCAGTATCCGGGCACTGCTGACGGCTTCGGCGTCCGCTGCGGCGTTGTGCGCCGGCTGCGGGGCCGGGGCCGGCCCGGCCGGTTCCGCCGGTCCGGTCAGGGGATCGACGGTGACGTCGGCCGCGGGGTCCTCGGCGGCGTCTGTGGCGCCGGCGACGGCGCCGGCGTCGGCCCGGTCATCGATGGTGCGGGCGAGCCGGAAGACCAGCGCCGTCACGGGCCAGCCGGCGAACCCGGCTGTGAGCAGGGCCAGGGTGATCCAAAGGGCGTTCACCGGTCTCCTTCTGTGTGGTGGTCCTGGGTGCGGGGCTCCGTGCGCCGGGTCGGGGCCGGGTCCTTGGCCCCGGCCGTGGAATGCTCACGGAGGTCGTCTTTGCCGGCGATGATTCCGTGGGCGAAGTCCAGCAGCATTTCCGCCGCTGGCCGCGCAGCCCATTCTTCCTGCCAGCCGGAGCGCAGCAGCGCACGGCTCACCGATTGTTCGGTGATTCCCAGTTCCCGGGCGGCTATTTTCTGCGTCCCGTGTGTGCCGGACTGGCCGTGCTGCACCGCGCGCAGCACATCCACCACCTTCCACTGGGCGGCGGTCCGGTCCTGGACCAGCCGTCCGATCAGGCGCAGCACCGCCTCGGCATTGGCGCAGGCGTAGGCGCCGGCAGATCCCGCGGGCGAGGGGGCAGCCTCTCCCCTGCGCAGGCCTCCGGAGACGACGGCGAGTGGCACGTGGGCGGCCCCGGACTTGGCCTTCTCGACGGCCACGCGCGCCGCGACGAAGGCGGGCCCGGATCCTTCGCGCGGGCTGGCCGGCAGCGGCAGGTGCACCGCACCGACCCCGATCCCCACGTACCAGCGGCCGCTGCGCAGGGCGTGCAGCGCGATGTCCACGACTTCGTCCGGACGCTCCACGACCCCCTGGACTTCGTCGCCCACGGAACGCTCGAAGCGACCGGCCGTGGAGAGCCCGGCCAGTTCAGCCAGGAGACCCGGGACGCGGTCGACGTCGGCGCTGCTGCCGCGCTGGTCGATGGTCATCACATACATAGCCCCACCCTAAGTGGCTGATCCTAGAGAATCAATCACTTTCAGCTGATTACTGAAAATAAGCCAAAATAAGCTGAGAATGACTAATCGACGACGCCTGTGGGCCCAGGCTCGCGCCGAAATCGCCGGAAAGCTGCCAGGTCGCCGTAAACTTCCGGCGTCCTGGCAGCGCTCCGGCGATCCCGAGTTCCCTCGGCACCCAGGCCGTGCACCGCACTGACCCTCCCGGGACGCGTCCGCGGGCCGCAGGGCCGCATGGTCAGCCGAAGAGGTTGACCGGTTTGACGATGTCCGCGTAGATCAGCAGGGCGCCCATGCCCATCAGCAGCACCGCCACCACGTAAGTGACCGGCAGAAGCTTGGCGATGTCGAACGCGCCGGGATCCGGGCGGCCGAGGAGCTTGGCAAGCCGGCGCCGGGCCCCTTCGTAGAGTGCGCCGGCCACGTGGCCGCCGTCGAGCGGAAGCAGCGGCACCAGGTTGAAGACCGCCAGGGCGAAGTTGAGGCCGGCGAGCAGGCCCACCAGGGCGCCGAGCCGGGACTGCAGCGGAACCTGTTCCATGGCGGCGACCTCGCCGGCCACCCGCCCCACACCGACCACGCTGATAGGGCCGTTGGGATCGCGGGGCTCCTCGCTGAAGGCTGCCTTGGCGACGCCGGCCACGCGCGCCGGGAGGTTCACGATCACGCCGGCGACCTGCTTGATGTTCTCGCCCGCCATCGGAAGGACGGTGGACGCGGGCTGCGGCACGAGGGCCGTCTGCGCACCGATGCCCAGGAAGCCGACGTCCTGGTACCGGAGCTTGCCGTCGGCGTCCTTGGCCTGCCGGCCGTCGTCGCCGATCACCGGGCGTGCCGAGAGGACGGGGGTGACGGTCGCGGTGACGGGGCCGCCGTCGCGCTCCACCGTGATGCTGACCTGTTTGTCCGCCGAGGCTCGGATCCAGCCGGTCAGCTGGTCCCAGCTGGTGACGGGCTTGCCGTCGAAGGAGGTGATGACGTCGTTGGGCTCGAGCCCCGCGGCGGCGGCCGGCGTGAGCTTGCAGTCGGCGGAGTTCGGGTCCACGGTCTCGCCGGCCTTGACCTGGCACTTGGAGACGTCGGCGATGGTGGTGGTCTGCGTGGCGATGCCGAACCCCATCAGCAGCACGGCCGTCAGCACAACGCCGATCAGCAAGTTCATGGCCGGGCCGCCCAGCATGATGATGACTTTTTTCCAGACCGGGAGCCGGTAAAACACGCGGTTCCGATCCTCGGGGCCGATTTCCTCGTGGGCCAGCGAGCGGGCGTCCGAGGCGAGGCTCTGGAACATGCCGGTGCTGGAGGGGCGCACCGTCCCGTCCTCCTTGTTCGGCGGGTACATGCCGATCATCGAGACGAAGCCGCCCAGCGGGATGGCCTTGAAGCCGTATTCAGTCTCGCCCCTCGTCCGCGACCAGAGCGTGGGTCCGAACCCGATCATGTACTTGGTGACCCGGACCTTGAACAGCTTGGCCGGCAGCAGGTGTCCCACTTCGTGGAGGGCGATGGACACGGCGATGCCGATCGCCACAAAGACGACACCGAGGATAAAGAGGAGGACGGGGCTCATACTTCGATCTGCTGCTTCCTAGACGCTTCTAACGGCCAAAAGTTCGTGGGCGCGGGCACGTGCCCATCTTTCAGCATCCAGCACGGACTCCACCGTCAGCCCGGAGGACCCTGTGTGTTCGCTGAGTACGGCTTCGATGGTATCGAGAATATCGGTGAACCGGATCCGGCCGGCGTGGAAGGCCATGACGGCCTCCTCGTTGGCGGCATTGAACACGGCCGGGAAGGTGCTGCCTCCCCTGGCGGCATCCTTGGCCAGTCCGACGGCGGGGAACGCCACCGTGTCCAGCGGTTCGAAGGTCCAGGTGGTGGCCTTGCTCCAGTCGCAGGCCTGGGCTGCTTGCGGGACACGGTCCGGCCAGCCGAGGCCCAGGGCGATGGGCAGGCGCATGTCCGGCGGCGAGGCCTGGGCGATCGTGGAGCCGTCGATGAACTGGACCATGGAGTGGACCACGGACTGCGGGTGGACTACGACGTCGATCTTCTCCAGCGGGATATCGAAGAGCAGGTGCGCCTCGATGACTTCGAGGCCTTTGTTGACCAGGCTCGCGGAGTTCGTCGTCACCATGAGGCCCATGTCCCACGTGGGGTGGGCGAGGGCGTCCTGCGGGGAGACGTCATGGAGCTGGTCCCGGGTCATGCCGCGGAAGGGGCCGCCGGATGCGGTGAGGATCAGCCGGTCCACTTCGGCAGCGGTCCCGGAGCGCAGGCATTGGGCGATCGCGGAGTGTTCGGAGTCGACCGGGACGATCTGGCCCTCGCGGGCCGCGGCCTTGACGAGGGCGCCGCCGACAATCAGGGACTCCTTGTTGGCCAGGGCCAGGGTGGCCCCGGACTTGAGCGCGGCCAGGGTGGGCGCCAAGCCGATGGAGCCGGTGATGCCGTTGAGCACGACGTCGGCCTCGATCTCCGCGATCCGGGTGGAGGCGTCCGGGCCGGTGATGATCTCGGGCCGGTAGCCGGCCACGCCGGCGGTGCGGGCGGCGTCGTCGATCAGTGCCTGAAGGGTTTTCGCGTCGCCGGCCGCGGTGCCGATGGCCCGGGCGCGGGTGTGGACGGCCTGCCGGGCCAGGAGCTCCGGGTTGCCGCCGCCGGCGCTGAGCGCCACGACCTCGAACAGGTGGGGGGCGCCGTCGACGACGTCGATCGCCTGCGTGCCGATGGAACCGGTGGACCCGAGGAGGACGATCTTGCGCGGCTGCACTGATTCCGAAGTCTGCATGGCTTAAGTATCCCGCACCGCGCCGGCGCAGGGAGATTCCCGTCGAGGGGTCATTTCACGGCAGTGTCAGCGCGGAACACTGCCGCGATGTGACCACTCGACGCCCGCCCGGGCGGGCACGCCGCCGCACGTTGACGCGGCACGCCGCAGGCGTAACGTGTGAATCGTGGAGTGGACGGCCTGGTTTGACGCGCCGGAGTACGAGTTCGCCCGGCAGGTGCTGCAGCGCGGCATCGCGACGCTCTACTTCGTGGCGTTCCTCTCCTCGCTCAACCAGTTCCCGGCCCTCCTCGGCGAGCGCGGCCTGCTGCCGGTGCCGGACTATCTGGACGGGTTCCGGCGCCTGGGACGGCCCAGCCTGTTCCATTGGCGCTATTCGGACCGCTTGCTGCGGGGCGTCTGCTGGTCCGGCATGGCCATTGCCGCCGCCCTGGTCCTTGGCCTGCCCCAGCTCGGCCCGCCCTGGGTACCGCTGCTCGCTTTCCTGACGCTGTGGCTGTTGTACATGTCGATCGTGAATGTGGGCCAGGCCTTTTACGGCTTCGGCTGGGAAATGCTGCTGCTCGAGGCGGGGTTCACAGTGGCGTTCCTCGGCTCCGACCAGACTCCCCCGCCGCGGCCTGTCCTGATCCTGCTGGCGTGGCTGGTGTTCCGGCTGGAGTTCGGGGCCGGGCTGATCAAGATCCGGGGCGGCCGCGAGTGGCGGGACCTGACGGCCCTGTACTACCACCACGAGACCCAGCCGATGCCGGGCCCGCTGAGCCGTCAGGCCCATCTGCTCCCCAAGTTGTGGCACCGGCTGGAGGTCCTGGGCAACCACTTCGCCCAGCTGGTGGTGCCGTTCTTCCTCTTTGCACCGCAACCCCTGGCGAGCGCCGCGGCCGGGGTCATCATCTTCACGCAGCTCTGGCTGGTGGCGAGCGGGAACTTCGCCTGGCTCAACTGGATGGCGATCCTGCTCGCCTTCGCAGCGGTCAGTGATCCGGTGGCGCATGCCGTGCTGCCGGCCATCCCGCTCGACTGGCACGCCCCGGCCTGGGATGCCGTCCCAGCTGCTGGTGCAGGCACCGGCAGCCAGGCGCCGGTGCCGTGGCTCGTGGTGGTCCTGCTCGCCAGCGCGTTCCTCGTGGTGCTGAGCTACCGGCCCCTGGAGAACCTCCTCTCCCGCCAGCAGCTGATGAACGCCAGCTTCAACCGCTGGCAGCTGGTGAACACCTACGGCGCCTTCGGCACTGTCACGAAAAGGCGGATCGAGATCGTGGTGGAGGGGACCCTCGACGCGGAGCCCGGGGACGACGCCGACTGGCGGGAGTACGGCTTCAAGGGCAAACCGGGGGACGTCCGGCGTCTGCCGCGGCAGTGGGCTCCCTATCACCTGCGGCTTGACTGGCTGATGTGGTTCCTGCCCCTGCGCACCGTCCACGAGGAGTGGTTCTACGCCTTCTTGGCCAGGCTGCTCGAGGCCGACCGGCCCCTGTTGCGGCTGCTGCGCCATGACCCGTTCGACGGCGAACGCCCCCGCTGGGTGCGTGCCCGCAGCTACCTGTACCGCTTCGCCACCCGGACCGAGTACCGGGACACCCACCAACGGTGGATCCGGACGCCGCTGTCCGTAGCCCTCGGGCCGTTGTCCCTGCCGCCGGAGAGCTGATCCCCGTTGGACGCAAATGGCCGCCATAGGACCCGCCAAAGCGGCCATTCGTGGTGAATCGACGAGATTCCACCCTGGGGAGCACGGCCCCACCACGCGCCGCGAAGATAGACGAGAGCCGCAGCCCCGGAAGCTACCGTCCGGCCCGGCGGAGAGTGGATTCGGCGTGCTTGAGGATAGGCCCGTCGATCATCTTGCCCTGGAACGCGAAGACGCCTGACCCGGCCGCGGCGGCCGCGTCCAGCAGTTCGGCCGCAGCGGCGAGCTCGGCGTCGGAGGGCGCATACGCAGTCCGGACCACGGCCACCTGGCTCGGGTGGATGCATGCCTTGGAACCGAAGCCCGAGGCCACGGCGTCACGGGATTCCGCGGCGAGTCCTTCAAGATCCGGGATGTTGACGTAGACGGAGTCGATCGCTTCCTTGCCGAACGCGCCGGCGGCCACCAGGACCGCGGAGCGGGCGTGGAGCGCGACAGCGCGGTAGGCGCCGTCGTCCGTCCTGCTGGATGTGCCGCCGAGGGAGGCGAGCAGGTCCTCGGCGCCCCACATCAGCCCGACGACGTTCGGCTCGGCCGCGATGGCGGCGGCGTTGAGAATCCCGGCCGCCGTCTCGCAGAGCGCAATCACGCTGTAGCCCGCAAGGTCCTTGAGCTGGGCTGCGCTCTCGGCTTTGGCGAGCATGATGTGCCGGTACGGGGTGTGCTTGAGGCAGTGCAGGTCCTTCTCGAACTCCTCCGTGCCGGCCGGATTGACCCGGATGATCGTGCGGCTCGGGTCCAGTTCGGGAACCTCGCCTGAGGAGCCGAGCTGGGCGAGGATGGCCCCGCGGGCACGCTGTTTGTCGGCCGGCGCGACGGCGTCCTCCAGGTCAACGATCACGGCGTCGGAACGCTCGGACGCTTTCTGGTAGCGCTCCGGGCGGTCGGCCGGGCAGAACAGCAGGGCGGGGCCCATCAGGAAACTCATGTGTCTATTCTCCGCTCTTGCGCGCGTTCTGGACCTCTGCATGTGCTTCGCGCACCCACATCAGGCAGCTGCGGGTGGCGAGGGCCACCACCTCGCCGCGCTGGTTCCGGCCGGTGTGCTTCATGGTCGCGATGCCCTGCCCCGGGCGTGAGGAGGACAGCCGTTTTCCGGTCACCACTGTTTCCGTGTACAGGGTGTCACCGTGGTACATCGGGTGCGGGAAGGACACGTCCGTCATCCCCAGCTGCGCGATGATGGTGCCCTGGGTCAGTTGCGGCACGGACTGCCCCACGACGGTGGCCAGGGTAAACATCGAGTTCATCAGGCGCTGGCCGAACGGCTGCCCGGCACTCCAGGCGGCATCAAGGTGCAGGGCCTGGGTATTCATGGTCATGGTGGTGAACAGGACGTTGTCCGTCTCGGTGACGGTCCGGCCGGGCCGGTGCGCATAGACCACGTCCTCCTCGAGCTCGTCGAAGTAGAGTCCGCGCTGTTCAATAACACGGGGTTCAATGACGCGGGGCTGAGCCTCACGCTGGGGGTCCGTTGTCATACGGTCAGTTCCTGGTCTTCCTCGAAAAGTTCGGCGCCGGTGGCCGCGGCCACGTCTTCCACGGACACGTTCGGGGCCAGCTCGCGGAGCACCAGCCGGGATTTCCCGCCGTCGGTCACGACGTCGATCACGGCGAGATCGGTGATGATGCGGTCCACGCAGGCCTGGCCGGTCAGCGGGAGCGAGCAGTGTTCCACGATTTTCGGCCGGCCGTTCCGGTCCACGTGCTCCATCATCACGATCACTTTTTTGGCCCCGAACACCAGGTCCATCGCGCCGCCCATGCCCTTGACCATCTTGCCCGGGACCATCCAGTTGGCCAGGTCCCCGTTCTGGGCGACTTCCATGGCGCCCAGCACAGCCACATCGACGTGCCCGCCGCGGATCATGCCGAAGGAAGCTGCGGAATCGAAGAAGGCGGCGCCCTTGTTGACCGTCACGGTTTCCTTGCCGGCGTTGATGAGATCCGGATCAACCTCGTCCTCGGCCGGGTAGGGCCCGACGCCGAGGATGCCGTTCTCCGAATGCAGGACCACCTCGATGCCGGCTGGAATGTAGTTGGGGATCAGCGTGGGCATGCCGATGCCAAGGTTGACGTACTGGCCGTTGCGCAATTCCAGCGCCACCCGGGCGGCAAGTTCGTTGCGGGTCCAACCCTTCGCGTCAGGGCTAACGCCTGCGGGATGTTCGACGGCGGAGCGGCGGTATTCGTGCCGGACGGCTTCCGGACGCGGCGGCTCCCCCTGCGCATTGTTCGTTTCCACGCTCATGCTCCTGCCTGGTCTCTCGCTGCGGAGGTGCTGCCGGAGAGGGGGCCGTCGGCCGGCACGGCCACCGTCCGCTTCTCAATGCGCTTCTCAACGTCGGGCGCGAGCACCACGCGCTGGACGAAAATGCCGGGAATGTGGACGTGTTCGGGATCCAGCTCCCCCGGTTCCACGAGTTCCTCGACCTCGGCGATAGTGATCTTCCCGGCCATGGCGCACAGAGGGTTGAAGTTCATCGCGGTGGCGTGGAAGACCAGGTTGCCGTGCCGGTCGCCCTTCCAGGCGTGCACGAGACCAAAGTCGGGGGTCAGCGACTCCTCGAGGACGTAGTCGGCGCCGTTGAAGCTGCGCACCTCCTTCGGTGCGGAGGCGATCGCGATGTTGCCGTCGGCGTCGTACTTCTGCGGCAGCCCGCCGTCGGAGACCTGGGTGCCGACGCCGGCGGGCGTGTAGAACGCGGGGATGCCCGCCCCGCCGGCGCGCAGCTTCTCGGCCAGGGTGCCCTGCGGGGTGAGGACCACCTCGAGTTCGCCGGCGAGGTACTGCCGGGCGAATTCCTTGTTCTCCCCCACGTAGGAGCTGACGGTGCGGCGGATCCGGCCGTCCTTCAGCAGGATCCCCAACCCCCAGTCGTCGACGCCGCAGTTGTTGCTGACGGTTTCCAGCTTCGTGGCGCCGCTCTCATGCAGGGCAGCGATCAGGGCCACCGGGATCCCGCAGAGCCCGAAGCCGCCGACGGCGAGGGAGGCGCCGTCGTGGATGTCGGCGACGGCGTCGGCGGCGCTGGCAACAACTTTGTTGATCATCGCAGGATCCTTCCGGCCGGCTACAGTCCCAGTTCGCGGGCGATCAGCATCAGCTGGACCTCCGTGGTGCCCTCGCCGACTTCAAGGATCTTGGAGTCGCGGTAGTGGCGCGCCACGGTGAATTCGTTGATGAAGCCATAGCCGCCGAACACCTGGGTGGCGTCCCGCGCGTTGTCCATGGCTGCCTCGCCTGCGACCATCTTAGCGATGGCGGCCTGCGTCTTGAACGGCTTGCCGGCGAGCATCCGGGCGGCGGCGTCGTAGTAGGCCAGGCGGGCGGTGTGGGCGCGGGCTTCCATCCGGGCGATCTTGAACGCGATGGCCTGGTACTTGCCGATGTTCTGCCCGAAGGCGCTGCGTTCCTTGGCGTATTTCACCGACTGGTCCACGCAGCCCTGGGCAGCACCGACGGCCAGCGCAGCGATCGCGATCCGGCCCTCGTCGAGGATGGACAGGAAGTTCGCGTAACCGCGGCCCTCGGTGCCCAGCAGGTTTTCCTCGGGCACGTGGACGTTGTTGAGCGTCAGCGGGTGGGTGTCCGAGGCGTTCCAGCCCACCTTGTTGTAGGCTTTTTCGGCCTTGAATCCGGGGGTGTCGGTGGGCACCAGGATGGTGGAGATTTCCTTTTTGATGCTGCCGTCCGGGCGTTCCGTCTGGCCGGTCACGGCGGTGACGGTGACGAGCCGGGTGATGTCCGTGCCGGAGTTGGTGATGAACTCCTTGTTGCCGTTGATGACCCACTCTCCACCACCACGTTTGGCGGTGGTTTTGGTGCCGCCGGCGTCGGAGCCGGCTTCCGGCTCGGTCAGGCCGAAGCCGGCGAGCGCCTTGCCGGAGGCCAGCAGCGGCAGCCACTCCTGCTTCTGGGCGTCGTTGCCGAAGCGGTGGATCGGCATGGCGCCGAGGGACACGCCGGCTTCCAGGGTGATGGCGACGGACTGGTCCACCCGGCCGAGCTGTTCCAGCGCCAGGGAGAGGGCGAAGTAGTCCCCGCCCATGCCGCCGAATTCTTCCGGGAAGGGCAGGCCGAAGAGGCCCATGTCCGCCATCTGCGAGACGACCTCGTAGGGGAAGCTGTGTTCCTCGTCGTGCTTGGCGGAGACCGGGGCCACTACCTGGTCGGCGAATTCGCGGACGGTGTCGCTGAGGTCCTGGTATTCCTCGCTGAGTTCAAAATCTGGCATGGGATGACTCCTTTGTCGGGTCTGTGCGTCTGTGGATCTGTTATGTGGGGAATGGTGCTGAAGCTACTGGGGGTTAGTCCGCCGCGCCCATGGCGATGACGGCTTCCTCGATGGTGTCCTCGGCCTTGGAAGGCTCGGTCGGGTGAACAGGGTGGATGGTGGCGAGCACCTGGTCGGCCTTCACGAGGTCACCGGAGGCGATGCCGATGTGCACGGTGCCGCTGAGGGGGGCCACGAGCTGGTGCTCCATCTTCATGGCCTCCACGGAGACCAGCACCTGGCCGGCTTCCACGGCGTCCCCGTTGCTGACGGAAACGGACACCACCGTGCCGGGCATCGGCGATCGCACCGCGGGGTCCGCGGCGCCTTCCTCGCGTTCTATCCCAGCAAGCACCCGTTCCAGCCTGGTTTCGCGGCTGAGCACGTCGAGCCGGCAGGACCAGCCCTCGTTGCCGAGGAAGACTTCCGTGGGAACCAGCTTGTCCCGGTCCTCGCGGACGGGTTGCATGGACACCGGCGCGAGCGAGTACGTCCGGGATTCGCCGCCGAGAGTCAACTCTGCGTGGCCGCGCCTGGGGAAACGGACGGATGCCGTGCGCCGCGGGCCGGCGTTGACGCTGACCGTGGCCGTACCCTCCCCTACCGAGCCGGACACCTCTACCGTGGCGATACCGCCGTCGGGCGTGCCCAGGCTGATCCGTCGCGGTGCAGGTTCACCGAGCCTCCACCCGTCGCGGAGGTGCCAGGGGCCTTTCCCGGCGTCCTGCGGTTCAGGCTCGCGCATTGCCGCGGCGAAGACGGCAGCTGCGGCCACCTCGAAGTCGCCCGCATGCCGGAACGTGAAGTCGGGCATCTTGTGTTCGATCAGGCCGGTGTCGAGCCGGCCGGCGCGGACGTCGGCGTCATTGATCAGCAGGCGCAGGTATTCGACGTTGGTGTTGATGCCCAGCGCGGTGTACCCGGCGAGCGCCCTGTCAAGGGTGTCCAGGGCCGCGGTGCGGTCCTCCCCCCACGCAATGACCTTGGAGATCATCGGATCGTAGCTGGAGGAGATTTGCAGGCCCTCCAGCAGGGCCGAGTCCACCCGGACGTTGCAATCCACGGTGTCCGGCAGTTCGTCCAGCAGGACCACCTGTCCGATGGACGGCAGAAAGTTCTTCTCCGGGATCTCCGCATAGACGCGCGCCTCCACCGCGTGGCCGGTGAGCACGACGTCGTCCTGGCGGAGGGTGAGTTCCTCGCCGGCGGCGATGCGGACCTGCCATTCGACCAGGTCCACGCCGGTGACCATCTCGGTGACCGGATGCTCGACCTGCAGCCGGGTGTTCATCTCCATAAAGAAGAACTCATCCGGGGCGTTGTCGGACACCAGGAACTCCACGGTGCCGGCGCCGGAGTAGTTGACGCTGCGCGCGGCCTGGCAGGCCGCCTCGCCCAGGCGGGCACGGATCCCGGCACCGTCCGGCAGGGATTCCAGCAGCGGGGACGGTGCTTCCTCGATGACCTTCTGGTGGCGGCGCTGCAGCGAGCACTCGCGCTCCCCCAGATGGATGACGTTGCCGTGGTTGTCCGCCAGGACCTGGACTTCGATGTGCCGCGGGGTGGTGACCAGGCGTTCCAGGAAGAGCGTGTCGTCGCCGAAGGCGCTGGCCGCGACCCGGCGCGCGGTGACCAGGGTGGCCTCAAGATCCTCCGGGCGTTCCACGATGTGCATGCCCTTCCCGCCGCCGCCGGCGGAGGGTTTGATCAGCAGCGGGAAGCCGACGCCGGCCGCGGCCTCGATCAGCTGCGCGTCGCTCATTCCGGGCTCGGCGATGCCCGGGACCACCGGGACGCCGTAGCCGGTGACGTGGTTCTTGGAGCGGATCTTGTCGCCCATGACGTTGAGGGATTCGACGCCGGGGCCGATGAACGTGATCCCGGCCTTTTCCAGGGCGCGGGCGAAGTCGACGTTCTCGCTGAGGAAGCCGTAGCCGGGGTGCACGGCCTCTGCGCCAGTGTCGCGGCAGGCCTGGAGGATGGCCTCGATCTTGAGGTAGCTCTCGGTGGCCGCGGCGGGGCCGATCCGGACGGCGACGTCGGCCTCGCGCACGTGCCGGGCGTCGGCGTCGGCGTCGGAATAGACGGCGACCGAACGGATGCCCAGGGCGCGCAGCGTCCGGATCACGCGGCAGGCGATCTCGCCGCGGTTGGCGACGAGCACGGTGCCGAAGAGCGGCTTCGGGGAGTTAATGGTCATTGCTGGCTCACATCCGGAACAGGCCGAAGGAGGTCTCCGGCAGCGGGGTGCGGGAAACGACGTCGAGCGCCAGTCCCAGGACGGTGCGGGTGTCCGCGGGATCGATGATGCCGTCATCCCAGAGGCGGGCGGTGGAGTAGTAGGGGCTGCCCTGGTCCTCGTACTGGGCCTTGATCGGGGCCTTGAACGCTTCCTCGTCCGCGGCGGACCATTCCTCGCCGCGGGCCTCGTACTGGTCCCGTTTCACGGTGGCGAGCACGCCGGAGGCCTGGTTGCCGCCCATCACCGAGATCCGCGACGCCGGCCACATCCACAGGAAGCGGGGCGAGTAGGCCCGCCCGCACATGGAGTAGTTGCCGGCGCCGAAGGACCCGCCGATCACCACGGTCAGTTTGGGCACGCGGGCGGTGGCGACGGCGGTGACCATTTTGGCGCCGTTTTTGGCGATACCGCCCTGCTCATAGTCCTTGCCGACCATAAAGCCGGAGAGGTTCTGCAGGAAGATCAGCGGGATGCCGCGCTGGTCGCAAAGTTCGATGAAGTGCGCGCCCTTGAGCGAGGATTCGCTGAACAACACGCCGTTGTTTGCCACGATGCCCACCGGGTGTCCGTGCAGCTTGGCGAAGCCGGTCACCAGCGTGGTGCCGTAGTTTTTCTTGAACTCGTGGAAGCGGCTGCCGTCCACCAGCCGCGCGATGACCTCGCGCACGTCGTACTGGGCGTTGACGTCGGTGGGGACCGCCCCGTACAGCTCCTCCGGATCCGCGACGGGTTCGACGGCGGTGTCGATGTCCCAGGCGGGGGCTGCCGGGCGGGGAAGGGTGGAGACGATGTCGCGGACGATCTGGAGGGCATGCTCATCGTTTTCGGCGAGGTGGTCCGTGACACCGGAGATCTTCGAGTGCACATCACCGCCGCCGAGCTCCTCGGCCGTGACGATCTCGCCGATCGCGGCCTTCACCAGCGGCGGGCCGCCCAGGAAGATGGTGCCCTGGTTGCGGACAATCACGGTCTCGTCGCTCATCGCGGGAACGTAGGCGCCGCCGGCCGTGCACGAGCCCATCACGGACGCGATCTGCGGGATCTTCGCCGCGGACATCCTGGCCTGGTTGAAGAAGATCCGGCCGAAGTGCTCCTTGTCCGGGAACACCTCGTCCTGTTTGGGCAGGAACGCCCCGCCGGAGTCCACGAGGTAGATGCAGGGCAGCCGGTTCTCCATGGCGATTTCCTGGGCCCGGAGGTGCTTCTTCACCGTCAACGGGTAGTACGTGCCGCCCTTGACGGTGGCGTCGTTGGAGATCACCAGGACCTGGCGGCCGTGGACCAGGCCGATCCCGGCAATGACGCCGGCGCCGGGGGAATCGTCGTTGTACATACCGTTGGCGGCCAGCGGGGCGATTTCCAGGAACGGGCTGCCGTCATCCAGCAGCCGGTCGATGCGTGCGCGGGGCAGGAGCTTGCCGCGGGCCACGTGGCGTTCCCGGGACTTCTCCGGCCCGCCCAGGGCGACGGCGGCGAGGCGCTCCTTTAACTCGAGGGTCAACCCGAGCTGGGCCTCACGGTTCGCGGCGAAGGCGGAGCTGGTGGCGTCCACCTGGCTGGCAATTGTCTCCATTGACTGCTTCCGTTCTCGCACCTTTACGCTGGGGGCCTGCATTGGGCCCATTCCAGCCACTTCGGTTAGTACCACGTAACTGAGATTTAGGTTAGTCTGTATTAACTGTGATGTCCAACACAGGGCCCAGATAGATGCGAAATAGCGACGAGAGGGACATGCCGGTGACCGAGCCCAGCCAGAGGATGCAGGCAGGCGTCCGGCCCCCGACCACCCAGCGCGGCCAGGCCAAGGAGATCCGCCGGCAGGCGCTGCTCTCCGCGGCCGCCGCCCTGTTCGCCGTCGAAGGCTTCAACCGCGTGTCCCTGGAGGATCTCGGGGCGGCAGCTGGGGTCAGCGGACCCGCCGTCTACCGGCACTTTGCCGGCAAGCAGGCCGTCCTCGGCGCCCTGCTGCTGAGCGTCAGCCAGGATTTGCTCGACGGCGGCCGCCGCGTCATCGCCGATTCCAGCGGCGCCGCCGCGGCCCTGCACCGGCTGGTGCAGTTCCAGGTGGACTTCGCCCTCAGCAATCCCGACGTCATCCGGGTCCAGGACCAGGACTTCAGCAACCTCGCCGACGAGGACCAGGCCGAGGTCCGGGCCCTCCAGCGCAACTACGTGGAACTGTGGGTGGAGGTCCTGGCCGGGCTGCACGCCGGGACCGACCCCGCCGAGCTGCGGATGCGCGCCCATGCCACGTTCGGCCTGATCAACTCCACCCCGCACTCGGTGCGCAGCCACGGCCGCAGGATTGCCCTCAAGCGTGCCCGTCCGCTGCTGGAGAGCATGGCCCTGGCCGCCCTGACGGCCCCGGCAGCGCCGCGGGAGCACTGACCTGGGCTGGCGACGACAGTCTGACTGCCGGTTGCGGCCGAGCCAGCTGACGCGCCCATTCGGGTCCGCCCATTCGCCAAAGATAGCCGTTATGGCACTTCCCATGGCGGCCATCTGTGGCGAATCGTTGGCATGGTGGCCGCCCTGCCTGCCACCATGTCCCGAAGAATCTGCCGGCCCGCACCCACGAAGTCCCGCCGCGCCGGCCGCCACGCCGGAAACCCCGGGGCGGGGCCCCGGGATCCCCCATGGGTGTTCCGGACTGCTGGTGTTCAGGACTGCTGTGGTGACCGGAGTCGCTTAGACCATGGCGAGCGCCATGCCGGGGTCGGCCAGGATGGCGCCGAGGTCCTGCAGGAAGCGCGAGCCCTGCTCGCCGTCGACCAGCCGGTGGTCAAAGGACAGGCTCAGCGTCATGACCTGGCGCAGCGCCACCTCGTCCTGGTATTCCCACGGCATCTTGCGGACCGCGCCGAGGGCGAGGATGGCCGCCTCGCCGGGGTTGAGGATCGGAGTGCCGGAATCGATGCCGAAGACGCCGATGTTCGTGATGGAAATGGTGCCCCCGGACAGGTTGGCAGGGCTGGTCTTGCCGGCCCGTGCCGTGTCTGTCAGTTCGGTCAGCGCCGTGGAGAGTTCCAGCAGGGACATCCGGTCCGCGTCCTTGATGTTCGGCACCGTCAGTCCGCGCGGGGTGGCGGCGGCGATGCCCAGGTTCACATAGTTGTACTGAACAATTTCCTGGCTGGCTTCGTCCCAGCGGGTGTTGAGGGTGGGGTGGTTCCGCAGGGCGATCAGCACCGCCTTGGACACGAGGGTCAGCGGCGTGAGCTTGTAGCCGGCGAACGCGCGGCTGGCCTTAAGTTTGGCCAGCAGTTCCATGGTCGGGGTGACGTCGAGGGTCAGGAACTCCGTGACGTGCGGTGCGGTGAAGGCGCTGGAGACCATGGCGGCGGCGGTGAACTTGCGGACACCCTTGATCGGCGTGCGGGTTTCCCGGGCACCGGGCGCGGGGGCCAGGTTCTGGGGAAGCCCGCCCGCCAGCTCCTGGGCTGCCGCGGGCAAGTCCCCTCCCCCGACGAAGTTCCGCACGTCGTCGCGGGTGATGAGACCGTGGTCCCCCGTGCCGGTGACGGCTTCAAGGCTCACGCCGAGGTCCTTGGCCAGCTTGCGCACCGGCGGCGTGGAGCGCGGACGTTCGGCGGGACCTGGTCCGGCCGGCACAATCTGGGCCGGACTGGTGACGACGGGCCGGCTCTCGGCGGGCGCTGCCACGACAGGCGCGGCCACGGAGGCCGCCGCGAGGGGTGCGACAGGCGCGGCCACGGAGGCCGCCGGGGCCGCGAAGCTCCGGGCCCGGCGGGCCGGACGGCCCGAGCCTTCCAGGACGGCACCATAGCCGACGAGGTTCGGCTCGCGCTTGGCGGCCGCGTCACCGGCGCCGGTGGAGCCGGCGGCGTCGTCGTCGCCCTCCACCTCGAAGGAAACAATCGGCTTGCCGACTTCCACGACGGTGCCCGGCTGTTCGTGCAGGGCGGTGATGACGCCGGCGAACGGCGAGGGGAGCTCGACGACGGCTTTGGCCGTCTCTACTTCCGCGATGATCTGGTTGAGAGCGACGGTATCCCCCACCGCGACCTTCCAGGCGACGATTTCCGATTCAGTAAGACCCTCACCGAGATCCGGGAGCCTGAATTCCTTGATCATGGTGGCGCTCATCCTTCCAGTCCGCTCAGGGAGTTGGGACGGCCCAGGGCGCGGTCGACGCCGTCCAGGATCCGGTCCAGGCCCGGCAGGTGGTGCATTTCAAGCTTGGAGTACGGGTACGGGACGTCGAAGCCGGTCACCCGGACCGGGGCGGCTTCGAGGTGGTAGAAGCAGCGTTCGGTGATGCTGGCGGCCACTTCCGCGCCGATGCCGCCGGACTGGCTGGCCTCGTGCGTGATGACAAGCCGGCCGGTCTTCCGGACCGAGGCCTCCAGCGTGGCGAAGTCAACCGGGGACAGCGAGCGCAGGTCGATGACCTCAACCGAGATGCCTTCATCGGCGGCGGCGAGGGCGGCGTCCTTGGCTGTTTTCACGAGCGGGCCGTAGGCCACGAGGGTGACGTCCGTGCCGTCGGTGACCACGCGGGCCTGCTCCATTGACAGGGCGGCGCTGAGGTCCTGGGACTCGTTCACCTCGCCCTTGTCGTGGTAGCGGCGCTTGGGTTCGAAGTAGAGCACCGGATCGTCCGAGGCGATGGCCTGCTGGATCATCGTGTAGGCGTCCTGCGGGTTGGACACGGAGATCACGCGCAGGCCGGAGGTGTGGGTGAAGTAGGCCTCGGGTGATTCGGAGTGGTGTTCCGGGGACCCGATGCCGCCGCCGAAGGGCACGCGGATGGTGATGGGCATCTTGACGGCGCCCTGCGTGCGGTAGTGCATCTTGGCGACCTGGCTGACGATCTGGTCGAAGGCCGGGTAGATGAAGCCGTCGAACTGGATTTCCACCACGGGGCGGTAGCCGCGGTAGGCCAGGCCCACGGCGGTGCCCATGATGCCCGACTCGGCAAGCGGTGTGTCGACGACGCGGTGCGTGCCGAAGTCCTTCTGCAGGCCGTCCGTGACGCGGAAGACGCCGCCGAGGGCGCCGATGTCCTCGCCCATGAGGATGACCTTGGGATCGTTTTCGAGGGACTTGCGCAGGCCAGAATTGATGGCTCGGGCAAAGGTCATCTGCGTCATCAGCGTGCACCTTCTTCAGAGGCGGCTTCTGCGGGATCGCCGAAGGAAGCCAGGTAGCGGGAATAGTGGTCCTGCTGGCGGTCCAGCGTGGAGTGGGGCGTGCTGTAGACGTTCTTGAAGATGTCCATCGGCGCCGGCTCGGGCATGTTGATGGTGCCGGAGCGCAGCGCCTTGGCCACGGCGTCCGCCTTGGCCGCGACGGCTGTTTCGAAGTCTTCGGTGAGCAGTCCCTTGCGTTCGAGCAGCGACTTCAGCCGGGCGATCGGGTCCTTGGCCGCCCAGTCCTCGAGCTCGTTGGCGTCGCGGTACTTGGTGGGATCATCGGCCGTCGTGTGCGGGCCCATCCGGTAGGTGACGGCCTCGATGAAGGTCGGTCCGCCGCCGTGGCGTGCACGGTCGATGGCGATGCGGGTTGCGGCCATCACGGCCAGGACGTCGTTGCCGTCCACCCGAATGCTGGGGATGCCGAAGCCGGCCGCGCGGTCCGCGATCTGGATGTGGGACTGCAGCCGGACGGGCTCGGAGATGGCCCAGTGGTTGTTCTGGCAGAAGAAGACCACCGGGGACTGGAAGCTGGCGGCAAACACCAAAGCCTCGTTGACGTCGCCCTCGCTCGTGGCGCCGTCGCCGAAGTAGGCCACGGCGACCGCATCGGCGCCGTCGTTCTGGATGCCCATGGCGTAGCCGGTGGCGTGCAGCGTCTGGGCGCCGATGATGATCTGCTGCGTGGCGACGTTCACCGAGTAGGGGTCCCAGCCGGCCAGGGCGTTGCCCCGCCAGGCCTTGACGATGTCCTCGGGGTTGACGCCGCGGACATAGGCGACGCCGTTGTCGCGGTAGCTGGGGAAGACGAAATCGTCCTCCCGAAGGGCCCGCGCCGAACCGATCTGGGATGCTTCCTGGCCCAGGAGCGGTGGCCAGAGGGCGAGCTCGCCCTGCCGCTGCAGGGCGGTGGCCTCGGAATCGATACGCCGGATGACCACCATGTCCTCATAGAGGGAACCAAGCTGCTCATCGCTGACGTCCTGGACCCAGGAGTCGAACTCGGGATGGCTGACACGGTCGCCGGCCGGGGTGATGAGCTGAAGGAGATCCCCGCCAGTCCGCCTGTTTGATTCTGCACTGTTCCCGGGGCCGCCGGCGGAAATGCCGCCCGTGCCCGCGTCGTCGGTAAACACAGTAGTCCGCACCTTCTGACGTCGTCTGACCGGAACTCGCAGGACTCGTGATCCCGGCGCGCACCGACCGCCCGGGCGCCGTTGCCCCGGATAGTTGTGACCCTACTCACAACGCCCATTGGGTACAACCACCGGTGGATAAGTTGAGCATTTTGCCCTGTCCGGGGCACCGTGACCGTGCTAATCTTGCGCATTATGCAACCCTTGGATGGCACCGATACCCGCCTGCTTTCGGCCATGGCCCGCGACCCCCGGCGGACCGTGGTGGCGCTGGCGCAGAAGCTCGGATTGTCCCGGAATACGGTGCAGGCCCGGATGGCGCAGCTGGAGAAGAAACACGTCTTCCTCTCCTTTGAGCGGCGCATCAATCCGGCCTCGTTGGGCTACCCGCTGATGGCCTTCATCTCGGTGCATGTCCAGCAGCAGAAGCTCGGCCGGCTGGCGGTGGAACTCGCGGACATTCCGGAGATCCTGGAGGGCTATGGCCTGACCGGCTCGGCGGACCTGCTGCTGCGTGTGGTGGCGCTCGATGCCGAGGACCTCTTCCGGATCAACGGCAAGATTCTGGCGTGCGACGGCGTGGACCGGACAGACACCGCCCTGGCCATGGGCGAGTTGATCCCGTTCCGGATGCAGCCGCTGCTGGAGCGCGGCTCCGCGGAAGGCTGACGCCGGGGATAGCCGGCACCCGGAGAAACTGCGCCAGGACAAAAGAGGCAGGAGCCCCCGTGCACTGCGCGGGGGCTCCTGCTCTCTCTTGGCCGCTGGTGGCAGCTGCCGGCTCGTGGCGCCGGTTTGCGCACCTAGTGGTCTGTGGCCTTTTCTGCGCCCACACCGGTGAGGGAACGGACCTCCATTTCGGCCTGCTTGGTGGTGTCTTCCAGCTTCTTGTCCAGCACCGAACCGAGCCAGCCCAGGAAGAACGCGAGCGGGATGGAGACGATGCCGGGGTTGCTGAGCGGGAAGATCGCGAAGTTGGCGCCCGGGATCATGGACGTCTTGGCACCCGAAACCACCGGGGAGAGTGCGATCAGGATGATGGCGGAGCCCAGTCCGCCGTACATGCTCCAGAGGGCGCCCTGGGTGGTGAACTTGCGCCAGTACAGCGAGTACACGATGGTGGGCAGGTTGGCCGAGGCTGCCACCGCGAAGGCGAGCGCCACGAGGAACGCGACGTTCTGGCCGTTGGCGAAAATGCCGCCGGCAATGGCCAGCAGGCCGATGACCACCACGGTGCGGCGGGCCACCTTGACCTCGGTGTCGGCGTCGGCCTTGCCCTTGGCGATGACGCTGGCGTAGATGTCGTGCGCAAACGATGCCGCCGCGGTGATGGTGAGGCCGGCGACGACGGCCAGGATGGTCGCGAAGGCCACCGCGGAGATGAAGCCGAGCAGCAGCGGCCCGCCGAGGTGGAACGCCAGCAGCGGTGCGGCCGAGTTGACGCCGCCCGGGGCGGCCTTGATCGTCTCGGCGCCCACCAGTGCCGCAGCACCGTAGCCCAGGACGAGGGTGAACAGGTAGAACAGGCCGATCAGCCCGATGGACCAGACCACGGACTTGCGGGCTTCCTTGGCCGTCGGGACCGTGTAGAAGCGCATGAGCACGTGGGGCAGCGCCGCGGTGCCGAGGACGAGGGCCAGGCCGAGGGACATGAAGTCGAGCTTGGAGGTCTCGGTCTTGCCGTACTGCAGGCCCGGGTTGAGCATGTTCGGGTTGCCTGAGGTCTCCACCGCGCCGCCCAGCAGGTCGGACATGTTGAAACCGTAGATGGCCAGGACCCAGAAGGTCATCACTGCGGCACCGGCAATCAGGAGCATGGCCTTGATGATCTGGACCCAGGTGGTGCCCTTCATGCCGCCGATCAGTACGTACATGATCATCAGGGCGCCGACGACGATGATCACCAGGGCCTGTCCGCCCCAGTCGCTGATACCCAGGAGCAGGGAAATCAGGCTGCCGGCTCCTGCCATCTGGGCCAGGAGATAGAAGAAGCAGACCGCGAGGGTGGAGATGGCCGCGGCGATGCGCACGGGGCGCTGCTTGAGCCGGAAGGAGAGCACATCGGCCATGGTGAACTTGCCGGTGTTGCGGAGCAGTTCAGCGACGAGCAGCAGTGCTACGAGCCAGGCGACGAGGAATCCGATGGAGTACATGAAGCCGTCGTAGCCGTTGATGGCGATGGCTCCGGTGATGCCGAGGAACGAGGCCGCCGAGAGGTAGTCCCCGGCGATGGCCGTGCCGTTCTGCGGTCCGGTGAAGGAACGCCCGGCCGCGTAGTAGTCCGCCGCCGTCTTGTTGTTGCGGCTGGCCCTGATCACAATAACCATGGTGATCGCGACGAACAGGCCGAAGATGCCCATGTTCAGCAGGGTGGTGTCCTTGAGATCCGCAACATTGACTGCGGGAACCATGAGCGTCGTCATTTTGTCACCCCGGTGATGTTGTTGCCGTGCTTGTCGAATTCGTGGCCCTCGATCTCGTGGCGGATTTCGGCGGCGATCGGGTCAAGCCTCCGGTTGGAGTAACTGACATACCAGCCCGTGATGGCGAACGTGGTCACGAATTGCAGCAGGCCCATGATCAGGCCGATGTTGATGTTGCCCCAGACCTTGGTGGACATGAAGCCCACCGCGTAGTCGGCCAGCAGCACGTAGGCGAAGTACCAGAGCAAAAACGCAATGGTCATCGGAAAGACAAAGCTGCGGTGACGTGTGCGAAGTTCCTGGAACCGCTCCGTCGACTGGACTTCCTTGAAGTCCACGGCCGCCGCGGCGTCCGTTTCTTGGGCTTCGTGACCCATCGTTCCTCCTCATTGAGAGATTTGAGTTCACACCGGCTGCCCAGGAATGTTCCTAACAGCCCACCGGCCAATGTGACTACCATCACTGTGCGCCGTGGTGCGCCTAACATTCCACCACCCCCGTACCCTCCAGCGCTCAGTGGTCCCGATGCTGCGCTCAGCGGTGCCCGTGGGGGTGTCCGGCGCCGCGCGGGGCCCCTTCCCGGCAGGCTCCGCGATACGCTGAGCGCATGCCCGACTCTCCCCTGTTCACCGCCGCCGCCGTCGCTGTGATCGCGATGGCGATCGCCGTCGTCGTCGCCGTCGGGCTGCAGGTCCTGCGCTCCTTCCGGGAGCTCGGCACGGACGCAGAGCAGGCCACCTACAAGACGCTGCACGCGGCCTCCCGGGCCGGGCAGCACCTGCGGACCGGCCTCAATCCGGCCGGTGCGGCCAAAGCCAGCCGGCAGCTGCGCAGCCTGCTCGGCAGCGACGCGCTGGCGATTACCGACACCGCGGGTGTGCTTGCCTGGGATGGCGCGGGCGAGGACCTCAAACCGGTGCTGATGGAGCTGGCGGCCGGGGTGCTCGACGGCGGCCATACCGCCGTGATCCCGGCCGGGGAGGTGCAGGAACTTCTGCACGGCACGGGTGCCGTGGCGGCCCGGCCGGAGGTGGAGCGCGCCGCGGTGATCGCCCCGATCAGGGCCGGCACCCGTGTGGTGGGCGTTGTGGCGGCCTTCGCCCCGTCGGCTGGCGCGGGCCTGGTCCGGGCCACCAGCGAGGTGGCCGACTGGGTGGCGGCCCAGGTGGAGCTGGCCGAACTCGATGCCTCCCGCACGCTGCTGATGGAGGCGGAAGTGCGCGCGCTCCGGGCCCAGATCAGTCCGCACTTTATCTATAACTCGCTCAACGCGATCGCGTCCTTCATCAACACCGACCCGGTGCGGGCCCGGGAGCTCGTGGTGGAATTCGCCGACTTCACCCGCTATTCGTTCCGCCGCCACGGCGACTTCACCACCCTGGCCGAGGAGCTGCGCTGCATCGACCGCTACCTGCTCCTGGAGCGTGCCCGGTTTGGGGACCGCGTCCAGGTGAGCCTGCGGATCGCGCCCGAGGTGCTCAGTACCGTGATCCCGTTCCTGAGCCTGCAGCCGCTGGTGGAGAACGCGGTCCGGCACGGCCTGGAGGCCAAGGAAGGCCCGGGCCACATCTCCATCACGGCCAACGACTCCGGCGCCTACGCCGAGGTGACCATCGAGGACGACGGCGTGGGCATGGACCCCGAACAGCTGCGGTCGGTCCTTGCCGGCCACAGCGACGGCGACCACGTGGGACTGCGCAACGTGGACACCCGGCTGCGGCAGGTGTACGGCGAGGACAACGGGCTCGTCATCGAAACGGCGCCCGGGGAGGGCACGCTGATTACGATGCGGGTGCCCAAGTCCCAGCCCCGCCACGACGCCTGACCCCGCGGCTGATACGGGGTGAAATGCCTCCGGCAGTAGTCTAGGACCATGATTAACGTCCTCGTCGCCGACGACGAGCTGCCCGCGGTTGAAGAACTCGCCTTCCTGCTCCGCCGCGACGACCGGATCGGCAGCATCTACCGGGCTTCCTCCGGCGCGGAGGCGCTGCGCGCGCTGGAAGCCGAAGAAGTCGACGCCGTCTTCCTCGACATCCACATGCCCGCCCTCTCCGGGCTGGACATTGCCCGGGCGATCTCCCGCAACGCCCGCCCCCCGGCGGTCGTGTTCGTCACCGCGGACGAGGACCGCGCCTTGGAGGCCTTCGAGCTGGCAGCCGTTGACTACCTGCTCAAGCCCGTGCGCGCCGACCGGCTGGCAAAATCGATCGGCCGGATCAGCGATCTGCTCAAGGACGGCGCCAAGGCTGCCGACATGATCACGGTGGACCTTGGCGGGACCACCAAGATGATCCGGCGCGAGGACGTCACCTATGTCCAGGCCCAGGGCGACTACGCCAGGCTCCACACGGCGGACGCGAGCTACCTCATCCGGGTCCCGCTGGCCGACCTCGAACAGCAGTGGGCCGACGCCGGGTTCATCCGCACCCACCGGTCCTATCTCATCGCCCTGAACCACATCAGCCACATGAAGCTTGCCTCGGCCAGTCCCAGTGTGACCGTTGCAGGGGCTGAACTGCCGATCAGCCGGCGGCACCTGCCGTCAGTGCGGGAGAAACTCGAAGCGACCCGGATCCGGCCGCAGGCATGACACGCGTCCGCGTGACGGCACCGCGCTCCATGGCCCCGCGCGGCACGGCCCTGACCGCGGCCCGCTCGGCCGCGGCCTCCCGCGAAGCTGCCGAGGAGTCCGACGCCGGGCAGGTGTTCGTCCGCTCGCTCATCCGCTCGCAGCTGCGGCTGGCTCTGGTGGTCGCCGGCGGCTTCCTGTTGATCCTGGTCGCCTTCGCGCTGGTGCTGGGGCTGGTCCCGGGCCTCGCGGAATCGACTATTGCCGGGCTGCCCTTCAACTGGGTCCTACTGGGAGCCGGAATCTATCCCGTGACCGGGCTCAGCGCCTGGCTGTATATCCGGACGGCCGCGCGGAACGAGGCCCGGTACCGGGATCTCGTCGGCGACAAATGAGGCGCCGGTGAACCCGGTAGTCGGAATCGCGGCGTTCGTCGCCGTTTCGCTGGCCACCGCCGCCTTCGGCTTCTACGGGCTGCGGATCTCCCGCACCACCGGGGACTTCTACGTGGCATCCCGCACCGTCCGGCCGTGGTGGAATGCCTCGGCGATCGGCGGTGAGTACCTTTCCGCCGCCAGCTTCCTCGGCGTCGCCGGCCTCATCCTGCTCTCCGGCACGGATGCCCTGTGGTTCCCCGTCGGCTACACCGCCGGGTACCTCATGCTGCTCTTGTTCGTGGCCGCCCCGCTGCGCCGCTCCGGCGCCTACACGATTCCGGACTTCACCGAGGCACGGCTCGATTCGCGGGCCGCACGGCGGGTCACGAGCCTTGTGGTGGTGATGGTCGGCTGGCTCTACATCGTCCCGCAGCTGCACGGCGCGGCGCTGGCCATCCGGATCACCACCGGGCTGCCCGCGTGGGTGGGGCAGGTGGCGGTGGTCGCCGTCGTCTGCTTCACCGTCATCGCGGGCGGAATGCGTTCCATCACCTTCGTCCAGGCCTTCCAGTACTGGCTCAAGCTGACGGCACTGGCCGTGCCGATCCTCTTCATCCTGTTCATGCTGGCCTCCAACGGGACCCCCGCGGCGGCCGACGCCGCCGTGAACCCCACGGGCGCTCCCGCCGCGGGGCCGTACCAGACCATCTCGTTGCTGGTTGCCCTCCTGTTCGGAACCTTGGGGCTGCCGCACGTCCTGGTCCGGTTCTATACCAACCCGGACGGGCAGTCGGCCCGCCGGACCACGCTGATTGTCCTGGGCCTGCTCTCGGTCTTCTACCTGTTACCGACTGCCTACGGGCTGACCGGCCGCACGTTTGCCCCTGGACTGGCGCAAAGCGGGCAGGCCGATGCACTGGTGCTGCTGCTGCCGGGCCGGATGGTCGGCGGAATGGCAGGCGACCTGCTCTCCGCCCTCGTGGTGGCGGGCGCCTTCGCCGCCTTCCTCTCCACAACGTCCGGGCTGGTGGTCTCTCTCGCCGGGGTGATCAGCCAGGATCTGCTGGGCGGGAGTGTGCGCGGTTTCCGCTGGGCTGCGCTGATCTCCGCGCTGGTGCCGCTGGGGATCGCGTCAATGACGGACTCGCTCGCGCTGGCCGGAAGCGTGGGGCTGGTCTTTGCGTTCACAGCCTCAACGATCTGCCCCGTGCTGCTGTTGGGCATCTGGTGGCGGGGGCTGACGGACGCTGGCGCCATCGCCGGCATGGTGACGGGCGGGGTTTTGTGCGGCGGTGCCATGGTGGCGGGGTCCGTGTTGGGCGCGGCCGGGACGCCGTCGTGGCTGGCGCTGCCCGCCGCCTGGACGGTGCCGGCAGCGTTCGCCGTGATGGTCCTCGTCTCCCGCGCGACCAGGGACCGCGTGCCACGGACCATCACCCGGCTGATGACCCGGCTGCACACCCCGGAACGGCCCCTCGCCACCGAGCGTTAGCGGTCCCGGGGGAATTTGCTCCCGCTGCAGCGGTCCTTAGTCGATCGCGGACATCAGTTCGACGATTCGGTCCAGGAAAGCGTCAACCTGGCTTTCCTCGTAGCCGTCGCGTCCCACGGCCGGCCGGAAGACGGCGCGCCGGACGTTGTCCACGCTCAGCGGCTGGTCCTTTTCCAGGTAGCCGATCAGCTCGTGGCAGAGGTCATCCACGTCGGTGGTGTTGTAACTTCGGACCTTGGGCTTGGCGGGGCGCCGGAAGCGCTGGCCGTCGGGACGGTGCAGGCGGCCGCGGAGCAAGCCGGCGAGCTTGCCGATTTCCCGCAGCCACGCTTCCTCGCCCCGCTCGGCGACCAGTTCGTCGCGTTCGCGCCTGGCGAGGGCGTCTTCCAGGCGGTCCAGTGCCGCGTCCACCCCGGCAGCGGCGTAGCCGCCCTTGACGGGATCGAAGGAAACGGCGCGGACATCGGCGCTCCGGACCGGGCGGCCGTCTGTCCTCTTGGACTCGAAGGACACGCGGGCGCGTTGCAGGAACTGATCGACCTGCTTGGCGTTGTAGCCGTACTGGTTCCGCTGCACGCGGTCAAAGGAAGCAGGAATCTGCCGTTGAATGTCCACTGTAACTATGTTTCCTTCAATGCCGTTCGGTTGCGCGGCACCGTTCGAGGGGCCGGACGTTGGAGCGAGGGTGGATGGGACGTGGCCCTACGCGCCTGCCATGGCCGAGTAGAGGATAAAGGCCACCGGGGAGGCAAAAACGATCGAGTCCAGCCGGTCCATGACGCCGCCGTGGCCGGGCAGGATGCTGCTCATATCCTTGATGCCCAACTCGCGCTTCACCATGGATTCGGCCAAGTCCCCGGCCGTGGCAGCGGTGACCATGCCGACGGCGAGTACCGCACCGACCCACCACGGCCGGTCCAGCACGAAGACGGCGGCCACCACGCCGACCACCATCGCTCCGGCGATCGAGCCGGCGAAGCCCTCCCACGTCTTCTTGGGGCTGATCTTGGGGGCCATCGGGTGCTTGCCGAGCGAGGCACCCACGAGGTAGCCGAAGGTGTCATTGGAGACCACCAGCAGCAGAAGGGTAGCGACCTCCAGCGCACCCGGCGGCACGACGTCGGGCCAGAGCCCCTTTGGCGTCGCAACCTCCGCGGTATGCAGCGGAAGCAGCGCGAAGCTGATCAGGAACGGCACCCAGGCGAGCGTGAACACGCCGGCAAAGATGCCGCGCGCCGAACCGGCCGCACCCTCGAGCGAGCGCCAGAGAAGCACCGCGACGCTGCTGAGCATCATGGCGAACAGGAGGCTTTCCGTGCCGCCGAAATAGGCGGCCGCGGGCATTGCCACGGTGCCGGTCATCACCGGGATGATCGGCAACCGGGTGCCGGAGGCCTCCAGGGCCCGGAAGACCTCCCACACGCCAAAGATCGCAAAAGCGGTGACAATGAGGACAAAGCCCAGCGGAAAGAACAGCAGTCCGCCCAGGACGAAGAACAGCATGCCAAGGCCCACCGCGGTGGCGGCAGGAAGGTTCCTGCCGGCTTTCGGAGTCGGGTTCTTGCGTTGTTTCCCCCGCGCCCGCACACCGGGCCCGGGCGCCTGCTGTTCCGCCCCCATCAGACCTCGAGCAGCTCGGCTTCCTTGCGCTTGAGCAGCTCGTCGATGCCATCGACGTGAGCCTTGGTCATGGCGTCGAGTTCCTTTTCGCCGCGGCTGCCCTCGTCCTCGCCGGCGTCGCCGTCCTTGACCAGCTTGTCCAGGGATTCCTTGGCCTTGCGGCGGATGTTCCGGATGGACACCTTGGCGTCCTCGCCCTTGCTTTTGACGATCTTGACGTATTCCTTGCGGCGCTCCTGCGTGAGGTCCGGGATGGTGATCCGGATAACGCTGCCATCGTTGGAGGGGTTGGCTCCCACCTCGGAGTCGCTCAGGGCCCGTTCGATCTCCCGCAGGGCGGACTTGTCGAACGGCGTGATCAGGATGGTGCGGGCGTCTGGGATGGCAAAGGAGGCCAGCTGCTGCAACGGCGTGGGTGAACCGTAGTAATCCACCAGGACCTTGTTGTAGAGGCCCGGGTTGGCGCGGCCGGTCCGGATCGAGGCGAAGTCTTCCTTGGCTACTTCAACCGCCTTGTCCATCTTGTCCCCGGCTTCGAGCAAGGTTTCTTCGATCACGATCTCTCCTCAGAAATTGGTTCCCCCGCCGCTGGCGGAGTGCTGCGCGGTCTTGGTAATGTTCCGGCGGCCCACCGCCTGCTGCGGCGAGCCGAACTGTCCTGAAAACATCCTAGCCGTTGCTAGGGGGTCACTACGGTGCCCAGGTCCTCGCCCAGAATTGCCCTGGTGACGTTGCCTTCGCCTTCCATGCCGAACACCACCATGGTCAGGTTGTTGTCCTTGCACATGGTCATGGCGGTCTGGTCCATCACCCGGATGTCGCGGCGCAGGGCGTCGTCGTAGCTGAGGCGGTGGAGCTTTTCCGCGGTGGGGTCCTTCTTCGGGTCGGCGGTGTAGACGCCGTCGACGCCGCTCTTGGCCATCAGGACGACGTCGGCGTGGACCTCCATGGCCCGCTGTGCCGCCACGGTGTCCGTGGAGAAGTACGGCAGACCGGCGCCGGCGCCGAAGATGACAACGCGGCCCTTTTCCATGTGGCGGATGGCGCGGCGCGGAATGTACGCCTCTGCGACCTGGCCCATGGTGATGGCGCTCTGGACGCGGGTCTCCACGCCTGCCTGTTCCAGGAAGTCCTGGAGCGCGAGGCAGTTCATGACGGTGCCGAGCATCCCCATGTAGTCGGCACGGGAGCGGTCCATGCCGCTCTGCGACAGTTCGGCACCGCGGAAGAAGTTCCCGCCGCCGACGACGATCGCGACCTCGACGTCGGGGACCGCGGCGGCGATCTGCTTGGCAACGCCGCGGACGGTGTCCGGGTCGACGCCGAGCTTGCCGCCGCCGAAGACCTCACCGGAGAGCTTCAGGAGGACGCGGCGCTTGGTCTTCTTTGGCTGGGCGGAAGTACTGACGGTTTCCATGGTGCCTTCCCGTTGGTGAACTCTGAAAAAGGTTATCGTGCTGGGGGCTAAAGACGTCACTCCGCCCTGTCGTGCCCGGCTTTCGTGGCCGGCTTTCGTGGCCGGCTTTCGTGACGGGCTTTCGTGGCCGGCCGCCACGGGTGCATGCAAAAGGGGTGGCCACCGCGGTGACCACCCCCTTAGCGTGTCTGGCTAGTATCTGACAAGTGCCTGACCAGCCGTGATCAGTCCCTGATTAGGAGCCGACGCGGAACCGCGCGAACGCGGTGCCCTTGACGCCGGCCTCTGTGAGGACCTGCGCGACAGACTTCTTGGCATCCTTGGCGAATGCCTGGTCGAGGAGAACCTCGCCCTTGTAGAAGCCCGTGACACGGCCTTCCACAATCTTGGTCATAGCAGCCTCGGGCTTGCCTTCAGCCTTGGCGGTTTCCTCGGCGATGCGGCGCTCGGACTCGACGAGCTCAGCCGGAACATCCTCGCGGGAGAGGTAGTTCGGGGACATCGCGGCGATGTGGACAGCGACGTCGTGGGCTGCCGTGGCAGCTGCTTCGCCTTCGCCCTCAACAGCGAACAGGACGCCGACCTGGGCCGGGAGATCCTTGGAGGTCTTGTGCAGGTAAGCGTCGACCGTTCCGCCCTCGATGCGGGAGATGCGGCGGACGACAACCTTCTCGCCCAGCACGGCGCCCTCTTCGACGACGACCTCGGACAGCGGCTTGCCGTCGACCTCGGTGGCCAGCAGGGCGTCGAGGTCGGAAGCGCCGGACTCAACGGCAACGGCCAGGACCTTGTCCGCGAGCTGGATGAACTTGTCAGCCTTGGCGACGAAGTCGGTCTCGCAGTTAACTTCGATCATTACGCCGACGCCGCCGTCGACCTTGGCCGCAACCAGGCCTTCCGCGGTGGAGCGGCCCTCGCGCTTGGTAGCGCCCTTCAGGCCCTTGATGCGGATGATCTCGATGGCCTTCTCGGCGTCACCGTTGGCTTCGTCAAGAGCCTTCTTGACATCCATCATGCCGGCGCCAGTGCGCTCGCGCAGAGCCTTGATATCAGCGGCAGTGTAGTTCGCCATGTGAACCCCTCTGTCTAGAAATTTTATGTGGTGTACGGACCGACAGGACGGCTGCTCACCCGGTGAGCGGCCATCCTGTCAGTACCCCCTACGCTGCGGACAGCGTGCGGGGTGATCCGGATTTACTTGTGCTGAGTTACTTGGTTTCGCCAGCGGCGTCGTCAGCAACTTCGGCCTCGGCAGCTGCCGGGGCTTCCTCTGCAGCGGGTGCTTCTTCGGCGGCCGGAGCCTCAGCTGCCGGTGCTACCTCAGCGGCCGGAGCCTCTTCGGTCTTGCTGCCTTCGAGGAGCTCGCGCTCCCACTCGGCGAGCGGCTCTTCCGGAGCTTCCGTGGTGCCGGTGGCGCGCTGGTTACGGGCGATGAGGCCCTCGGCAACGGCGTCAGCAACAACGCGGGTCAGCAGGTTCACGGAGCGGATGGCGTCGTCGTTACCCGGGATCGGGAAGTCGACTTCGTCGGGATCGCAGTTGGTGTCCAGGATCGCAACAACCGGGATGTTCAGCTTCTTGGCCTCGTCGACAGCAAGGTGTTCCTTCTTGGTGTCAACGATCCACAGCGCGGACGGCGCCTTGGTCAGGTTGCGGATACCACCGAGGTTGGTGTTCAGCTTGGTGAGTTCGCGGCGAAGGAGCAGCAGTTCCTTCTTCGTGTAAGCGGAACCGGCGACGTCGTCGAAGTCGATCTCTTCCAGTTCCTTCATGCGCTGGATGCGCTTGGAGACGGTCTGGAAGTTGGTCAGCATACCGCCGAGCCAACGCTGGTTCACGTACGGCTGGCCCACGCGGGTGGCCTGCTCGGCGATGGATTCCTGCGCCTGCTTCTTGGTGCCGACGAAGAGAACGGTGCCGCCGTGTGCAACGGTGGCCTTCACGAACTCGTAGGCACGGTCGATGTAGGACAGGGACTGCTGCAGGTCAATGATGTAGATGCCGTTGCGCTCCGTGAAGATGAATCGCTTCATCTTCGGGTTCCAACGGCGGGTCTGGTGTCCAAAGTGGACGCCGCTGTCAAGCAGCTGGCGCATAGTTACGACGGGCATGCCGACGCTCCTTCCGGCAGGTCATTCATGAGAGAACCCACGGGCTCTCTTACCCTGCCAATAGTTGACGGTTACTAGCACCACCCAGGCGGGCGGTGCTCCTGGCATCCACTGCGCTTCTTATCCGGACCACCAGGGGCCGGACCGCAAGAGGCACAGTCCTCCCGCAGTTGAAGTGGTGAGGCTTCGAATGAGGAGGGCTGGATACGCGTAGTCAGCAACTGCTCCCCCGCACCCCTGAATGAGGCGTGCCGGCCGAGGCAATCCAAAAGGAATTGAATTGAACAAGCATGAGGGCACAGCAAACTGCTCCACCAAGTGTACTACAGGGGCACTGCCGGATCGGACGGTTTCAAGTGCCCCGGCGCAAGGCTCGGCGTCCGTTCCGCAGGCTGTCCACATACCGCTGCCGGGCTGTTCCCGGCGCCCTGCCGACCCCGCAGGATGGGCTCATGACGATTGGACCCGAGGTGGCCGGACACGAGATGCCGGGGCCTGCAATTACCGGACGGAGCGTGCCCGTGCGTACGGTGGCCCGGGCGTTGCTGTGGGCCATCATCCTGGCGCTATCGCCCGTTGCTGCTGCAGGCGTTCCGCCGCCGGCGCGGCCGGCCGACTGGCGCTGGCCGCTGGACCCCAGGCCCGCGGTGCTCCGGCCGTTCGACCCGCCGGCCAGGCCATGGCTGAGCGGCCACCGCGGCGTTGACCTCCGGGTGGCGTACGACGGCGCCCCGGTCACCTCACCGGCGCCAGGGACGGTGAGCTTCGTCGGCGTCGTGGTGGACCGGGCCGTCATCACCGTGGACCACGGCAACGGGCTGCGGAGCAGCTTCGAGCCGGTCGAGAGTGGTCTCGCGACCGGTGCCGCCGTGGCGGCGGGCGAGGTCCTGGGTGGGGTGCGGTCCGGGCACTGCGGCCGGGACCCGTGCGTCCACTGGAGTGTGCGGCGCGGAGAGGAGTACCTCAATCCGATGGCTTTCGTGATGGACCAGAGGCCCTCGGTCCTGCTGCCCGTGGTGCCGGAGCCCGTGCCGGAGCCGCACCGGTGAAAGGCCAACAGGTTCCGGCCTGCGTACCACCGGTTAACGGACTGCACGGCCGGGGACTGGCCACGGCCGTGCGGTTCGCTGTTCTTGGAGTGCTGTCGCGGTTCCCGGAGTGCAGTCCCGGGCGGCCGGCTAGACGATCGCGGAGATACCGGTAATGGCACGCCCGGTGACCAGGGTGTTGATCTCGTGGGTACCTTCGTAGGAGTAGATGGCTTCGGCGTCAGCGAAGACCTTGGCCATTTCGTAGTCCGTCACGATCCCGTTGCCGCCGAGGATGCTGCGGCCCAGGGCGACGCTTTCGCGCATCCGGGCAGTGGTGAAAGCCTTGGCCAGGGCGGACTGCTCGTCCTTCGCCCGCCCCTCGTCCTCCAGCTGGGACAGCCGGACCATCATGCCCATGGAGCTGACGGTATTACCGAGGATCTGCACCAGCTGGTTCTGGACAAGCTGGAAGGAGGCAATGGGGCGGCCGAACTGGCTGCGCTCCACAGCGTAGCGGCGGGCGACGTCGAACGCGGCGAGCTGCTGCCCGACCGCCTGCCATGCGACGGACAGGCGGGTGACCTTGAGGACCTTGTTGGTGTCCCGGAAGCTGTTGGCGTTGGCGAGCTTGAAGAAGTCCGGGACCACGACGTTGTCCAGGACGATGTCGGCGTTCTGCACGGTGCGCAGCGAGATCTTGTTCTCGATCTTGGTGGCGCTGTAGCCCTCGGTCTTCGTGTCAACGAGGAACCCCTTGACCTGGTTGTCGGCGAGGTCGCGGGCGTAAATGACCACCCAGTCAGAGAACGTGGCGTTGCCGATCCAGCGCTTGGCGCCGTTGAGGATCCAGCTGCCGCCTTCCCGGCGTGCGGTGGTGCGGGTGCCGCCAGCGACGTCGGACCCGCCGAGGGGCTCGGTGAGGCCGAAGGCGCCAATTTTCTTGAGTGCGTAGATGTCCGGCAGCCACGCTTCCTGCTGCTCCTGGGAGGCGAGGGCCTCGATGGAACCCGTGAACAGGCCGTCATGGACGCCCATAAAGGTCGCGATGGACGTGTCGGCGCGGGTAGTTTCGGCGTGCATGATGCCGGCGAACAAGTTGGAGTAACCCTGCCGCTTGACCGGGCTGACGAGGTCGATCTCGGCAAGCTTCGGGATCAGCTCCATCGGGAACTCGCCGCGGTTCCAGCAGTCGACGGCGATCGGCTTCACCTCGCGGGCCAGGAACTCCCGGACCTCCGCCAGCCGGTCCTGCTCCTTGCCGCTGAGCAGCTGCTCGAACGCGAAGAAATCGCCGTCGGCGTACGGGAGGTTGTTGATGTCGATGTCAGCTTTGGACATGTTGTTCCTTCACGTGTGATCAGCAGCGACCAAAAGGGACTCAGGCGTCGCGCCCGGTGGGATGTTACTCATGAGTAACTTACCGCAAAACGACGGCGTCCCGCAAGTGACGGCGGTTACAGGGGGCACAGTTTGCGAACGCTTCGCCGCTCTGTCCAGACGCCACCCCAGCCCCTGTCCCGGACACCGTCCCAGCCCTGTGGCGGGGCCCGCCCGAGCAACAAGAAGGAGCCCTGGCCGGCGTCGAAACGCTGCCAGGGCTCCCGTTTCCGCGGGACCCGGGACGGGGATTCCGCAGAAAAGTAGGGCTACTCGGACTTGAACCGAGGACCTTAGGATTATGAGTCCCGCGCTCTAACCAGCTGAGCTATAGCCCCGTGGCCCCGAAACCGTCCGCCCCGCACGGGGCGAACGGTTTCCGGGCAAAAATCACTCTAGCAATAGTAGTGGCACGGATCAGACGATGAGGTCGTCGTAACTCGCTCCGCGGTAGAGATCCTCGAAGGCCTGGAGGGTGCGCTCGATGCTGTGGCTCTCCACCATCCCCCGGCTCGCCTTGCCCATGGCCGCCAACTCGTCCGCGGGCAGCGACAGAACCCGGACGATCTTCTCGGACAGGTCATCGCTGTCGTTGGGCGTGAAGAGGTAGCCGTTCTCGCCGTCGCTCACGAGGTGCGGCAGGGCCATCGCGTCGGCGAGCAGCACGGGCGTGGAAGCGGACATCGCTTCAAGGGTCACGAGGGACTGCAGCTCGGCCGTGCCGGGCATGCAGAACAAGTCCGCCGCTAGGTAGGCCCTGCGCAGTTCCGCGTCGCTGGCCATGCCCAGGAACGCCACCCGGTCCTGCAGGCCGAGCCGGGTCACCTGGGCCTCGAGGGCGGGGCGAACTTCGCCGCCGCCGACGATATCGAGATGCACGTCGAGCTCCTTGGGCGTCTTGGCGACGGCGTCGATCAGCACGTCAATGTGTTTTTCCTCGGCAAGCCGGCCGACGAACAGTACGTGCGGACTGGCGTGGCGCTCCAGCTCTTCACCTGGCTTGAGTTCGTAGGATGCCGCGTCGATGCCGTTGGAGAGCGGGAGGACTTTGCGCAGGAAGGCGTGCTCGTGCATTGCCCTGGCCGCGAGGGGCGTGGGCGTGGTCACGACGTCGGCCTGGCCCATGACCTTGCCCATGTCCCGCCAGGAGATGCGCCCCACGATGTCCTTGAACCACTGGGGGAACGGAAGGAAGGGGTTCAGGTTCTCGGGCATGAAGTGGTTGGTCGCCACGATCCTGATGCCGCGCCTCGCGGCTTCATACAGTACGTGCTCGCCGATCATGTAGTGGCTCTGGATGTGTACGACGTCGGGCTGGATCCTGTCGAACAGCAGCCCGATTTCCTTCTTGATCTCCCAGGGAAAGGTGATCCGGAAGTATTCATGGGTGGGGACCGAGTGCGAGCGGATCCGGTGGACGGTGCCTTCGTCGCTGAACTCGGTGTAGCTCGGCCCCTTGCCCGGCCGGCAGGCCAGGACGTGCACGTTGTGTCCGCGGGCAGTCATGCCCTTGGCGAGGCGGTAGCCGAACATGGCCGCACCATTGACGTGGGGCGGGTACGTGTCCGCGGCAATCAGTACGGTCAGCGGTTTCTGGTTGTCGGACATGGTCACGTGGAATGCTCCTGGTGTTCATGGTGCGGGCAGCTTGGTCTGGGGTGGCCTGCTGGCCGTCGGCGCCAGCGCGCCGGGTCTGCTGCTGAAGTCTGGCGATGCCCTAGGACATCCTTCCCGCAGCCTTCCGCGCGTCTCGCTTGCGCTTGGTGACTTCAGGATGGTGCCTGGACAGGGCGATCACACCCACGATAGCAAGCGAAGCCGCTGCCCCCATCGCAATCGCCATGACGGCTTGGACATCGGGCCGGAGTTCGCCGAGGATCGTGATGCCAATCGCGATGCCCACAATCGGGTCGATCACGGTCAGCCCGGCGATCACGAGGTCCGGCGGTCCCCCGGAGTAAGCGCTCTGGACGAACCAGGATCCGAGCACTCCTGCAGCCACAATGGCGACGACGGAGTACCACGTCACATTCAGCAGCCCCAGGCCGTTCGGATTGAGCAGTTGCTTGCCGATGATGCGGGTCAGGACTGCGACGAAGCCGAACAGGACGCCCGCGCCGAGGATATAGACAAAGGCACTCATGCGGTGTTTGAACATCAGGGCAAGTGTCCCGAAGAGCCCCACCGCCAGGACCAGCAGCAACACAACTGTCAGCTCCTCGGAGGCACTGACACTTTGGCTTTCCTGGGTCACGTTGATTGCCAGCACCACAAAAAGCGCCGAGCCCGAGACGCAGGCGGAAATAGCCACCACCGTGGCGCGGTTGATGCTCAGTCCCTGGTCCTTGGCGTTGACGATCGTCGTAATGACGAGCGCTATCGCCCCGATCGGCTGGACCACGGTCAGGGGTGCCATGACCAGGGCGACGGCGTTCAACGCCATCCCCACGGTGAGCAGCAGGAGGCCAAAGACCCAGCGCGGGTTACGGATGAGGCGGAGCAGCCCGTGCGTGCTGAGGGCCAGTCCGCCGGTGTCCGCCTTGACCGCGCTGCCCTGGCGCTGGGCGCCGAAGGCCAGGCAGAAGGCCCCAAGCACAGCGAGGAGTACTGCGAACCAGACCATCAGCGGAGGCCGTCGTCGTCGACTTTGTTCCGCAGGGCTCTGCCCTTACGGATTATGGCCCGGAAATAGTTGTAGCCGGCAATCCAGTGCGCCGCGAGGCCCAGGCCCAGGCAGATCCACGCGACCACGGCGTAGACCTCGGCGCCAGGGATCGGGACTCTGGAAAGCACCAGCAGCGGCGTGCCGACCAGCAGCAGGGCCGTCCGGACTTTCCCAATCCGGCTCACGGGCAGGTCGGGGTGTCCGTGGAAGTAGAAAAGCGAGAGGGCCAGCAGGATGGCGTCAGGGACCAGCAGTGCGGCCAGGTACCACCACTGGACGACGCCGGCGACTGCCAAAGTCACGGCCACCGCGATCAGAGCGAGCCGATCGGCCATGGGATCCATCACCCGGCCGAGGTTGGACATCTGGTCGAAGCGGCGGGCGATGTAGCCGTCAACCCAGTCGGTGCTGCCCATGACGGCCAGCACGAGGGCAGCATAGCCGTATTCCTGCTCCCACAGGACCAGCCAGATGAAGAGGGGAACGCCGAGGAACCGCACCACGGTCAGGAGGTTGGGGATGGTGAAGACCGTGTCGTGGTGGACCTGGGGTTGCCCAGGCCGGGCACCAGCGCCGATGAATTTCATCCCTTCCCCCTTTCCCTGGCCGCTAACGATCTGTCCTCGGAGTCCAGCGGCGGCCTAGCCCTGCAGGAGCCTGCGCAACAGGTATACGAGGGCTGCGGCCGAAGCGGTGAGCGCCACGAGCGGCTTCCAGCGCTGGCCCAGCTGGCCGGTCTGGCCGGCGACGCGCTCCGGCGAGTTCGCCGCGGCGGAGTCGGCCGCCGTCGTCGGTTTCCGGAACGAGGACCGGAACCCGGAGATCGTGGCGCTGAGCTGTTCCCTGCCATCCTCCAGTTTCGACCGGGCCGCCGCCAGCAGTGCCTGCGCCTGCGTCTTGACGTCAAGTTCCTCGTTGAGTTCATCGCGGACGGCCGTGAGGTGGCTGCGACGCTCTCCCAGCCTGCTCCGCAGTTCAGCTTCGGTGGGCGGCGGGCCGAAGTCCGGCTCGGCGGCGGCTTTGGCTTCCTTGTCTGCTTTCGCCTTGGCGGCGGCCTCGGCCTTGGCAGCCTGGGCTGCCTTGTACTGTTCGGAATCGGGGTCCAGGACTGCGGGGTCGAAGGCGGAACCTTCCTTGAGGATGCCGAGATCGTGCTTGATGCCGCGGAGCGTCTCCTCCGGAACCAAAGGCATGGCCTTCTTGAACCTCGCGACGCCCAGCAGTCCGGCGATCAACGCGATCACTAGGAAGACGCCGCAGACCAGCAGGGCAGCGAGCCACGCCGGCATGATCGTGGCGAGGCCCATGATGGCGGCCACGATCAGGCCGACCACGAGGAAGGCGACGAAAACCAGTGCGACGGCGAGGATCGCGGCGGCGGTGCCGACCTGGATGCCCTTGCGCTTGATCTCGATCTTGGCGAGGGCAAGCTCGTCACCGAGTTGCCGGGGCGCCAGCTTGCGGATCAGTTTCAGGGTCTTGGGCAGCGCGGAGATGCGCAGCCCCCCGCTTGTCCCGCCGCTGTGACGTCCGCTCATCGGTCCCGCCTATCTGGTTGCATCTGTCGGTTCCGCATGCGCGGGTTTGCCGGGTCTGCGCAGCTTTTCACAGACCTCGGTGTCAAAACTATCATTCAGGCCCCCAGCAGGGTCCCGGCGGCGTGGTGTGGCGCGCTCGGACTGCGGCGTGCTGCACGTGGCACGGGCCTAGGATTGACCTCTGTGAGTACACCCAGCAATCCCGGCGATTCCCTGAGCCGCCGACGAAAATTCCTCTACATTCTGATGCTCGGGGCCCTTACAGCCTTGGGACCGTTCACCGTGGATCTCTACCTGCCGGCGTTTCCCGCGCTGGAAGAGAGCCTGGGCGTCTCCGTGGCGGCCGTTCAGCTGACGCTCACGGGCACCACCGTCGGCTTCGCACTGGGCCAGCTGGTGGTGGGCCCGCTAAGCGACAAGTTCGGCCGCCGGCTGCCGTTGATCCTGGCCACGGCAGTACACATCACTGCGTCCCTGGGCGCCGCCCTGGCCACGGATATCACCACCCTGGGAGTGTTCCGGGTGCTCATGGGGATCGGCGCCGCGGGCGGCGGCGTCGTGGCCATGGCAATGGTGCGTGACCTCTTCAGCGGGTACGCGATGGTGAGAATGTTCTCCAGGATGGCCCTGGTCAACGGCCTCGCGCCCATCCTCGCCCCGGTCATCGGCTCCCAGCTGCTCCTGCTGGCGCCGTGGCCGGGCATCTTCTTCTTCCTGGCGGCCTACGGGACCTGCGTCCTCATCGCCGCGATATTCGTGGTGCGCGAGACGCTGCCGCGTGAGCTGCGCGGAAAGACCGGAATGACCGCCCGCCAGCGCTATGCCGTGCTTTTTGCCGACCGGATCTTTGTAGGACTTCTGCTGGTGGGCGGGATGAACTTCGCCGGACTTTTCACCTACCTCTCCGCCTCGCCGTTCCTCTTCCAGGATGTGTATGGTTTCAGCCCCCAGCAGTACGGACTGCTGTTCGGCATCAACTCGCTGGCGATTGTCGCCGGGGTCCAGACCAGTGCGCGGCTCATCCGCCGGGTTCCGCCGCAGTGGATCATGGCCTGCTCCACGGCCTGGATGTTTTCCATGGCAGTGCTGATCGTGGTCTTCGACCAGCTGGGCTTTGGCTTGTGGGGCGTGATGGTGCCCCTCTGGTTCTATATCCTCGGCGCCGGTTTCACCTTTCCCTGCGTCCAGGTGCTCGCGCTGGCCAAGCACGGCGCCCAGGCGGGCACCGCGGCCTCCCTGCTCGGCGCGGCGACGTTCATGATGGCCGGCCTGGTCTCGCCGGTGGTGGGCTGGTTCGGCGTCGGCTCAGCCACGCCGATGGGGGCGGTGCAGGCCGTCTGCATCTTCCTGGCCGCAGCCGCCCTCTGGCTCGTGGTCCGCCCGCGCACCGTGCCGGCGATCGAATAGGCCCGCGCACACGCCCTCCAGCCCCGCAGCCGGACACGCCAGTGGGACATGCCCATTCTTAGCACCCACGAGTGAGCACAACTGGGCTATGTCCACGCGCCAACCCGAGCGGGGGGCATGCCCAGCGGCGGCAAGGCACGCGGAGCAACTCCCCCGCGGGACATGCCCATTCCTGGCACCCACGAATGGGTACAACGGGGCTATGTCCACGCGCCGACCCGAGCGGGGGGCATGCCCAGCGGCGTTGGGACTGGCCTGGCCGGCGTGGACCCGGCAAACGAGCGCCCGGTCCGCCGCATCGAAGGCCGTGGGTGCCGCCAGGCAGACTCCTTCCCGGGTTCGTGCCGCCGCTCCTTCCCGATTGCTCGCCTATTTGCAACCTGAAACCGGTGGTCGGCCCCGCAATCCTGGGGGCAGCTCGGCTCGGCACAAAAAGCAACTGGGAGGGAGCTCAGGCGGCTGCTGCTGCGTGGCACACGTCCGGCGGCACCACTTGGGAGCCCCCCACGGCGGCGCAGGGTTGGATCATGTCCACGCGCCACCCAGGGCGCGGGACATGTCCAGTGGCGGCGAGAGGGCACGTGCCGTGCCGTCCGGCCCTGTTGCCGGTCCGCGGCGCGGGATAAAGTTGAAGGGTGCCTGACAGGCAGGATCCTTCGCCCCTTCCGGCCACGTGGCAGCGGGCAGACGCCGGCATACTGCCCCTGTGGTGGGATCGGCTGTGCAGCCAGACCAGCCCCCAGTCGGCAGCCCTCTTCGCCGCCGGACTATTCACTGAGGACCGCAGGCGCCCGATCGCCCAGTGGTACAACGCGGCTTTCGACTCGGCACTGCTGGTGGCTCCCGAAACCTCCCCGGAATGGCCCGTGCAGCGTTTTGGGATTTTCTATGCACCGCCCGGCGGCGGCTTCACCCAGGTGCATTCGGCCCCGCACGAATGGCACCCCCGGGAGCCCCGCAAGTCCCCCACCGAACGGGAAGCCTTCGAGGCAGCCGTAGCTGAGGCCGAGCGCTTCCTGCAGGTGGAGATGTTCTTTGTCTAACATCGCCGTCAGTCAAAAGGCGCCAGGCAAAAGGCACCAGGGGAAAGGCGCCAGAGGACAGGCACCGCAAAACGGGCACCGGGACCGGCATAAAAAAGTCCCGCGGCCGGTGATTCACCGGCCGCGGGACCTGTCCGCTCCTCCTGCTGGACTTGAACCAGCAACCCTTCGATTAACAGTCGAATGCTCTGCCAATTGAGCTAAGGAGGAATGAAGCAGGTACGACATTAGCAAAGGTTTTGCCGCTTTGGAAATCGGGCGCGCACCCTGCCGGAACAAGGCCCGGAATACCCCTCTGGGTATGAAAAAGTCCCCGTCCCGGTGGCCCGGAACGGGGACTGCGCGCTCCTCCTGCTGGACTTGAACCAGCAACCCTTCGATTAACAGTCGAATGCTCTGCCAATTGAGCTAAGGAGGAATGAAGCGGTCACAAGCCTAGCAAACACCGGGCCGGGAAGTGAAATTGTCCCCCGAACGGGACAACCAGGCGGGACAACCAGGCGGGACAACCGCCCGGGGCAATCAGGCCTCCGAGCGCAGCGACCGCCGCTGCATCTCTAGCTGCATGAGTTCCCGGTTGAGCCGCTGGAACTCCTCGGGATCGGACGCGGCGTCCAGGCGCTGGAGCTGCCCCATCTTGTCCGCCTTGACCCGCGTGATCTGCAGTTCGAACAGCCGCGCCAGGATGTCCTTGCAGTACCGCAGCACACCGTCGGCGGTGCTTGCCGGCAACGGCACCACGGAAAGTTCGGACACAAGCGGCCGCAGCGGTTCGGGCACCTCCTGCAGCAGCGCCTCCACCCAGCGCAGCGGATCTCCGGTGAAGGCCAGCCCGGTGGCCCTAATGGCCTCGTGGACCGCGGCGTAGGCCGGCGTCGAGAACCGAGCCTCGGAGAAACGCTGCCACGTCTCGCCCTCAAGCGTCGCCGGCTCCTGCAGGGCAACCACCAGCGCCTGCCGCTCCATCGCGGCGACCGGGTCGCGCGGATCCGGGCGATTGAACGAGGGCAGGACGGCCGACGGCGGCAGGGCCGCAACCCCCGGCGCGAACCGGGCAGCGGGCCCTCCGCCGGCTCCCGGAGCGGACCCGGAGCCGTGCCCCTGCCCGGAACCGACGGACGGCGCCTGGGCCGCACGCTTGGCGGCCGTGCCGACGGCCCGGCTGACTTCCTCGACCGGCATACCCAGCCAGCCGGCCAATTCGCGTGCGTAGGCCGGACGGATGCCGGCGTCGCGGATCTGGGCCACCACTGGAGCCGATTCCCGCAAGGCGGCGATCCTGCCCTCGACTGTGTCCAGGTTGTGCCGCTTCAGGGACGCGCGGATGGCGAATTCGAACAGCGGACGGCGAGTGCCGATCAGGTCACGGACCGCGGCGTCGCCCTTGGACTGGCGCAGTTCGCAGGGGTCCAAGCCATTGGGTTCGACGGCCACATAGGTCTGGGCCACGAAGCGCTGGTCCTCCTCGAAGGCACGCAGCGCGGCCTTCTGGCCGGCAGCGTCGCCGTCGAAGGTGAAGATGACCTCTCCGCCGCTGCCGTCGTCGGACAGCAGCCGGCGGGCGACCTTGATGTGCTCGGTGCCGAAGGCGGTACCGCAGGTCGCCACCGCCGTCGTGATCCCGGCCAGGTGGCAGGCCATCACGTCGGTGTAGCCCTCCACCACGACAAGTTGGCGTTCCTTGGCAATGTTCTTTTTAGCGAGGTCGATCCCGTAGAGGACCTGCGACTTCTTGTAGAGCGCAGTTTCGGGGGTGTTGAGGTACTTGGGGCCCTGGTCGTCCTCGTAGAGTTTCCGGGCGCCGAAGCCGATCGTGTCGCCCGCTATGTCGCGGATGGGCCAGACCAGCCGGCCCCGGAAGCGGTCGTAAATCCCCCGGCCGCCTTCCGAGAACATGCCGGTGAGCTTGAGCTCGGGATCGGTGAAGCCGCGTCCGCGCAGGTGCTTGAGCAGCGAGTCCCAGCCCTGCGGGGCGTAGCCGACGCCGAATTGCTCGGCCGCCGCACGGTCGAAGCCGCGGCCGCCCAGGAAGTTGCGGCCCTCAGTTGCCCCCGGGGTCAGCAGCTGGGCGCGGAAGAATTCGTCGGCGACCTTGTGGGCATCCAGCAGGCGTTGCCGCCGGCCGATCTCGTCGCGGTTGGGTCCGGAGCCGCCGTCCTCGTAGCGGAGCTCGAAGCCGATCCGGGCCGCCAGCTTTTCCACCGCCTCATGGAAGGACGTGTGGTCCAGTTTCTGGACGAAGGAAATGACGTCGCCGTCCTCGCCGCAGCCGAAGCAGTGGTATCTGCCTACCTGGGGACGGACGGTGAAGGACGGCGAACGTTCGTCGTGGAAGGGGCACAGGCCTTTAAAGGAGCCGAGCCCGGCGCCCTTGAGCGTCACGTAGCCGTCAACGACTTCCTTGAGGTCCGTGCGCTGGCGTACTTCGTCGATATCTTCGCGTTTGATCAGGCCGGCCACAGTGCCATCCTAGTACCGCGCAACCAGCGCAACGGCCCGGAGTGCGACGCCGGACGGCCCGCCCGCGCGCCGGTCACCACAGCGACGGCAGGCTGCCCACAAGCCGCTCGTACATGGCCAGTGCGGACCCGTCGGTCAGCGACGCGACCTGGTCAATCACGACGCGCAGCCGCGCGCCGTCGTTCCCGGCGTCGCGCCAGTCGGCGGCGAACATCGGCTCCAGGTGCCGGTCTCCGGTGGCGCTCAGGGCGGTGACGAGGGCATGCAGGACCTCGCGCTGGCGTTCGTAGATGGGCTGCCGGTGCTCGGTGGTCATGACGAAGGTGGTGGCCAGTCCCTTCATCACCGCGATTTCCATCACGGTGTCGTCCGGGACGATCAGTTCAGCGTTGTAGCGGGTCAGGTTCTCCGGGCCATAGACGGCCCGGGTGGTTTCCAGCGCACTCTGGCAGAACCGGCCGATGAGCTGGCTGGTCATGTCTTTCAGCGCCGCCATCGATTTGCGGCTGCCGTCAGCCTCGCGGACCCACACGCTCGTGGCCTCCAGCCGGCCCAGTGCGGCGTCGATGGCCGCGGGATCGTTGTGCGGGAGGTACCACTGCTTGGCGTAGCCGACGACGCGGGCCCGGTGGTCCGGGTTGTCCATCCAGCGCAGCTGGAAGTGACCGGCGACGATGGCGTCCTCGACGTCGTGCACGGAGTACGAGATGTCGTCGGCGAGGTCCATGACCTGGGCCTCGAGGCAGGAGCGCCGCCCGGGGGCTTCCTCGCGGATCCAGTCGAAGATGGGAAGGTCATCCTCGTAGGCGCCGAACTTGCTGGTCCGGTGGCCGTGGATAACGGGGGCGTTCTCAGCCGACCAGGGGTACTTCGCAGCGGCGTCGAGGCTGGCGCGCGTCAGGTTCAGCCCTGCGGGGCGGCCGTCCGCCGCGAGGACCTTGGGCTCCAGCCGGGTCAGCAGGCGCAAGGTCTGGGCGTTGCCCTCGAAGCCGCCGATGGCGTGCGCGACCTCGTTCAGGGCAGATTCGCCGTTGTGGCCGAAGGGCGGGTGGCCAAGGTCATGGCTGAGGCAGGCAGTGTCCACGACGTCGGGATCGCAGCCCAGGGCCCGGCCCAGCTCGCGGCCCACCTGGGCCACTTCGAGGCTGTGCGTCAGCCGCGTGCGGACGAAGTCGTCGGTGTCCGGTGCCACGACCTGGGTCTTGGCACCGAGCCGGCGCAGCGCCGAGGAGTGCAGAACCCGGGCGCGGTCGCGTTCGAAGTCCGAGCGGTAGGTGCTCTTGGGCGGTTCCTCGACCCAGCGGGCGCAGTCGCGGGCCACGTAGCCGTCGAGTACCGGGGCTGTTGTCCTGGTTTCAGCCACCGGAGACGTCCAGTTCCGCGTGGGAGATATCCCGCGACTGTGCCGCATCCATGGTGCGGTCCAGCAGCCAGTCCTTGGGCAGGGCCGGCTTCTTGGGCGAGCCAGCCCGGCCGCGCGGGCCCTCGGCGTCGCCCCCCGGGTACGGCGAATCGAGGTCCAGCTGGTCGAGGGTCTCGCGGAGCACCTCGAGGCTGGTCACCATCGCCAGCTTGGTCCGCAGTTCGCTGCCGACAACGTAGCCCTTGAAGTACCAGGCCATGTGCTTGCGGATCTCGCGCAGGGCCTTGCCTTCGTCCCCGAAGGTTTCGACCATCAGCTCGGCGTGCCGGTAGACGCTCGCGGCCACCTGGCGCAGGTCCGGTTTGTGCCGGACGTCGCTGCCCTCGAAGGCGGCCATGAGGTCGCCAAAGAGCCACGGCCGGCCCTGGCAGCCGCGGCCGACCACAACGCCGTCGACGCCGGTCTCGCGGACCATGCGGATGGCGTCCTCGGCGGACCAGATGTCGCCGTTGCCGAGCACCGGGATATCCGGCAGCGCCTCGCGCAGCCGGGCGATCGCGGACCAGTCGGCCTGGCCGGAGTAGAACTGCGCGGCAGTGCGGCCGTGGAGGGCGACGGCGGCCACGCCGGAGTCGCGGGCGATCCGGCCGGCGTCGAGGTATGTCAGGTGGTCATCGTCGATGCCCTTGCGCATCTTGATGGTCAGCGGAACGTTGCCCTTGGAGGCTTCCTTCACGGCCGTCTGCACGATCGAGGTGAAGAGGTCCGTCTTCCAGGGCAGCGCGGAACCGCCGCCGCGCCGGGTCACCTTGGGGACCGGGCAGCCGAAGTTGAGGTCGATATGGTCCGCACGGTCTTCCTCAACCAGCATCCGGACGGCCTGTCCGACAGTCTCCGGGTCCACGCCGTAGAGCTGGACGGAGCGGACCTTCTCGTCGTCGTCGTGCGAAATGATGCGCAGCGATTCGGGCGTTCGCTCCACGAGGGCACGCGAAGTGACCATCTCGGCGACATACAGTCCTCCGCCGTATTCACGGCAGAGCCTGCGGAAGGCGGAGTTGGTGATCCCCGCCATGGGAGCCAGGATCACGGGGGTGTCCACCGTGAGGGGACCCAGCTTCAGGGGCGGGAGTTCCAGCTTGGGGGCAGGAGGCGTTGCTACGAGAGTCACCTGTCCATTGTCTCAAAGCCGGGCAAATCGGCGGGCTCCGCGGCGGCTATGTGGATAGTCGTGCGTCAGCTTCGGGCAGCGGCCCGGCGTCCGCGCCGCGATTCCAGGTCCGTCTCCGCGGCCTCGCCTGCGTCCCTTTCGACGACGGCGCCTGCGTCGCGGCCGACGTCCTCGCCCGTGTCCCGTCCGACGACGGCGGGCATCCTGCCCGGGGTCCGGGCCCCGGGCCCCCTGCCTGCTCCCCTGATACCGGTGGCTTTGACCACGAGCACCGCGATCACGGTAGTGACCGGAATCGCCAGCACGAGCCCAACGGACCCGACGAGGGTGCGGATCACTTCCTCGGAGAGCTCGGCGCTGGTGATGGCGTCGCCGAGGGGCCGTTCGTAGAGCATCACGAGGATGAGGACCGGCAGGGCCGCGCCGGCGTAGGCGAACGCGATGGTGTACACGGTGGAGGCGATGTGGTCCCGGCCGATCCGCATGGCCGAGGTGAACAGCTGCCGGGCGCTCGTTTCCGGGGCCAGTTCCCATAGTTCCCACACCGCGGAGGACTGCGTGATGGTGACGTCGTTGAGGACGCCCAGCCCGGAGATGATGAGCCCGCAGAGGATAATGCCGGAGATCGAGATGTTGTCCGAGATGTTCGTCAGCGTGGCGGCGTCGTGGCTTCCCACCCCGGCGAGGTTCGCGGCGTCGGTGGCCCAGGCCGCAAGGAGGGCGGTAATGCCCAGCCCGAACATGGTGCCCAGCAGCGCCGTCGACGTCCGGGCGGAGAAGCCATGCGCGAAGTAGAGCACCCCGATCATGATCACGGTGGAACCCACCAGCGCCAGCAGCAGCGGCGGCTTGCCTTCCACGAGGCCGGGCAGCATGAAGCTGACCAGGACGGTGTACGCCCCCACCAGTCCGATGAGGGCGCGCAGTCCGCGCCAGCGCGCCACCGCAATCACGACGACGGCGTACAGCACTGCCAGGAAGATGATGGGCAGGGTCCGGACGAAGTCCACGAAGACGTAGGCGGGCGATCCCGAGGCATCGGCGGAACCCGGGGCCTTGGAGAGGTTGAGGTAGCGGATGTTGTCGCCGGCCTTGACGCCGTGGGACTTGGCGACGTCGGGGTTGATGACCACCTTTACCGGGTTGCCGCCCTTGTCCGGTTCGGTGAACGCGAAGGTGCACATCGATCCCTGCTGCGGGGCCGGGCCCGCGGCGTCCCCGCCGGGCTGCCCGGGCTGCCCGGGCTGGGCTCCTTGCGGGGAGGCGTCCATGCAGCTGCCGGTGACGACGCGCTGGATCTTGCCGGTATCGAAGGTGACGCCGGGCGCTGCTGCGTACGGACTGGCCAGCTTGATGCCTTCCTTGCTGCCCGAGGGCCACATCATGACCATCGCCGCGAGCGTCAGCAGCGTCAGCGGGATGAGGACGGCGGCCAGGATCCAGTTGGCTTTCTTGCGTGCGGCGAGCGCCTGGGGCGTCGGCTCTGCATGTTCCGTGTGAGCATGTGTATGTCCGGCGCCCATCAGCAGTTCAACCTCATGCGTGAAACCTTACGGCGTTCCGCGGCGCCGTCGTGACGTGTGCTGCGGCGGCGCGGCAGCCCGCCCTGTTATGCCGGCGCGATGTTCTGGTTCACATGGAAGAGGTTTTGCGGATCGTACTTTGCCTTGACCTCCCTTAACCGGCGGTAGTTCGGCCCGTAGTTTTCCGCGACCCGGGTCAGGTCGTCGCCGTCCATGAAGTTGATGTAGCCCGCCGTCTCGGAGAAGGGCTGCAGTGCCGCCGCGTACTCCCGCACCCAGGCGATGTTCGCCTCGGTATCGCCGGGATCCTCCCAATGGCACGCGATGACCGGCGCGAACCTGGCGTGCCGGTTGGGGAACGCCGTGTCGGTTACTCCTACCCGGTGCACGGCTCCGTCGATGGGGTAAATGTGCACGGCGGTCTGCACAGTGGGCACCTTGCGGCCGAACTCAAGGTGGGCGTTGATGGCCCCGTCGTTGAGTTCGGACAGGAAGGCAGCTTTCCAGTAGGCCAAGAGCCCCTTGGGATACATCCCGTCGAAGGCCGAGTTCAAGGCCGGATAGGGCATGGGCCCCACCATGGAGCCCGCCACCGGCGCGGCGTCCAGGAACGGCTGCCAGCGGGCCGGCCCGTCAGCCGGGTCGCCGGTCCACATGCCCACCACAATGCAGACGGGCTTCCCGTGCCATTCCTCCGGGAGGAACGGCACCGGCGGACCCTGGTGGAAGGCCAGGAAAGCGCTGAACTCTTCCGGGGCTGCAGCCAGCTGTTCACGGTAAAATTTCGCAACGGTTTCGGCGTGCTCCGCGGGGTAGATGATGATGCCGGCGTGGACCATGTCCACGGGATGCAGACGGAATTCCAGCGAGGTCACGACGCCGAAATTCCCGCCGCCGCCGCGCAGCGCCCAGAAGAGATCGTCATTCTCGCTGTCACTGGCGGTGAGGAACTTCCCCTCCGCGGTGACGACGTCGGCCGAGATGAGGTTGTCGCAGCTGAGCCCGTATTTCCGGTCCAGGTAGCCAATGCCGCCGCCGAGGGTCAGCCCTGAAACACCGGTCGAGCCGATGATGCCGCCGGTGGTCGCCAGCCCGAAGGCGTGCGTGGCGTGGTTGAAGTCGGCCCACGTTGCGCCGGCCTCGGTTCTTGCCGTTTTGCCGGCCGGATCAACCCGGACCCCTCTGGTGTGGGCAAAGTCGATGACCAGCGCATCATCCGCCGTGCCAAAGCCCGGCCCGCTGTGGCCCCCGCCGCGGACGGCCAAAGCCAGGCCGTTGTCCCGGGCGAAGTTGACGCTGGCGATCACATCCGCCACCTGGGACACGCGGACCACCGCGGCCGGCCTCTTGTCGATTAAGCCGTTCTGCACTGCACGCGCCTCGTCGTAGCCCGCGTCGCCGGACATGATGACTTGCCCGCGGACTTGCTCGCGCAGGCCATCGAAGCTGATTCCGTTCATTTTCTGTACCGTCGATTTCGTCGTGATTTCCGACCCGGACGGTTTTCGGTGCTCCCAGCCGGCACAGCGCCCGGAGTTGTACGAGCACAAGGCTTACTCCTCCGCCCACGCCCCGTCAAGAGGTCCGGGACGGCGCCGGTTGAGTCCGCGGAACGCAACGCGTCCGAGCCCAATCTTTGCCGGACACTGCTCCGAATGTCCTATGGGCGAGTCCCCCCGAGAACAAGGGGAAGTGACCTGCCCTGGGCGGAACAGCTTGAACTGCGGGCACAGCGCCCTAAGGTTGGAGATGACGGACAAGACGTGGAGGAAACAGCGTGGCCATACGCAGGATAGACGACCGCGAAGCTGAACCGGCTGGCCCGGGGGCTGCCCCGAAGGCGGTGCTAAGTATTGCCCCGGCGGCCGGGGAAACCCGCGGAGTCGCCCTGGTCCTGCACGGCGGCCGCTCGGAGAGCTACGCGTCCGTCCGGGCTCGGCACCTCAGCCCGGCCCGGATGCTGCCCTTTGCCCGCACCCTCCGGGCGAAAGGCGGGCCCCACGGACTCGCTGTCTGGACGCTGCGGAACCGCTACCGTGGCTGGAACGGGAAGGACATGTCCCCCGTCCAGGACGCCCGCTGGGCACTCTCCCATATCGCCCGCGAACATCCCGGCCTGCCCGTCTACCTGCTGGGACACTCCATGGGCGGACTGACGGCGCTCTGCGTAGCGGATGATCCGCAGGTGGAAGCCGTCGTGGCACTCGCGCCCTGGCTGAACCATAAGACCCCCATTGAGCCCCTTGCCGGCCGCCGGGTCCTCATCGTGCACGGCACCGATGACCGCTGGACCAGCCCCGCCAACTCGCTCGCCTACGCGCGCCGGGCCGACGGCATCGCCGGATCCATGGACTATGTCTCGCTCAAGGGTGCCGGGCACTTCATGATCCGCCGGATCGGACTGTGGAACTCCCTTGCGACCGGCTTCCTCCTGGACGCGTTCGGCACGGACGTCGGCGCCGCGCTGCCGGGCGGCACGGAGGGGCTGCACGGCCTACTCCCGGCCGCAGGCGCCGGCCTCCCGGTGGTCCTCTGATGCCGGCCTTCCCCCTCGGTGCCTTCCTGGCCAGCCTCCCCTGGGTGGCCGCCGGGCTGGTGGCGCTGCTGGCGCTGACCTTCGCCGTCGCCGTCCGGCAGAAACGCCACTCGGTCATCGACACGGTCTGGGGGCTCGGCTTCGTCGTTGTGGCCGCCATCTCCTGGCTGCTCTCCGCCGGACACGGCGACGGCGGCCGCCGCCTGCTGCTCCTAGCGCTCGTCGCTGTCTGGGGTATCCGGCTCGCCGTCCACATCGGCCTCCGTGCCCGCGGCGGCCACGAGGATCCGCGGTACGTGGAGATGCTCTCCACGGCTCCCGGCTCCCGGAACGTCTATGCTCTGCGCCGCGTGTACCTCCCGCAGTCCGTGGTGCTGTTCTTCGTCTCTCTCACGATTCAGGTCGGCATGTTCAGCACCGGAGGCCTGGGCTGGCTTGCGCTGCTGGGGATCCTGGTCTGGATCGTGGGCTTCGTGTTCGAGACGGTCGGGGACTGGCAGTTGGCCCGGTTCAAGGACGATCCTTCCAAACGCGGCACCGTACTCAACACCGGACTCTGGCGTTACACCCGCCACCCGAACTACTTCGGGGACGCGGCCGTCTGGGCCGGGCTCTTCCTCATCGCCGCTGATTCCTGGCCCGGGGTGCTGACCATCCTCTCACCGGCCCTGATGATCTGGACCCTTGCCGGCAAGACCGGCAAACCCTTGACCGAGAAGGCGATGTCCGCCCGGCCCGGCTACAAGGAGTACCTCGAGTCCACCTCCGGGTTCCTGCCCTGGCCGCCCCGGCAGCAACCGCCCAGCCAACCAACGGGCGGGCACTGACCATGCCCTGGCGGCCAGCCCCCAACGACCGCTTCTACCGCGTGATCGTCCGCACCGGGCTGGCGCTCCGGCAATTGTTCCGGATCCGGGTGATTGTCTCGGGGCGGGAACACCTGCCCGCCCCGGAACCCTTGAACGGCTCTTCGCGGCGCGTCACCCCGGGCCGGGGAGCCGTCGTCGCGATCACCCACTTCGGGTACCTTGACTTCGCGTTCGCCGAACTCCTGCTGTGGTGGCACACCAGGGCGCAGATGCGCTTCCTGATCACCCAGGGCGCGGCTGACCACTGGTTCGCTGGCCCCGCCGTCAGCGCCGCCGGACACGTCGTCGTCGGCTACGACACCGGCTCCCACGCTTACGATGCCGCCGTGCAGAAACTGCGCGACGGCGAATACATCGCCATCCTCCCCGAGGCCGGCGTCAGCCGCAGCTTCACGGTGCGCGAATGCAAGACCGGAGCCGTCCGGATGGCCGCCGAAGCCGGGGTGCCGGTCATCCCGCTCTCCGTCTGGGGATCCCACCGGCTCATGACCCGCCGGCACGGTTTCTCCCCCGCCCGGGCGTGGCGCTCCCCGGTCCGGATCCACGTCTCGGAGCCGCTGACGGTGGACCCGGCGGAGGACGCCCAGGCCGCCACCGCCAGGCTGCGGAAGATACTTCAGGCCGGGATCGACGCCGGCATCGCCGACTTCCCGCTGAAGCCGGCCCCCGGTGCGTGGTGGATGCCCGCGCTGCTCGGCGGCGGCGCGCCCACCGAGGAAGAGCGCCAGCGCCTGGACGACGCCGAAGGTCCGCGGCGCGCAGGCGGACGCCGCCGATAAGCCCGAATCCCGCCACCTTCGCCGCTAAGCTCCATCGGGTACAAAATCGCACTCAATGGAGAGGTACTCCTCTGTGGCAAACACGGCCCTGACGAATAGCAGAACCGAAGAACGCGGTCTCGCCCGAATAGCCCAACGGATGGCGGCGTGGACCGAGAAGTGGTTCCCGGACGCCTACATCTTCGCCCTGGCCGGCGTCGTCGTCATCGCCCTGGCCGCACTGGCCATCGGCGCGTCACCGCAGTCCATCGCGGACTCTTTCGGCAACGGCTTCTGGGACCTGACCGCCTTCACCCTGCAGATGGCCATGGTGGTCCTCACGGGCTACGTCGTGGCGACTTCCCCGCCGGTGGCCCGCCTGATCAACAAGCTGGCCCTCGTCCCGTCCACGGCCCGGACGGCCGTGAGCTTCGTGGCGCTGATGTCAATGTCCGTGTCCTTCCTGAACTGGGGCCTGAGCCTGATCTTCGGCGGCCTCCTGGCGCGTGCCATTGCCCGCCGCAAGGACCTCACCGTCGACTACCGCGCCCTCGGCGCGGCCGCCTTCATGGGTCTCGGCGCCGTCTGGGCGCTTGGCTTGTCCTCCTCCGCGGCGCAGCTTCAGGCCACCGCCGCCTCCCTGCCACCGGCGCTGCTGAAGATCACCGGCATCCTGGACTTCGGCACCACGATCTTCACGTGGCAGTCGCTGCTCACCCTGGTCATCCTGATGGCCCTGACCACGGTGATCGCGCACTTCTCCGCGCCCGAGGGGGGCTCCATCCGCACCGCCGAGGATCTCGGCGTCGACCTTGACGATGAACCGAGCAAGCCGGCGCCGCGCTCCCGCCCGGGCGAATGGCTCGAATACAGCATGATCCTGCCGATTCTGGCCGGCCTCCTGACCCTGGGCTGGCTCGTCTCGCAGTTCCTCACCAAGCCGTTCCTGACCGTGGTCAGCAGCCTCAACGGCTACCTGCTGGTGTTCCTGATCCTGGGCCTGGTGCTGCACGGCACCCCGCGGAACTTCCTGCAGGCTGTCACCAAGGCCGTCCCGGCAACCGCCGGCATCCTCGTCCAGTTTCCGCTCTACGCGGCGATGGCCGCCATCCTTACCAAGGCCGCCGGCCACGGCGGCATGACCATCTCCGCCCACCTGGCCGGGTTCTTCTCGGAGGTCGGCAGCGGCGGCGGATTCGCCGTCGTGATTGCGCTGTATACGGCCGTGCTGGGCCTGCTCGTCCCGTCGGGCGGCGGCAAGTGGCTCGTGGAGGCGCCGTATGTGATGCAGTCCGCGACCGATGTGCAGATGAACCTCGGCTGGACCGTGCAGATCTACAACATCGCCGAGGCACTGCCGAACCTGGTCAACCCGTTCTTTATGCTCCCGCTGCTTGCAGTACTGCGGCTGCGGGCCCGGGACCTGGTGGGCTTTACCTTCCTGCAGTTCATCTTCCACCTGCCGGTGGTGCTGCTGCTCGTCTGGCTGCTGGGCACGACGTTCGACTTCGTCCCCCCGGTGATGCCGCCGGGCAAGTAGCCCCTTAAGCGGCCGCCCGCCTTAAACGCACCTGACCCGCAGCGGTACTCCGCTGCGGGTCAGGTGCGTTTGGGGCCTACGCCGGGTCCGAGACCACCAGGGTTTCGGCGCCCTGGACGCGGGCTCTGCCGCTCTCCAGCAGCGGCTCGACGACGGCACGCAGCGCGTCCATCGAGTCGTCCAGTTCCAGCAGCACCGGGTGCTGGAACGCAATCAGCGCCAGCAGGTCCCGGACCGCGGCCTCGGCCTCGTCCGCGGTGAGTTTCGGATCATGGCCGAGGAAGACGTCGGTCGGCTGGCCGGAGGCCTGCGCGCCCGCACCCGCCGAGGCGTCCCCTGCGGGGGCAAGCTCGGCGTAGCTGATGGCGAAGGCCTCCAGCCGGCCCTTCCTGCTGGCCGGCACACCCTGCCCGAAGGCACTGGCCTTCGGCGCGCGCAGCACAATGGCCCCGTGCGCGCCGCTGAGCTCGTCCAGGAACAGCCGCTGGACCGTGCCAATGCTGAGCTCGCCGGGGCTGTCCCAGCCGTGCACCGCCGTGTAGTACCGGCCCACCACGTCACTGAGCTCCACCGAACCGGTGGCCAGGTCCTCGATCTGCTCGGCGGCGGCGGCCTCGGACCCGTCACCAAAGACGGGCAGTTTGAGCGCCCCGGGCTCGACGACGACGAGCCGGGACCGCTGGATCGGGGCCAGGCCGGCGGCCTCGACGAAGGCAGCCCCGGGCGTGCCCGGTTCCACCTTGGTCCGGAGCCTCGCCACGCCCGACGGTGCCTGTCCGGCCTCGTGCCGGAGCATAGTCAGCAGCGTGGACCCGACGCCGGTACGGCGGTGGAGCCGGTCCACCTCGATGTATGCCCAGAGCCGTTCCGGATGCAGTGACGCCTCGTGCACCACACCGGCGGCAACCGGGATGGCCACGCCGTCGACGACGTCCTCGGCGACGATGCAGCGGCGCCACGGCGAGTTGCCCGAGGGCGCCAGGGTGCCGCGGAACTGCCCGGCCTGGACGGTTTCGGGGCCGCCCCAGATTTCCAGCAGGGCAAGGTCATCGCCCTCGCGCCATTCACGGTATGCGATCGCCATGATCAGGCGCCGATCAGCCGTGCGGCCAGGTAGCCCTCCACCTTGTCCAGGGACACACGTTCCTGGCTCATGGTGTCGCGCTCACGGATCGTGACAGCCTGGTCGTCCAGGGTTTCGAAGTCCACCGTGATGCAGAACGGCGTGCCGATCTCGTCCTGGCGGCGGTAGCGGCGGCCGATCGCGCCGGCGTCGTCGAACTCGATGTTCCAGTTTTTGCGCAGCTGCGCGGCGAGGTCCTTGGCCTTGGGCGACAGGTCCTCGTTGCGGCTCAGCGGCAGCACCGCTGCCTTGACCGGGGCCAGGCGCGGATCAAGCTTGAGCACGGTGCGGACATCGACGCCGCCCTTGGCGTTGGGTGCTTCATCCTCGGTGTACGCGTCGATCATGAAGGCCATGAAGGACCGGGTGAGGCCGGCGGCCGGTTCGATCACGTACGGGGTGTAGCGCTCGTTGGTGGCCTGGTTGAAGTAGCTCAGGTCCTGGCCGGAGGCCTTGGAGTGCGTGGAGAGGTCGAAGTCGGTGCGGTTGGCGACGCCCTCGAGCTCGCCCCACTCGGAGCCGTGGAAGCCGAAGCGGTATTCGATGTCGGTGGTGCCCTTGGAGTAGTGGCTGAGCTTCTCCAGCGGGTGTTCGAAGAAGCGCAGGTTCTCTTCCCGGATGCCGAGGCCGGTGTACCAGGACATGCGTTCTTTCATCCAGTACTGGTGCCACTGCTCGTCGGTGCCGGGCTCGACGAAGAATTCCATCTCCATCTGCTCGAACTCGCGGGTGCGGAAGATGAAGTTGCCCGGGGTGATCTCGTTGCGGAAGGACTTGCCGATCTGGCCGATGCCGAACGGGGGCTTCTTGCGGGACGTGGTGAGCACGTTGGAGAAGTTGACGAAGATGCCCTGGGCCGTTTCGGGGCGGAGGTAGTGCAGGCCCTCTTCGCTGGCGACCGGGCCGAGGTAGGTTTTGAGCAGGCCGGAGAATTCCTGGGGTTCGGTCCACTGGCCGCGGGTGCCGCAATTGGCGCAGGCGATGTCCTTGAGGCCGTTCTCGGCGGGACGGCCCTTCTTCTCCTCGAACTCTTCCAGGAGGTGGTCGGCGCGGTAACGCTTGTGGCAGGAGAGGCACTCGACCAGTGGGTCCGAGAAGACGTCGACGTGGCCGGACGCCTCCCAGACCTGGCGGGGCAGGATGACGGAGGAATCCAGGCCGACGACGTCGTCGCGGCCGCGGACCACGGACTGCCACCACTGGCGCTTGATGTTCTCCTTGAGCTCGGCACCAAGGGGCCCGTAGTCCCAGGCAGAACGGGAGCCGCCATAGATTTCACCGGCCTGGAATACGAACCCCCTGCGTTTGGCGAGGGAAATGATCTGGTCGAGGACGGACTTTGCTGCCATGGGAACTCCACTTTCTACAGGGCCGCTGGGTGCGGTCCGCGGTTTCAGCCCCGGAACCCCGGCTGGTTGCCGGACGGGGCACTAAAAACGCAAAACACAAAAGCTATCGGGAAGGATTGCTGTGCAGGAAGCTGCGCCTCCTAGCCTACCGGCCCGGTACCGCCGTCGGGCTACCGCTTGAGGGCGCCCCGGGGCCAGGGCAGGGTGGCCAGGACAATCGCGGCCAGGGTCAGGACGGTCCCGAGCACCGTGGGCAAGGCAACGACGGTTCCCGGCGCCGGGAACACCAGGTCCAGGCCGAGGGAGCCCAACAGCTGGCCGGAGATCATCCCGAGTCCGGTCACCAGCACTCCCAGGCTCCGCACCAGCAGGGCACCCAGCCCGATAAAGACGCAGCCCATCGGGCCGCCGAGGTAGTACCACCACTCCCCCGGCAGCGGGTTCCCGGCACCGGCGACGGCGAGCTTAACAAGCCAGGCTATCCACAGCAGCACGGTGCCGGAGACAAAGTTCACCAGCGTGGCGGTGATGGGGGTTCCGTAGTGGACGGTTGCAGTGCCGTTCATGGCCTGCTGGAAGCTCATCAGGAAACCGGCCAGTACCGGCAGCAGTACCGGAAGCAGCAACTGCGAGGCTCCGGCATCCGCTCCGGAAAAGCGCGGCGAGACAGCCCAGGCGACGGCGGCGACGGTCAGGACGCTCCCGATCACCCGGATCCCGGTGATGGACTTCTTGCCGGCCGGGCCGATCCCCATCCGGTCCACGAGGAGACCGCTCAGCGTCTGCCCGGTCACGGCGGCCACGGTGAACAAGGCGACGCCGAGCAGGCCCACGGTGAAGGACTGGGTGAAGACGAAGAACGCCCCGATGCAGCCGGCCAGGACGTAGTACGCGGGAAAATCGCGGTTCCGGACGGCCGGCAGGACCCGGGCCAGCCCGGCCCGGCCCTTCGGCAGCGCCAGCGAAATGACGATCATGACCACGAGGCCGGTGGTGAAGCTCACCACCGCTGCGCCGATTCCGTCCCCGAGCGCCACTCCGAGGGCTCCGTTGATCCGGCCCTGGACGGGCATGAGCAGGCCGGCCGCGACGGCCAGCGGCAGGCCGGCGAGGAGCGGGAGCCGGGGTGTATGGGTCATGGCTGTCACCTTACGTCAGGCATTATTGCTTGTATGAGCAACCCTGAGATTGAAGAGATTCCCATCCGCGACGACATGATCCGGCTGGGCCAGCTGTTGAAGCTGGCCAGCCTCGTGGAGGACGGGGTGGAGGCGGCGGAGCTGATTAAGGGCGGCCTCGTCAAGGTCAACGCCGAGATCGAGGAACGCCGCGGCCGCCAGCTCCACCACGGCGATACGGTCACCGTCAACGGAAAGACCGTGCGGATCAGCACCCCTGCCGGCGCCTAGCGCCGCATGACGGGGGTGGCCCCTAGCGCTTTTTGTTTAGCGTTTGTTCAGCACCTCGTGCGTGAGGAACTCGGAGACGTGGCCGATTTCCTGCTGGTTGATGCCGTGCCACATCCCGGTGTACAGCACCTTGGTGAGCTTCACATGCTGGCGCACCCAGGCCATGGTGAACTCGATCTTGTCCGCCGGGATGACCGGGTCCTGCTGGTCCCGGCCCCAGAACATGGGCAGCGTGCGGTCCAGTTCGGCGTCGCGGAAGCTGGGGTCCCCGCCGCCGTCGACGACAAATCCTGAGAGCCCGACGACGGCGGCGTAGTCGGCGGGGCGCAGCCGCAACAGTGTCGTCGCCATCGCCATACCCATGGAGAACCCCAGCAACGTCACCGACGGGTGGTTGCCCTTCACCGAGTCGATCCAGTCCTGCACGTACGCGGCGGAGTCCTTGACGGCGTCGAGCGCGTAGTCGATGGAGGCGGTCAGCGGGAACCAGGTGAAGCCCGGACCCGAGACGAGGGGCGCGCGCAGCGAGGCGACCGCAAACTCTGCCGGCAGCATGTCCGCCAGGCTGAACAGGTCCTGTTCGTTGGCGCCGTAGCCGTGCAGCAGGAGCAGGAGCGGCTTCCCGGCGCGCTCCTCCTCCGAACCGGACCACAGGACAACGGGGGCAGGAAAGGCAGCGGCGTGAGTCATGGCTCCATTCTTACAGTTACCCGTCAGTAACAACCCACGGTGGCGTAGCTTTGCAGGAACAGTGCAGGATATAGGGGTGAGCGAAACCGGAGCCATGGAGAATTCACCAGACAACGCCGTAACGCACCCGTGGACCCGCTATGTGGCCATGGGTGACTCCTTCACGGAAGGCATCGGCGATCCCGAGCCCGCGAGCCCGGGCGGGAACCGCGGCTGGGCGGACCGTGTCGCGGAGGAGCTGAGCCGCGGCCATGAGGGCTTCGCCTACGCCAACCTTGCCGTCCGCGGCCGGCTCCTGCAGCAGATCGCGGACCAGCAGCTGGCGCACTGCCTTTCGCTCCGCCCCGACCTTGTGACCCTGTCCGCCGGCGGCAACGACCTGATTCGGCCCGGCGGCGATCCCGATGTGCTGGCCGAAAAGCTGGACTCGGTAGTGCAGATCCTGAGCCTGGGCGGGGCCACGGTGGTCCTGTTCAACGGCCCCGATACCGGCTCCAGTGTCCTTGGCCGGGTCCGCAGCAAGGTGGCCATCTACAACGAGAACCTCCGCACCATCGCTGCCCGGCACGACGCCGTCATCGCGGACATGTGGTCTCTGCGGCAACTCAACGACCCGCAGATGTGGGATGCGGACCGCCTGCACTTCTCGCCGCTGGGACACCACACCATCGCGGCCATGGTGCTGGATTCCCTGAACGTCCGGCACACCCTCGAGCCGCTCTCGCCCAAGCCGCTGCCGGCGCGCAGCTGGCGGGAAGCGCGCACCGGCGATCTCGTCTGGGCCCGGGAATACTTTGTGCCGTGGGTGGTCCGGCGGCTCCGGCACCGCTCCTCCGGTGACGGCGTGACGGCCAAGCGGCCCCTGCCCGGCCCCGTGTTCGGGCCGGGCGTCCCGCTGGGGTCCGGCGAAGGACCGCCGGGCGCCGAAGAACCCGTGCGGTCCTAGCGGGCTTAAGCTGGAAGAACATCTCCTGAAAGGCACCGCACCGTGAACAGTCTGTTCTTTTGGATCATCGTTCTGTCATTCCTGGTACCGGCGGGGATTCGCCTGTACAGGAGATCCGCGCGGGGCCGGAACCAGAACCCGGGCGGGAACCTTCCGGGCGGCTATCCCGGCCAGCAGAACAACCAGCCGCGGGACGGCTACACCCAGCGGGACTACTACGGCGGCTTCGGCCAGTTGGGCGCTCCGCAGCAGCAGGCACCGGTCCCCTATGAGGACAGCCCGGAGTACGTCAAGAATCCGCCCCAGCAGCCCGCCGCCCCGCCGGTCCCGCCGCCGCCGTCGGTCCCGCAGGGCTTCCGGGCCCGCAAGCTCGCGGAACTGGACCAGCGGTACAGCAACGGTGAACTCGCCATGGAGGACTACATGGCCCAGCGTGCGGAGATCATGAAGGGCTAACCCCGGCAACAAGCAACGCGGGGTCACCTACGGCCCATAATCGGGTCGCGGATGGGCGCGAAGTGACCCCGCGTTGCTTTGAGGGAGGGGCGGCCGGTCAGTCGACCTGAGGGAAGCCGAGGTCGATCACGGACGTGGACGGGTCCGGCCAGCGGGTGGTGACCACCTTGCCCCGGGTGTAGAAGCGGATGCTTTCCGGTCCGTACATGTGAGTGTCGCCGAAGAGCGAGTTCTTCCAGCCGCCGAACGAGAACGTTCCCACCGGCACCGGGATGGGCACGTTGACGCCCACCATACCGGCCTCGACGTCGAACTCGAACTGCCGCGCGGCCCCGCCGTCGCGGGTGAAGATCGCCACGCCGTTGCCGAACTCGTTGTCGTTGACCAGCTTCACGGCGTCGGCGTAGGTCTCGACGCGGACCACGGACAGGACCGGGCCGAAGATCTCGTCGTCGTAGACCTTCATCCCGGGCTTGACGTGGTCGATTAGGCTGACGCCGATGAAGAAGCCCTTGGAGTCGAACTCCTGAGCCCGGCCGTCCACCACGACCGTGGCGCCTTCCTCCGCGGCTCCGGCGACGTAGGAGGCCACCTTGTCACGGTGTTCGGCCGTAATCAGCGGGCCCATCTGCGAGGCCGGGTCCGTGCCGGGGCCGATGGTGAGCGTGGCCATCCGGGTGGTGATCGCCTCCACGAGCTCGTCGGCGATGTTTCCGACGGCGACCAGGACGCTGACGGCCATGCAGCGCTCCCCCGCCGAACCGTAGGCCGCGGAGACGGCGGCGTCGGCGGCCATGTCCAGGTCCGCGTCCGGGAGCACCACCATGTGGTTCTTCGCCCCGCCGAGTGCCTGGACCCGCTTGCCGTGGTCGGCGGCGCGCTGGTAGATGGACCGGGCGATCGGCGTCGAGCCAACGAAGCTGACCGCCTTCACGTCCGGGTGCTCGAGCAGCACGTCGACGGCCTCCTTGTCCCCGTGCACCACATTGAGGACGCCCGCGGGCAGGCCGGCCTCCGCGAAGACCTGGGCGATGAAGACGGCGGAGGACGGGTCTTTTTCGCTGGGCTTGAGCAGCACGGTGTTGCCGCAGGCCAGGGCGCTGCCGATCATCCACAGCGGCACCATGGCCGGGAAGTTGAACGGCGTGATGCAGGCGACGACGCCGACCGGTTGACGGACCGAGTGGACGTCTACGCCGCCGGCCACCTGCTCGGAGCGTTCGCCCTTGAGCGCGTGGGAGAGGCCGGTGGCGAATTCGATGTTCTCCAGGCCGCGGGTGATCTCGCCCTCGGCGTCGGAGAGGACCTTGCCGTGTTCGCTGGTCAGCAGGGCCGCGAGCTCGGGCCGGCGCTGCATCAGCAGCTCGCGGACCTTGAAGAAAATGGTGGTGCGCTTGGCCAGGCTGGTGGCCCGCCAGCCCGGCAGTGCGGCACGGGCGGCCTCGATGGCCTCCTCGACGCGTGCGGCGGAGGCCAGCGCGACCTCTTTTTCCTGCGCGCCGGTGGCCGGGTTGAAAACCGGGCCGTAGCGTTCGGCGTCGGAAATCAGGGCGCCGTTGATGAAGTGCGGAATGCGTTCCATGGGGTGGGTCTCTTTCTCAGGGATGCAGGTTCTCAAGGTTGCGGGGTTACTTGGCTGACTCGAACGAGCCGTCGACGAGTTTGACGATCGCGGAGCAGTCCACCCCGGACTGGCCGGCGTCGATGAGGCGCTGGAAGAGCTGCTGGACGTGCTCGCCGATTTCCAGCGGGGTGCCGGTATCGCGGGCGGCGCTGATCGCCAGGCCGATGTCCTTGTTGGCCAGCTCGGCGGTGAACGTCGGGGCGAAGTCGTTGTTGGAGGCCGCGGTGGGGACGACGCCGGCCACCGGGTACCAGGTGCGCAGCGCCCAGCTGTCGCCGGAGGAGACGGAGGCGATATCCCAGAAGACCTGCTTGTCCAGACCCAGGCGGTCGGCCAGCACAGCGCCCTCGGCCGTGGAGGCAAGGTTGATGAAGAGCATGAGGTTGTTGCAGATTTTGGCGGCCTGGCCGGTGGTGGCGCCGCCGGTGGGGATGATGTTCGCGGCCATCGGGCGGATGTATTCGGTGGCATCCGCGACGGCGCCGGCCTCGCCGCCGATCATGAAGGTCAGCGTGGCGGCCTTGGCGCCGCTCATGCCGCCCGAGACGGGCGCGTCGACAAAGCGGAAGCCGGCGGCAGCGGCGGCGTCGTGCAGGGCCTGCGCAGAGGCGATGTCGATCGTGGAGGAGTCCACCAGCAGGGTCCGGGTATCCGCGTGGGCCAGGACGCCGTCCTCGCCGAGGTAGACGGCGCGGGCGTGCTCGCCTTTGGGCAGCATG
>NZ_MQTQ01000053.1:0-115227 GCF_020532805.1 Arthrobacter sp. SO5 | reverse complement strand
GTGAAGACGACGTCGGCACCCTCAACCGCCTCGGCGATGCTGCCGGCGGGCTTGACTCCCCCGGCCTCGGCGGCCGCCACGGCCTCGGGGTTCAGGTCAAAGCCGCGGACCTCGTTTCCGGCTTTGGCGAGGTTCACCGACATGGACCCGCCCATGTTTCCCAGTCCGATCCAGGCGATTACTGCCATGGCATAAGCTCCTTTGCTTTGCGTCTTGCTTTTGCGTGTCCGCATGATCCGGCCGGTTCATGCGGAGGGTCTGTGCCAAGCATCACACCCTGCTAAGGTGCAATCAAGACGAAAAACTACAGATGGTATGTGCATGAATGCACACGCCCGGAATCAGGAGAACCATGGCGGACCTGCGGCGGCTTCCGAGCCCGGATGACCTGCTGATCCTGCTGACCGTGGCCCGGCTGGGCCGCTTCAACGCGGTGGCGGAGACGCTCGGCACCACCCACACCACCATCTCCCGGCGGATCCTGGCCCTGGACAAGCAGCTCGGCGGCCGCACCCTCGAGCGGAGTCCGCACGGCTGGGAGCTGACGGAGCTCGGCAGCGAGGCGGTGACCGCGGCCGAGGCGATCGAGGGCACCCTCGGTGCGCTGTCCAACAGCATCGCCCGCAGCGAGGATATGCTCGCCGGCCTGGTCCGGGTCAGCACGCCCGACGGCTTCGGCGCGGAGTTCCTCACGCCCGCGCTGGTGCGGCTGCAGCAGGACCACCCGCAGCTCAACGTGGAGATGCTCAGCGCCACCCGCAAGGTCAGCCAGAACCGCTCCGGGGTGGACCTCGAAGTGGTGGTGGGCAACCTCGAGGTCAGCAACGCGCAGACCATCTTCCTGTCCAACTACTTCCTCCGGCTGTACGCGAGCCCGCACTACGCGCAGGAGCACGGCCTTCCGTTGACGCTCGACGACGTCCGGCAGCACGGATTTGTCTCTTACGTGGAATCGGCACTCCAGGTCGCGGAGCTGGGCCACCGCTCCACCCAGCTGCCGATGCCGCGCTCCAGCTTCCAGGCCACCAGTATCTTCGCCCAGCTCGAGGCCGTCCGCCGCGCCGCCGGGATCGGGCTGCTGCCCAACTTTCTCGTCGTCGGGAAGCCCGGGTTCCTGCCGGTCCTGCCGGACGACTTCCAGCGGCAGCTGCCGATCTGGGCGGTGGCCAGGGCCGAGTCGCTGCGCTCGGCGCCGGTGCAGGCCGTGGTGGCGGCGGTCCGGACCGAGATTGCCCAACGCCAGGATGTGCTCGCCGGCTGAGCCGGGCACGCTGCGTTTACGGCGGCTGCCCGCGTTCCCGGCGGCCGTCAATTTCCGACGTCGTTTGACGACGATATGCCCAGAGCCGTCCGCAAGATCTCGGGTTCGGACTACCCACGCATCATGAGGGTGAAGGCCAGGTGCCGCTCGTAGCTCATGCGTTTGCTCCGGGTAAGTCTTTGGCCCACCGGCGTGAGGCCAGTACTCCATAGAACGCGGTCACGACGAGGACAAATGTTATGAGAACTGACGCGTTGACGACGAGCGAGAGTTCCCTTTGGTGCGGCAGGAGCATCGTCATTTTCCACCCCGCATTGTCGGCGCGGGTGATGAAGTCCGTGTCTATCGGAACCCACAGGCTGGCCGCGGCACTTGCTGCCGCCAAAGCGCAGAGGCTGAGGACAAGGTGGACGACGGACAGTACCGGGCAGCGTCAGCCGGGATATTCGCGTCGGTAAGCCTGGAGCGCATCCTCGCCAATCCATCTTTTGTTCAGCATCAGCCCTCCAAGGTTCGAATCGGAGCCTACAGCACGGGTTGCGCTACATGGCGCTACTAAGTGCGCGCCAAATACCGCTGCGATTAACAGGCCGTCTGGCGCCGGGAACTCCTGGAGCCGCGGGCGAGCCACCGCCTGTGTCACCAATCGATCCTTCACCGGGCCGCTCAATTGAATCGCGGACCGAAGGCTATGGCATCCGGATCATGGGCAGTTATGGTGGCTCCATGAGGGACAGGATGCCGCTGATAATGAGCGGGACGACGGAGTTCAATGACGCCCTCGACCATTACGAGACGGAAGGCTGGCGCCGTGCGGAAACTGATCTACGGCATGAATCTGACCCTGGACGGCTACATCGCCGCGGTCGGCGACGACATCGGCTGGAGCGGGCCGAGCGACGAACTGTTCCAGTGGTGGCTCGACCAGGAGCGGGCTAGCAGCCTGTCGCTTTACGGCCGCAAGCTCTGGGAGACCATGAGCTCCTACTGGCCGACCGGCGACCAGCAGCCCAACTCCACGCCGGCGGAGATCGAGTTCGCGCGGAACTGGCGCGACACGCCGAAGGTGGTGTTCTCCTCAACGATCGACAAGGTCGACTGGAACACCCGCCTGGTCACCGGCGACGCGATCGGTGAGATCACCCGGCTCAAGGCCGGGGACGGCGGCCCGATGAGCGTCGGCGGCGCAACGCTCGCCGGCGCGGCCATGCGGGCCGGGCTGATCGATGAATACGCGCTAGCCACCCATCCGGTCCTGGTGGGCGGCGGCACTCCGTTCTTCACCTCGCTGGACAGCTGGGTGAACCTGAACCTGGTGGAGACGCGGACGTTTCCCGGCGGCGTGGTCCTGAACCGGTACGAGACGAGGCGCTGAGCGCAATTCCTCCGCTCGGTCGGGGAAGTACATCCACCGCCAGCGGCACCACAACGACAGGGCCCGGGCCGGGACTCAGGGAAGCGAAGCACGCCTAGTCTCCATTAACCGGGCAGGCGCACACGACGGTGGAACCCGCCGAACTCTGCGCGGTAGGGCGTTCAACCGTCTGCCGTGCCATCAGACGCGCAGACGAGCCCGCCTGACCGCATCAACGCAGTAGCCGCAACCGTTAGCCGCAAACGACTCCGAAAACGGGTGCTGCCCGCGCCCGCGGTGAAACGCGGACACGGGCAGCGTGGTATCGGTGGAGCTTACTTCTTGCCTGCGGCGAGAAGATCCGCGGTGCCCTGGGCGTCGGCGGCGTCGACGTCGTGCAGGGAAATTCCGCGGGTTTCCTTCAGGAAGTACACCGCCACCATCGTGACCACACAGGCGCCCAGGAGATAGATGGCCACCGGGACGGAGGACTTGTACTGGCTCAGCAAGGCGACGGCGATGATCGGGGCCATCGAACCGGCCACGATCGAGGTGACCTGGTAGCCCAGCGAGACGCCGGAGTAGCGCATCCGCGTCGGGAACATTTCGGCCATGATCGCCGGCTGGCCGGCGTACATGAGCGAGTGGAACAGCAGACCGATGGTGATCGCCGCGAGGATGATGAGGTCGTTCTTGGTGTCCATCATCGGGAAGGCGAAGAAGCCCCAGGTACCGCCAAGGACAGCGCCGGCCATGTAGACCGGTTTGCGGCCGACGTTGTCGGAGAGCTTGCCGACCATAGGGATCACGGCGAAGTGGATTGCGTGCGCCACGAGCAGCAGGAGGAGGATGCGGGCGGTGTCCGTCTGGACAATGACCTTCAGGTACGTGATGGAGAAAGTGACCACGAGGTAGTAGAGGATGTTCTCCGCGAAGCGCAGGCCCATAGCGGTGAAGACGCCCCGCGGGTAGCGGCGGAACACTTCGCCGACGCCGTAGCCCTTCTTCTCGACGGTGACTTCCTTCTGGGCCTCCAGGAAGATGGGGGCGTCCGTGACCTTGGTCCGGATGTAGTAGCCCACCAGCACGATCACAGCGGAGAGCCAGAAGGCCACGCGCCAGCCCCAGCTGAGGAAGTCGGCGGAGGACAGCACAGAGGACAGGGTGAACAGCACTGCCGTGGCCAGCAGGTTGCCGAGCGGAACGGCCGACTGCGGCCACGCGGACCAGAAACCGCGGGACTTGCTCGGGCTGTGCTCGGCCACGAGGAGGACAGCGCCGCCCCATTCACCGCCGACGGCGAAGCCCTGGGCGAAGCGCAGGAACACCAGGAGAGCCGGAGCCCAGTAGCCGATCTGCTGGAAGGTGGGCAGGCAGCCCATCAGGAAGGTGGAGACGCCCACCAGGATGATGCTGAGCTGGAGCAACTGCTTGCGGCCGAACTTGTCGCCGAAGTGGCCGAAGACGATGCCGCCGATGGGCCGGGCGACGAAGCCAACCGCGTACGTGAGGAAGGCGGCGATGATGCCGTCCAGCTCACTGCCGGAGTTGGGGAAGAAGGTCTTGCCGAAGACGAGGGTCGCCGCGGAGGCGTAGAGGAAGAACTCGTACCACTCGACGACGGTGCCGGCCATGGAGGCCGTTACTACTTTCTTAAGGCCGGACGCCTTGACGTCTTCCTCTTCCGGGCGCCTGGCGGCGGCGTTTTGCGTACTCATTTCGACTCCTTCGGTGTCGCCTTCGACACCCTATGGACTATGGCAGGAGGGCGCCTGTGACATAAAACACGCGGCGCCATTCCCCCGAGTATGTACGCATACGGTCCGGGCCTCAACGTCCATTAGTGCAGAGCGCATCTGCAAAAATGCACAAAAAGGGGCACATTTGGACGCGGGACTACCCGAAGAAGTACTGCCGGAGCTGCCCGCTGAGCTGGCCGATCTCCGTGAGGAAGCCATCGTGGCCGATGGGTGCCTCGATGGTGTGCACTACAACATCACCCGGCAGGGCCCGGGCCAGTGCCTGGGACTGGGCCGGGAAGTACAGCCGGTCCGAGTCGACGGCCGCCACCAGGAACTCGGCCGTGGCCGGAGCCAGGGCCTCCGGGAGGGCACCGCGGCCCCGGCTGATGTCATGGCTCATGAGCGCCTCGGTGATGGCGATATAACTGTTCGCATCGAAGCGGCGGACCAGCTTGCTGCCCTGGTGGTCCAAGTAGCTCTCCACCTGATAGCGCCCGCGCCCGGCGAGGGACCCGGATTCCAAAGGCGCCTCGGACTCCTGGGCGTTCCGGCCGAAGCGTCCGTCCAGCTCTGCGGCCGAGCGGTAGGTGATGTGCGCGATCCGCCGGGCCAGGGCCAGGCCTGCTTCCGGTTCCGGTCCGCCGTAGTAGTCCCCGCCCTTGAAGTTGGGGTCCTGGCGGATGGCGAGCGTCTGCGCCTGGGCGAAGGCGATCTGTTCGGCGGTGCTGCTGGCGCCGATGGAAATCACGCCGCAGCGCCGAACCCGGTCCGGGTAGCTGACGGCCCATTCTAGGGCTCGTGCCCCGCCGAGGGAGCCGCCCAGTACGGCGTACCAGCTGCCGATGCCGAGGGCGTCGGCCAGCCGCGCCTCGGCCGCGGTGGTGTCCCGCAGGGTGACCAGCGGGAACCGCGAGCCCCACGGCTTCCCGTCGGGGGCCGGCGTCGAGGGCCCGGTGGTGCCGTAGCAGCCGCCGAGGATGTTGACCGAGACGACGAAGTACCTCTCCGTGTCCACCGGGGCGCCGGGGCCTGCGAGCTGCTCCCACCAGCCCGGTTGCTCGCCGGCCCCGCGGGTCACGTGGGTGTCCCCGGTCAGCGCATGCTCGATCAGCACGGCGTTGGAACGGTCCGCATTGAGTGTCCCCCACGTCTCATAGGCGAGGGTGACGTCCGGCAGGCGGCCGCCGGATTCGAGCCCGAGGTCACCAATCCGGAGGTACCGGACGGTTCCGTCCGGGACGTGTGCAGGGTGGGCGGAGGTTTTGCTTTCGGGTACACCCTTGCGGGTGACGGCAGTGCTCATGTGCGGACCTATTCTTTGCGCTTGCCCGCCGTCAGCTGACCGGCAGGCCAGGTCTTCACCCGGGGCACCCCGCCGCAAAAGGAGGGTTGCCGGCCAGCAAGCCGGGGCTATCTGCTGGCACTCATGACCTTCAATGAGTGTACGAACTGCGGCGCCGTTGTGGCGAAGATTGTGACGCCCCTATGACTCCCGGCGCCCACCCAGGTCAACGGGCGGGGCGCCGGAAGCCTGCCGTGTTCAGGCGTTCTTGGCTGCGCGGAATCCGGCGTCGAGGTCCGCGAGGATGTCATCAATGTGCTCCAGGCCCACCGAGAGCCGCACGAGGCCGGGGTTAACCCCGGCAACAGCCTGCTGTTCCGGCGAAAGCTGGCTGTGGGTGGTCGACGCCGGGTGGATGACCAGCGAGCGCACGTCGCCGATGTTCGCCACGTGCGAGTGCAGTTCCAGGGCGTCAACGAAGCGCTTGCCGGCCTCCGCTCCCCCGGCGATGTTGAAGGCGACGACGGCGCCGGTCCCCTTGGGCCCGTACTTGCGGCCGCGCTCGTACCAGGGACTGGACGGCAGCCCCGCGTAGGCGACGGATTCGACGTCGGCCCTTGCCTCCAGCCATTCGGCCACCCTGGTGGCGTTGGCAACATGGCGCTCCACGCGCAGGCTCAGCGTCTCGAGGCCCTGGGCGATGAGGAAGGCGTTGAACGGGGACACCGCCGAGCCGAGATCGCGCAGCAACTGGACGCGGGCCTTGAGGATGTAGGAGAGGTTGGCGCCGAGGGCGCCGTCCGCGCCGAGGTCCCTGGCATAGACGAGTCCGTTGTAGGTGGGGTCCGGGGTGTTGAAGCCGGGGAAGCGCTCCGGGTCCTTGCCGAAGTCGAAATTGCCGGAGTCCACGATCACGCCGGCGATCGCGGATCCGTGGCCGCCGAGGTATTTGGTGGCGGAGTGGACCACGATGTCCGCGCCCCACTCGAGGGGCCGAATCAGGTAAGGGGTGGACAGGGTATTGTCCACGATCAGCGGCACCCCGGCCTCGTGGGCCACCGCCGAGATGCCCTCGAGGTCCAGCACGTCCTGGCGCGGGTTGGACACCACCTCGCCGAAGAAGAGCTTGGTGTTGGGCCGGACGGCGTCGCGCCACTGCGTCAGGTTGTCCGGATCCGCCACGAAGGTCACGGAGATGCCGAACTTCTTCAGCGTGTGCGCCAGCAGATTGTAGGTTCCGCCGTAGAGGCTGGGGCTGGCCACCACGTGGTCGCCGGCTTCGGCGACGTTCAGGATCGCAAGGGTCTCCGCGGCCTGGCCGGAGCTCAGCAGCAGCGCCGCAAGCCCGCCTTCCAGGCTGGCGACGCGCTGCTCCACGGCGTCCTGGGTGGGGTTGCCGATTCGCGTGTAGATCGGGGCGAGCTCCGCGAGGGCGAACCGGTTCGCCGCGCTTTCGGCGCTGGGGAAGACGAACGACGTCGTCTGGTAAATCGGCAGTGACCGTGCGCCGGTGGCGCTGTCAGGCGCTTGGCCGGCATGGATCTGGCGGGTTTCGAAGGACCAGGCATTGGACATCGGGATGCTCCTCAAGGACTGGGCACCCTCGCCCCGGAGCCATCGGCCCGGGGACGGCACAGGCGCCGCGCTTGCCCTCCGGCGGGCGCAGGAGGGCCAGGTCTTCACCCGGGGCACCCCACCGCGATACGAGGGTTGCCGGCCAGCAAGCCGGGGCTATGCGCTGGCACTCATGACCTGATGTCAGTCTAGGAAGGGCGGCCGTGGCTTGGATAGCTTTGTGACAAAGATGAAGCTGCGGGCGCCCGGGGGCCGTCCTGGCAGCGGCCGGCATGCACGTGACCGCCGCGGGGGCGGGGCTGAACGGGGTCGAAAAGGACATCCCCTGGGGGTTAGGGCACCCTAAGCTGAGAGCTTCATCACAAAGTGCCAAGATGAGGGCATGCGCATGGATCACATCTCTTACGCCTCCGAAAAAGATGGCTTGGCAGCCACCACCGAACGAATCGCGTCTGCCCTCGGCGTTGAAGCCGTGAAGGGCGGAGTACACCCCCGTTTCGGGACCCGCAACATGATCATTCCGCTTGCGGGACACAAGTATGTCGAGGTCGTGGAGGTCCTGAACCACCCGGCCTCGGACAAGGCGCCCTTCGGCCAGGCCGTCCGCGCCCGCTCCGAAGCAGGCGGCGGCTGGATGGGCTGGTGCGTCGAGGTAGACGACCTCGCCCCGTTCGAGGAGAGGCTCGGCCGCGCCGCCGCGAACGGCAACCGCAAGTTCCCGGACGGCCGGGAGCTGGTCTGGAAGCAGATCGGCATCCTCGGGCTCATCGCCGATCCCCAGGTCCCGTACATGCTCAAGTGGGAGGGCGATCCGGAACTCCACCCGTCCAAGGCCTACGAGAGCAATGTCAAGATGTCCGCGCTCACCATCGCCGGCTCAGCCGAGCGCGTCACCCAATGGCTGGGCGAACCGGTGGAAAAGCCGCTGGAAGACGTGGCCGTGAACTGGCTGGCCCCGCACGGGACACCCGGCATCCTCTCCGTCACGTTCGAGACAGCCGCCGGGGCCGTCACCATCTGACCCTCCACCGCCCCACACTTCGGCCGCCATCAGCGGGTGCCAATGACGTCACCCCTCGATGGCGGCCGAATTCATTAAGGCAACGCGGGGTCACATCGCGCCGGTCCGGAGCCTCCGGATGGGCGCGAAGTGACCCCGCGTTGCTTTGTGCTGGTGCCGATTCAGCCCAGGCCGATCGCCTTGCCGAAGAGGCTGAAGCCGACGAACGCGACAATGTCCAGCAGGGCGTGGGCGACTACCAGCGGCATCACCCGGCGGGTCCGGGTGTAAACCAGCGCGAAGACCACTCCCATGACCGCGTTGCCGATGAACGGCCCGAAGCCCTGGTACAGGTGGTAGCTGCCGCGCAGCATGGCACTCGCGAAGATCGCCAGCGGCAGGCTCCAGCCGAGCTTGGGCAGCCGGTCCAGCAGGTAGCCCACCACAATCACTTCCTCCACAACCGCGTGCCGGATCGCGGAGAGGATGAGCACCGGCACGGTCCACCAATAAGTGTCGAGTCCGCTGGGAATGATGGCGGTGGTGATCCCGAGCGCCCGTCCGGCGGCGTAGAGCCCCAGCGAGGGGATCCCGATCAGCGCCGCCAGGCCCACCCCTTGCAGCAGGTCCTTGCCGGGCCGGGCAAAATTGAAGCCCAGCTTCGCGCAGGCCGCGGCTGCCGTGCGGTGCTCGGACAGAAGGAAGATCACCAAGGCCACCGGCACCAGCGCGAAGAAGATGTCCAGCAGCTGGTAGGTCAGGTCAAAGTACTCGCGGGGGCTTTGCGAGCGGTTCAGTGTGGACGTGCCCTCCGCCAGCGGCGCCCGGGTCATCTTGTCCAGCAGCTGCACGATCGAATAGACCGCTGACTGTCCCAGTGACAGGCCCAGGACAATCCAGACTTCTATCCGCAGCCGGCGGCGGGAAGGAACGAACATGTTCCTATCTTGCCCGTAGTTTCCGGCAGTTGCCTGAACCGTCCCGTTGCCGGGGATGCGCCGCGCCCGGGCCTATGCTTGGGTCTTATGAGTGCGCCCGGAAAAATCATCATGATCCGGCACGGCCAGTCTGCCGCCAACGCCGACACGTCGATCTACAACCGGGTGCCCGACTACCGGATCCCGCTGACCGAACTCGGCGTGCAACAGGCCCGGACGGCCGGCGAGCAGGTCCGGCGGCTCCTGGACGGCCGGCCGGCCTGTGTGTACGTCTCGCCCTACCTGCGCGCCTACCAGACCCTCGAGGCGCTCAACCTCGGTCCGCTGGTGGAGCGGGTCATCGAGGAGCCGAGGCTGCGGGAGCAGGACTGGGCCAACTTCCAGATCGCCGGGGAGATCGAGGACCAGAAAGAGCTCCGCAATGCCTACGGCCACTTCTTCTACCGCTTCCGGGAAGGCGAGTCCGGCTCCGATGTCTATGACCGGGTGTCCTCCTTCATGGAAACCCTCTACCGGCACTGGTCCCGGCCGGACTACGCCCCCAACGCGCTGTTCGTGACGCACGGGCTGACCATGCGGCTGTTCTGCATGCGCTGGTTCCACTGGTCGGTGGAGTACTTCGAATCCCTCAACAACCCGGACAACGCGGAGGTCCGCACCCTGTACCGCAGCGCGGACGGCAAATACGACCTCGACAAGGCGTTCAGTCAGTGGGAGGCCCGCCGCGTCGATGAGACCGTCCTGGATGCCCCGCCGATGGTCTTCTAGCGGGCGGGGCTGACTCCGGATTCAGCGTGCGCGCACTCCCGCCCGCCAGACGGCGTGGGTCAGCGGAATGCCGGGCCGGTAGGCCAGGTGCGTGGCGGACGGCGCCTTGAGCAGGTGCAGGTCCGCGCGGTGTCCGACGGCGATCGAGCCCACCGCGCGTTCGCCGTCGGCGTCGTTCCCGGCCTCCCGGCCGAGGGCCAGCGCGCCGCCGTACGTCGCGGCCCGGACGGCCTCGTGGACGCTGAGCCGCATCTGCAGCACCGCGGTGGTGACGCAGAACGCCATGGAGCTGGTGTAGGAGGTGCCCGGGTTGCAGTTGGACGCCAGCGCGAGCTGCACGCCGGCGTCGAGCAGTTCCCGGCCCGGTGCCAGGGGCTGGCGGGTGGACAGGTCGCAGGCCGGCAGGCAGGTCGCCACGGTTCCATGCCGGCCGGTTCCCGCGTCCCAGCCGGACCAGCTCGCCGCGAGGGCGTCGATGTCCGCCGAGGACAGGTAGTTCACGTGGTCTACGCTGGCGGCGCCGAACTCGACCGCGAGCCGCACGCCGGGGCCCTCGCCGAGCTGGTTGCCGTGCACCCGCAGGCCCAGCCCGGCGTCCTTGCAGGCCCGGAGCACGCGCCGGGACTGGTCCTCTGTGAAGGCGCCCCGCTCGCAGAAGACGTCGGCCCAGCGCACGAACGGCCGGACGGCGGATAGCATCGGCCCGCAGACCAGCTCCGTGTACTCTCCGGCGTCCATCCCGGCGGGCACCAGATGGGCGCCGAGGAAGGTGACCTCATCGGCCACGGTGGAGGCTATCCGGGCGCTGCGGGCCTCGTTCTCGACGTCGAGGCCGTACCCGGTCTTGGTTTCGAGGTAGGTGGTGCCCTGGGCGACGGCCTCGGCCACCCGGCCCATCGCCAGCCGGGTGAGGTCGAAATCGCTGGTGCTCCGGGTGGCGCCGGTGGTCACGGCGATGCCGCCGGCGCTGTAGCTCTCTCCCGCCATCCGGGCCTCGAACTCCGCCGTCCGGTCCCCGGCGAAGATCAGGTGCGTATGGGAATCGACCCAGCCCGGCAGCAGGGCCCGGCCGCCGGCGTCGACGGCCTCATCGGCGGCCGGCGCGTCCTCGGCGGCACCAAGCCACGCGATCCGCTCGCCCTCGATCACCACGGCGGCTGCGCGGAGGACGCGGTGTTCCGCGTCCTGGGTCATCAGTTCGGCGATGTTGGTGATCAGGGTGCTCATGGGTCCATTCTTCAGCGCCGGATGGACCAGCGGGTCGCCGCCAGCGCGTCCGCTGTCCGGGATGCCGGACCGGCAGCTTCACCGGTGGCTGTCCCCTGCCCCGCCAGGATCAGCCCGGCGGCCAGTTCGGCGATGCCGGACGAGGTCTGGAAACCGTAGCCGCCCTGGCCGGCGAGCCAGAAGAATCCGGGGGCTTCGGCGTCGAACCCCACCACGGGGATGCCGTCGGCGGCTTCGGTCCGCAGTCCGGTCCAGGCCCGGCTGATACCGCCGATCCCCATCGTGGTGACGGTGTTGAGCCGGGTGATCAGCGCCTCGATGTCGCCCGGATGGGGCCGGGCGTCCTCAGGGCCGCTCGGCACGGCTTCGGACGGGGAAATCAGCACCTGACGCCGTCCGTCCGTCCGGAAGTAGAAGCTTTCGTCCGCGGCGGCCACCATCGGGCAGCCCTGCGGGAGGGGATGCTCGACGTCGACGATTGCGGCGGTGCGGCGGTAGGGCTGGAGCCCGAGCTTCTCGACGCCGCTGAGCACCGCGAATTCGTCCGCCCAGGCGCCGGCGGCATTGACCACGACGGCGGCCTGGATGCCTTCCTGCCCGGCGCCCAGCTCCCAGCCGGAGCCGAGCCGCTGCGCCGAGTGGACCTTCGCGCCGGTGATGATGTCCACGCCGCCCTCCACCGCCCACTCCCGGTGGTCTTCCAGCAGCAAGGACGCGTTGCAGGCGAAGGATCCGGAGTCGAGGCCGGCGGCGGAGAAGGAATCCGGTCTGAGCGCCGGGCAGATTTTCAGGGCTTCGGCATGGCTGATCCGGTGCATGAAGCCGCTGGCCTGCTGCTGGACGGCGTCCTCGTCGCCGATCAGCATGAACCGGCGCGGTGAGAGCACAGGTTCAGGCCGCGTACCCTCGCGGGTGCCGATAAGGTCCAGCGTGCGCATGGTCAGGTCCCGGACCACCGGCGGCCCGTAGCTGGGAATCAGCTGCCGGGCCGAGCGGGCAGAGGTGTGGTACCCCAGCGACTGCTCGGCTTCGACCAGTGCCACGCTGCATTTGCCGGCGAGGGCGGAGGCAAGGGACAGGCCGGCAATTCCGCCGCCCACGATCACGACATCGTATTTAGCTGACATGCCTCCATCCTTGCACCCGACAGGAGGTCGCGTCAGCACTTTCCGCACCGCGGGCGGCAGAGCCCTACGAGTTGGCGGCCACCGTCTCGCGGCTGCGCACGAAGGCCCGGACACAGGACTCCACGTCTTCGGCGCTGTGCGCGGCGGAGAGCTGGACGCGGATCCGGGCCGCACCCTTGGGTACCACCGGGTAGCTGAACGCGGTCACGAAGACGCCGTGGTGCAGCATGGCATCGGCCACCTTCGCGGCCATGACGGCGTCCCCGAACATGACCGGGACAATGGCGTGTTCGCCGGGAAGCAGCTCGAAGCCTTCCTCGCTCATCCGGTTCCGGAAGAGCTCCGCGTTGGCGAAGAGCCGGCTGCGCAGTTCGCCGGAGCCCTCCACGAGGTCCAGTGCCTTGAGCGTGGCGGCCACGATCGCCGGGGCGAGTGAGTTGGAGAACAAGTACGGGCGCGCCTTCTGGCGGAGCATGGCCACAACCTCGCGGCGGCCGGAGACGTAGCCGCCGGAGGCGCCGCCCAGGGCCTTGCCGAAGGTGCCGGTGTAGATGTCCACGCGTTCCGAGACGCCGGCGTGCTCCGGAGTGCCGGCCCCGGTGGCTCCCATGAAGCCGACGGCGTGGGAATCGTCCACCATGACCATGGCGTCGTACTTCTCGGCAAGGTCGCAGATGGCCTCGAGCGGGGCGAGGAAGCCGTCCATCGAGAAGACGCCGTCGGTGACGATGATCTTGCGGCGGGCCGGGTTCTCCTGCGTGGTGGCCTCGACCAGCCTGGCTTCGAGGTCCGCCATGTCCTGGTTGGCGTAGCGGAAGCGCTGGGCCTTGCAGAGCCGGATGCCGTCGATGATCGAGGCGTGGTTCAGCGCGTCGGAGATGACGGCGTCTTCCGGGCCGAAGAGAGATTCGAACACGCCGCCGTTGGCGTCGAAGCAGCTGGAGAACAGGATGGTGTCCTCGGTGCCGAGGAACTGCGAGACGCGCTTTTCCAAGGCCAGGTGCAGGTCCTGGGTGCCGCAGATGAAGCGCACGCTGGCCATGCCGAACCCGCGCTCGTCCATGGCCGTCTTGGCGGCTGCGATGATCTCCGGGTGGTCCGCGAGGCCGAGGTAGTTGTTGGCGCAGAAGTTCAGGACGTCCGCACCGGACTCGCCGATCCGGCCGGCCTTGACGCGGTTGGCCTGGGGCGAATCAATGTGCCGCTCGGTCTTGAACAGGCCGGCGTTGCGGATCTCTTCGAGTTCGTGCTGCAACTGGTCCTTGATGGCTGAATACATTGCGGTGGGCTCCTCAGCTGGTGGGGTCGGTGGGCCGGAACGGTGGCGGGTTAGAAGCAGGTCCAGTCGAGGACCACCTTGCCGCCGACGCCGGCGCGGGCGATCTCGAAGCCCTTTTCCCAGTCCGTGGCGGGCAGGGTGTCCGTCACGACGGCCGAGATGTTGGCGTGCAGGACCGGGCTGGAGGACAGCATGGCGCTCATGGCGTACCAGGTCTCGAACATTTCGCGGCCGTAGATGCCTTTCATGGTCAGCATATGCGTGACCACTTTGCCCCAGTCGATGTCGATGGACTGGCTGGGCAGTCCCAGCATCGCGATCCGGCCGCCGTGGTTCATGTTCTCGATCATCTCAGGCAGTGCCGTGGGGTGTCCCGACATTTCCATGCCGATGTCGAACCCCTCGCGCATGCCCAGTTCACGCTGGGCGTCCTTGACGCGCATCTTCGAGACGTCGATCGCGAGGTCGACGCCGAGGGCCCGGGCCAGCGCCAGCCGCGGGGCGGAGATGTCCGTGATGGCGATCTTCCGCGCGCCGGCGTGGCGTGCGACGGCGATCGCCATGAGCCCGATGGGGCCCGCGCCGGTGATCAGGACGTCCTCGCCGACGAGCGGGAAGCTGAGCGCGGTGTGGACGGCGTTGCCGAAGGGGTCGAAGATGGCACCGAGTTCCGGCGTCACGGAGGGGTCCTGGTGGACCCAGACGTTGGTTTCGGGGATGACGACGTATTCGGCGAACGCGCCGTCGCGCTGCACGCCGACGCTGACGGTGTTGATGCACATCTGCTTGCGGCCGGCCCGGCAGTTGCGGCAGATCCCGCAGACGATGTGGCCTTCGCCGGAGACGCGGTCCCCGACCCGGACGTCCAGGACGTCCCCGCCGGTCTCGACGACTTCGCCGTAGAACTCGTGGCCTGCGATCAGCGGGGCGTTGATGATGCCCTGAGCCCAGGCGTCCCAGGCCTGGATATGCAGGTCGGTGCCACAAATGCCGGTGGTGATGACGCGGATCTTGACGTCTCCGGGGCCGGTCTCCGGCTCGGGACGGTCCACCAGCTCGAATCCTGCGTGCGCGCCGGCCTTGTAGAGAGCCTTCATGGGCCTGCCTAACTGTGATGGGGCCGCGGCCTTCGCGGCGGCACGTGTGCGACAACTCACCCCATTAGACCCGGAGATAAAGCATTAGCACAAACAGATTCTTCTCAATCGACGATTTAGCTTTGGCTCGTGCTTAGACTGGTTTGCATGGAAATCCATCAGCTGGAGATGCTCCGGGAACTCGGGGCTCTGGGCAGCGTCAAGGCCGTCGCCGACACCCTGCGTGTCACCCCTTCGGCGGTGTCCCAGCAGCTCGCCGCCCTGCAGAAGACCGTCGAGGTTCCGCTGACCCGCAAGGAAGGCCGCAACCTGGTGCTGACCGAGGCCGGCCAGGTGCTCGCGGACGCCGGGGCCGCCGTCGTCAGCGCCATGGCGGATGCCCGGACGGCAATCGGCACCTACCACGGCTCACCGGTGGCGCCGGTGACGCTCAGCGGCTTCCACAGCGCCGGGCAGGCATTGTTCGCCCCGCTCGCCCGGGCCCTGGCTGCCCCGGGACAGCCGCGGATCCTGCTCTCCGACGAGGACGTGGCCCAGCAGGACTTCCCGGCCCTCACGGCCCGCTATGACCTGGTGCTGGCGCACCGGATGGACCACAGCCCGCGCTGGCCCCAGGAGCGTGTCGCGGTGATCCCGCTCGCGCACGAGCCGCTGGACGTCGCGCTGCCGGCCGCGCACCGGCTGGCGGGCCAGCGTGCGGTGACCGCGGATGACGTCGTCGGCGAACCCTGGGTGACCAGCCACGCCGGCTACTCCCCCGCGGACGTGCTCTCCGCCGTAGCCGCCGTCTCAAGCCGCGAGCTGAACATCGTGCACCGGATCAACGACTACTCGACGGTCGCGGCGCTCGTGGCAACCGGCAGCGTGATCGGCCTGCTGCCGCGGCACACCGCGCGGCCCGTGCTGAACCCGTCGATTGTGCTCAAGCCGCTGGAGGGCATTAGCACCCGGCGCAGGATCGACATCCTGGCCCGGCCGGAGAACCTTAAACGCCGATCGGTCATGATGGTCTGCGACGCACTGCAGACCATCATGACCGATTTGGTGGGCGGCTAGGGCTTAGCCTTCGACGCCGAGGCGCTGCAGGATCAGCTCCTTGACGCGGCCGGCGTCGGCCTGCCCGCGGGTGGCCTTCATGACGCCGCCGACGATCGCGCCGACCGCCTGGAGCTTGCCGGCGCGGATCTTGTCCGCGACGCCGGGCTGGGCGGCGAGGGCCGCGTCGATCGCTTCAAGCAGGGGCCCGTCGTCGGAGACCACGGCGAGGCCGCGCTTAGCCACGATTTCCGCCGGGGTACCTTCGCCGGCGAGGACGCCGTCGAGGACCTCGGTGGCCATCTTGTTGTTGATCTTGCCGTCCTCAACCATCCGGTTCAGTTCCACGATGGTGGCCGGGGCGACGCCGAGCTGGCCGGGGTCGACGTCGGCGTTCTTGGCGCGTCCCACGATCTCGCCCATCCACCACTTGCGGGCCACCGTGGCGGTGGCGCCGGCGGCGATGGTTTCCTCGATCTCGTCCATCACGCCGGCGTTGACGACGTCGCGGAATTCCAGGTCGGAGTAGCCCCAGTCAGCCTGCAGCCGCTTGCGGCGGGCGGCCGGCGGCTCGGGCAGCGTGGCCCGGAGCTCCTCGACCCACTCGCGTGAGGCGACAATCGGCACCAGGTCCGGTTCCGGGAAGTAGCGGTAGTCATCGGCGTCGGACTTGGGCCGGCCCGACGTCGTGGTCCGGGTGTCCTCGTGCCAGTGGCGGGTCTCCTGGACGATTGGCTCGCCGGAGTCCAGGACGGCGGCGTGCCGCTGGATCTCGTAGCGGACGGCGTGTTCGACTGCGCGCAGGGAGTTGACGTTCTTCGTCTCAGAGCGGATGCCGAAGCGTTCGCGCCCGTGCGGGCGCAGCGAGACATTCGCGTCGCAGCGGACGTTGCCGCGTTCCATCTTCGCGTCCGAGACGCCGAGGTTCTTGACGATCTCGCGGACCGCGGCGACGTACGCCTTCGCGAGCTCGGGCGCGCGGGACCCGGCGCCCTCGATCGGCTTCGTGACGATCTCGACCAGCGGCACACCGGAGCGGTTGTAGTCCACCAGGGAGTAGTCCGCGCCCTGGATACGGCCGGTGGCGCCGCCCATGTGGGTCAGCTTGCCGGCGTCCTCCTCCATGTGCGCGCGTTCGATTTCGACGCGGAAGATCGTGCCGTCGGAGAGCTCGACGTCCAGGTAGCCGTCGTACGCGATCGGCTCGTCGTACTGGGAGGTCTGGAAGTTCTTCGGGGTGTCCGGGTAGAAGTAGTTCTTCCGGGCGAAGCGGCAGGTCTCGGCGATCTTGCAGTTCAGCGCCAGGCCGATCTTGATCGAGGACTCGATCGCGGTCCTGTTCACCACGGGCAGCACGCCGGGCATGCCGAGGTCCACCTCGTTGACGTTGGTGTTGGGCTCGTCACCGAACACGTTCGGCGCGGAGGAGAACATCTTCGTTTTGGTGTTGAGCTCCACGTGGACCTCGAAGCCGAGGACGGGATCGTATTTCTCCATCGCCTCTTCGAAGCTGAGGGTTGCGTCAGTCATTAGTGGGAACCTCCGTGGCTTGAAACGGCAGCGTCAGTCAGCGAGGGAGCCTTGTCCAGCAGCGGGCCGCCCCACTGCGCCTCGAGCAGGGATTCGAGCACCGCACCGACGCGGTACAGCCTGGCGTCCTGGCGGGCCGGGGCCAGCAGCTGGACGCCGACCGGCAGCCCGTCCTCGTCGGCCAGGCCGCCGGGCAGGGACAGTCCGGGGACGCCTGCCATGTTGGCGGGGATGGTGGCGACGTCGTTGAGGTACATTGCCAGCGGGTCGTTGAGCTTCTCGCCGAGCTTGAACGCCGTGGTGGGCGCCGTCGGGGAGATCAGCACGTCGGCCTTGGCGAACGCGGCGTCGAAGTCGCGCTGGATCAGGGTCCGCACCTTCTGGGCCGAGCCGTAGTAGGCGTCGTAGTAGCCGGCGCTCAGTGCGTAGGTGCCCAGGATGATGCGGCGCTTGACCTCGTCGCCGAAACCGGCGGCCCGGGTGGCGCCCATGACGCGTTCAATCGTCATCGGGCCGTCTTCGGGCAGGACCCGCAGGCCGTACCGGACGCCGTCGAACTTGGCCAGGTTGGAGGAGGCCTCGGAGGGCATGATCAGGTAGTAGGCGCCCAGGGCGTACTTGAAGTTGGGGCAGGAGACCTCGACGATTTCCGCGCCGGCGCCCTTGAGCAGCTCGAGGGACTCGTTGAAGCGGTTTTCGACGCCGGCCTGGTAGCCCTCGCCGTGGAGTTCCTTGATGATGCCGATCTTCATGCCGCGCACGTTGCCGGTCGACGCCGCCGCGACGAGGTCCTCCAGCGGGTCCGGCAGCGAGGTGGAGTCGTGCGGATCGTGCCCGCCGATGACCTGGTGCAGCAGGGCGGAGTCCAGCACGGTGCGGGAGACCGGGCCGATCTGGTCCAGCGAGGAGGCCATCGCGATCGCGCCGTAGCGGGACACGCCGCCGTAGGTGGGCTTGACGCCGACTGTTCCGGTGACGGCGCCGGGCTGGCGGATGGAGCCGCCGGTGTCGGTGCCGAGGGCCAGCGGGGCTTCGAAGGCCGCGACGGCGGCTGCCGAGCCGCCGCCCGAGCCGCCGGGGATCCGGTCCAGGTCCCACGGGTTGTGGGTGGGGCCGAAGGCGGAGTGCTCCGTGGAGGAGCCCATCGCGAATTCGTCAAGGTTGGTCTTGCCCAGGATCGGCATCTTCGCGGCGCGCAGGCGCTTGATGACGGTGGCGTCGTAGGGGCTGTGCCAGCCTTCGAGGATCTTCGAGCCGGCCGTGGTGGGCTGGCCGATGGTGACGATGAGGTCCTTGACGGCGATCGGCACACCGGCGAGGGCGTGCAGCTCTTCGGCGGCGGCGCCGCCCGCGGCGCGGATCGCGTCCACCTCGGCGGCGACGGCGAGGGCTTCGTCGGTGTTGACGTGCAGGAAGGCGTGGACCTTGCCGTCGACGGCGGCGATGCGGTCCAGGTGGGCCTGGGTCACCTCGACGGCGGAGACCTCGCGGGCGGCGAGCTTGCCGGCGAGCGCTGCGGCGGAGGAGCGGATCAGTTCGTTGTTCTCAGTCATGTTCTTAGCCCTCATCCAGGATTGCCGGGACCTTGAAGCGGCCTTCGTACGCGTCGGGGGCGCCGGAGAGTGCCTGCTCGGCCGTGAAAGTGTGGCCCACAACGTCCTCGCGGAACACATTCGTCAGCGGGATGGGGTGGGACGTGGCCGGGACGTCATCACCGGCGGCTTCACTTACGGACTTCACTGAATCAACGATGACGGCGAGTTCGCCGGCCATCCTGTCCAGCTCTTCAGCACTCATCTCGATGTGCGCGAGTCGCGCGAGATGCGCGACGTCGTCGCGGTTGATCGCAGCCATGGATCTCCCCTGCAAGGTATGGATTATTTTCCGTCCCAGTCTACGTGGGTTGAACTGCCGTTACTCTCCGGCACCTGGAAGGACTGCGACAAACAACGCGGGGTCACTTACGGCCCGTCCGGAGGTCCGGAACGGGCCGTAAGTGACCCCGCTTTGCTTGCTGCTGGTGCGTGGGGTGTCAGCCGATGCCGATGGCTCCGGTCAGGACACCTACCCCGAGCATGACCAAGGATATGACGGCGGTGCGCCAGAGGACCTTCTTGTGGTGGTCACCCAGGTCCACCTTGGCGAGGGAAACCAGGAGCAGGATCGCGGGGACCAGCGGGCTCTGCAGGTGGAAGGGCTGGCCTGTGATGGAGGCGCGTGCCATGTCCGCGGCGCTGACCCCGTAGTGGGCCGCCGTCTCGCTGAGCACGGGCAGGACGCCGAAGTAGAAGGCGTCGTTGCTCATGAAGAACGTCATCGGGATGCTCAGCACGCCGGTGATGATGGCCATGAACGGACCCATATCGGAGGGGATGATGGCGACGAGCCATTCCGACATTGCCTTGACCATGCCCGTGCCGTTGAGGACACCGGTGAGGACCGCGGCGGCCAAGACCATGCTGACGACGGCGACGATCGACGGTGCGTGCGCGATCAGCTGGGCACCCTGGTCCTTGACCTTCGGGAAGTTGACCAGCAGGGCGACGGCGGAACCCACCATAAAGACGAACGGGAGCGGAATGATGTTGGCGACGAGCGTCACCATGACTGCAACCGTCAGGCCCAGGTTGAACCAGAACAGCTTGGGACGCAGCGTGGAGCGGTTGGGGTCCAGCGCGGTGTCCGCCATGGCGGAATCGCGATCGTCCACGAGCACCTCGGTGCGTTCCAGGACAGCGACCGAGCCGCTGCCGGCGGGGGCTCCACCGGAGGGTCGGGTGGTCTTGCGCCGGCCGCCGGTGCCGCCCTGGGGCGAGCCGCCGTCGATCGTGTTGTTGGTGTCCCAGATTTCCGGGGCCACGGCGCGCAGCCGGTTGCGTTCCTGCAGGCCCAGGAGCCAGGCGAAAACGAAGACCACAACGAGTCCGGCAATGAGCGAGGGGATCATCGGAAAGAAGACATCGTTGACGTCGATCTTCAGCGCGGTTGCGGCACGGGCGGTGGGGCCGCCCCAGGGCAGGATGTTCATGGTGCCGTTGGCGAGGCCGGCGACACAGGTGAGGACCACGGGGCTCATTTTGAGCCGCAGGTAGACCGGCAGCATGGCCGCGGTGGTGAGGATGAAGGTGGTGGAGCCGTCGCCGTCGAGGGACACTGCCGCCGCGAGGATGGCCGTGCCGAGGACCACCTTGGCGGGGTCGTTGCCGAGCTTGCGCAGGATGAACCGGACCAGCCGGTCAAAGAGCCCGACGTCGATCATCAGGCCGAAGTAGATGATGGCGAACATCAGCAGGGCTGCCGTGGACGTCATCGACTTCATGGAGTCCATGACCATGGGGCCGATGCCCAGTCCGGCGCCGGCGAAGAGTCCGAAGACTGTGGGGACGATGATGAGCGCCAGCACTGGCGTCAGCTTCTTCGTCATGATCAGCATCATGAAAACCGCGATCATGGCGAATCCTAGTAATACCAGCACGGCCGGCTCCTTCTTCATTGAATCGCACCACCCCGGTGTGATGCGTACAACAGACGTTAGAGTGGCGCGCGTCACGGCCGGGCCTTTGCCTCATTTGATTGGCATACTGCTTGTTGGACGCATTTTGCGCATTGTGCTCACACCCGAAGGAGGACCGCCGTGCCCCGCCTAACCGGCCGCATCATCGGCCGCTTAACCAGCCGCACTCCCCTGCGGTTCTCCACGCAGACCCTGCTGCTCCAGCTGGCGGTCGTGGCCCTCGTGGTGCTCCTGACGAGCGCCGTCCACGGCTGGCTCACCTACGACCGGCTGGGACGCGAGGCGGAGAACCAGGCACTGACCCTGGCCCGGACCGTGGCCTCGGACCCGCAGGTGCGGGCCGAAGTGCAGCAGATCAGCGCCCAGCCGGGCACTCCCCCGGCCGCCGAGCTGCTGGCCGGCCCGCTGATGGCCGCGGCCGAGGGTGCCCGCACCCGCACCGGAGCCCTCTTCGTGGTCATCACCGACGAGACCGGCCTGCGGCTGGCGCACCCCGACGCCGACCGGCTGGGCGAACGGGTCAGCACCGACCCGTCCGAGGCCCTGGCCGGCAAGGAAGTCACCACCCGGAACACGGGGACCCTCGGCCCCTCCGCCGGGGCCAAGGTCCCGGTGTTCGCCCCGGGCTCGGACACCGTGGTGGGCGAGGTCAGCGTGGGTTACTCCACGGAGACGATCGGCCAGAGCCTGGCCCGGGACATCATCCCGATCGCCCTGACCGCCGCCGGTGCCCTGCTGGTTGGCGTCCTGGCCTCCTTCCTGCTCCGGCGCCGGCTCCAGCGGCTCACGCTCGGACTGGAACCGGAGGAAATCAGCACCCTGGTCCACGACCAGGTGGCGGTCCTGCAGGGCGTCGACGACGGCGTGATCGGCGTCGCCGCGGGCGGCCGGATCAGCGTGTTCAACTCCGCCGCTCAGCGCTTGCTGGGCCAGCCCGATCTCACCGGAGCGCCGTGGGCCGATGCCCCGGTGCCGGCCCAGCTGCTGGCACTGACCCGCGCCGACGCGGCGGAAGGCGACGCGGTGGAACTCGTCGCCGGCGGCCGCGTCCTGGTCGCCAGTGCCCGCAAGGCCCTGCACGGCCGCGAGGACCTGGGCTGGGTGGTCATGCTCCGTGACCGGACAGAACTCCAGCAGCTGACCCGCCAGCTCGACGCCGTGGGCACCATGTCCACCGCCCTCCGCGCCCAGCGCCACGAATTCGCCAACCAGCTCCACACGATCGCCGGCTTCATGAGCATCGGCCAGCACCAGCAGGCCCGCGACTACCTGGCCCGGCTGGCGGCGACCGGCCCGCTGAATTTCCCGGTGGACCAGGCCCAGCTGCTCCAGGACCCGTACTTGCAGGCGTTCCTGGGCGCCAAGGGCGTGGAGGCGGACGAGCGCGGCGTGAGCCTGCGCCTGGGCCCGGAAACGCTGGTCCGCGGCCACGTCACCGAGCCGCAGGAGGTCACCACGGTGCTGGGCAACCTGATCGACAACGCCGTCAACGCCGCCGTCGCCGGCTCCGCGACGGACCGCTGGGTCGAGGTGGAGGTGCTGGACGAACCCGGTGAGGGCGGCGGTGCCGGCACGCTGCACGTCGTCGTCGGCGATTCCGGCGATGGCCTGGGCCCGGCTGTGGCGGCCGTCGGCAGCGAGGCCGTGTTCGCGGAAGGATTCACGACGGCGGAGCGGCCCGCCCGTGCCGGCGGCGGCCAGGGCCTCGGGCTGGCCCTGTCCCGCCAGCTCGCGCGCCGCCGCGGCGGCGACGTACGGGTGCTGGATCCGGGCTCCCCCGGCGGGCCGGGGGCAGTATTCGTGGCCACCCTGCCCGGGACAACAGCCGGGACAACGGGGGCGCCAGACGCCCAACCGGCCACCGAGCCAGCCGCAGAGCCAATCGAAAGGGACAGCGATGTCTGAGGATTTCAGGGTGCTGATTGTGGATGACGATTTCCACGTCGCCAAGCTGCATGCGGCCTATGTGGATTCGGTGGCGGGTTTCCTGGCCCTGCCGCCGGCCGGATCGGCGTCGCTGGCGCTGCAGGCCATCCACAGCCTGCGCCCGGACCTGGTGCTGCTGGACGTGTACCTGCCGGATGCCTCGGGGCTTGACCTGCTCCGCCAGCTGGATGTGGACACCATGATCCTCAGCGCGGCCTCGGACACTGCGTCCCTCCGGATCGCGTTCCGCCGCGGGGCGCTGGGCTACCTGCTGAAGCCATTCACGGCCGAATCTCTCTCCCAGCAGCTGCGCTCCTATGCGCGCTACCGCCGGATCCTGGCGCAGCCGGGGTCCGTGGACCAGGACACGGTGGAACGGGCGAAGCGTGCCCTCATCCCCGGTGACGTAACGGCATCGGCAAAACCCCGGTCCGCGACGGAGGCCGCGGTGCTGGAGTCGCTCGTGCCAGGCGAACAGTACTCGGCAGCCGAGGTCGCCGCACGGGTGGGGGTCTCCCGGGCCACTGCCCAGCGGTACCTGTCATCACTGGCGGACGACGGCGCCGTCGACATCCAGCTGCGGTATGGCACAACCGGACGGCCGGAGCACCGCTACGGCCTGCCGCCGGCGTCGGGCCGTTAACCCCCTGCCAAGCAACGAAGGGTCACGTACGGCCCATCCGGGACGCCACGATGGGCGCCAAGTGACCCCGCGTTGCTTTCAGGCGCTGATGTCCCCGTGCTTGCGGAAGGCATTGCGGCGGGCGTGTTCGTGGACGCGGCTCAGGGCCTCTATCTGCGAGCGGGCCTCCTCGCCGAGCTTCACGAACGTGTCCGGGTCCAGTCCGAGCTCGGGTGCCAGCTCTTCCAGGGTCTGCCAGCCGCCGAGCTTTCCCAGGATCGCGGCGCGCATCAGCTCGGCCTCCAGCACCATGGTCATCGGGGACCGGCGCACGATGCGTCCGTTCAGCTTCAGCCGGCCGGCGTGCTCGGCCAGCCAGGCTGCAGCCTGGCGATGCGGGCGCTGCCGGACGCCCAGGTCCCGGATCAGACCGAGGAGCACGTCGCGCTCCCTGGTGATTTCCGCGCTGACCCGGGAAAGTTCGGCGGACACCGGGGTGTCCGCGAAGGCCTCGGCCATGCGCTGGATCCGGGAGACGCCGGCAGTGGCCCCGGTCAGGTGGTCCGAAAGGTACAGGCCGAGGAGCTTCCCGTCGATTGAGCCGGGGATGTGCGGTGCCATGGGTCCTCCAGGTAGTCGTTGCCTGTGCGTGCGGGTTGGAAGAACCCTACCCCACGGTGCGGACGAGCTCCTGGCGGTAGACGAGCAGTTTGATGTCGGTGTCCGGCACCACCCAGTCGCGCTCGGGCGCGCGCTGGAAGCCGGTCTTGAGATAGAGCCCGTGGGCGCTTTCCCAGGTCAGGCCGGTGGTCAGCGCCACGGCGTTGATGCCGGGCAGCGATCTGGCGTGCTCCAGGATGGCCAGGACCATCGCCTTGCCGGCACCGCTGCGCTGCACGGCCGTATCCACCACGAGCATCCGGAATTCCAGCTCGTCGTCGCGGGCTATATCCGCGTAGGGTTCGCCGGCGACGGCGAGGGTCACGGAGCCGACGACGGCGCCGTCGCGTTCCGCCACCCAGATGGTGGCCTGCGCTGCCCGCCTGGCCACGTCCTGGATCTGGCGCATATAGGGGTGGTCGGCGCTCTCGAAGTGGCCCGCGGCCAGATAGGCGTCCCGGGTAATGCGCGCGATGGCGTCGTGGTCGGCGGGAACGGCGGGACGGATGAGGATCTGGGCATGCACGTGTCCATGCTACGGGCGGACGCGCAGCGCATGCCCCCGAACGGCAGTTTCCGTGATCGAACTATCAGCCGCCCGCAAGGAGCGCGCCCTCAGAGCGGGAATTTTCCGGACAGCTCCAGCGTCCCGGCGCAGGTCCAGGCTGCGAGGCGTTCGTCGTCGGAGGGTCCGCCGGCCAGCGGGCTGGTAAGGCGCGGCCGCCGCACCCAGCAGCCGGCTTCCTCGGCAATCAGGGTGCCCGCGGCGAAGTCGTGCTCGTTGAGGCCGCGTTCGCCGTACGCATCGTGGGTTCCGTCGGCCACGAGACACAGATCCAACGCCGCGGAGCCGAGGCGGCGGACATCGGCAAAACCCTCCATGACGCTGGCCAGGCCTGCGGCCTGCTCGGCCCGGACGGCGGGATCGTAGCTGAAGCCGGTGGCCAGGATCTGACCGGTACGTCCGGGGACGGGTCCTACCAGCTGCGTCAGCCGGCCCTTTTCCTGGCACCAGGCCCCGTGGCCGCGCGAGGCGAAATAGGTGCGGCCCAGGGCCGGGGCGTTGACGACGCCGGCAAGCCACACGCCGTCGGGGTCTGCCACAGCGACGGAGGTGCCGTAGTAGACGATGTTGCGGATGAAGTTGGTGGTGCCGTCCAGCGGGTCGATCGACCAACGGTAGCCGTTCGGGGACGCCGGAAGGACAGTGCCGCCCTCCTCCCCGGTGATGGTGTCGAAGGGCCGCGCCGCCGTGATGACGTCCCGGACGGCGGTTTCCGCTGCGAGGTCGAAGGCGGTCACCCAGTCCCCCGAGTCGCCCTTGTTGCTGACGTCCAGCCCGGCCGCGTCACGGCCGGCCAGGACTGCGGCCCCGGCCGCCGCCGCCGCCTGCGCCAGCTGAAGCAGGACGGCAGTGCCGGGTGCCGCGCCGGCGTCCGGCGGGGTGGCGGGACCGGAGCTCATTCGCCCTCACCTTCCGGGAGGTCTTCTTCGGCGGACTCCGCCGCGCCGCCCGCCGGGCCGTCGGCGAGCAGTGCGCGGAAGCCGTCCTCATCCAGGACCGGCACCCCCAGCTGTTCGGCCTTGTCCAGCTTGGTGCCAGCGTTCTCGCCCGCCACGACGTAGCTGGTGTTCTTAGAGACCGAACCGGCCGCCTTGCCGCCGCGGATCAGGATGGCTTCCTTCGCCTCGTCCCGGCTGAAACCCTCAAGGCTCCCGGTGACGACGATGGTCAGCCCCTCCAGGGTCCGCGGCATGGACTCGTCGCGCTCGTCCTCCATCCGGACGCCGTCGGCCGCCCAGGTGTCCACGATCCCGCGGTGCCAGTCCTCGGCGAACCATTCGGTCAGGGCTGCGGCGATCACCGGCCCGACGCCGTCGACGTTGGCGAGCTCCTCTTCCGAGGCCTTCCGGATCGCGTCCATGCTCCCGAACGCGGTCGCGAGGGCGCGGGAGGCCCGCGGGCCCACATGCCGGATGGACAGCGCCACCAGGACACGCCAGAGCGGCTGGGTCTTTGCCTTGTCCAGTTCCCGGAACAGCTTCTCGGTGGTCGCCGTGGGCTTGGACGGGGTCTTCGCGGTGCCCTTGCTGAAGAAATAGGGCACGAGTTCGAACTCGCCGCTCGCCACGCCCTTGGAGCGCTTTTCCCGCCGGATCCTGACGTCCGCGAGGTCAGCGGGCGTCAGCCGGAAGAGGTTCGCCTCGGTGGTGAGCGGCGCGACGTCGGGCTCGGCGGGCTGGGTCAGGGCGATGGCGGCTTCCCAGCCGAGGGCCTCGATGTCGAAGGCGCCGCGGCCAGCGAGGTGGAAGACGCGTTCGCGCAGCTGCGCCGGGCAGGACCGGGAGTTGGGGCAGCGGATGTCCACGTCCCCTTCCTTGGCCGGCGCCAGCGGGGTGCCGCAGGCAGGGCATTGGGTGGGCATCACAAAGTCCCGGACCGGAGGGTCCTGCTGGTCCCGGAGGGCCAGGACCGGCCCCACGATTTCCGGGATCACGTCCCCGGCCTTGCGGAGCACCACGATGTCGCCGATTTTGACGCCCTTGGCCTTGACCACCTCCTGGTTGTGGAGGGTGGCCATTTCCACCGTGGAGCCGGCAACCTTGACCGGCTCCATCACGCCGTAAGGGGTGACGCGGCCCGTGCGGCCCACGTTGACCGCAATGTCCAGCAGCTTGGTGTTCACTTCCTCCGGCGGGTACTTGTACGCGACAGCCCAGCGCGGCACCCGCGAGGTGTAGCCAAGCGCCCGCTGGGTGGCGAAGTCGTCCACTTTGACCACGATGCCGTCGATCTCGTGGGTGAGGCTGTGCCGCTGGTCCCCGTAGCGGGTGATGAAGGCCAGCACGTCCGCCAGCCCCGGCAGCACCTCGGCGTAGGGGCTGGTGGGCAGTCCCCATTCGGCGAGCTGGCGGTAGGTGTCCGACTGGCTGGCGGTCTGCAGACCCTCGCGGGCGCCGATGCCGTGCACGTACATCTTCAGCGGCCGCTTGGCGGTTTCCGCCGGGTCCTTCTGCCTCAGCGAGCCGGCCGCGGCGTTGCGCGGGTTGGCCAGCGGGGCCTTGCCGGCGGCGATCAGCGCCTCGTTGAATTCGGTGAACGCCTTGGACGGGATGAAGACCTCGCCGCGGATTTCCACCTCGGCGGGGAACCCGTCCCCGCTCAGCCGCTGCGGTATTTCCTTGATGGTGAGGACGTTGTGGGTGATGTCCTCCCCCGTGGTGCCGTCGCCGCGGGTGGCGGCCCGGATCAGCACCCCGTCGCGGTAGAGCAGGTTGACGGCGAGGCCGTCGATCTTGAGTTCGGTGAGCCAGGCGGGCGTGCCGTTGCCCAGCTTGGCGATATTGGCCCCGGCCTTGGCGATCCACGCCTCCAGCTCCTCGAGGGAGAAGACGTCCTCCAGGCTGTACATGCGCTGCAGGTGTTCGACGGCGGTGAAGGCGGCGGACACTTCGCCGCCGACCTCCTGGGTGGGGGAATCGTTGGCCACAAGCTCGGGGTGCATGGCCTCGATGGTTTCCAGCCGCCGGTAGAGTCCGTCGAACTCGGCGTCGGAGATGACGGGCGCGTCCTCCTGGTAGTACGCGAAGCGGTGCTTGCGGACCTGTTCAACGAGGGCCTCGTACTCTTCGCGCACGTCCGCGGACGGGACCAGGTCCCCGGCCGGAATCGGTGTTGCGGTGCCTGCTGCAGTCTTCCCTGTGCTCACAGACCTATCCTGCCTTAGATCACCGACATTGTCCGGTCACGGGTGTCCAAGCTGCCGGGCTGGTAGCGGACTGCAGCCGGCGGTTTACTGCCTGCCATCATCCGTGCCAGCACCGGCGCCGGTGGCCAGCTCGCCGCTGGGGGTGAGGTCCAGCGCATCCGTCCGGGGCAGGGTGTCCTCCTGCTCCGCGGTGACCGCGGCGGCCGCGGTGCGCGGCGCAGTCCGGGCGCCGTCGTCGTTCCCGACATTGGTGGCATCCACGACGATGCATGTGACGTTGTCCCGGCCGCCGCTGCGCAGCGCCGCCTGGATGAGCTCATCCACTGCCCCCTGCGGGTCCGCGTGGGAGCGCAGGATGTTGGAGATGTGCTCGTCGTCGAGTTCGCCGTTAAGCCCGTCGGAGCAGACCAGGATCCGGTCGCCGTCCTCGACAGGCAGGAGCCAGTAGTCGGCCGCCGTCTCGTCGCCGGTGCCGAGGGCGCGGGTGACGACGTGGCGGCGCGGGTGCACGGCGGCCTGGGCCCGGGTGATCTGCCCGGCGTCCACCAGTTCCTGGACCTCGGAGTGGTCCACACTGACCTGGCTCAGCGTGCCCTGGCTGAGCCGGTAGGTGCGGGAGTCTCCGATGTTCAGCACCAGCCAGTGCGGGACTCCCAGCTGCTCCACCACCACGACGCCGGAGAGCGTGGTCCCGGCGCGGGAGCCGGTGGCCTCCCGGATGCTCTCGTCGGCCATGAGCAGATACTCCTGCACGACGCCGGCGGTTGCGTCGCGCTCCCCGCTCGCCTGCTGGGGGATCCGGGCGAGGGTCCGGACGCAGATGCCGCTCGCGATCTCGCCGGCCTCGTGGCCGCCCATGCCGTCCGCCACGGCGAAGACGGGATCGGAGGCGATGAAGGAGTCCTCGTTCATTTCGCGGCGCAGGCCGCGGTCCGTGCCGTAGCCGCAGTTGAGCCGGAGGCTCAGCGGGGCGATCACGGGCGCAGGGGATGCGCCTGGATCAGGGGAGGCGCCCGGATCAGCGGAGGAGGGAACGGCGGCCGGCTGGGAATTCATGCCTGTCCTAGGTAGAAGGAGCGGTCACCGAAGTGGACGGTGGAACCTGCGCGGACGTGGGCGGGCTCCCCCGCCGCAAGGGCGGTCCGGATCGCGTCCGGTGTGGTGACGGCGGGAATCAGCCCAAGCGTGCTCGGCATGCCGGGACCTCCCCTTGTCCGTGGCCCGCGGCCGGGCCGTGCGTTACCGGGATACTACCGGGGATCGGGCTGGAATGCCCGCCGGCGGCGTTCCGGGGCCGGTGCGTGCGCAGTCCGGGAGCCCCGCGCGGAGCGTGCCGGGTCCTCGTCCGGGACCCTCGTCCGGGACCCTCGTCCGGGACCCTCGTCCGGGACCCTAGTCAAGAACCAGTCCGCGGCCGCTTCCGCGCAGCAGCTGGACCGGGTGGATTTCGCCGAATCCCCGCACATCCTCAGCCGGCCGGGGCAGCAGCACGAAGCGTTCGTCGTTTTCCAGGGCGGCTGCGGTCATGGAGTCCACCAGAACGGTTCCCGGGTCGGCCAAGGCGGTCAACCGCGCCGCGAGGTTCACCGTGGGCCCGTAGATGTCGCCCAGGCGGGAGAGGATGCGGCCCCAGACCATGGCGACCCGCGCCTCAGGCAGGATCTCGTCCTCGGTGAAGGCCTGGCACAGGGCCAGCGAGATCTCGGCGCCCGCCGCCGGCGTTTCGGCAATATAAAGGACTTCATCGCCCACCGTTTTCACCAGGCGCCCGCCGCCGACGGAAATGATCTCGGCGCACTTGTTCTCGAAGCGCTGCACCAGCTGCGCCAGCGTCTTTTCGTTCATCCGGCGGGACAGGCTTGTATAGGAGACCAGGTCCGCGAATCCCACCGCACGGGCCAGCGGCAGGGGTGCGTCGTCCTCGTCCCCTTCGCGCCCTTCCTCGCTGGACGCCAGACCAGCCTCGGCCCGGACGGCCAGTCGCTGGACCCCGGCGTTGAGCTGGCGCCGCCAGGAGTAGGCCAGCATGTCCTCGAGCGCGTCCACGAGGGACGGCAGCTCGCTGACCAGTCGCTTGCGGGCCACGGCGTCCGTCAGGTCCTGCTGGTGGACCAGGTCCTCCACGAGGGCCTCGATCTGCCACACCACCATGCGGTCCGTCATCTGGCCGATCGCGCGGGTGACGGAAATCGCGGCTTCCTCGGTGAGTTTCCCGGCCCGGACCAGGTCCACGATGGTGTTCAGCGCGGACTGGTCGTTTTCGGTGAAGGCAACATCCTCGTCCCCGATGTTGGGAAAGCCCAGTGCACGCCAGAGTTTCCGGGCGGACAGCAGGGACAGCCCGGCGCCGGCGGCCACCTCGCGGCGGCGGAGCTTGCGCTCCCCGCCGAGGAGCCGTTGCTCCAGGGCCTTCAAGGCCACGCGTTCGGCTGACATGGTGCCGGTGGGCGGCGCGGCGGCCGGTGCCTGGGTGCCTTCGGGGGCTGCTTCGGTGTCGGCGTCGGCGGGGTCCGAGTCGGCGTCGACGGAATCGGCGTCGTCGGGTTCCGCGGCGGCAACGTCCACGGCGGCAACTTCCGCGGTGTCGGCGGCTGGGTCGACGGCGGGCTGCCCGCCGCTGATGTTTTCGGCGGCGGAATCGAGGACGGCTGCTTCAAGGCTGGCGGTCTCGACGACGGCGTCCGTAACCTGGGACGGTTCTTCGGCCAGGAGTCCGGTTGCCCGGTCAACGTTTTCAGCGCTCATCTCTTCCACCTTCTCTCGTCTCCCACGGCCAGGCCGCATCGGGGTTGTGCATCAGGTCTCCGGCCCCAGGAGCCTCCCGCGGGAGGTCGTTGATGGCGTCGAGAAGGTAATTTCGGAACGTCGCGGCTTCCGGGACGTCGGGAACCACCGTGCTGGAGGGGTACCCGGTATCCAAGGATATGTTCCCTGAACGCACTAAGCGTTGGAGCAACGACTGATGGATGACCACATGTCGGACGGCGGGCAGCGAAACCTGCTGGTCGCGCCGCCTGAGCATGCCGTACCGGGCAATGAGCCGCTGGCTGGTCAGGGTGTACCTCGTGGCGTGCCAGGACATGACCCGGGGCAGGCAGTAGCCCAGCAGCACCCAGGCAGCCACTCCCACGCAGACTCCGATCAGCCACGGAGTCTGGTCCTTCGTCTCCTTCGCGATGATCGGGGCCAGCCTGGCCGGGCCGCCCTTCACAATCCAGGCGCAGGCATAGGCGGCCAGGGCAGGAACAGCAATGAACACCAGCGCCGGAACAATCAGGGTCCGGGGCTGCGGGCGGGTCACCACAATCACTTGCTCGCCCGGGAGGAGCTCTTTACGCATAGCCGCTTTCGTCGCTGCGGGCGCTCTTTCCGCCGGAGTTCCCGCCGGTGCCCTCGTTCCCCTGCCCCGGCGGAGTCCACGGACGCAGGTGCACCACGTCGCCGGCGGTGACCACGTGCTCGTGGCCCCCGGCGTCAACCACCATGAGGGAACCGTAGTCGTCCAGGCGCGTGGCATGGCCGATGATTTCGTGGTCGCCGGGGAGCTGGGCGCGCACCTGCTTGCCGAGGGTGGTCAGGAGGTGCTCCACCCGCTTATGCAGCGAGGGGCCGCCGGACATTCCGGCGGTGGGGTCGCCGTCGGCGTTGCAGAAGCTGCGGTAGAGCGTGGCGAAACGGGAGAGATAGCTCTTCAGCAGGAGCGTCCGGTCCGCCGTCGTCGGGTGTTCCAGGAGCACGGAGGTGGCGGTGGGGACCGGCAGTTCGGCCCCGGTGAGGGTGACGTTCAGCCCGGTGCCGAGCACCACCGGAGGCACCGCGCCGGCGTCCAGCGGCCCAAGCTGGGCGAGGATGCCGGCGATCTTCTTGCCGCGGACCAGCACGTCGTTGGGCCATTTGAGCTCGGCGGGGAGACCTGCCGTGTCCAGGAGCGCCTCCCGGAGGGCCAGGGCCGCGAGCAGCGAAAGCCAGGAGTAGCTTTGGGTGGGCAGCGGCCGGCCCTCGGCGTTGACCGGACGGAGCACCAGCGAGACAGAGACGGAGCTGCGGGCGGGTGCTTCCCAGCGGCGGTCCAGGCGGCCGCGGGCAGCGCTCTGGTATTCGGCGGCCAGCACGGTGAGGTCAGGGTAGGCGCTGGGATCCTCGGTGACACCGCGCAGCAGATCCGCGTTGGTGGATCCGGTGGACTCCACCACTGTGAGCTGCGGAATGCCAGTGGCGGACAGGAACCCCTCGTCGCTGAGTTCATTCAGGTCAAGGGGCGGACGTTCCGGGGCTTCCTGCGCGGCTTCCATGCTTAGAATCCTACCGAGTTACCGCACCGGCGTCCGGGGCGAACCGGCCCGAGCCCGGATCCGCAGGAAACTCAGAGGAAAATGTCAGGCACCAGCCGGTTTTCCGGCGCGCCGAGGCTGTACGGGCTGAAGTCCGTGACGCCGGCAGCGGCCAGGACCTGCTCGTCGGTGTAGAAGTTTCCGCTCCAGCTGCCCGATTCCGGGATCGCGTTGCTGTTCGTCAGCACGGCATGCGCCGCGTCCGCCATGATCCCGGGGCCGCGGGCACCCTTGACGATCTGTTCCCCGCCCGGCATGTTGCGGATGGCGGCGGTGTCGATCAGGGTGCAGGGCCATAGGGAGTTGACGCTGACGCCGTCCACCTTGAGTTCCTCGGCCAGGCCCAGGGTGGTCAGGCTCATGCCGTACTTGGCCATGGTGTACGCCAGGTGCATGCCGGCCCATTTGGGATCGAGGTTCAGCGGCGGGGACAGTGTCAGGATCTGCCCGGCGCCGGACTCCCGCAGCGCGGGCAGGGCCAGCTTGGAGAGCAGGAACGTGCCGCGGACGTTGATGTCCTGCATGAGGTCGTAGCGCTTCATGTCGACGTGGTCGGTCTTGGACAGGTCGATCGCGGAGGCGTTGTTGATGACGATGTCGATCCCGCCGAAACGTTCGACGGCGGCGGCAACCGCCCCGGCGACGTCGTCGTCATTGCGCACATCGCCGACCAGCGGCAGCGCCTGTCCGCCGGCCGCCTCGATCTGTTCGGCGGCGGAGTACACCGTGCCCGCCAGCTTGGCGTGCGGCTGGCCGGTCTTGGCCATCAGGACGATGTTGGCACCGTCCTGCGCGGCGCGGGTGGCGATTGCCAGGCCGATGCCGCGGCTCCCCCCGGAGATGAGGATGGTGCGGCCCTGGAGGGAACCGGCGGCCTGGTACGGCCCTGGTTGCTGGGAGTGAGGGGCGGTGCCCGAAGCATCATTGCTCGAAGTCATGAGGACACTCTAGCCGACTTATGTTACTCACGAGTAACATTGCGGGCGTGCCGCCGCCCCGCACTGCCGCACTGCCGCGCTGCCGCACTGCACTGCACTCTGCCCGGCCGCCCGTTGCGGTCACCGTGAGGGTAGGAGCGAAAATTGTAGGGTTTCTACAGCGGTCTGGGCCGCGTCCGTCACTAGACTTGCCATCATGGCCCGCAGGATTCGCCGGAATTTGCGGAATCCGACTAAACCGCCCCGCGGGGAAGCGCCACTGAACGCCAGAATAACCAGCAACAGAGCCGGAGATACTTGATGAGCCACGATCTGACCACGACTGCGGGAAAGATTGCCGACTTCCGCGACCGCCAGGCCCGTGCTGAGCAGCCCTCCGGCCCGGAAGCGATCCAGAAGCAGCATGCCCGGGGCAAGAACACGGCCCGCGAGCGCATCGACCTGCTGCTGGACGCCGGATCCTTCGTCGAGTTCGATGCGCTGGCCGTGCACCGCTCCACCGCCTTCGGCATGGAGAAGAAGAAGCCGCTCGGTGACGGCCTGGTCTCCGGCTACGGCACTGTCGACGGCCGCCCGGTAGCGGTGTACAGCCAGGACTTCTCCGTCTATGGCGGCTCGCTGAGCCAGGTCAACGGCGAGAAGATCGTCAAGGTCCAGGAGTTCGCGCTGCGCAACGGCTGCCCCGTGGTCGGCATCCTCGACGGCGGCGGCGCCCGCATCCAGGAAGGCGTGGCCTCGCTGGCGATGTTCGCGGACATCTTCCGCAACAACGTCCACGCGTCCGGCGTCGTCCCGCAGGTCTCCCTCATCATGGGCCCCTCCGCCGGCGGCGCTGCCTACTCCCCCGCCCTGACCGACTTTGTGGTCATGGTGGACAAGACCTCGCACATGTTCATCACCGGCCCGGACGTCATCAAGACCGTCACGGGAGAGGACGTGGACATGGAGACCCTCGGCGGCGCGCGCCAGCACAACGCCACCACGGGAACCTCCACCTATCTCGCCGCCGACGAGGCAGATGCGATCGAGTTCGTCCGTGAACTGCTGGACTTCCTGCCCTCCAACAACCTCGCCGAAGCCCCCGTGCTGGAGCACCAGCAGGAACTGGAGCTCGACGACGACGACCTCGCCCTCGATGCCCTCATCCCGGACTCCGCCAACCAGCCCTACGACATGCGCAAGGTGATCGAGCAGGTCGTCGACGATGCGCACTTCCTGGAGATGCAGTCGCTCTACGCGCCGAACGTCATGATCGGCTACGGCCGGGTCGAAGGGCACACCGTCGGCATCGTCGCGAACCAGCCCATGCAGTTCGCCGGCACCCTGGACATCGCCGCCTCGGAGAAGGCCGCCCGCTTTGTCCGGCACTGCGACGCCTTCAACATCCCGATCATCACGCTGGTGGATGTGCCCGGCTTCCTGCCGGGCAAGGACCAGGAGTTCCAGGGCATTATCCGCCGCGGCGCGAAGCTCCTCTATGCCTTTGCCGAGGCCACCGTGCCCAAGCTGACGGTCATCACCCGCAAGGCCTACGGCGGAGCGTACATCGTGATGGGCTCCAAGAAGCTGGGTGCGGACCTCAACCTCGCCTGGCCCACCGCCCAGATCGGCGTCATGGGCGCCCAGGGCGCGGTCAACATCCTGTACCGCCGCGAACTCGCCGCGGTGGCCGAGACCGGCGGGGACGTCGAGGCCAAGCGCGCCGAGGTTATCCGGCAGTACGAGGACGAGCTGCTCAACCCGTACCAGGCCGCCCAGCTCGGTTACGTCGACGCCGTCATCGCCCCGTCCGAGACCCGCGTGCAGATCATCAAGGGACTGCGTGCCCTGCGGGACAAGCGCGCCAGCCTGCCCGCCAAGAAGCACGGGAACATCCCGCTGTGACGCCGGCGGAAAAATCGGCGGAGGTATCTGCGGTTGAGCCAGCGGCGGAGAGCACCGGGCCCGTCTTTGCCGTGGTCAAGGGCGAGCCGACGGCGGAGGAACTGGCGGCACTGACCGCCGTCGTCCTGTCCCTCGGCGGCGCCGAACCCGCGGCGCCGGAGAACCCGGGCGCCCGGCACTGGGTCCGCCGGCAGCAACTGCAGCTGGCGCCCAGGCCCGGCCCCGGCTCGTGGAAGCGCAGCCGCGGGTAGATTCCACCGCAGCGTGAGTGTCCGAGGGAAAAGTTCAGTAACCCTTTCATAACCGCTGTGGCCCGGCTAGTCTCTTTCGGGTGACTACCGAAACCACTGAAGACACTGCCCCCCGGCGCCCGCAAACGGCCATCGACGCCGTAGCCGACGCCTTCACGGACACACTGATCCGGCTGAACCCCAGCTTCGCCACCGAACTCGGCCTGCCCGGGCACGAGACCGAATACCAGGACTTCTCCCCCGCCGGGCAGGAGGAATTCGCCGCCGCCGCCCGCGAGACCCTCGCCGCCCTGGACGGCCTGGAGCCGGCTGACGACGTCGACGCCGTCACGCTGGACGCCATGCGCGAGCGACTGGGCCTGGAGCTGGAAATCCACGACTCCGGCTGGGACCTCGCCGAGCTGAACAACATCGCCTCCCCCGCCCAGGATATCCGCGCGATTTTCGACCTCATGCCGACGGATACCGCGGCGCAGTGGGAGCACATCGCCGGACGCGCGCACAACGTCCCCGCCGCGCTGGACGGTTACATCGTGTCACTGCGCACCGCCATGGAGAACGGCAAAGTTGCCGCCGCCCGCCAGGTCAGGATCGTGATCGAACAGACCACCAACCATGCCGCGGAGGACGGTTTCTTCGCCAAGCTGGCCGCCGAAGCCAAGACCGCCGAAGGGCCGCTGCCCGAGGACGTGCAGTCCAGGCTCGACGCCGGCGCCGCCTCCGCGCGCGTCGCCTACTCCCGGCTGGCCGGCTTCCTCGAATCCGAGTTGCTGTCCGTTGCCCCCGACAAGGACGCCGTGGGCCGCGAGCGCTACTCGCTGGCCTCCCGCGCCTTCCTGGGCGCCACGGTGGACCTCGAGGAAACCTACGCGTGGGGCGTGCAGGAACTCGATCGCCTGATTGCCGAGCAGGAGCGCGTGGCCGGCGAGATCCGTCCGGGCGCCACGATCGAGGAAGCCAAGGAGATCCTGGACAACGATCCCGCCCGCCAGCTCAAAGGCACCGACGCCCTCAAGGCCTGGATGCAGGAGCTCTCGGACAAGGCGGTGGCCGATCTCGCCGGGGTGCACTTCGACATCCCGGACGTCATGAAGACCCTCGAGTGCAAAATTGCCCCGACCCAGGAAGGCGGCATCTACTACACCGGTCCCTCGGATGACTTCAGCCGGCCGGGCCGGATGTGGTGGTCCGTGCCGCCGGGCGAGGACACCTTCACCACGTGGGCCGAGACCACCACGGTCTACCACGAGGGCGTCCCGGGCCACCACCTGCAAGTCGCCACAGCCACCTACCGGCGCGAGCTCCTCAACAAGTGGCGCCGCAACGTCTGCTGGACCTCCGGGCACGGCGAGGGCTGGGCGCTCTATGCGGAGAAGCTCATGCAGGAACTGGGCTACCTCAAGGATCCCGGCGACCACATGGGCATGCTGGACATGCAGCGGATGCGGGCCGCCCGCGTGGTGTTCGACATTGGCGTGCACCTGGAGTTGGAGGTCCCCGAACGCTGGGGTTCCGGCACCTGGACGCCGGAGAAGGGCTACGGGTTCCTCAAGCAAAACCTCGCCATCAGCGAGGGCCAGCTCAACTTCGAGTTCACCCGCTACCTCGGCTGGCCCGGGCAGGCGCCGTCGTACAAGGTGGGCCAGCGGCTCTGGGAGCAGATCCGCGCCGAGCTCGAATCCCGCCCCGGCTTCGACCTCAAGGCCTTCCACTCCAAGGCGCTCAACATGGGGTCGGTAGGCCTGGACACCCTCAAGCGGGCGCTGCTGGGATAAGCCGGGACTCGTGTGGTGCAGCCCCGGGACATGCGCGAGTTGGCAGTTCGCGGCAGTGTTTTTCGAAAACATTGCCGCGAACTGCACACTCGGCGCGAGACAATCGCCACATTGGACTGCGGAATAACTTCACATAGTCCTTGCCTGGCGCCGGATTTCAGGGGATCCGGCGGCCGGGCCCATTCCTGGCGCCGTAACATTTCTCAACATTCGTTCGCCGTGATAATGGCATCGGTCCTAGCGTGTTCAGGTGAGCACTCAGACAAGCACCCCCACACCCGCCGGAAAGACCGGCTTCCAGTTGCCCAAATGGGCCGGCTCGTTCGGCTTCCAGATCATCGCCGCCCTGATCGTAGGCCTGGGCCTCGGCCTCCTGGCTAAGTACACGGGCAGCACCAAGGCGAACCCCAACGCCCTCGGCGCGACCCTGCAGACCATCGGCTCGAGCTACGTCTCGCTGCTGCAGACCGCCGTCGTGCCCCTCATCTTCACCGCCGTGGTCAGCTCCATCTCCAACCTGCGCGCCGTCTCCAACGCCGCCCGGCTGGCCTGGAACACGCTGCTCTGGTTCGCCATCACCGCATTGATCGCCGTGCTGATCGGCATCGGCCTGGGCGTGCTCCTGCAGCCCGGCGCCAATACCGGCATCACCCAGGAAGCCAAGTACGCGGGCAAGTCCGGTGACTGGTGGGCCTTCCTGACCGGGCTGTTCCCGAAGAATTTCCTCGGCCTCGGCGCCAGCACCACCGTGACCGACGGCGTTGCCACCACGGCCGTGAGCTTCAACGTCCTGCAGATCCTGGTGATCGCGGTCGCCGTCGGCGTCGCAGCACTGAAGGTCGGGAAGGCCGCCGAGCCTTTCCTGAACCTCAATGCCTCCGCCCTCGCCGTGATCCAGAAGGTCCTCTGGTGGATCATCCGGGTCGCCCCGCTCGGGACTGTCGGCCTGATCGGAAATGCCGTGGCGATCTACGGCTGGGACACCATCGGTTCCCTGGGCAAGTTCACCTTCGCCATCTACGTGGGCCTGGCGCTCGTTCTGTTCGTGGTCTACCCGGTCCTGATCCGCAGCCACGGCCTCTCCGTCAAGCAGTACTTCTCGGGCGTCTGGCCGGCCGTCCAGCTGGCCTTCGTGTCACGGTCCTCGGTGGGCACCCTGCCGCTGACCCAGCGTGTTACCGAACGCAGCCTGGGCGTCCCCCGCGCCTACGCCTCCTTCGCCGTGCCGCTGGGCGCCACCACCAAGATGGACGGCTGCGCCGCGATCTACCCGGCCATCTCCGCGATCTTCGTGGCCCAGTTCTTCGGCATCCAGCTGGACTTCACCCAGTATCTGCTGATCGCCCTCGTCTCCGTGCTGGGCTCGGCCGCGACCGCCGGCACCACCGGCGCCGTCGTGATGCTCACGCTGACGCTCTCCACGCTGGGATTGCCGCTGGCCGGCGTCGGGCTCCTGCTGGCGATCGATCCGATCCTGGACATGGGCCGCACCGCGGTGAACGTGGCCGGGCAGGCGCTCATCCCCACCATCGTGGCGAAGCGCCAGGGCATCCTGGATGAGGCGCTGTTCAACGCCCCGCGCAACGGCGACCCGTTCGCGGACGACGCCGATGACACTGTCCCTGACGCCGCCGGCTCCCCCGCCGTCGACCCGTCCGCAGCCGTTTCTCCGGCAGCAGCGCCCGAGGGCCGCGAACTGGCAGACGCCAAGGCCTAGCCGCCTCATCGCGTTCACACAAAGAAGTCCCCGGGGATCTCCCGGGGACTTCTTCGTGTGCCGCGCCAGGCGTGGCCTGTGAGACGCGGGGGGTGGCCTAGCGGCGGCCGCCGCCGATGACGCCCTTCTCGACCGCCTTGGTGACAGCGTCGGCCTCGGCCTGGGTCAGGGTGCCGTCGGTGACAGCCTTGTCCAGCTTGGTCTTCAGCGCTGCCGCACGGCCGGCCTGTTCCGCGGTCCGGATTTCCTCGAGTGCGGCGGTGACCTTGGACTCGTCAATGCCCAGCGAGGCTGCCAGGGACTTGGCCAGGGCTGCCTCCCTCGCCGCCCGGTCCGGCTTCGTCCCTTCTGCCGGCGGGGTGGTCGGCTTGTTGGCGTCGCGGAATGCCTTCAGGGCCTCCGTGAGCTTGGCCTGGTCGACGCCGAGCTTGGTAGCCAGTTCCGCCGCGTGAACGCCGCCGAAGCCGCCGCGCATGCCTCGGCCGTGGCCGTGGCCGCCGCGCATGTCCTGGCCCTCGTCCATGCCCTGGCCGTCGCCCGGCGTGGCATTCGCATCCGCCGGGGTGCTGGAGCTGGGTGTGGGGGCCGGTGTCGTGGCGGACGCCATCCCGGTGACTCCAAGGCCGGCGCCGAGTGCCAGGGCCGCTGCACTGATGGTGAGCGTGATTCTCTTCGTACGTGACATGTGGTGTCTCCTGGGTCTGCCGTGTGTGACGGCTGCGTGCTGGTGCTGTGTCTCTTTCAAGAGGCAGCGATTCCAGTGTGCCCCGTCAGGTCCGCGGGGAGCTGTCGGGAACCTTTCATCTTCCTGTGAATCATCCCGCCGGACTGTTCATGAGGGTGTTCCGCTTCCGGTTCCGCGGCCCCGAACGTGGGTAGGCTCGGTGCATGCTGATCGTAACGTCCAACGACATCCCCGGCCACCGTATCGACGCCGTCTTCGGCGAGGTCATGGGCCTCACCGTCCGCTCCCGGGACATCGGCGGCCAGGTCGCGGCCGGCTTCCGTTCCCTGGCGGGCGGCGAGCTGCGGGAACTGACCCAGGTGCTCTATGACAGCCGGCAGGAGGTCATGGCGCGGATGGTCACCGAGGCCGAGCAGCGCGGCGCGAACGCGATTGTCGCGATGCGCTTCGAGACATCGCATATGGCCAACAGCTGGTCGGATATCTGCGCGTACGGGACGGCCGTTTTCGCCGTTCCGCTGGCCGACGGCGAACCGGGCGCCACGGCTCAGTCGCTCCACCTGACGAGGACGGCGCAGCAGGGGGACCGCCGCGAGTGAACCCCTGCCGGGCGCCTCGGGGAGCGCCGTGGGGAGCGCCGCGCGCCGGCCGCCGGCTCCGGCCGCCGGGAAAAGCTTGCCCGGAGTGCAAACATGCACGTAGTGTACTCATATGCCCACCGCTTCTTTGTCCACGGCAGCCACCGGCGCTCCTGACGCCGCCCCCGGCGCCCCTCCGCGCTCACGCCGGGAACTGAACAAGGCGGCCACCCGGCAGGCCATCACGCACGCCGCCATGGATTTGCTCCGGACGCGGGGTCCCGGAAACTTCACGGTGGAGGACATTGCCGAGGCCGCCGGGATTTCCCGCCGCACCTTCTTCAACTACTTCAGCAGCACCGAGGTGGCCATTGCCTCGGTGACCCACGGATTCCTGGACAAGGCGCTCCAGAAGTTCCGGCTCCGCCCGGCTGGCGAGCCCATTCTGGAATCCGCGCGGGCGGCGCTGGTTGAACTGGCCGACCCCATGACAGTGGCCCCCATGGCCGAGCTCTACAGCCTGGGCCAGGCGAATCCCTCCCTCAGCCGTTCCGAGCTGGAAGCGTGGGACCACTGCACCGTTGAGATCATCGATGCCGCCCGCGAACGCTTCGCCGAGAACCCCGGCACCGGGATCGACGAGCTCTACCTTCGCGCCCTCGCCGGTTCTGTCATTTCCTGCGGAAAAGCCGCCATGGACGTGTGGTTCGCCCGCTGCGGCGGCGACCTCAGTCCGGCGTCCCTGTCCGTCCTGCGCCAACTCCTCATCGATTCCATGAGCCTCCTCGGCTCCGGTTTCGCTTCCCAGCCCCCCGCTACACCTTCCCCAGATCGGCACTGACATGGCACTTCTGCTCTACCGTCTCGGAAAATTCTCCTACCGGCACCGCTGGCTGGTCATCACCGTATGGCTCGCGGTCATGCTGGCAGTCGGCGGTGCCGCGGCCGCCTTCCACGGCACCATGTCCAACAACTTCCAGATCCCGGGCACCGAAACCCAGCAGATGGCGGACAAGCTGAAGAAGGAGCTGCCCAAGTCCTCGGGCGGCACGGCAGGCATCGTGTTCGAAGCCAAGGACGACCGGTTCAGCCAGGCCGGCAAGGACGCCGTCACCGCGGCACTGGCCAAACTCAAGACCCTTCCCCAGGTCCAGGGAACGGTCGACCCGTTCGCCACGCAGGCCCAGTTGGAGAAGGCTTCCACGGACCTCGCCGCCGGTGAACAGCAGGCCGCCGCGGGCCAGGCGCAACTGGACCAGTCCGCCGCGGAACTCAGCGCCGGCAAGGCCCGGCTGGCCGCCGCCGAGCAGCAGATGACCGCCGCCGGGATGCCGCCCGCCGCCGTCGAAGCACAGCTCGGCCAGCAGAAGGCGGCCCTCGCCGCAGGGCAGGCAAAGCTCGACGCCGGCACCCGGGAGCTCGAGGCCGGCGCCACCAAGCTCGCCCTCGCCAAGCGCCAGCTCGCCGCCTCGCAGGGCATGCGCTTCGTCTCCGAAGACGGCAAGGCCGCTATCGCCCAGGTGCAGTTCAAGACCTCCATCAATGGCCTTGCCCCCGAGGTCCGGCAGCAGGTCCAGGACATCGCCCAGGAGGTCTCGTCCGCCGGGGTCACCGCCTATGCGAGCAAGGAAATCACCGAGGACGTCTCGGAGCTCTTCGGCATCTCCGAGATCCTCGGCATCGCCGTCGCGGCCCTGGTGCTGATCATCATGCTCGGCACCCTGATCGCTGCCGGACTCCCGCTGCTCATGGCCCTCGTGGGCGTCGGAGTGGGCGTGGGCGGCACCTTCGCCCTCAGCGGAGTCTTCGACATGAGCTCCATCTCCCCGATGCTCGCTCTCATGCTGGGCCTGGCCGTGGGCATCGATTACTCCCTCTTCATCGTCAACCGCCACCGCGGCCAGCTCCTGGCGGGCATGGACGGTGAAGAATCCGTTGCCCTCGCCACGGGGACCTCGGGCAACGCGGTGCTGTTCGCCGGCCTGACCGTCATCATCGCCCTCGCCGCCCTCGTCATCCCGGGACTGCCGTTCCTGGCAGTCATGGGCCTCTCCGCGGCCGCTACGGTGGCGGTCGCCGTCGTCGTCGCCCTGACCCTGACTCCGGCCGTGCTCTCCCTCGTGGGCCGCAAACTGATCTCCCAGCGCGCCTGGGCCAAAGCGGAGCGGCACAACGCCGCCCCCGGCCACGAGACCGAGGACCGCGCCACGGACGAACGACGCAGTAGCCACGGCTGGGGCGGGCTGGTCACCCGGCATCCGGTCCTGGCGACGCTCGCCGGCGTCCTGCTGCTGGGCATCCTGGCCCTCCCGGCCAGCCAGTTGCGGCTCGCACTGCCCGACGGCGGGTCCGAACCCGTCGAGTCGCAGGCGTACAAGGCCTACGAGGCCACCGGCCGCAGCTTCGGTGAAGGCATGACCGGCCCGATCGTGGTGGTGGGCGACTTCCCCGCAGGACTCAGTGCGGCCGAGGCCCAGGCCAAGCAGCTCGACGTCGCGGACATCCTGCGTGGCACCGACAACGTCTCCGCAGCCGTCCCCGTGGCCCTCAGCGAGGACCGCCGCACCGCAGTATTCCAGGTCATTCCCCGGGAGGGTCCGGCCAGCGCAAGCACCGTCACGGTGGTCTCCCAGCTGCGCGCCGAAAAAGGCCAGATCACGGACGCCACCGGGGTCAGCATCGGGCTCACCGGCCAGACCGCCGGCAACGTCGATGTGTCCACCAAGCTCGGCGACGCCCTCCCCCCGTACCTGGCGATCGTGGTCGGACTCTCGCTGATCCTGCTGTTGCTCGTGTTCCGTTCCATCGTGGTGCCGCTGCTGGCCACCGGCGGCTTCCTGCTCTCGCTCGCCGCCGCCTTCGGAGCCGTCGTCGCGGTCTACCAGTGGGGCTGGCTGGGCGCATTCTTCGGCGTCGAGAACCCGGGCGCTGTGCTGAGCTTCCTGCCCATCATCCTGATCGGCGTGCTGTTCGGCCTGGCCATGGACTACCAGGTGTTCATCGCCTCCGGGATGCGCGAGTCCTTCATGCACGGCGAGTCCGCCAAGCAGGCGGTCCGGTCCGGCTTCAGCCACGCCTCCGCCGTGGTCACCGCCGCCGCGATCATCATGGTCAGCGTGTTCTCGGGCTTCATCTTCTCGCACCTGAATATGGTCCGGCCGTTGGGCTTCGCCATGGCCTTCGGCGTGCTGATCGACGCGTTCGTGGTGCGCATGACGATCGTCCCGGCCGTGATGTACCTGCTGGGCGAGAAAGCCTGGTGGCTGCCGCGCTGGCTGGACCGGATCCTGCCGGACGTGGATGTTGAAGGCGCCAAGCTCCGGCAGCCGGGCAAGGCGGCGGGCGAAGGCTCCCCTGCCGAGCCCGCGGAAGTCACCGCCCACTGACAGCCCGCCCACTAAAGCAACGCGGGGTCACTTACCGCCCATTAATCCCCTCCGGATGGGCGCTAAGTGACCCCGCGTTGCTCTGGAGTGCGACGGCGGGGCTGCCGCTCAGCGATTGCGGTAGTAGTCCTTCCAGATCAAGCGATGCAGGGGAATCTTCCGTGGCAGGGCCCTCAGCCCCGGGATGAACGGCAGGAGGGTCAGCAACGCAGTCAGGACAACCATGGTGACCACCACCAGGGCGTCGACACTCGGCGAGGACTTGAATGGTTCCACCTGGTAGAGGAGCGAGAAGAGCCAGAGCCAGGACTGCCCTGGCGTGTCGCCCGTCTCGTTCATCACGCCCCACTGATCGCCGGTGAGGTGCTGGCTGGCCGCAAGATCCGGAAAATAGCTGCCGTCTCCCAGAAACAGGAGGCTCCGGGTGTAGTCCATGTTGTAGAAGTTTCCGCCGCTCTGCAGCACGCCGTCCAGCGTGCCCTGCCGTGCCATGTCCAGCAGAGCACCGGTCAATGCCGGAACCGGGCCATAGTCTGCGTCGGCCACGTTGGCCGGGTCGTTGTCAGGGGCAGCCGCAAGAGCGTCGGAATAAGCGGCTGTCCAGTCGGAGCGTTGTTGATCCGTCGCAGCCGTCCACTCGGCAACGGCGGCCGGCGGGGACGGCAACGTCTCAAGCGGCGCAATCACGAAGTCATTGGCCGTTTCGATCGGAAGACGGACCCCCGAAAGACTTTGGAGGTCGATGGGACCGATTGTCTGCGCGGCGTCCTGAGTTGAGCTATAGGGCGGCCCGTAACCTGCGGTGTCGCTTGTGCCGCCGAGTTCTTTTGAGGCCGTGGCGACGAAATCCGCCGGGGCGGCACTTGCCCACGCCTTGAGACTCACGCTGGGCTCATCGGGTGACCCGAAGATGGCGGACACCCCGAGCACAAGCAGTCCGACCACCACAACGCCAATGGTGAGTTCTTTGAGAAGGTCGTATTCGCGGACACGGCCGATCCACGGCCTGCCGGCAATGTCGTCCTTCCTGCGCCACGAGGTGGTGCTGCTGCTCCTGGTGGTCATCGCGCTGCGTCCCTAGGTTCGGCGGAATCCTGAGAGTTGGCGGACTCTAGAGGATGGCTGGGCCCCGGAGGATGGCCGGGCGCCGGGCTGGCGTCGAGCAGTTGGGCGTCGCCCTCGGCGGCCTCCAGCGGTGGGACAACCCCGTGGACCCGGACCAGCAGGACATGCAGGACCACCACGGCGCCCACTGCCAGGGGCAGCAAGGTGATGTGCCACACGAAGATCTGTCCGACGTTGGCCACGTTGAACCAGGCGCCCACTCCCACGGAGTTCAGCGCGTCCTTGGCTTCGAAGGCAATCCACTGGGAATCGAAGTTCGTCTGAAGCAGATACCCGGTGAAAGCAGCCACGATGGAGACGACGAAGGAGAGCATCCCCGTGACCCAGGTCAGAACCCGCCCACCGCGCCAGGCCGCCATCCAGAACTTCAGCCACAGGTGCACCACCATGAAGATGAAGAACAGTTCCACGCTCCACAAGTGGGTGCTGTTGACGAAGCTGCCCAGTGAGGACACGTGGTACCACTGGGGTCCGTTCAATCCCAGCACGGCCCCGGAAACGATGATCCAGAGCAGCGAAGCGATAGCCCCCATGCCGAAGACATAGGCCCACGACATGACATAGCTCGGCTGGTCCTCGGGCAAGAGCTTGTCCGGGGGGAGCTTCCCGAGCATCCACCTGCGGGCCTTGCCGGTCCAGGTGTGCGCGTCGTCGTCCGCCGGCAACCCCTGTGCCGGTTTGGTCTGGGCGCTCATTTGCGCCGCTTCCCGCCGGGAAACGGAACGACCAGGGCCAGAACGAACAGGATGATCATCACCACGATCACCACTAGGTTTCCCGACTGGATGGTGAAGCCATCCCAGCCAAAATAGGTTCCGACACCCAGCGTGCCAGCGCCTGCGACAAGCCATCCGCTCATGGGCTGCTCGATTCTCTAGGGAGTCACGATTCCAGCCCATCACGGCCGGATGTCCGCAGCTAGAGTCTTTTGCCCCCCGGCCCGGCGCAGGCTCGCAGGCGTCCGGCCCGCACCAGCAACGCGGGGTCACTTACCGCCCATTACTCCCCTCCGGATGGGCGCTAAGTGACCCCGCGTTGCTCTGCTGCGGTGAACTAGGCTGGAGCGGTGACCCGCCTCATTCTTGCCTCCCAGTCCCCCGCCCGCACCAAGCTGCTCACCGACGCCGGCATCAAGCACGAGATCCTCGTCTCGGATGTCGATGAGGACGCTGTCCAGGCCCGCTACGGCGTGACCGACCCGCACGACACCGCACTGCTTCTGGCCCGGGCCAAGGCCGAGGCCGTCGCCTCGCTGCCGGAGGCCGATGGGGCCCTGGTGATCGGCTGCGATTCGGTCTTCGAGTTCGACGGCGAGGCGCACGGCAAGCCCTACACCGCCGAGGTCGCCAGGGAGCGGATGCTCCGGATGAGCGGCAGCATGGGCGTGCTGCACACCGGCCACTGGCTGGTCGACTGCAGGGACACGGACGCCGATGGCGACACCACAGAGACCGCCGGCACCGGCGCGACCCTGGGCCACGTCACGTCCGCCGAGGTGCATTTCATGGAGATGAGCGCTGAGGAAATCGATGCCTATATCGTCACGGGCGAGCCGCTGCAGTGCGCCGGCTCCTTCACGATCGACGGCTACGGCGGCGCGTTCATCCGGAAGGTCGACGGCGACCCGCACGCCGTCGTCGGGCTGTCCATTTCCACCCTCCGCGGCCTGCTGGGCCAAGCGCAGGTGGGCATCACCGAACTGTGGACCGGCGGTGCCGCCGATCCGGCGGTCCTGCGCGCAGAGTGAGCCAATTCGCAGAACTTTGTAGCAACCCTACAAAGGCGGGACGCTTTACGCGCGGATTCCGCAAGTAATATCGGCGGACCCCACAAAACCGCGCTAGGCTCCCTGAAGGAAAGAAGGAGACGCCTTGTCAGCAAATTCGGAGCAGTCCGCAAATCCCGTGCAGCGATCAGCCCAAGGAGGCACTGCCGTGGCAACCCCGCCGGGCACAAGTCCCCTGAGCAAGGTGCTGATCGCCAACCGCGGCGAAATCGCGGTGCGCATCATCCGTGCCGCACGCGATGAAGGCATCACCTCCGTGGCGGTCTACGCGGACCCTGACCGCGACGCGCTGCACGCCAGGCTCGCCGACGAGGCCTACGCACTCGGTGGCAACACCGCTGCTGAGTCCTACCTCGTGATGGACAAGCTGATCGACGTGGCCCGCCGCTCCGGTGCCGACGCCATCCACCCCGGCTACGGCTTCCTGGCCGAGAACGCCGAGTTCGCCGCCAAGGTGATCGACGCCGGCATCACCTGGATCGGGCCCTCCCCCGCCGCGATCGCCGCCCTGGGCGACAAGGTCCAGGCCCGCCATATCGCCGAAAAGGTCGGCGCCCCGCAGGTCCCCGGCACCGCCGACCCCGTGGAATCCGCCGAGGAGATCCTCGAGTTCGTGGATAAGTTCGGCCTGCCCGTGGCCATCAAGGCGGCCTTCGGCGGCGGCGGGCGCGGCATCAAGGTTGCCCGCACCCGCGAGGAAATCCCGGAGCTCTTCGAATCCGCCGTCCGTGAGGCCGTCGCAGCTTTCGGCCGCGGCGAGTGCTTCATCGAACGCTTTCTGGACGCCCCGCGCCACGTCGAGACCCAGTGCCTGGCCGACGCCTACGGCGACGTCGTGGTGATCTCCACCCGCGATTGCTCACTGCAGCGCCGCAACCAGAAACTCGTCGAGGAAGCCCCGGCCCCCTTCCTCACCGAGGAGCAGAACCGACGCCTTTACGAATCCTCCAAGGCCATCCTCAAGGAAGCCGGCTACCTCGGCGCCGGAACCTGCGAGTTCCTCGTGGGCCAGGACGGCACCATCTCCTTCCTCGAGGTCAACACCCGTCTCCAGGTGGAGCACTGCGTCTCCGAGGAAGTCACCGGGATCGACCTCGTCCGCGAGCAGTTCCGGCTGGCCCGCGGTGAGGCCCTCGGCTACGGGGACCCCGAGGTCCGCGGCCACTCGATCGAGTTCCGCATCACCGGCGAGGACCCGGGCCGGAACTTCATGCCCGCCCCCGGAACCATTACCCGGCTCGCGAACCCGACCGGCCCCGGCGTGCGGATCGATTCCGGCGTGGAGCAGGGCGACGTCATCAGCGGCAACTTCGACTCGATGCTCTCCAAGCTGATCGTCACCGGCGCCACCCGCCCGCAGGCCCTGCAGCGTGCCCGCCGCGCCCTTGAGGAGATGGTGGTCGAAGGCATCCCCACCGTCATCCCGTTCGACCTCGCCGTCGTCACCGACCCCGACTTCGCCCCCGCCGAGGGCCCGTTCAAGGTCCACACCCGCTGGATCGAGACGGCCTTCGTCAACAACATCCCCGCCTGGACGCCCGCCGGCGCCGAGGCGGAGGCGGCCGACGCCGGCGAACGCCAGCGCGTCGTGGTCGAGGTCGGCGGCAAGCGCCTGGAGGTCGTCCTCCCGGCGTCGCTGGGCAGCGGTGGCGGCGCGAACGCCGTCAAGCCCGCGAAAGCCAAGAAGCGTTCCCGCGGTGGCGGAGCCGTGGCTGCGGCCAGCGGCAATGCCCTGACCTCCCCCATGCAGGGCACCATCGTCAAGGTTGCCGTGGTCGAGGGCGCCCTTGTTGCCGAGGGCGATCTCGTCGTCGTGCTCGAGGCCATGAAGATGGAACAGCCGCTCACCGCGCACCGCGCGGGAATCGTGATCGGACTGTCCGCATCCGCCGGCGAGACCGTCTCCGCCGGCGCCGTCATTGCACTCATCGAGGACGCCGCGGCCGAGTAGCTCTGGCCCCCGGAAGTCCCCGCCGGGCGGGACGCGGGCGCGCCTCTGGCGCCCCTGTGTCCCGCCCGTGCAGACTTGGTCTGTGAAGCCATTCCTGCTCCTCGCCTCCCGCGCCGAGGACGACGCCGCCGACGACGAATACCGCGCCTACCTGCGTTACGGCGGGCTCGAACCCGGCCAGCTGCGGCGCATTCGGATGGAAGCGGGACCGTTGCCCGAGCTGGAGCTCTCCGGATACTCCGGCGTGATTGTGGGCGGGAGCCCGTTCACCTCCAGCGACCCGGCCGGGCAGAAAAGCGACGTCCAGCACCGGGTGGAGCACGAGCTCGCGGCGTTGTTGGACCGGATCGTTGCGGAGGATTACCCCTTCCTGGGCGCCTGTTACGGGGTCGGCACGCTGGGCCGGCACCAGGGCGCCGTGATCGACCGGACCTACGGCGAAGGGCTCGGCGGCGTGGCCATCAAGCTGACGGAAGAAGGGCTGCTGGATCCCCTCCTGCGCGGGCTGCCGGAGAGCTTTACGGCCTTCACCGGCCACAAGGAGGCCTGCACCGTCCTGCCCTCCCATGCCGTTCTTCTGGCCAGCTCCGCCGCCTGCCCGGTTCACATGTTCCGGATCAAGAACAACCTGTACGCCACCCAGTTCCACCCCGAGCTTGATGCCGAAGGGCTGGTGACCAGGATCGATATCTACCGCCACGCCGGCTACTTCCCGCCGGAATCGGCCGACATGCTGATGGAGGACGCCAGGCGGTTTGTCGCCACGGAACCGATGAAGATCCTCCGGAACTTCGTGGAGAGGTACGCGAACTAGGCGTCCCCGGCCGGCGGCCTGCGCTCCTGCCCGGCTGCGTCCGCGCATTCGGCTCCCGACACGGCAACGCCCGGCGTGTTCAGCGAACACACCGGGCGTTTCCGTCGGCAAATGGGGAGGCTGGTCAGGCCACGCGGTCCCGGGCTGTCAGGCCACGTTGTTCTCGTAGTCCAGGTCGCGGGTTTCCTTGCTCAGGAACAGCGCCACGAGCGTCAGGACCGACATGGCAGAGAGGTAGACGCCGACCAGCACGGGGCTGCCCTTCGCCATTTCCCAGAGCCAGACGGCGATGAAAGGGGCCACCGCCGCACCGAGAATGCTGGAGAAGTTGTAGCTGATGGCCGAGCCGGTGTACCGGACGTTCGTCGGGAACAGCTCCGGCAGCAGCGCACCCATGGGCCCGAAGGTCAGGCCCATCAGAGAGAAGCCGACGATCAGCAGGGCCATGGTGCCGACGAAACCGCCGCTGAACAGCGGTACGAAGAGCAGGCCGAAGGCGAAGATGCCGAGGGTCACGGCGATCAGCATCTTGCGGCGGCCGAACTTTTCGGCCAGCGGGCCCGAGACCAGGGTGAAGATGCCGAAGAACACGACGCCGGCGATCAGCATCCAGAGGAAGTCGTTGCGGGTGAAGCCCAGGCCGGGAACGAAGGCGGCCGCGGCGGCCTCTGTCATCGGCTTTCCGGCCTTCTCTGCAGCTGCCTTGGCGGCGTCCAGGCTGGCGGCGCGGGTGCCGTAGGTCAGCGTGAACGTGGTCATCAGGTAGAAGAGCACGTAGGTGGCGAGCATGATGAACGTGCCCAGGATCAGCTGGCGCCCGCTGGTCTTGAAGACCCGGGCAAGCGGCAGCTTGGCGACTTCTTTGGATTCGAGGACCTTGGTGAAGGCGGGGGTTTCGATCAGCTTGAGCCGGACGTAGAGGCCGATAATCACCATGACGGCGCTGAGCAGGAACGGCACGCGCCAGCCCCAGGCCTCAAACGCAGCCGGCGTCAGGGTGTAGCTGAAGACCAGGAAGATCACGTTCGCGATGATGAAGCCGATCGGCGCACCCAGCTGCGGGAACGTGCCGTAGATGGCCCGTTTGTTGGACGGGGCGTTCTCCGTGGCCAGCAATGCGGCGCCGCTCCACTCGCCGCCGAGGGCAAGGCCCTGGGCGAAGCGCATCACGACGAGCAGGGCCGGGGCCCAGAAAGTCCAGCCCGGGACGAGCGCCGTCGGGAGGCAGCCGATGAGGAAAGTGGCAATACCCATGGTCAGCAGCGAGGCGACCAGTGTGCCCTTGCGGCCGAACTTGTCCCCGAAGTGGCCGAAGACGATCGAACCCAGCGGGCGCGCGATGAAGGCGACGCCGAACACGGCGAAGGAGCTCAGCAGCTGGGTGGTCTCGCTCTGGCCCGGGAAGAATAGCTTCGGGAAAACGAGGACGGCGGCCGTGGCGTAGACGTAGAAGTCGTAGAACTCAACGGTGGTGCCGATCAGGCTGGCGACGATGACGCGGCCGCGCGAGTTCACCGGCTTGGCGGACCCGGGCTCCGTTGAAGTGGCGGTTGATGACATGTAGTAGCACTTTCATGAAGACCGGACTCCTGGCGCTTGAGACCGTCCGGCTAGGGGGATTCGTATACGTCTGATAATAGTTCCCGCCGTCCATTCACTGGACATGCGGTCCACTATTTGGACGCACGAGAGTGTCTCGCGTGATGCTCATCACCCTACGCCACACGTCGACGCTCACACCGCCACCAACGCGCCGGCTACGAACGTCGCAGCCGCGCCGTTCGTCCCACGTCAAGGGGCCGCAGCGCTCGCCGTGGCTCCGATGCCCGGGGTGGAATACCCGTCGGCGGACTCCGGTGCGACCGCGCTAGCCCGTTTTGGACCCCCAGCCCGGCAGGGTCTTAGCAAAATACGCTGCTTGGTCGAACTCCTTCTGCCACTGGGCAAGCTCGCGGCCAGCCTCCAGCCGGCGGCCGGCATTCCACCTGGGCAGGTAGCCGGGCGCGGGCAGCTCGCGGGCAGGCTTGGGCGCGGGCCTGGTCTGGACGGGCCTGGCCACAGGCCGGGTCTGGACCGGCCTCCGGCGGTAGTTCGGCTTCACGTCGGCCACCGTCCAGGTGATCACGGCGCGCATGGTGTGGACGAGCACCCAAAGGACGAGCCCCGCCAAGATGTATTGCCAAAACACGGCCAGTAGAAAGATGGCCAATATCACGAAAAGGAACATTCCGTCACTATCCCATATGCGACACGCCCGGAGATAGAGGTCTTACTCCCTGATTGCCCGTGCGGTAGTGGTCGCCAGTAGGGTCCTCGCCCGTCGTCGCAGATCATGGGCAGGAACCGCGCGGGGCCTCTTCGGACCAGGGCCTAAAAAATTCGGAGTTCAGGCCGATCGGGAACTCCGTCCAGCCCACGGCGGGCCATTCTCAGGTTGTCAGACGAGGAAGGTCAAAGTCAGGGCCGTCATTCCTCCTTCGAAGGGGAGCTACCGCCCCGCTGACAATCCGCCGCACACGTCCACATCACAGGAATCGGGCAGGCCACATAAGCCCGGTAGCATCGGGGCCATGAGCGCCGATGACGATGACATTACCGAAGAACTACTGGCCGACGCCGCGAAGCTCACCGGGCTGAGCCTTGAGCTCCTGGGTCTCGACCCGCATCCCGATGACATGACGGCAGAGCAGCGGCTCCAGTTTGATTCCGAGGACCTGGCCGAGATGGCCGCCGTCACGCCGGGCGAGCGCACGAAGGCCGTGAGCCAGACCCGCCTGCTGGCAGGCCTCCTGTGGAACTCCTCGGGCATCCTCATCGGCCAGCTCTTCCGTGATCTGGGAACGCTGAGCAATCTGGAAGCCGTCACCCCGTCCGACATCGCCGGGACCTCGGTCCTGTCCTCGCTGCCGCCGCAGTTCGCCGCCGGCTACGACGCGAAATTCACCCAGAAGTTCATCGCCGTCGCCGCCGACGTCACCGCATCCCTGGTCCGCGGCTGGACCGCCCCCGGCTGCCTCGCCGCCGAACTGGCGGTCCGTTGCCTGCTCGACCAGGCGGAACTCACCGAGGACATCTACGAACTGGACCTGCCGGAGGATTGGCGGGCGCGCGTTGAGGACGTGCTGCTCGACGGCGCGGACAGTGAGGCGCTCTATGAAGACGCCGACGGCGGCAGTCCTGCGGGACACGTCAACGACGGGATGCTGGACTTCGAGCACTGGTTCACGCCGTTCACCCCTGGCGACGCCGTTCCGCCCTATGCCTGTTCCTGAGCCTGCAGAGTAGCCAGCCCGGCCAGGAAATCCTCCGTGAAGCGCCGGACGCCGTCCCACTCGGTGTAGACGTAGTCGCGGGTAGTGTCCGTGTCCTGGGAGCCTTTGTCGCGGGTAATTTTCTTCATCACGTGCTTCTTGATAAACCCGTAGTGCGTGTAGAGCAGCGCACCGGCGAACAACCCGACGTGCGAAGGCCGCCATCCCGTTTGGTCCTTGAACTTCTCCACGTAGCCCTCCGCATTTTCCTGGTCTCCGTGGGCGGACATGCTGACCGAAACCAAGGCAGACGGGAGCCGCTCGAGCTCGCTCCGGTTCTTCTGAACAAAGTCCGTGACATACGCCTCGTGGTTGCCCATGTGAACGGAGGCCGCCACGATCACGCCGTCGTAGCCGGCCGGAAGGGTGTCGCCGGCATGTTTGAGGTCCGCCGTCTCTGCCTGGTGCCCGTGCGAACGGATCAACTCGGCCATGTACTCAGCAATCTGGGCTGTCTGTCCTTCGACGGTCCCGTACGGGATGTAGATGTTGGCCATGGTTCAGTGTGTCCGAACTGGCGGTGGAGAGGCTAGGGTCCAACGTCCCCGGCGCTTAATGGGCAGAACCCCTGCCCGGATTCCCGGGCAGGGGTTCACCGCTTTCCCATGCAAGAACCGACTGCTTGCGTTCGGGAGGCGTTTTGCTAGTAGCCGGAGGGCTGGTCGAACCTCTGGCCGGCCGGGTTGGTTGGCAGGATTGTCATCACCAAGAGCGCCAGGCCGCCGAGGAACGGCACCAGGACCACCAGGATCAGCCAGGCGCTGAGGTTTACGTCATGCAGGCGCCGGGCCAGGAGGGCCAGGGACGGAACGATCGTCGCCAGCACCCAGATCACACCAAGGATGAGTCCGACAACGGCACCGGGGCCCAGAGCGGTTGCCCCGGACGCTGCAGTCGTCATACCGGTGCTGGTCAAGACATTGATGACGATGCTGACTGCGAAGGACACCAGGGCCCACCACCAGTACTCGCTGCGGCTGGCCCGGCCGGAGAACGTGGTGTACTTTTTGAAGAATCGCTGGACGGCCTGCTGGAAGCTGGCCCCGTAGAGCGGCGCCCAGAGCGGTGTTTCGCCGGTCGCGGGCGAGAACGCGGGTTGCTGCTGCGGATAGCTCATGTAGTCCCCTTAAATGAGTGCGAATGACGAGACTCATCCTAGGGCCGTAGGCGGCCGAAAATACCCGGTGGACAGTGAGAATTTTCGCCGCGTTCATGCGAGCCGGTGGGCGTGCACCGCCGGACCTGCGCGGCCCGCCGACGAAAGGCTACATATGGACGTGCAGGCGCCGTGCGGCCTCGGAGATGGAACCGCTAAGTGACGGGTACACCGTAAACGTGCTGGCGACGTCGTCGACGTGCAGTTTCTGGGTCACCGCGAGGGAGATGGCGAAGATCAGTTCGGAGGCGTTCGGGCCCACGACGACGCCGCCGATCACGGTGCCCGAGCCCTTGCGGGCGAAGATCTTGACGAAGCCGTCCCGGTGGTTGCGCATCTTGGCGCGGGCGTTGCTCTTCAGGGACAGCTTGACGACGTCGGCCTGATACTTGCCGGACTCGATCTCGGCTTCGGAGACGCCCACGTTGGCGATCTCGGGCGAGGTGAAGATGTTCGAGGCGACCTGGTGCAGCTTGAGCGGCATCACACTGTCGCCCAGGAAGTGGGCAATCGCGATCCGGCCCTGCATGGCGGCGACGGAGGCCAGCGCGAGGACCCCGGTGCAGTCGCCGGCCGCGTAGATGTTCGGCGCGGTGGTCCGGGAGACGCCGTCGACTTTGATGTGGCCGCTCTCGGTGACGGCCACGCCGGCCTCCTCGAGGCCGATCCCGTCAGTGTTCGGGATGGAGCCGACGCAGACGAGGCAGTGGCTGCCGGTCACGGTGGAGCCATCCCCGAGGGTGACGACGACGCCGTCTTCAGTGCGTTCCACCGTCTCGGCGCGCGAGCGGGACAGCACTTTAAGGCCGCGGCGTTCGAAGACGCCCTCCAGGACCTCGGCGGCGTCGGTGTCCGAGCCCGGCAGCACCCGGTCGCGGCTGGAAATCAGCGTGACCTTGGAGCCCAGGCCGTTGTACGCGGAGGCGAACTCTGCCCCGGTGACGCCGGAGCCCACCACGATGAGGTCCTCCGGCAGCTCGTCCAGGTTGTAGATCTGGGCCCAGTTCAGGATGCGGATGCCGTCCGGCCGCGCGGTGGGGAGCTCACGCGGGTGGGCGCCGACGGCCAGCAGGATCGCGTCGGCCTCGACGGTTTCGGTGCCGTCGATGGTGAGGACCTCGATGGTGTGGTTGTCCAGCATCTTGCCGGAGCCGATGAGGATCCGGACGCCCTGGTTTTCCAGGCCTGCGCGGATGTCGTCGGACTGCTTGCGTGCCAGGCCCAGCAGGCGGTCGTTGATGTGCTTGAGGTCAGCACGCATGACCGGGGCGAACTCGCCGCCGTCGACGTCGAACTTCACGCCCAGCTCACCGGCCTCGCCCACGCGGGTCATGAGGTCCGCCGTCGCGATCAGCGTTTTGGACGGTACGACGTCGGTCAGCACCGCCGAGCCGCCGAGCCCCGCGCGTTCGATGATGGTTACCTGGGCCCCCAGTGAGGCTGCGACCATGGCGGCTTCGTAGCCACCGGGGCCGCCTCCGAGGATTGCAATGCGGGGGGAGCTGAAATCGGGATGCGTAGTCACAATCGTCTATTGTCCCCTATCCGCCCCGGCGCTCCAAGAATCGGGGCGTGCACCGTGCCGCGTGCGGTGCTGGGCATCACGGCACCGGCACGATAGCTTGTACCAGTGAGTCATACAGAATTCCTGAACTCGGATCCCTTCAACGCGGCCCGCGACGCCGCCGCCTACATAGCCGAGGAGACGGGGGTTGATACCCACGACGTGGCCCTGGTACTTGGTTCGGGCTGGGGCGACGCCGCCCATCTGATCGGCCAGACCACCGCCACCCTGTCCGCGGACGAGGTCCCCGGATTCTCCTCCCCCTCGGTGGTGGGGCACGTGGGCACCATCCGCTCCGTGCTCACCAAGGACGGCAAGCGGGCCCTGGTCCTGGGCGCCCGCACCCACTACTACGAGGGCAAGGGAGTCCGCGCCGTGGTCCACGGCGTGCGCACGGCCGCGGCGGCCGGCTGCAAGACGCTGGTCCTGACCAACGGCTGTGGCGGCCTGAACGAGGACTGGAACCCCGGCACGCCCGTGCTGATCAGCGACCACATCAACCTCACCGCCACCTCCCCGCTCGAGGGCGCCACGTTCGTGGACCTCACCGACCTGTATTCCGCACGGATCCGTGCCCTGGCCCGCGAGGTCGATCCCTCCCTCGATGAGGGTGTGTACGCCCAGTTCACCGGACCGCATTACGAGACTCCTGCCGAGGTGCAGTACGCCAAGCACATCGGCGCATCCCTGGTGGGCATGTCCACGGCGCTGGAAGCCATCGCCGGCCGGCACGCCGGCATGGAAGTCTTCGGCATTTCGCTCGTGACCAACCTCGCCGCAGGCATTAGCCCGGTGCCGCTGAGCCATGAGGAAGTCCTCGAAGCCGGTGAAGCCGCAGGTCCGCGCATCTCCAAGCTGCTCGCGGAGATCATCGCCAAGCTCTGAGGCCGGGTCCCCGCGGGTTCAGTCCCGCGGGGCCTAGGTCCCTGCGGCCAGGTAGCTCACGGCTTTTACCCTGTCCTGCGGGAACCGGCGTTCCATCGAGTCGGCGATCCCGGCGATGGTCTGCCGCGCCAGCGCCTGCCGCCACGCGAGCTCGGCCTGGCGCATGGTCTGCGAGATGAGGCACGTGCGGACGTAGTTCTGTTCCTGATCCGCATCAGGGACATTGCCCAGGATGCCTTCACAGCGGAACGCCGGCTCCGGACCCTCAAGTGCCAGGACGACGTCAAGCACCGTGATGTGCTCCGGCCGGCGGGCCAGGTGGAAGCCGCCGCGGGGGCCCGAAACTGAGTCCAGGACGCCGGCGTGCACCAGCGCCTGGAGCTGTTTGTTCAGGTAGGCGCCGGGGAGCTTGTAGTACGCCGCCAGCCGGGCGCTATTGACTGCTTCCCCTGCCGGTGTCCACGCCATGTTGACGCAGCTGTGCACCGCCCACTCCACCCCACGGCCCGTCTTCATATTCCAGACGTTACGTGTCCGGAAAAATGGGTGTCAAGGGCCCGGCCGCCTTCGGGGGGACACTTCACGGCAATGCCGGCGTTCGGCATTGCCGTGAAGTGCCTCCTCGCGGGGCAGCTACCGTCCCAGGTCCCGGCGTTGCGGACCTGTGAGGCTCCTCTCGCTTGTCGGGGGAGGTTTCCGCGGCAAATGGCACTAGCTTGGTACCCATGACGTCTCCTGATGCCGAACTCAGCCGCCTCCTGAACGAAGCCCGCACGTGGGCCGCACAGGACCCGGACCCCGCCACCGCCGCCACCCTCAGCGGGCTGATCCAGCTTGCGGACGACGGCGTTGCAGCGGCCCGCCAGGAGCTGGCGGACAGCTTCAGTGGCACCCTGCAGTTTGGTACCGCCGGCCTCCGGGCTGCCCTGGGCCCGGGCCCGAACCGGATGAACCGCGTCGTGGTGCGCCGCGCCGCAGCCGGCTTCACGGCCTTCCTGACCGACGCCGTGGGCCACGCCGCCCCCGGCACCCGGCCGCGCGCCGTCGTCGGCTATGACGCCCGCTACAACTCCGAGATTTTCGCCGAGGAAACCGCGGCCATCCTCACCGCCGCCGGCGTCGAGACGTTCCTGATGCCGGCTGCGCTCCCCACGCCGCTGCTCGCCTACGCGGTGCGGGCCCTGGACTGCGACGGCGGCGTGATGGTCACGGCCAGCCATAACCCGCCGCAGGACAACGGCTACAAGGTCTACCTGGGCCGGCACGCCGTCGAGGACAGTGGCCGCGGCGCGCAGATCGTGGCGCCGTACGACGCCCGGATCGCCGCCAAGATCGACGCCGTCGGCGCGCTGGACACCATTGCCCTCGCGACCCAGGGGTGGACCGTGCTGGAGCGCTCCATTGCCACCGATTACGAGTCCGCCGTCGCGGCCCTGGCCGTTCCGGAGCACTTCCCGGCGCGCGAGCTGAAGATTGTCCTCACCCCCATGCACGGCGTCGGCGGGGAGACGGCGGTGGCCGTCCTGCACGCAGCCGGCTTCACCGACGTCACGCTGGTCACCGAACAGGCCGAGCCGGACCCCGACTTCCCCACCGTGAACTTCCCGAACCCCGAAGAACCGGGCGCCCTGGACCTGGCCCTCGAAACGGCGGCCCGCGTGGACGCGGACATCGTCATCGCCAACGACCCCGACGCCGACCGCGCCGCGGTGGCCGCCAAGGATCCGGACACCGGAGCCTGGCGGATGCTGCGCGGGGACGAGGTCGGCGCCCTGCTGGGCGCCCACATGGTGGCCCGGCTGGCAGCCGGTGAAGATGCAGCCGGCGGCGAGGCTCCGGGAGGGGTCTTCGCGAATTCGATCGTGTCCTCGCGGCTGCTCGCGCGCATCGCTGCCGCGGCGGGCTACGCCCACGAGGAAACCCTCACAGGCTTCAAATGGATCGCACGCGTCCCCGGCCTGCTTTACGGCTACGAGGAGGCGCTGGGCTACTGCGTCGCGCCGTCCCTGGTCCGGGACAAGGACGGGATCTCCGCGGCCGTGCTGATCGCCGAATTCGCGGCAACGGCGAAGGCCGCGGAAAAGACGATCTTCGACACCCTGGATGAGCTGTCCCTTGTGCATGGCCTGCACGCGAGCGACCAGCTCAGCATCCGGGTCGCGGACCTGGGCCTGCTGGATGCCATGATGAACCGGCTGCGCGTCAGCCCGCCGGAGTCCTTCGGCGGCTCCGCCGTCGAGACGGTCACCGACCTGGCCGAAGGCAGCGAAAACCTCCCGCCGACCGAGGGCCTGCTGTACCTCACGCGGGACCTCAGCCGCATCATCATCCGCCCCAGCGGGACGGAGCCTAAGCTCAAGTGCTACCTGGAAGTCATCCGCAGCGTCGGTTCCGCCGCGGAACTGCCGGCGGCGCGGCACGAGGCCCGTGCCGCGCTCGACAGCGTCCTGGCGGACGTCCGCGAGGCATTGGGACTCTAGAGCGCGAGCTCCATGTACCTGGTCCGGATCCAACCGCAACGCGGGGTCACTTAGCGCCCATCCAACCGTCATTTTCGGGCGCTAAGTGACCCCGCGTTGCCGTGTTACCGGCTCGTTAACAGTGGCGAACGGGGTGCGAAAAAACGGCAACACCCGGGAAACATGCCCGAAAAAACATACGTCTACGCTGGGGTCCATCAGCAGAACCGGCCACACCCACGGCCACCAGCGAAAGGCCACCATGTCTGCCACCAGCATTACCCCCGATTCCCCGGACCGCCCCCGGATCGTCATCGCGGGTGCGGGTCCGGCCGCCCAGGCCCTGGTCCGCCAGCTCACCAGGACCCCTTTCGCCGGCGGCATCACGGTGCTCAGCAACCGCGACTTCGCCGGCGGCATCACGGTGCTCAGCAACCGCGACGACGCCCCCGCCGGGCTCCTGGAACTGGCCGCCCTCCCGCAGGTCTCCGTCCGGTTCGGCCAGCCGGCCAGCTACATCGATCCGGACAGCCGCTATGTGACCACCGCAGACGGCCTGGAATTCAGCTACGACCAACTGGTCATCGCCACCGGAGCTTCTCCCGTAGGCGCGCCGCTGGAAGGCGAAGGCCGCTGCCTGAGCTACGCCACGATCGATGACGCAAGCCGACTCGGCGACGCCGTGCGGGACGTCACCCGCGTCCTTGGCCGGCGACCGCTCGGTATCCTCGTGGGAACCGGCACAGCCGCGGGCCAGGCGGAGGCAGTGCTGCTTTCCCGCGGCGTCCGGCCGATCCGCACAACCCTGCGCCCCACCGCCGTTGTGCCGAACCTGGCCGGCTCCCTCCTGCCGGCGGCCGGGATCGTCTTCGCGGACGGCTCAAGCATGGCCGGTGACCTTGTGGTGCTGGCCGAGGAACGGATCGCCTGTGACGCCCTCGCTGTGAGCGCCGGGCTCAAGACTGAACGCCGGGGCGGCATCGTGATCGGCCAGGACTTCCGCACCTCCGTGCCGGGGATCTGGGCCATCGGCGATGCTGCCGTGTTCGACGGCGTCCGGCTGGGGCTGCTGGTGGCCGCCGCTTCCGCCGCGTCCGTCTGCGCCTCCCAGCTACTTCAGGCCCTGCTCGCCGAACCCCTCGCCGAGGCCGCCTAAGGCCGCCCAGAGGGACCGCCCGGGCCCGCCGGCTGGAGCCCCAGTTGTGGCAAGATGGACACCTGAGAAGCCAGGAAAGGGACCACCATGAGCAACGAAGCCTCCACCGCTGCCCCCGCCACGTCGGGCAGCGGGAGCAACATCGCCTCCTACATCGACCACACCCTGCTCAAGCCGGAGGCGAGCGAGGCCGAGATCCTCGGGGTCTGCGCCGAGGCTGCCGAGTACCGGTTCAAGTCGGTCTGCGTCAATCCGATCTGGGTCAAGACCGTCAAGAAGGCCCTCAAAGGCTCCGGCGTGCTGACGTGCTCCGTGGTGGGCTTCCCCCAGGGCGCCACCCCGAGCGACGTCAAGGCCTTCGAGGCCCGCGGGGCGGTCCTCGACGGCGCCGAAGAGGTGGACATGGTCATCAACATCGCCGCAGCCCGGGCGAACGACAGGGGCGCCCTCGTCGATGACATCGCCGCAGTCGCCGACGCCGTCCACGACGGCGGGGCCATCCTGAAGGTCATCATCGAAACGGCGTTGCTGGACGATGCCCAGAAGGTCCTGGCCTGCGAAGCCGCAGTCGAGGCCGGAGCGGATTTCGTGAAGACCTCGACCGGATTCAACGGCGGCGGGGCCACCGCCGGGGACGTCGCCCTGATGCGCCGCGCAGTCGGCCCGGACCTCGGCGTCAAGGCCTCCGGCGGGGTGCGGTCGCTCGCAGATGCACAGGCTATGATTGCTGCAGGTGCAACACGTATTGGCGCCAGCTCCGGCATTGCGATCGTCAAGGGTGAACAGGGTTCATCCGCGTACTGATCCGCTCCGGCAGCCGCCACAGTTTTGAGCCCCACGGGGCCGAGGAGGAACGAATGTCCAGTAACACCGTCGAGACCCAGACGCCGCAGACCGAGAACAAGCTTGGTTCCACCATCATCCTCTTCGTCCTGATGATGGTCCTGTTTCTGGCCTCCCTCTACTCGCTGTCCTTCCTGACCCTCAGCAACCCGTGGCCGATGGCCGCCTGCCTGATCCTCTTCGCCGCGGCCTTCTGGATTCCGCAGACCATTCTGGGCCGCTCGGATTCGGCCGGCGAAAACTAGGCTTCCGCAAAACACTGAAGCTCCGGATGTCCGGGGCTTCAGTCATTTAAGGGGGTTGAGTTTCGCGACTGCCGTCGACAATGCGGTGGCGAATCCGCACCACACGGCGTAGGGGGCAAGGGCCACGCCGGCGCTGCGGTTCAGCTTGTACGTCCGCCGCACCAGGTCGGCACTGCTCGCTGTCAGGACGGCGCACTCCGCCGCGGCCACCCATGGCCGGCGGGCGCGCCAGAAGAGCCAGCTCCACAAGGCGTTGAGAACGAGGTTGGCCGCCAGGGCACCCCGGTAAGCGGCTATTTCCTGTTGTCGGCGTTTGCCGCCGGCGGCGTCGGGCGCACCGTTGCTGTCCAGCGCGACGGCGGAACTCACGGCGAGGTCCGCGTAAAGTGCTGTCCAGACCACGGGAAACGCAACGGCGGGCGGCTGCCAGTGGGGTTTGCGCAGCTGCCGATACCAGGCGCCGTCGGGATCCGTTGCCACTCCGCCGGCCGCCGCCGTTGCGGCGGTCGCAGCCGCCGTCCACACCACTGTCACCAGTTTCATCGCTGCTCCCTTTTTCGCTACCGGTCCAGATGTGCATCCCTGAGAGCGGGCGGCGTCGCGCCCTGGATGACCCAGCGGTTGCCATCGGGGTCGGCGAAGAAGGCAAATTGCACTCCCCCCAGGTCTTGAATCTCGCTGATTGCGGCGCCCCGGCCCAGGAGTTCGGCGCGCACCCCGACGATATCGGTGACAACCAGCTGCAACCCCTCCAGACTGCCAGGCTGCATGCCGGTCATGCCCGTGCCAATGACGATCGAAGCGGCGGAACCCGGCGGTGTCAGCTGAACGACCCTCATTCCGGGGATGTGCTCCACGTCATGGTCCAGGACGAAGCCCAGCTTCTCCGTATAGAACGACTTTGACGCTCCGACATCGGCCACCGGCACTTGTACAACCTCAAGATGCATCTCCATGCGCCTCACAGTACCGCCGCACAAGCAGAAAGCAACGATGTCCGACGCCGGTGATAGCGGAAGCGCCGCGGGTACGACGGATCAGGTGGCGGCCGCCAGCGCGAAGAGGCTCCTGACCAGCCCCGTGCCCAGCGCCAGGGCGGCCGGGAAGTGCGTCTCGGCCACGGCCAGTCCCGCGCCGAACATGCCCACCAGCGCGTAGCCGCTCACCGGGATGAGGACGAACCATTCCCGCCGCGATCCCGCCCGGCCCAGCAGCGGGAGGGAGAACGCGCCGTTGGCTTTCCAGACGTTCTTGAGCAGCGGCACCTTGCGCAGGGCCTTCGGCGGCTTGATCACCAGCGGCCAGAGCAGCGGCACTCCCCCGGTGGTGATCATGTCCCCCGCGATGTGCACCAGCACACCGGTGAGCATCGAGACCGGCAGCCAGGTCCACTGGTGCGGCGCGAACCACGTCACCAGGGCCGCCATGAGCAGTGCGAAGACCCAGTTGCTGAGCCAGCCGTGCTTCGGAAACAGTTTGAGGGCCTTCGCCGCGATGTTGATCATGAACATGCACAGCAGGCCGGCCCCCACGGACAGCAGCCCCCACTGGGTCTGCACCTGCACTTGCCCGGCGATCGTGGCCAGCAGCACGAAGAACGCCGCGCCCAGCACCGAATGCGTGCCCTGCCGGTGGCCGCCGCTGACGTTCTCAATGCCGCGCGCCACCAGGTTGGACAGCGGCGGCAGCGCGTGTGCCACCGTGCTGGCGCGGTGGTCCCAGTCGCAGACCAGCGCGGTCCCCGCCGTCGCCATGGCGCCGATCACGATTCCCGTGGGGTCCAGCGGGTACCAGCCCAGCGCGTAGGGCCCGGTCGAGGCGATAGCTACCCACGCCGCGGCTCCCGACGCGGCGTGATGGCCTCCCATCATTCTCTACTTCACCGCGAGCTGCGCGTCGGAGAAGATGTTGCGGATGACCCCGTTGGCCCACTCGAGGATCTCGGCGTCCTGGAGGTCCCGGCCGCCGATCCGGGCGGTCTTGGGCTTCGGAATGAGCACCGCGTCCAGGGCGGGCTTGGACTGCGCGCCGGGGTACATCCGGGTGAGCCGCATGAGCTTGGACTCCGGCAGCTGGGCCGGGGAGAACTTGATGAAATTGCCCTGCAGCGCGACGTCGCTGAGCCCGGCCTCGCGGGCCCCCACCCTGAAGCGGGCGACGTCGATCAGGTTCTTCGCGGGCAGCGGCAGTTCGCCATAGCGGTCCACCAGCTCGGCGAGGACCTCGTCAATCCCCTCATAGGAGATGGCGCCCGCGAGCTTCCGGTACGCCTCGAGGCGCAGCCGCTCTCCCGGCACGTAGTCATGCGGCAGGTGCGCGTTGACCGGCAGTTCGATCTTCATTTCGGCGGCCTTCTCCTCGGCGTCGCCGCGGTACTCCGCCACGGCCTCGCCGACCAGCCGGATGTAGAGGTCAAAGCCCACGCCCTGGATGTGGCCGGACTGCTCGCCGCCGAGCAGGTTGCCGGCGCCGCGGATCTCAAGGTCCTTCATGGCCAGCTGCATGCCCGCGCCGAGCTCGTTGTGGGTGGCGACGGCCTTGAGCCGTTCCAGCGCCACCTCACCGAGCGGCTTTTCCGCGGCATACAGGAAGTACGCGTAGGCGCGTTCGCGGCCGCGGCCGACGCGTCCGCGCAGCTGGTGGAGCTGGGAGAGCCCGTACTTGTCGGCGCCGTCCACGATCAGGGTGTTGGCGTTGGAGATGTCCAGGCCGGTCTCGATAATGGTGGTGCAGACCAGCACGTCGAAGCGCTTTTCCCAGAAGTCCACGATGATCTGTTCCAGCCGGCTCTCGGACATCTGTCCGTGCGCCACTTCCACGCGGGCCTCCGGGACCAGCTCGCGGATCTTCGCCGCTGTGCGGTCGATCGTGGAGACCCGGTTGTGGACGAAGAACACCTGGCCTTCGCGCATCAGTTCGCGGCGGATCGCCGCTGACGTCTGCTTGTCCGTGTAGGGGCCCACATAGGTCAGCACCGGGTGGCGTTCCTCCGGCGGGGTGGCCAGCGTGGAGGTCTCCCGGATGCCGGTCAGCGACATCTCCAGGGTCCGGGGTATGGGAGTGGCGCTCATGGCCAGGACGTCCACGTTGGTGCGCATCTTCTTGAGCGCCTCCTTGTGTTCGACGCCGAAGCGTTGCTCCTCGTCCACCACCACGAGGCCGAGGTCCTTGAAGGCGAAGTCCTTGGAGAGCAGGCGGTGCGTGCCGATCACGACGTCGACCGAGCCGTTCTTGACCCCCTCCGCGGTCTCCTTGGTTTCCTTCGCGCCCTGGAAGCGGGACAGCGGCTTGACGACGAGCGGGAAGCCGGAAAAGCGTTCGGTGAACGTCTCGTAGTGCTGCTGGGCCAGCAGGGTGGTCGGCACGAGGATGGCGACCTGCTTGCCGTCCTGGACCGCCTTGAACGCGGCCCGGACCGCGATCTCGGTCTTGCCGTAGCCGACGTCGCCGGAGATCAGCCGGTCCATGGGGATCTCGCGCTCCATGTCGGCCTTGACCTCATTGATGGTGGTCAGCTGGTCCGGGGTCTCCACGTAGGGGAAGGCTTCCTCGAGTTCGCGCTGCCAGGGGGTGTCCGGGCCGAACGCATAGCCGCGGGAGGCCATCCGGGCAGAGTACAGCCGGATGAGTTCGCCCGCGATTTCCTTGACGGCCCGGCGCGCTTTGGACTTGGTGCTGGCCCAGTCCGAGCCGCCCATCTTGCTCAGCCCGGGAGTGTCCCCGCCGACGTACCGCGTGACCTGGTCCAGCTGGTCCGTGGGCACGAAGAGCCTGTCGCCCGGGGCGCCGCGCTTGGACGGGGCGTATTCCAGGACCAGGTACTCGCGCACCCCGTCCCCGCCACCGGCGACCTTGCGCTGGATCAGTTCCACGAAACGTCCGATGCCGTGCTGTTCGTGCACTACGGAGTCGCCGGCCACGAGCTGCAGCGGATCGACGGCGTTCCGCCGCTTGGACGGCATCCGGCGCATGTCCTTGGTGGATCCCGCGGAGGTCCTGCCCAGCAGGTCGGCCTCGGTCAGGAGTGCCAGCTTGAGCGAATCCAGGACAAAACCGCGTCCGACGGCGGCCGTGGTCACCTCGATCAGCCCGGCTTGGGGGTCGTCGGCGAGGGAGTCGACCCGGGCGCAGGGGATGTCGTTGTCGTGGAAGAGCTCCGCGAGCCGCTGGGCCGGGCCGGGGCCTTCGGTGACGACGACGATCCGCCACTGGTCCCGGATGTGGGAGCCGATGAAGTCCATCATTTCGGCCACATCGCCCTGGTAGCCGCGCGGTTCCCGGGCGTGCAGGTTGAGTACGTCAATGTCGGGCAGCAGTTCCTCGTCGGTGGCCAGCGAGGTGATGGACCACCAGGACATGCCGTGTTCGAGGGCTGCCGAGCGGGTGTCGGTGAGTGAGCGGAAGCTGGCGGAGTGCAACGCCGCGGATGCAGCGGAGGTCAGATCCAGGGGTGCGGTCCCGCCGTCGGACGCCGTGGACCAGGCGGCCTCGAGGAATTCCTCGTTGGTGGCGGCGAGGTCGTGGGCGCGGGTCCGGACCTTTTCGGGCTCAATCACCACAGCCATCGAGCCGGCCGGGAAGCTGTCCAGGAACGGCACCATGGCGTCCACCAGCACCGGGGCCAGGGACTCCATGCCTTCGACGGCGATGCCGCCGGCGATCTTCTCCAGCATGTCCGCGGCGGCCGGCAGCTGGGACTTCAGCGTGGCGGCGCGGGACATGACAGAGGGCGTGATCAGGATTTCGCGGCACGGCGGGGCATGCAGTTCCGCGGGATGGTGCACTCCGGGCGCGGTCAGCGAGCGCTGGTCGGCGACGGCGAACCAGCGCATCTGGTCCACCTCGTCCCCGAAGAACTCCACCCGGATGGGGTGGTCCTCGGTGGGCGGGAAGACATCCAGCATGCCGCCGCGCACGGCGAACTCGCCGCGCCGGGTCACCATGTCCACCCGGGCGTAGGCGGCGTCGGCGAGGCTCCGGACCACGTCGCTGAACGGGATCTCCTGGCCCACTTTCAGGGTGACGGGGACCAGTTCGCCGAGGCCAGCCACGATCGGCTGGACCACCGCGCGGACCGGGGCCACCACAACGCGCAGGGCGCCGGCGGCGTCAGGGTGGGCCAGCCGGCGGAGCACGGACAGTCGGCGGCCCACTGTGTCCGAGCGCGGGGAAAGCCGTTCGTGCGGCAGGGTCTCCCAGCTGGGGAACTCGGCGATCGTCTCGGCCGGCAGGAACGCGCGCAGCGCCTCCGTCAGGTCCTCCGCCTCCCGGCCCGTAGCCGTCACGGCCAGGACCACGGGCGCCGGCCCGCCGTCGGCGGCTGAAACGGCCAGGCCGTCGGCCATCTCCGCGAGCAGGGCCGAGCGCAGGCCGGCCGGTGCGCTGATCTGGTAGTCCTCGCTGCGGACGCCGAAACCCCGCGCGGCCTCGGCCCGGACGCGGGTGTAGCTCCGGTCTTCGGCAAGGACACGGCGCAGACCGGTGAGAGAGGGGCCGTTGAGGCTCATAGCTGTTGCTCCTGAAGGGATCACGGGGACGCAGGCAACACGAATAGCCGGAATTCTGGCGAATCCCGGGTAGTCCAAGCCTACCGCGGAGCCGGGGACGGTCTGCCCCGCGGGACTAAGCTGGCACCAGAGGCAGGTCCCGGGCAGTCCGGGGCAGCTGCCACTCCGAATGGCTTTTATATGGGCAATGACTATTTGGCCAATGACGTATTTCCGGGCAATCACGAGGAGCCAACCATGAACGGGAACCCCACGGCAGCGCATCCGAAGACGGTGCTCGTCACCGGCGCCACCGGCTACATCGGCGGGCGGCTGGTACCCCGGCTCCTCGAGGCTGGCCACACGGTGCGGGTCCTCGTCCGAACGCCCGCCAAAATCGCCGAAGTCCCGTGGCTGGACCGCGTCCAGGTCATCCAGAGCAGCCTGGACGACGGCGACGCCCTCCGCGAGGCGCTCGACGGCGTCGACGTCCTGTACTACCTGGTCCATTCCATGGCCGCCGGGGCCGGCTTCGAGGCCAAGGAGCAGGCGATGGCAGGGATGACTGCCCGGGCGGCGGCCGCGGCCGGGGTGGACCGGATTGTCTACCTGGGCGGCCTGCACCCGTCCGGCGCCGAACTGTCCACCCACATGCGCTCCCGTGAGGCGGTAGGGAAAGTCTTCCTGGACAGCCCGGTGGACGCGGTGGTCTTCCAGGCCGGCGTCGTCATCGGTTCCGGCTCGGCGTCGTTCGAAATGATCCGCCACTTATCCGAGACGCTCCCGCTGATGCCCGCGCCGAGCTGGGTGCGCAACAGGATCGAGGCGATCGCCGTCCGGGACGTCCTGTACTATCTCGTAGCCGCGGCGAGCCTGGACGGCCCGATCAACCGCACCTTCGACATCGGCTGCCGCGAGGTGCTCAGCTACGCGGGAATGATGAAGGAATATGCCGCCGAGGCAGGCCTGCCGTACCGCGTGGTCCTGGCGCTCCCCATTCCCGCGCCCAAGCTCGCGGGCATGTGGGTGGCGTTGACCACGCCGATCCCGCTTTCCATGTCACTGCCGCTGGTGGAATCGCTCCAGCACGACGCCGTCACCCGGGAACGTGACATCGACGGGTACATTCCGGTGCCGGCGGGCGGCCTGACGCCCTACCGGAGTGCCGTGGCCCTCGCCTTGGGCAAGGAACGCGACGGCCAGGTCGAAACAACGTGGGCCAGCGCCGGCGTTGACGCCGATCCCCTGCCGAGCGACCCGGACTGGTCCGGCCACACGGTGAACCTGGACGAGCGCAGCTTCCAAAGCGACGTCGACCCGAAACACGTGTGGACCATCATCGAAGGCATTGGCGGCCGCAACGGCTGGTATTCGCTGCCGCTGGCCTGGCAGGTGCGGGGCTGGCTGGACAAGCTCACCGGCGGGGCGGGGCTGCTGCGCGGCCGGCGGAACCCGCATCTGCTGGCCGACGGCGAAGTGGTGGACTGGTGGCGCGTCGAGCGGATAGACCGCGGCCATTTGCTCCGGCTGCGCGCCGAAATGCGGGCGCCTGGACGGGCCTGGCTCGAGCTCTCCGTGGAGCCCGACGGCGCGGGCAGCCGCTACCGCCAGCGCGCCATCTTCTTCCCCAAGGGCCTCAGTGGCCGCCTGTACTGGCTCGCCGTGCTGCCGTTCCACAGCGTGATATTTCCCGCCATGTCGCGGAATATCACGGCCGCTGCGCGGGAGCTCCAGGACCTCGAATCGGAGCGGGCCGGGCACACCCCGTAGGATGTTTGGAGCCCGAATCGTCCAGTTCCACCCCACGGAGGACCCCCATGGCCCTGAGTGCCTCGACCACCCTTCCGCACCATGTCGACCGCGTGACCGCAGTGTTCGTGAACGAGGACTTCCTGCGCCACGCGAGCGAGCTCGTCGGCGGCACCCTCGAATCCTTTGCCGTGGACGGCGATCCGGCCGGCGCATTCAGCACCACCACCGTGCGCACCATCCCGACCACCCGGATGCCGGACATGGCGCGGAAGTTCCTCGGTGAGAGCCTCAAGGTGACCCAGCTTGAGGCCTGGGACGCGCCGGCCGCCGACGGATCCCGGCAAAGCAACATCTCACTCAAGATCGCCGGAGCTCCCCTCGACGTGAATGCCGTCCAGCGCCTTGTCGCCGACGGCGGCAGCACCCGGATCGAACTTGTCGGCACGGTCACCTCCTCGGTGCCGTTCCTGGGCGGCAAAATCGCCGAGGCCGCGGAGCCGATGGTCGGCAAGGCCCTGAACATCCAGTCGAGCCAGGCCCAGGCCTGGCTCGAGAGCCACTAGCCCGTGCAGCTGCCGGCAGCCCTGGCCGTCGTCCTGATCATCTCCGGCGTCTGGTCCCTGGCGGTCTGGCCGCAGTTCCTGCGCCGGGTAATGAAGGATCCAAGATCACGCGATACCGGCGGGAAGGCCACCCGCTTCCTCACCGTCCACTTCGTCATTGTGGGCATCTCCATGCTGCTCGGGGCGGCGACTGCGGCCATCGGAATAGCCGGCCTGCTCGGCTAGCCTGCCCGGCAGCCCGGCTGCCCGGGCCGGCTGGCAAGGGTACGCCCCGGCGGGGCAAAAACACGTAGAAAACACTCTAGTGAGGTCCCGGATCCACTGCTAGTATCCCAGTCAGGGTGCCGGTCTCAGCGGCCATTTGGCGTCCCATACCTCCGGACTGCGGGGCTCCGATGACAGAACGTCCGATCACAGATCAACCGGCGGCAGCCGACGCAGCTTCGGCCCGACAGAAGCGGTCCGTCCGGATCGATATCGTTCGCCTCATCGGCCTGCTGGTCGTCGTTGCGGGGCACGTCTGGGTGCAGTACCCGATCGGCGGGTACGTCGCCATCTTCTTCGTCCTTTCCGGCTACCTGTGGTCCGCCAAACGGTCCGTGGCCCAGGATCTCCGGTACCAGTCGTGGAAGCTGCTTGTCCCCTACTTTGCCTGGCTTGCCATTCTCTCGGTCCCGTACTTTGCCCGGACACTGATCGGCACCAAGGACGAGGTCGGCCTGGGCTCACGTGCCCTGGACCTGCTCTGGGGCGGGGAAAGGGCGACCAGCCCGTTCACGGCCTTCTGGTTCATGACTGCGATCTTTGTGGCCGCCATCTTGTTCCGCATCCTCATGTTCGCACCCCGCTGGGTGTATTACGGCTGCCTCGGCCTGGCGCTCGCGGCGAGTATCTTTGACGATCGGCTCCTCGGCGGCCTGCCCTTTGCCGTGGATGTGGGCGCCGTCTCCATCCTCTTCATGGCCGCCGGGTACGCCTACCGGAAGATCGAGCCCACGGTCGGCCGCTTCTATGCCGGCGCCGCGGCCGTCATCGTCCTCTGCGGCGTCCTGGTTGCCACCGGGACCAGCGCCCGGATGACGCTGAAGTCGGCCGACTTCGGGACCCCCGTGCTGAGCATCGCCGTCGCCGTGCTGATCGCCCTCGCCGCGCTGTCCCTGGCCCGGCCGCTGGCGAACGCCCTGCCCGAAAAGGGCGGACGCACGATTTCCCGCATTGTCCAGATGGGGACCCCGATCATCCTGCTCCACGCGGTGCCCCTCTGGCTGCTCCCGGACAGCGTGCCGCAGATTGTTGAGTTTGTTGCGGCCTGCGTGTTCCCGGTCACCGTCGCCCTCGCGCTGCTGCGTTTTCCCAACTCCGTGGCGCGGCGAGCCCTGATGCCGGACAAAGACCACCACTTGTTGTGATCGGTGCGGCTATGCGCCACGGCAAGGTTTCCTTCCCTGAAGCATCGGGCGCCCCGGCGCTAGAATCAGGGAAAAGCCAGTTTCTGCTGAAAGGGTTTCCGGTGCAACCCCATCGCGTCGCCAGCTGGGAGCTCGCCGGATACGTGGTGATCCTGGGATTCATCACCCTGTGGCCAACCCCGGTCGACCGCGGCGGCGGGGGCGAGCTGCTCATGAAAGTGCTGCGCAGGCTCCACCGCTGGGGTATCCCCGATTGGGTCGACTATGGCTTCGTGGAGGCCGCCTCAAATATCCTGCTGTTTGTGCCGCTGGGCGCCCTCGTGGTCTGGATCATGGGGCGCAGCTATTGGTGGGTTGGCGGGGCCGCCGGCTTGCTGCTGTCCGCCGCCATCGAACTGGCACAGTTCGTCTTCCTGCCGGCCCGGTATCCGTCGGTCGCTGATGTCCTGGCCAATACAATCGGGGCCGCCCTGGGCGGCCTGCTGATCCTGCTGGTCATGGAGCGCGGCGCGTCTGTGCGAAACCCCGCCCGGACACGTACGCTGTGAGCTGATCTTGCTCTTTTGAACACCCCTGTGGGGAGGAAGTCGGAATCATGCGGATCTCGGTAATTGGTTGCGGATATCTGGGCGCGGTGCATGCCGCGTGCATGGCGAAGCTCGGGCACGATGTCGTGGGCATCGATGTTGACGAGAACAAGGTGGCCCAGCTCTCCGGGGGGCATGCCCCGTTCTACGAGCCGGTGCTGGATGACCTCCTGAGCGAGCTCGAAGAATCCGGACGGCTGCGGTTCACCACCGACATGTCCGCCGCCCGCGGCTCGGAGATCCATTTCATCTGCGTGGGGACGCCGCAGAAACGCGGCGAAAACGGGGCGGACCTGCGCTTCGTGGATGCCGCCGTCGAGTCCTTGGCCGCCTACGTCTCGGCAGGGGACGTCATCGCAGGGAAGTCCACGGTGCCGGTGGGCACCGCGGCCCGGCTCGCCGAGGTCATCGCGGAAGCCGAACCCGGCGCCACTCTGGTCTGGAACCCGGAATTCCTTCGTGAAGGCCACGCCGTGACGGACACCCTCAACCCGGACCGGTTCGTCTACGGCGTGCCGGACGGCAGCGAGGACAATCCCGCCGTCGCCGTGCTGGACCGGCTCTACGAGATTCCCCTGGCCAGCGGCACACCGCGGCTCGTGACGGACTATGCGACGGCGGAACTGGTCAAGACCGCCGCCAACTCGTTCCTCGCCACCAAGATCTCCTTCATCAACGCGATGGCCGAGGTGTGCGAGGCCACCGGCGCCGACGTCACCCGCCTGGCCGACGCGATCGGCCTCGATGACCGGATCGGCAGGAAATTCCTCAACGCCGGGATCGGATTCGGCGGCGGCTGCCTGCCAAAGGACATCCGAGCATTCATGGCTCGGGCCGGCGAGCTGGGCGCGGACCAGGCCCTGACCTTCCTGCGGGAGGTCGACGCCATCAACATGCGGCGGCGGACCCGCGTGGTGGAACTGACGCGCGAGCTGTGCGGCGGTTCGCTGATGGGCCAGCGGATCGCGGTGCTGGGCGCGGCTTTCAAGCCGGAAAGTGACGATGTTCGCGATTCACCGGCCCTGAGTGCGGCCGCCCAGCTCCAGCTCCAGGGCGCCGTGGTGACGGTTACCGATCCGCAGGCCCTCACCAACGCCGCCAAGCGCTTCCCGGAACTCCAGATGGAACCGGACCTTGAGGCTACCCTGCACAAGGCGGACGCGGTGCTCCTGCTGACCGAGTGGAAGGCCTACCGCGAGCTCGATCCACACGGCACCAAGTCGCTCGTGACGTCGCCGCGGATCCTCGACGGACGCAACGTCCTGGACCCGGCAAAATGGCGGGCCGCCGGCTGGACGTACCGGGGGCTCGGCCGGCCCTGAGCGGCCGGCGCATCGCGCGCCAGGTCGCCGGGTCGCCAGGTCGCCGGGTCGCCCTTCAGTTCGCCAGAGCCTGCCCGAGCGCGTCCTCGGCGGCCACCCAGGAAAGCATGGCGCACTTGACCCGGGCGGCGTAGCGGGCCACACCCTCGAACGCGGCGGCATCGCCGAGCACGTCCGGATCAGCGGCCACTTTTCCGCGGGAGCGCAGCACTTCGCGGAAGCTGTCAATGACTGTGCGGAGTTCCTCGGCGGTCATGCCCTCGGCCAGGTCACTCAGCACGGAAGCCGAGGCCATCGAGATCGAGCAGCCGTCTCCGTCCCAGCGCAGTTCACTGACCTTTCCGTCGGCCACCGAGACCCTGACGGTGATCTCATCGCCGCACACCGGGTTGAGCTGGTGCGACTGGCCGCTGCTTGCCCCGCCCGGAACGGACGTTCCGGCCAGTCCGGCGCCGTGCCGGGCCTTGGAATGCTCCAGGATGATCTGCTGGTAAAGCTGGTCGAGACTCATGTCTGCCGTCCTCAGGCTTGGAAGTATCCGCGGACACCGGCGACGGCATCGAGAAACGCGTCCACATCGTCGGTGGTGTTGTACAGGTAGGTGCTCGCCCGGGTGCTCGCCGTCAGCCCCAGCCGGCGGTGCAGGGGCTGCGCGCAGTGGTGACCGACGCGCACGGCAATGCCGCGGCTGTCCAGGAACTGTCCGACGTCGTGCGCGTGGACGCCGGCCACGTCGAACGCCGCCAGTCCAATCCGCTCCTGCCCGGCGGCCGGCCCCAATACCCTGATCCCGGGGATGGCTTCGAGCCCTTCCACGAGCCGCTGCCCCAGTTCCGATTCCCAGGCGTGGATGCGGGAGAGGCCGGTTTCACTCAGGTAATTGGTGGCTGCTGCGAAGGCCACGGCCTGCGAAATCCGCTGGGTTCCGGCCTCGAACCGCTGCGGGCTGGGCAGGAATCCGGCCCGCTCCATGGTGACGGTGGTGATCATCGAGCCGCCGGTAAGGAACGGCGGCATGGCGTTGAGCAACTCCGCGCGCCCGTACAGGCCCCCGATGCCCGTGGGTGCCAGCATCTTGTGCCCGGAGAAGACTGCAAAGTCCACGTCGAGGGCCTTGACGTCCAGTGGCAGGTGCGGGGCGGACTGGCAGGCGTCGAGCACCACGAGGGCCCCGACGGCGCGGGCCAGCCCCACCAGGGTGGTGACAGGATTGATGGTGCCCAGGACGTTGGAGGCGTGCGTGAAGGCCAGGACGCGGGTCCGGCTGCCGATGATCCGGCCGGCGGCTTCCAGGTCCAGGGCGCCGTCGTCGTCGACCGGGATGAATTTCAGCGTGGCACCGGTGCGCTCGGCCAGCTGCTGCCACGGAATCAGGTTGGCGTGGTGCTCCATCTCCGTGACCACTAATTCGTCGCCGGCGCAGAGGGAAAAGCGGGCGGATTCCGGAGCGGCCCCGGGGAGGGAGGCATTCAGGAAGGAGTAGCTCAGCAGGTTCAGCCCCTCGGTCGCGTTCGAGGTCCAGACGAGTTCCTCAGCCTCCGCCCCGATGAAGCCCGCGACCGTTTCCCGGGCGTCCTCGAAAGCCTCGGTGGCCTCCACGGCCAGATGGTGGGCGCCGCGGTGCACCGCCGAATTCCGCTGTTCGTAGAATTCCTGCTCGGCTTCGAGCACGCTGAGGGGGTTCTGCGAGGTGGCCCCGGAATCCAGGTAGACCAGCGGCCTGCCATTGACGCTCTGGTGCAGGATCGGGAAGTCATTGCGGATCCGCAAGACCTCCTCGTTGCCCAGCGCCTGGGCTGAGCGGAGGAGATGGGCTGGGGTGGCAACCATGGCGGGACTCCTGGATCGGCTTTCGCTGCAACGCACGCGGGCCGCCGGCCGGGCGGTGCTATTACGTCACACAGATTGATCTTAATTATCCCACGTTCCGGCACTCGTCCTTTTCAGCTCCCGCGCGGACCGGAACGCCCCGAAACCCAACGGGAGGGCCGGCGTCGTAATTCTTGCGCGGGAGAACTACGCTCAGCCCGCGGGTCCGGCCGGCGTCAGGGCATCGCGGGGATTCGAGGCTGCCGCGGTCGACGCCTCGTCGCGTTCCTGCCGGGCACGGAGCTCCCGCTTACGGTCCTGCGCTTCGTCCCCGGCGATGATCACCATGGCCAGCACCGTCCAGACGATGATGCCCGCCGCTGACCTGGTGGCCAGCGAACTGTACGTCTGCGGCATGATCACGGCCATGATTCCAGCCAGCATCAGGCCCGGGTAACCGTTCCCCGGTCCCTTGCGGACCACCACGGCAAGCATGGCCCCGAAGTAGAGCAGCGCGAAGACGAGTCCGAAATCGATGCTGTACATCAGGATCGGGTTCTCGAAGCTCGTTTCCAGCCCGATCTGGTTTGCCAGCCGGTAGCTGGAACCGATGCCCTCGCCGGCCAGTGCGTAGCTGCTCCACCGGCTGAGGAAGTAGTCCAGCGCCAGGCTTCTGGCCTGCGCGGAACCGGAATCGTCCACTACCCTTGCCGCCACCCCCGCAACCAGCGGGGAGGCCATGATCACGGCGGCCACGGCGGCTGCCCCCACGAGCATTGCCGCCTTGATCCACACCCGCAATTTGGCGAAGAGCAGCGTCGCGGCCACCGTCACGGCCAGCGCCGCCAGCCCCATGCGGGACTGGGTGATGAGCACACCGACCACCATGAGGGCCAGCAACAGCGCCTGGTGCCAGATGCGTTTCAGGCCTGCCACCAGCGGTGCAGACAGCGCGATGACCAGCGACAGGGCCAGGGGTTGATCCAGGGTGGCCATCCAGCGGCCCGAATCCCGGCCGAACCAGTAGACATTGCTATAGCCGAACTCGTAGAACAGGAAGCTGTTCGTGAGCCACTGGGCGATAGCGACGACGCAGACGATCGCGACGAGCGCCAGGATCACGGTGCGGAGCAGTGCCACCAGCCCGCCGGCCCGGTTCGCTTCCGCCAGCAGGATGAGGCAGAACACGACCGGAACCACGATCTGGTCCACCAGCAGCACAAATCCTCCGCCGGATTGCGACGTCGCGGAGGCCAGGAAAGCCGCCGCCATCACCAACGCGAGGGTGAGGAAGAGAAAGAAATGCCGGGCCAGGGCCACATGGATGCTCCACGGGTCATGGAGCATCCGGACGACGAAGATGGCCAGTATCAACCACGATGCGGCATGCAGCGACAACGGGCCCGAGCCCACGCCGGTGATGAGCGAGTTGCCCACTGCCGGAACCAGCATCCACAGGCAGAGGACTGACGTGATCAGCACCCTGACCCGGGTCCGGAGCAGGAAGGCGGCCGTCAGGCAGAGCACGATCCACGCTGCGAGCTGCATTCAGGCCCCCCACCCTAGAGCCGGGCTTCGGTCAGCGGCGCTGTTGCGGCGACGCATCCGTCACCGCCGCGGGGCGGAGTGAGGGACGGGCGGTACCGCCGGCATGTCCACGGGAGCCCAGTCGGTCGTTTGTTCCTCGGCCCGGAACCGTTCGGACGGTTGTTTGTAGGCTTCCGAGAGGCGGGCCGGCAAGGCGTTGAGCACTACCCCGGCCACCCTGGTGTTGACCAGTTCGAGGTTCCGGAGCGTGGCCTTAAGCAATTCCGGCGTGACCCGCCGGTGCATCACCACAAGGACGGTGCAGTCTGCGGCGGCCGCGAGCAGTGCCGCATCGCTGTAGGGCTGCATGGCCGGGGTATCGATGATCACCCGGCTGTACTTGGCCCGCATCTGCCCCAACGCCGTGCCCGCTGATCGGCTGCCCAGCAGCTCTGTGGGGTTGGCGGGCACCGTGCCTGCGGCGACCACCTGGAGCCGCTCGTGCACCGTGGGCCGGATGACGGCGCCCAGTGCAGCGCGGCCTGCCAGTACATCCGCGAGGCCCGGTCCGTCGGCCAGGCCCAACTCTGCCGCGAGCCGCGGGTTGCGCAGATCCGCCTCCACCACCAGGACCCGTTCGCCGGCGTCGGCCCAGGCCCGGGCGAGCATGAGCGCAACACTGGTTTTGCCTTCCCCCACCCGCGTGGAGGTGACCGCGACCACGGCGGATGACGGCATGCCGGGAAAATGATCGATGTTGGTTCGAAGCCTGCGCCCGGCCTCGTCCAGGAGCGAGACGGGACGCTGTTCCAAAATCCGAATCGCCTTGCGGGCATCGGGGCTGACCGGGATGCGGGCGAGCAGGGGCAGCCCGGATGCCTCCTCGACCTGCTCGGCAGTCCGCAGTGTCTTATCCATCAGCCGGCGGGAGACGGCAATCGCGACGCCGGCGCCGAAGCCCAGGAGCGCCCCGAGCGCGAGGTTCAGGCCGACACGGGGCGACACCGGCGCGGTCTCCACTGTGGGGCCCGCCACCAGGTTAAGTACTGTCGGGCCGCTGCCGGCCGCCGTTCGAGCGGCTTCGAATTCGGTGACCGAGGCCCCGAGATTGTCGGCGACAGCCCGCGCTACGGCCACGGTGTTGGCCTGATCCGGCAGGCTCACCACGATGGAGAGCATGAGCGTGGCCTGGTCTCCCGAGGCGCTGATGCTGTCGGCGATGTCCTTGGCGGAAAGACCTGTATTGCTGTTCCTGACCAGTCCGTCGACGAACTTGTCGCTCTTGGCGAGGCTGGCGAAGGCCGCGATGCGGCCCCGCGAGAGTTCGAGTGCCTGCAAGGCTGACTGCCCCGTGCCCTGTGCCGTGACCACATAGAACTTGATGCTGCTTTGATACGCGGCCGGCGTCCGGGCCGTGGCGACGGCTGCGGCGGCAAGGCCGATCACCACACACACGAGCACGATCCACCAGCCCCGTACGATCGCGCGTCCGTATTCTGCTAGCTCCAAAGGAACCCCCATGCGGCTTCCACGCCATGCCGGCACCGGCACGGTACTTCATGGTCCCCTGAAGGCCCATTATTTACTGCAAATCTGCCGGACGGAAGCTTTTTCGCAACACGTGTTGAGTACAGTCCGACGTCGCCGGCCGGGCCGCCGCCGCACAGCCATCCCGAAGCCCGTGGGCCGGGCGGTTCAAATCCTAGCCAAACCGCGAAGTCGGCCGTAGTCTTGCCCTAAGCCAGAGCGGATCCACAGGTCTCAGCGACTCGTTCCAGCGGCGGAATCCGGGAAAAACACGGGCGGCATTCCCCCTCATCCGAGCCGCTGGGTGACTGTCCGCCGCGGGTTCGGAGCCAGGGGGGCATGTTGAACAATTCTGGGCAGCAGTTATCGGTACTCGTGGCACATCCCAGTGCCGACCTTTACGGCTCGGACCGGGTCCTGCTGGAAACCATCGCGGGACTGGTTCATGCCGGTGCACGCGTCCTGGTAACGCTCCCGGCGCCGGGCCCACTCGTTGCGGAACTTCAGCGCCGCGGGGCAAGGGTAATCCTCTCCCCCACACCCGTCCTGCGGAAGAGCATGTTGACAGGCGCCGGATTGCTGCGCCTGACCGCCGCCGCCGTCGACGGGCTGCTGCGCAGCATCGGGGTGATCCGCGGTGCCCGGCCGGACGTCATCCTGGCCAACACCATCACGGTCCCGCTCTGGACCGTCGCGGGCCGGCTGACGGGGGTTCCCGTCGTCACTCATGTTCACGAAGCCGAGGCCCACGCCTCCCGGGCCCTGCGCACGGCCCTGGCCCTTCCCCTCTTGCTGTCCAACGGCATCCTGACCAACAGCCAGTTCAGCGCGGACACCCTGGCCGCCGCTCTCCCGGCACTGCGCGGCCGTGCCACCGTTATCTACAACGGAGTCCCCGGACCGGTCGAGCAGGTGCCGCCGCGGGAGGTGCTTGACGGCGGCCTCCGCGTCCTCTACATCGGCAGGCTCTCGCACCGCAAGGGAGTGGACGTGGCCGTGGACGCGCTCCGCCGGCTGCTCCGTGACGGCGTCGAAGCGCGGCTGGACGTGGTGGGCGCGGTGTTCCCCGGCTACGAGGACTACGAAGCCGGACTCCGCGAGCAGGTGGCGGACAACGCGGCGGAGGGACGCGTGACGTTCCACGGCTTCCAAGACAATGTCTGGCCCTTCCTTGCAGATTCAGACGTGTTGGTGGTGCCGTCGCGGCTCGATGAGCCGTTCGGCAACACGGCGGTAGAGGCCGTGCTGGCGTCCCGGCCCGTGGTGGTGAGCAACACCTCGGGGCTCCGCGAGGCTGCCGCCGGCTATCGCTCGGCTCAATTCGTCGAGCCCGGGGACGCTGCCGGGCTCGCGGCGGCACTGGCACGCGTCTCGGACCAGTGGCAGGACTTTCGGGCCATGGCCCGGCTGGACGCGGCTGCGGCGGAGCACCGGCACAGCCCGGAGTTCTACGGCAAGCTGATCGCCGGACACCTGGCCGAGGCTGCAGGCGGCCCGAGGTGAAGGGGGACACCGCCGGCCGCACCGGCGGGGCCACCTCGCAACCCGCAGGGGAGGCCTCCGGCGGGATGCAGCGGAAGACTGCCCGGAGCGTCCGCTGGAGCTTCGGGGCCGTCCTGGCGCGGCAGGGATTCCAGATTGTCTGCGCCGTGGTGCTCGCCCGGATCCTGGGGCCGCAGAGCTACGGCGTCATTGCTGCCGCCACCGTCTACATCAGCCTTGTGGCGCTGCTGCTCGATCAGGGCCTCTCCGCCGCACTCATCCAGCGCGCGGACGTGACCCGCCGCATGGCCGGCGCCACCGCCACGCTGAACCTGCTGGTGGCCGCCCTGCTCGCGGCTGTCACCTGGTTTGCGGCACCGTGGGTGTCTGATTTCTTCCGGGTTGACGAACTGGAGCCCATCCTTCGGGTGCTGGCCTTCGCCATCCCGCTGAAGGCCCTCGCGATTACGCCGCGGGCCATGTTGTCCCGCGAGATGCAACTGCACAGAGTGGGCGCTGCAGACATTGCAGCGGCCGCAGCCGGCAGCGCCGCGGGAATCGGCGCGGCCCTGGCCGGCGCCGGCCCCTGGTCCATGGTGTACCAGGTGGTAGCTACCGATCTCGTGTGCAGCGCCATGCTGCTCGCGGCGAGCCGGGGCCCCCTGCCAAACTTCGGCTTCCGCGCCGTCGTGCCGCTGTTCAAGTTCAGCATCAGCGTTTTCGCGACGGATTTCCTGGCCTATTTCTCCCGGAATGTGGACAACATCCTGGTGGGCCGCGTGCTTGGCGTCTCGGCGCTTTCCCTCTACGGGATGGCCTACCGCATCCTGGTCGTTCCCGTGCAACTGATCGGCCAGACAGTCAACCGGGTCATGTTCCCGGCTTTTGCCCGGTCCGCGGACCGGCGCGATCTTGTGGCCGGGAACCTGACCGCCGCAACCCGGATCCTTGCAATTTCTGCCATTCCCCTGATGACCTTCGTGGCCTGTGCCGCCCCCGAACTCGTGAACCTGGTCCTTGGCCCGGAATGGCTGCCAGCCGCCGCCCTGGTCAGCGTCCTCGCCGTCGGCGGTGCCCGTGAGACCGTCTTCTACGTGACGCCGTCCCTGATGAAAGGCCTGGGCCAGAGTTCACTCATCATCCGTTATGAAATCCTGGCCGCCGTGGTGCAGGTCGGCGGCATCGTGATCGGGCTCCAATTCGGCGTTTTCGGCGTCGCTGTGGGCTACGCGGGCGCCGGCTTTGTGCTCACTCCGGTGCTGCTGCGGATCCAGACCCGGCTGACCGGTGTCACGGCGGCCTCGCAGCTGCTATCAATTCTTCCCGCCGTCCACTCGGCGCTGTGGGGCGCTGCGGGCTACTGGGCGTGGTCGCTCACCGGTGTCCACGGCGTATGGCAGCTGCTCGGCGGCCTGGCCATCTTCGTGGCCCTGACGCTCGCCGCACTCTGGCTCTTCCACCGCCGGATGCTGTCCGGCTATGTTGCCCAAGCGCTGGCATTGTTCGGCCGGACGGGCACGCGGCAACGCTTGCAGCACACCCACAGGCCCCCTGAGGCGCGAAGCAAGAAGACAGAGGACACTAATGACTGAATATGACTTCACGTCCGCCGGAGCCGGGGCGGGATTCGAGCCCGGGGTCGAGCCCGGGCCGGAGCGCGGACCCGGGCACAGGTTGGAGCGAGCGGACATGGACGGGCTACCGGCTGGCGGCACAGTCATTGCGGTGCTGACTTACCGGCGGCCGGAGGACATCGCGCTCGCGCTGCCCCGGCTGGCGGCCCAGGCCGGCGCCGACCCCACCGGCGTAGGCCCAGGCTCAGGGACGGGCACAGCCGTCACCGTCCTCGTCATCGACAACGACCCTGCCGCCAGCGCCCGACAGGTGGTGGAGCAACTCGCCGGAACGCTGCCGAGGGGGCTCGTCCGGTACGTCCATGAGCCGAAGCCCGGTATTGCGGCCGCGCGCAACCGCGCCCTTGCCGAGGCCGGCCCCAGCGGACTGCTTGTCTTCATCGACGACGACGAGACGCCGTCCGAGCGCTGGCTTGCGCAGCTGGTGGAGCTGCAGCACTCCAGTGGCGCTGCCGCCGTCGTCGGTCCGGTCATCAGTGAATACGAACACGAGCCGGAGCCGTGGATCGAAGCGGGCCGGTTCTTCCGGCGCCGCCGGCTGCCCACCGGCGCACGGCTGGACGTGGCCGCCACGAACAACCTGCTCCTGGACCTGCACCAGATCCGGGCGCTGCGGTTGAGCTTCGACGAACGTTTCGGACTCAGCGGCGGCTCCGACACCCTCTTCACCAGGCAGCTCGTGCAGCGGGGAGGAACAATGCTGTGGTGCGACGAGGCCGTCGTGGTGGACCGCGTCCCGGCGTCCCGGCTCACCCGCGGGTGGGTCCTGCGCCGCGCCCTGCGGAGCGGCAACACGGCCACCAGGGTCAGTCTCGAGCTCCGCGCAAATGCAGCCGTCCGGCTTGCCGCCAGGGGCGCCGCGCTCGCGTCCGGATCCCTCCGCCTGCTGGGAGGTGCGGCCAGGCTCGCTGCGGGCATGGCCAGCGGATCCGAAGCGCGAAAGGCGTTGGGCCTGAGGACGGCCGCGAGAGGCCTGGGCATGGCTTCAGGGGCCTTCGGATACGTCTATAGCGAGTACCGGCGGCGATAAGTTTACGAGCAGTTAAGTCAGCGTTCCGTGGGGATGGAAGATCCCTGAGTTGCCGGGGAATATTCGGCCATGCCGCCTGCGACACGCCCAAACGTTACCAAGGTGCAATGTTGCATATCCTGCCGTTATTGATTTGCAACCTTTTGGTGCCTCGGATAGCGTGATGATTCATTAGCCGGGGTCGGGGACGCCTTCCGGAACGTCAGTGCTGCACCTACCTCGGGTTCGCCCATGCCTAGGTCTCAGGTACCGGGTACTGCACTGACACCGCACCATGCAACATACCGATTCGGCTTCAGTGCCGCTGGCAAACCAGGCCCAAGCCGCTCGCCACTTCCGTTATGTCTTAGTGCACTTCCCCGTGCCCGGAAATCGAGACGTAAGAGGTTAAGACACTATGGCCATTGGCCCCCAGAACATGAACATCCGCCCGGCCTACTTGAGCGCCGCCGTACTGACGGCCGCTGCGCTTACGCTCACCGGCTGCGGACAGCTTGCAGCCCAGGATGCACCGGGTACGACGTCGGATGCCGGCGCCCGGTCTGCTGCAACTGAAGCAGCACCGGCAACCCCCGCCGCGGAATCCAAGTCCGCAGCCACTGACACCTCCGGCGCCGCGGCCCAGGCTCCTTCCGCAGCTCCGGGCGCCGGGGCGGGGGCCGCTGCTCCGGTTGCAGCTCCGGCCGCACCTCCGGCCGCCGGGGCGGGGGCCGCGCCGGTTGTTCAGCGCGCCACGGCCATCCAGGCGCAGGGTAACATCGCCGCGACCACTGCCCCCGCGGCCCGCACGGCGCAGGCTGTGGGCACGTACCAGCCCTCCGGCGCCAACACCGGCGTCGTTGCAGGCACCGCGTTGAAGCCGCACAACACCTCGGGCGCAGACTTGGTCATCACCCAGGACGGCACCGTCCTGGACGGCCTGGAAATCTACGGCGATATCAAGGTCCGCGCCAAGAACGTGACAATCAAGAACAGCCGCCTGCACGGCGGCAAGGGCACCCCCGGCGCGAACACCGGCGTCATTGATGCCAACAGCGCCGCTGTTGCCAACCTGGTCGTCCAGGACAGCACGATCATCCCGGACAGCCCGTCCTACTACCGCGACGGCATCGTCGGCCACGACTACACGGCCCAGCGGAACCACATCCAGGGCACGAACGACGGACTGGGCATCTTCAACCGCCCCGGTGGTCCGGCCACGGCCAACGTGAGGGCCGAGGGCAACTACATCCACTCGCTGACGTACTGGTCCAACGACCCCGCGCACAGCAACGGAACGCACAATGACGGCATCCAGGTGCAGGGCGGCGAGAACATCCGCATCGCCGGGAACACCGTCGTCGCCAACTCCAACCCGGGTGCCGGCAGCGCAGCGAACCCGCGCGGAAACCATGCCGGCATCGGCATCATGCTGCAGCAGAACGTTGCAAAGCTCGCCAACGTCGTGGTGGAGAAGAACTGGGTGGACGACGGCCAGACCTCGATCAACATCGATAACGGCAAGTACGCGAACATCACCGTGACTGTTTCGGATAACTACCTCGGCCGCAACCAGTTCGATTTCGGCAGCGGCTCGAAGTACCCCGTCCGGATCATCAGCCGCGCCGCCAGCACCACTCCGGGCCTGGCGACCAACCGCTGGGCAGACAACCTCTCCTTCCTCGTCGAAGGCAAGACCGGCGGCATCCGCTACAACGCCTAAGCTCACCGTCCCGGCTCTAGAGCCCGGCGAAAGGGCCGGATCCTTGAATGGATCCGGCCCTTTCTCCGTCTGCGGGTGCTGCTATCTCCTCAACCGAGCCAGCAGCAACGCTATCGTTGTCGGCCTACTTTGCCTTCAGGCTCAGGGTCGCGGAGGTCCTGGTATTGCCGAAGACGTCACTGCTCACAATGCGGTACTGGTGGGTACTCGCGGCAGTCACCGTATCGGTGAACTCCATCGTGGGCCGGTTCCAGAACGTGGTCGATTTGGACTGCGTGTTGATCAATGCGCCGTCCCGGTACACCTTGTAGGTCAGGCTGGTGTTGTCCCTGTCCCAGTTCGACTGCCAGCGGACCCGGATCTTTCCGGCCGACGGCGAGGTGAGCGCCGGGTTGATCGGGGACGACGACGACACCGGTCCTTCCTTGTTCGGGGCGATGGAGCGGACCGCGAAGCGAACCAGTCCCTGCTGGCCCTTGAGGTTGACCTTCTTGAATTCACCGCCCATGACGACGTAGCTGCTGTTTCCGGTCACTGTCCAGGGACCCTGGCTCTGGCCGGTCGCGGTTCCCGTGTCCATGTCCGGGAACCAGGTCAGCAGCGAGGGCGCCGGCTTGCCCGTGAAGCTGGGGAAGCCCTTGGTGTCCCTGGTCAGGGTCCCGGTGGCTGCCTTGCTGTAGGCCAGTGCCCGGTGATAGGACAGTGGATCCGTTTGCGGGAAGCCCTTGAGGTTCAGGCAGTAGTGCGAATGGCCAGCCTTGTAGACCGCGGTGTCGCTGGCGAACATGCTGTAGGAGTCGCCGTGGCAGTCATCAATCCATTTAATGCCCAGGTTGGACCAGTTCGCCGAAAACGATCCCTCCAGGTTCCCGGTTCCGCCTCTGGCGTTAAAGATATAGGCCGTGCCGTACCAGTTCGAACCATCGCTGGACAGCGAGGTGATGGCGGCATTGGAGCCTGCATTGCGCACCACGTCGTTCACCGGGGTGGCCAGGCTGGCACCCGTGGTGGCGTTCACGGCGCCCAGGCCAAACCCGGGCCGGTTGCTGCCGTTCAGGGTGGTGAAGGCACCTCCTGCGACCAGCTTGCTCCGATCCGGCGCCAGCACCAAGGCGTTGACCCGGCCGCCCGCGGCGTTGGGCTTCCAGGCCAGCAGCCCGCCGTCGGACGCTCGCACGGCAGCCAGCTTGGACCGCGTACTGGATCCGACGGCGCTGAACATCCCGCCGAGGTAGACGGTGTCCGGGGTGGCTACGATCGCCCTGACAGTGGCGGAGACCTTCGGGGCCCAGCCCGGGATGATCGCCCCGGTCTGCGGGTTGAGCGCCACCACGCGGCTGGCGGCCGTGCCGTTTACCAGCGTGAAGTCGCCGCCGACGTAGAGCCTGCTGCCGTCCGGGGATGCCGCGACCGTCAGGCCCTGGGCATTAAGGGAAGCGTTGAAGGTGGTGACCAGCTTGCCCGTGCTCAGGCTGAACGCCAGGATGTTCTTCCGGGTCGTAGTCTGCGACCCTGAGGCTGCGCCGGCAGGCCGGGCGGTATTGAACTTGCCCACCGCGTAGACGGTGTCCCCGATGATGGCCTGCTGCCAGACGACCCCGTCGATCTGCACGGTCGGCAGGGCATCCGCCGTCACGGTGACGGGGGTTGCCGGGTTGCCCGGGTCAGCAGGTGCCGAATCGGCACCTGCGACCGGGGCAGTCGTCAGGACCACTGCCGCGACCAGCGCGGCGCTGGCACCCGCGGCAGTGATCCGGGCGGCCGCGCCGAAGCCGGCCGGCGACCGGCGCAGCGGGTGTTCGGTGCCGGGCGGCAATCCTTGGGAGCCATGCCTCAGCAGGCCCCAATTCCTCCATGGACGTTTCATTGCATTCCTTTGCTCAGTTGGCATTGGGCGGGCGGCTCAGCGGCTCAGGGCCGCGGCCTTGCCGGACTTCGGCTTGGACCGGGCGCCCTGAGCGGCGCACCACGCATGCAGCTGTTCCTGACATAGTTCCGGACGGCGGCCGCCCCTCCGCCGTCCGGAACTTGCCGCGCGCTAGGCCGGCCCCACCACGAGGTCGTCGAACCGCGCCAGCACGGGCACGTTCGTGGCGGTGCTGGACAGGTAGGACAGCAGCCCGGTGGACCCTGCGTTCTGCAGGCTCGCGGTGGCATCCGTGATGGTCACGCTCCAGGCTGCTGGCTCCGCCGTTCCCGTCCGCCAGGTCTTCGCCCGGACGGTGGTGGGGGCTGTGCCAGTGACCTCGACGCGGAGCTGCAGCTGCTGCCCCGCCGTGATCGTGATGCCCGGGGAGAACTGTGCCAGCGTGGTTTCGGCCCCGCCGGACAACCTGGTCAGCTGTAGGGTGGTGACGCCGGTGGACGCCACCTTCACCTTGCCCCGGTATTCTTCGGTCCCCACCCGCCGGCCGATCACCCCGAGGTAGGACCCGCCGCCGTTTCCGATCTTGTCGAGCGAGAAGGTGACGAGCGAGTTGCTGGCTGTCGCCGACACTCCCGGCAGGTACGCCGACGGGCCCTTTCCGGCCGCCAGACTCATGATGCCCTGGCCTCCGGCCACGGAATACGGCGTTGCGGTCCCGTTCAAGGACCACGCCCCGCCGGCGTCCGCCGAGCCCCAGCCCGATGCCGCGGTGCGGCCGAAGGCATCCTTGGCCAGCGCTCCCCCGGCGGTGGCCGCCGTGACGCTGCGCGTGGTGCTGCCGGTGGCCCCGCCGTTGTCCGTCACCGTGAGAGTGACCGTGTACGTGCCGGCCGCAGCGTAGCTGTGCGACGCCGTCGCACCCGTGGCTGTGCCGCCGTCACCGAAGGTCCACGCGTAGCCGCTGATAGTCCCGTCCGGATCCGCCGACGCCGAGCCGTCCACCGCCACCGTCAGCTGGTTGACCGTGCTGGTGAACGACGCCGCCGGTGCCACGTTGCCGGCGGCGGCGGCCGTGACGCTGCGGGTGATGCTGCCCGTGGCCCCGCCGTTGTCCGTCACCGTGAGAGTGACTGTGTACGTGCCGGCCGCAGCGTAGCTGTGCGACGCCGTCGCACCCGTGGCGGTGCCGCCGTCGCCGAAGGTCCACGCGTAGCTGCTGATAGTCCCGTCCGGATCCGCCGACGCGGAGCCGTCCACGGACACCGCCAGCTGGTTGGAGGTGCTGGTGAACGAGGCCTCGGGTGCCACGTTGCCGGCACCGGCAACTGTGATACTCCGGCTGTCCCCCGTGACGGTGTTGCCGAACGGATCCTTCACAACAATCCGGTAGCTGTGCTGGCCGGCTGCCAGTCCGGTATCGGTGAACGTCAGGTTGGGCCGCTGCCAGAAGGTGGAGAGCCCGGACACGGAGTACACCGGGGTGGGATTGCCGTCCCGCAGCACCGTGTACGCCAGGTTGGAGTTGTCGCGGTCCCAGTTGGACTGCCAGTCCACCTTGACTTGACCGGCGGCCGGGCTCGCCAGGGTCGGCACGAAGTTCGTCGGGTTGACGCGGGGCTGCTGGAGGTTCGGGGCGATTGCCTTGACCGCGAACCGGGACAGGCCCTGTTGCGGTTTGAGGTTAACGTTCAGGAACTCACCAACCATCACCACGTAGTTGCTGTTGCCGGTCACCGCCCACGGACCCTGGGTCTGGCCGGTGGCAGTGCCGGTGTCCATGTCCGGGAACCAGTTCAGCAGGGTGGGTGCGGGCTGGCCGGTGAAGGACGGAAAGCCCTTGGTGTCCTTGGTGAGCGTCCCGGTGGCGGCCTTGCTGAAGGCCACGGCACGGTGCCAGGTCAGCGGCGATGTCTGGGGAAAGCCGCCGAGATTAAGGCAGTAGTGCGGGTGACCGGCAATGTAGACAGCCGTGTCGGAGGCGAAAACCCCATAGGAGTCGCCGTGGCAGTCTTCCACCCACTTGATCCGGGCGTCAGACCAGTTAGCGGAGAACCCGCCTTCCAGGTTGCCGCCCGTGCCTTTGATATAGCCGGTGCCGTAGAAATTGGTCCCATCCGAGTGCAGCGAGAGGATGGCCGACTGCGTGCCCGCGTTGCGCACCACGTCGTTGGCTTGGATTGCGAGATTGGCACCGCTGGCGGAATCGACCATTCCGAGACCGTAGCCGGGCCGGTTGGATCCGTTCAGCGTCGTGAACGAACCGCCGACCACTGTTTTCGCCCCGTCCGGGGATACGGCCAGGGCATTGACCCTCCCGCCGGCGGCATTCGGCGCCCAGGGCAGCAGGGCCCCGTTCGAAGCGTCCAACGCGGCGAGCTTGGCCCGGGCTGCTGACCCGACGGCCGTGAAGCTTCCGCCTAGCCAGACCGTGTTGCCCTTGGTGGCAATGGCCCGAACGCTCTCGTTCATTTGCGGTGCAAAGGAGCTGATCAGGCTGCCTGTCACCGGGTCGAGGGCAGCGACCCGGAGGCGCTGGACCCCGTTGACTGTGGTGAAGTCTCCGCCGACGTAGAGCCTGGACCCGTCCGGCGCCGCTGCGACCGAGAGGGCCTGGGCATTCAGCACCGGCGCGAAACCAAGGATCAGCTTTCCGGTGGTCAGGTCGAAGGCCAAAATGTTCCCCCTGGCCACCTGCTGCGTGCCGGCGGCGGCACCAAACGGCCGGGCGTTGTTGAATTTTCCCACCACGTAGACGGTGTTTCCGATGATCGCCGTCTTCCACGCGACGCCGTCGTGCTGTGCAGTCGGCAGGCTGTCGGCTGTGACCGTGACCGGTGTCTTCGGATCGTTGGGGTCAATTGGGGCTGAATCCGCCACGCCAGCGGGCGCCCAGACCACGGCGCCCGCCGCAAAGACGAGCGTCGCGAGAAACAGGGCGGCAGCCCGGTGCGCCTGCCTCAGCAGACGGGGGCGCCACGTCCTGGATCCGGTGGGCATTGGAGCCCCGTGGACGGAATTTGGGGGCCAGGCCATGGCAGTGTCCCTTCGCTGGTACGTGGTAGTTTCCCGTAGTTCACGGGGCCCGCTCTGAGCGGACGGCTTGGCCGGATCGTCGAAGCTTGACTCGGCCGGGACGTTCGTTCGGACCCCCTGCGGCGACGAGGCAGGCCGGTCACGCCCGGTGGTCGGCGGACTACCGGGGGCAGGAAGCAGGCCAGGTAGGGACGGCTGCCCTGGCTGGTTTTGCCGTGGCTGGTTTTGCCGTGGCTGGTTTTGCGGTGGCTGCGCCTTCGGCGACTTTGAGATGTTCATGACTCCCCCCGGTCCCTTGGCCTACGGGATCTTCACGGTGAAGTCGTGCCGGGAATTCTGTCTGGCGTTTGTGGTGTGAGGATGCGCAGTGCAGCCTGCGTTTCTCGTCTGAGCGCTCCCCAGCGTGGCGTTCCGGAACATTTTTTTCCCTTCTAGTCCAATCGATGTCTGGCGGCGCTCAGGTTGAGCGCTGCCACATCTTCGGCCGCATAGAGGCCTTGGATGCAGTGGTCATTGCGGTTTTCTCCGACATTGCTCGTCATCAGTGCCTGGCCCTGGCTTCCCGGAATAATCGGGAAGTGCCGTGGCACTCTGCCAACCTGCCGGACCGGTATGCCCGCACGGAGAGCCACCCAGTGCAGCCAGATATCGTCGGCACTCGGGCATACGGACAGGAAGCGCTCCCCGCGCAGCCTCAGCTCCTGGAGCATCGCCGGCGGGTAGATCACCCCGGAAACACCGGGGGAAAAATTTGTCGGCCGCACGGCCGTGTCATGTGCCCGGGCCCACGTTCCGTACGCAGCCACCCGGTCCTCCGAGACGCCCATGATGCTGACCCAGTGGCCGCTGATGGCTTTGGGATGCCGCCGGTTCGCGGCTATCAGCAGGGCCAGCCAGTTCTGCGGATAGATGATGTCGTCATCGGCCGTGACCAGAGGCACGGTGTGGTGCTCCACCGACTTTACATAGGGGAAATACTTGGTGTGGGGGCCGTAGTTGGAGGTGAGCAGCACTTCCAGGCCGCGGCGTTCAAGCCGGCGCAGGGACGCCGGCCGGTCCTCAAACTGCGCCGGGGAATCCAGCCACAGCACGAGGCGCTGCGGCCTGGTTCTCCCCCTGGCGATGGACTCGATGGCGACCGAAACCGTATGGATTCTGTCGCCATAGCTCGTCAGGGAGACCACGACGGGAGCGGACCCGGTGGCCGGTCCGCGGGCCACCACATTCCTGAGCCGCAAGTATGCCGTCGCGAGGTTGGCCCGCAGCCGCTTTGCCAGTTTCTTGCCCCGGCGTGCCATGCCCCGGACCAATGACGGGGAAGGCAGGCTGTCGAGTGTCGTTGTCATGGCCTGATTCCTTCCTGTCGGTTCCTGCGGACTGCTTCCTGGCGGACTTCTTCCTGTGGTTTTTCTGCGGACAACCTTGCAGCGCCGGCAGCTATGGCAGTTTTCCTTCGAACGTTGCGACCGGTGTTTCGGCCTCGAGGTTGAAGTGGATTTTCACCTTGTCCCGGGCGTCCGGGGGTACCGAGAACACGAACACGCCGACGCCGCTGGTGCCGGGTTCGACCGAGGCGGGGAAGACCACGCCGTCCGGACCGCTGAGCTGCCCGGCCGGTTCCTCGTCCTTGCCGTAGCTCACGTCCACGACGGCGGCATCCAGGGAAATGGCCTTTGCCGTGTCGTTGGTCACCGTGACCTTGAAGCGGACGGACGGTCCGGCGACTTCCCCGATGCCTGTGGCTTCACCCTGCACTGCCTCCAATTCCGTGATGGTGGCGGAGACCCCGCCCTTCACGGCCTTCTTGGCCTTGATCTCGACCGGCGCCGCGGTAGGTTGAGGAATCTCGGCCAGTTCCTGATCAGACTTGCCGTTGCGGTCCACCGGTCCCGGATCTGCGGGACCTGCGGCGGGCGGCGCGGCCTGGGCGGGAGCTGCGGCAGGCGGTGCGGCCGGTGTGGGAGCGGCTTCCGGGGAAGAAACGGCGGGACCCGGGACCGCGGACGGCGTCGTGCCCTTTTTCACTGCAGCGTCGGACGGCGGGCTCGCGGAATTGCCGGCGCCGCCCTGGGTGTCGGACGCCCGGGCGGCTCCACCCTGGCCGGATGCCCAGGCGACGCCGCCGAGGGCAAGAAGTGCCGATACTCCGATCGAGGCGGCCACAAGCCGCCGACGGCGACCCGCCGTCCCAGCCGTCCCTGCTTCGGTGCTGCCTGGCTTTTTCATCGCGGGACTCCAGTTCCAAGGGTATTGCTTGCTGCTGCGGCCGTTACTGCCACCGGTTCGTGCTGGCGGTGCTTGCCGGCTGGCGTCGAGGCAGGCTGGACGGTGGAGAGTTCACGGAACCACTTGATCGACGCCAGGACGAGGAATGCTGCCGTGGCGGCGAAGATCAACGTGTAGATGACCACAAACAGCGGCAGCATGCCGTAGAAGGCGAAGGAAAGGCACAGGATGCCGTAGTCCATCGGAACGACGAGCACCGACCGGACCCACGACCGTCCGGCCGTGCTGGCCACCGAGCTGCGGCCAGCCTGGCGCCGCAGCTGCTCCGTGAGGATCATGCTGAAGAACAGCACCGCAGACACGACGGCGGCCCCCAGGGGTACGAGGAGCCACCACGTGTCGACCGCGCCGAAACGGTACAGTCCGACGGCGAGCGCCAGCGGCATGAGCGAAGTTTTGACGGCGTCGACCATGTGATCCAGCCATTCCCCGGCAGGTGATCCGCTGCCCTGCATTCGGGCGACCTGTCCGTCCGCCGAGTCCAGGGCGTATCCCACAATCAGGCAAAGGGCCACCCCGACGCCCAGTCCACCCGAGGGTGGAAAGAGCACCAGCAGCGCGATCCCGGTGAAGGTGAACACCGCGCTGAGCGCGGTGATGGCGTTTGGGCCGAGTCCGGCGCGAAGGGCAACTGCCGCCAGCAGTCGGCCCAGCCGGCGATTGACGTAGCGCGAGTAGGCGGGTGCTCCGCGCGCGGCCGTCTTTTGGGCTGCGGCCAATTCCTTGACGGTGGCCCAGTAGCCAGCGGTTGCGGTGCTGCCGGCGGCGCCGAGTCCGGGATCGATGGCGGTCATTGCCCGGCCCCCAGACTCTGTTGCGGGGCCTCGGAGAAGGACCGCGGGACATTGCGGGGGGCGCGGGCCCGGGACCCGGCAAGCTCCAGGCAGAGCTGCTGGTAGCCGTCCGCGACCAGGTCCCAGTTGAAGCGGGCCGCGAGGCGCTGCGCCTGCCCGCCCCGGACCGACACATCCGAATCGGGGCCTTCCGCTTCCGCGACGAGCCGTGCCACGTCCTCGGGGCGGGTGAAGTAGCGACCGGACTCCTCGAGGACTTCACGGTTGAAATCGACGTCGTAGGCGTTGGTGGCGGTACCGGAGCCGATGGCCCGCAGGAGGGAGGGGTTCGTGCCCCCGACGGAGTGGCCGTGCCAGTACACCAGGGCGTTCGAGTAGAGCTGGTCCAGCAGTTCCTGGTCCCACACGCCGCCCACAAAGTGCACCCTTGCGTCTCCGAGTCCGTGCACGAGGTTGGTATAGCGGTCCGAATAGGGCGCCGAACCCACGACGACGAGCGGAAGACGTGCCGCGCTTTGGGCGAATCCTTCGACGATGAGGTGGACGTGGTTTTCGGGCTCGAAACGGGCCACGACGAGATGGTAGCCCTGGGGCTTCAGGCCAAGCTGTGCGAGTTTGTCGGCCGGACCCTTGGCCAGCAGCGGAGCCCCATAAGCCAGGTAGACCGTCTCGGCATCGAACTTCTGCCGGTAGTAGTCCTGGATTCCGGCGGCGTCGGCGATCAGGGAGTCGGACCACTTGACCGCGAGCCGCTCCACCAACTGGTAGTAGTTCCGGCCAGCCCTGCCCCATTTGGCGCGCTTCCATTCGAGGCCGTCAACGTGAGTGGCCACCGGGATGCCTGCCGCCCGGATCACCGGGAGATAGGGCGCGTTGGCTGCGTTAAACACAATCGCCGCATCCGGCCGGTGCCGGAGCATGTGGGCAACGGAGAGTCCGGTGTGGCTCAACGTTTCCAGCGAGCGCTTGCGCATGGCCCCGAGGTGGACGAGATCCATCCCGAGGTGCTGTGACGGTTTGTCCGAGGCCCCCCCGACCAGATCACGGCAGTACACCGTCACGCGGTTGCCGCGCTGGACGAGCCGTTGCCCGATTTCCTCGATGGCGGTTTCGAATCCGCCATAACGCGCGGGAACACCGCGCGTCCCCACCATGGCGATGTGTAGCCCGCTCATCTCCGTGCCCCCTGCCGGCGGTGAGCCGATTCCGGCGCCTGGTTGATGAGTTCGAGAGCGGTCCGCAAGGCCGTGCTGGAAGTGTGGACGGTGTAGGGAAAGAAGACGACCTCGACGCCTACTGCGTTAAAGGCGCTTTCCAGGCGGTCGCCTTGCGGAGTTCCCTTCCAGTCATCGCCCTTGAAAAACATGTTGAACCGCAGTTCCTCCCAGACCTGCAGCTTGTCCGGCAGAAGCTCGGCGTAGACCTTGTCGACGTAGCCGATGCTGCCGACGATCTCCATCCGCTCGGCCAAAGGGACCAAAGGCAATCTGCCCTTGGCCCGCTCCAGCATTTCGTCTGATACGACTCCCGCAATCAGGTAGTCGCATTGGCTTCTGGCATGCTTAAGGATATTGAGGTGTCCGATGTGAAATAGATCGAACGCCCCTGGTGCATATCCAATTTTGAGACCCATGTCCTATCACCTTCCGTTTGAGCCGGCCCCAGACCAGCCTTCAATATGCCCCCACCGGATGCAGGATGACTTTGAGGGTTCGCCACAGAATCATGATGTCTCCGGTCAGCGACCAGTTCTCCACGTAATAGAGGTCCCAGCGGACGCTCTCTTCCCAGCCAAGATTTGATCGTCCGTTGACCTGCCACAGACCGGTGATGCCCGGTTTGATCAGAAGCCGCCGGCCGACGTCGCCGTCGTATCCCTCCACTTCTCCCGGCAGCTGGGGCCGCGGCCCCACCAGGCTCATATCGCCTTTCAGGACATTCCAGAACTGCGGCAGCTCGTCGAGTGAGTACTTCCGGAGCCAGTGCCCGCACTTCGTGACCCGGGGATCATTCTTCATTTTGAACAGCAGTCCGGCGCCTTCGTTGAGCTCTTTGAGGTCCGCCAGCTCTTCTTCGGCCGTCTGGACCATCGAACGGAACTTGACCATATGGAACCGTTCGCCGTTCCGGCCGACCCGCTCCTGGCGAAAGAACACCGGACCCTTGCTGTCCCGGACAATCACCCAGGCGAGGACGCCGAGCAGGGGCGAGAGGAGCAGGAGTGCGGCGCCCGAGGCCACGATGTCCACGAGGCGCTTAAGCGTGTGCTTGACGCCGCTGAACTGGGGCAGTTCCACGTGCATGAGGGGCAGGCCCTCCACCGGCCGCCAGTGGATCCGCGGGCCGGCCACGTCAGTCAGGCTCGATGCGAGAACGAGCCCGGTGTGGGTGCCTTCCAGGGCCCAACTCAACTGCCGGATGGATCGTGTGCCGCCCTCCAGCCGCCCCGCCACGACCACCGCGTTAGCTCCTGTTTCTGCCACTTTCCCGGCCACGGACTCGACGTCGCACAGCACCGGGACCCGGGTAGCTGAAATCTGGAGGTGGGTCTGCGTGTATCCGGCAGGGAGCGCCGCCCCCACGACTTCATAGGCCGCCCCTGAAACCTTGCCCAACTGCCGGACTACGTATTCGACGTCGCCGGGTTCGCCAACGACAATCACCTTCGAGAGGTAGTGGCCGAAGTGGCGCTGGCGGTTCAGCCATGCCCGCCATTGCCACCGGTTCACCAGCAGCAGCAGGGCGCCGGCCGGCAGGGCCAGGGCGAAGTAGCCACGGACGACGTTGATGTCCAGGACCAGGAAGAGGACGGCAATGGCGCCGAAGGCACCCAGAGTCGCGTCCACTACCCGCTTGTATTCCTCTGAGCCGATGCCAAGGACCGTCTCGTCGCGGGTCCGGTGGACTTCCAGCGCGAGAATCCAGGCCAGCAGGATGACCCCGCTCACCGCAAGATACGGGCTGCCGGAGGCTGACTTCGCGAAAAGGGCCTCGCCGGCTTCGAAGCGCACGGTGTAGGCGGCCGTCACGGCCAGCAGCATGATCGCGATGTCCGTGAACCGCAGCCAGCGACGGTAACGCCTGGCCCACGATTTCCCTGAATCCACACCAGCGGCGGGGACTTCATTCTCGAGGGCCCAGGGCTGATCCAGCGGCCCGGTGAGGGCAACCAGGGCACGGGCGGGGCGGCGGAGCCACCGGCTGCCTTTGGTGCGGTACCCGGGGCGGTACTCGTCGACGGCGCTCATGCCCGTTCCACCTCTTTCAGTGGAGCGGGCCAGTGTGCGGACGATTGAAGGGAGCCGGCGGCGGCTGGGGGGAGAGCCTCGGTCTCAGAAGGCTCTGACGCCGCCGGCTCCGACCTTGGCGCGCAGTTGCCGGCGAAGGCACTGCGCGAATCCAATGAAGGAGTTCGGAACAGGGAGGTACCGGCGCGACCACCTTCGCAGGTGGACCGGGCATCCTCAGCAGTGAAGAGATAGTACGTTTCCATGCTCTTGTGCTGGTGCTGCCCGCGGCCGATCACCGCCCTGAAGTTACTCATTTTGAGACCTTTGTGAGTTGTTCGTAGGACTGACTTAAGTGAATCGCCAGCGCCCAATCAGCGCACGAGTAGCGTTTACCCGACTTCCTTAGCGGCCTCTGGGGTAGCACTACTTGGAGGTACTCCCGGACTCTCAGCGGACCACCCGAGTAGTACGCTGACACACTCGCTGCGACGGCCAGGACCTCTGGGCCGGTTAGTATCGCCCCAGTTCAGCGACCGATGCGTGCGCCTGCAGTTGCCTCGGGCAACGCCGCTTCCCTAGTGTTGTGGCCGGCACCTGAATGCACGGATCAGAACGACGGAGCGTCCCGGCCCGTGTCCAGGAGTTCCGCGCGACGGGTGACACCGAGCTTGGCAAAGATGCGGTAGAGATGACCTTCGACCGTCCGTTGGGATACGCAGAGCACAGCGGCCACCTCGGCGTTAGTGGCTCCCCCGGCGACGAGCTCCAGGACTTCCGCTTCCCGTCCGGTCAGCTCCGTACCGTACTCGGTGCGCACAACGTCCGTGTTCGCCGACATTCCCGCCTCCACCATGCGATGGTGGACGCGGCGCTGGACCGCCGTCAGCTTCCACCGGTCCGGGTTGCGTTCGAGGCACCACGCGGCCTGCTGCGCGGCTTCCAGGGCCAGCAGCGTGTGGCCTGCCGCCTGCGCCTGGTCGCTGATGCCGATGAGTCCTGCCGCGTCGCCTGCGGATACCGCATGGGCGAAGGCCTCCAGGAGCCGCGCCTCTGACCCGTCAACGGCGCCGCTGCTCAGGGCCAGTGCCTGCGCGCTCCCGGTGTCGCCGCTGCGGAGGAGGAGTCTTCTGATGTCCGTTTCCACACCCCGCAGCCCCTGCCGGCGCGCCTCGTCCGCCAGTTCATCGAGGCCGCGCGGACTGCCGGTGGCGGGTCTGTCAGGGTGGCCCGGCCGGACCTTCCCCCGGCCGCTGACCGGGACCGTCAGCAGCTCGGCCGTCCGGCAGTAGGCCTCGGCAAGTAGCCGGTGAGTCTTCGGTTCGCCGTCGGCCGCGGCGCGGTACGCGCTCGCGTGCTCGCGGGCCTCGTCGGGGCGGCCGAGCAGCGCCGCAGCATAGGCTGCGACGGCGTGCGCGAAAGCCAGCAGGTGCAAGGGATCGGAGATGGTGAGCTGCTGCACGCCGAGCTGAACTTCGGCCAGGCTTTCGGATATCCGGCCCTGACTCAACCGGGAGAATCCCTGGAGGACGTTGAGCATCCCGCCGCTGTGGAGGAGACGGCCTGGGTGGTCGGCGGCGTAGCGGTCCAGGACCTCTGCGAGCTCCTCCCATTCCCGGGCCCGGATGAGGTTCAGGCCGTGGCGCAGCAGCATGTCTTCGTGGGCCAGCGGGATAGTGAGGCCGGCGCCGGCCAAGCCGTTCCACGCGTCACCACCCAGGCGCAGTCCTTCCCGGAGTCGGCCCTGGGACGTCCAGAGCTCGGCTAGCAGAGAGGCGGCCGGAAGCCGGATTTCCGGATTTGCTTCAGCCGCTGCCATGACCTCCTGCAACCCCGCTTCGACGTCGAAATACCGGTTGCCGCTGGTACCAGTCAAAAGGTCCGCTGCCATGGCCGCCGCGGGCGACTGCCTCCAGCGGGCATCGTCTGCGAGCGTGTCCGGGGGCGCGCCCGCGGAGTCCGCGAGGGCAGCCGCCGCGCTGCCCTGCGCTGAAGCTTGCACAGCGGGAATTCTCGTCGACTCAAGCAGGGCCGGGGCAAGCTTCGTGGTCGTGGGCAGACGCGCAGCGAGCATCGCGGCGAGATAGGACATTCGGCCGTACCGCAGGGGAACGGCAGCCAGAAGGTATCCGGCTGCCGCCTCCGGGCGGTCCAGGACGAACGCGGCATAGGCAAGCTGGATCCGCGCGTCCGGAAGGAAACGCTCGTCCCGCACGGCGCTGGCGGTCGTTATTGCTGTGACCGGGTCAAGATCTGTGTTGGCCAGCATGGCGGCGTGAATCAGCTGCACGGCCGGGACGTCCGCCCCGCAGTCCATGGACCAGCGGACCTGGTTCAAGAAGGCATCCGGGCGGAGGGGATGCGCCGAGGGAAGCACCAGCACGCTTGACCGCAGGGCCGCGCTCTGTCCTGCGGGAACGCGGCGGCGGATGATCTCGGCCAGCAACGCGCTGGCGGGGCGGACGATGCGGTCATGCCCGGGCGAAACGCTGATGATCCCGGCGGTTTCGAGCGCGTCGACGGCCCTAGGACTGCTGACTTTGAGAATCTGGCCCAGCGAGAGGGGCCCGGCAAGTGCCACGATCATGGCGGCGGTCCTCTCCTCCTGGGTCATGAGATGCAACTGCTGGTCCACGACGTCGGCGGCCGGCACCTCGGCGAGGTCCGGGTTCCTCAGCAGGAACCACACACCGTTCCGCCGTTCAAGGGCACCACTTGCCCGGGCGTGTTCGATGAGGGACACGAGCATCAGCGGGTTGCCCTCGGTTACGGTGAAAAAGACGGCGCTGGCCCACGGCGAGACGTCGCCCCTCAGGTGCTGTTCGCAAAGCTGGTGGACGCCTGTCCTGGTCAGCGGGGACACGTCGAATTTTGAGAGGATCCCGTCGTCCCATAGGGCCAGGAATTCCTCGGGGATCATGGGGCCCGGCCTGCTGGTGGCGAGGATTCCCGCCGCGCCAGTGGCGACTGCCCGTGCGAGCAGCTGGATGGTTCCCCGGTCGAGGCTGTGGGCGTCGTCGATGACAAATAGAGGCCGGCTGGCCTCTGACTTCAGGCTTCCTGTCATTGCCGCCAGGACGGAGGCGTAGGAGTCCAGCTCATGATCGGGCAGCTCCGCCAGATAGGGGGCCAGGGCTCCGAACGGGACCGCGGCCAGCGCCCGTGTGGCCGTCAGCCGGATCACTTTTCCCCGGGGCCGGAGCTCCCGGACGACAGCTTTCGATACGGCGGTCTTGCCGGTCCCCGCGCTTCCGACGATCAGCGCACCGGACCGGCCGTCGTCGCGGAGGCAGCGCACAACGTCCCTGACCAAGCCGGACCGCCCTATCAGAGGGGCGGTCTCAGCGAGGCTTTCCATCCCCGGTTCCTTCCCCGGCACTCGGCTGCGGCCGCGGAGTCGAGAGGGATTGCCCGGGCTCAGCCCAAGCGGGCACTTTCAGTCGGTGTGGAGATGACATCCTTGAGTTCCGATCTGCTGGCCACATGCAGCTTCGAGTACACCTGATAAAGGTGGCCCTCAACCGTGCGGACCGAAACATGCATCTGTTCCGCGATCTTGCGGTTGGAGGTTCCGGCAGCGGCCCTGACGGCCACCTCGCATTCCCTGGCTGTCAGGGTTGAGGTCGTGAGCGAGTGCAGACCGTTCTTGGGGCTGCCAAACCTGTCGTCGAGGGACTGCTGTGCCCGCTGGGCGATCCGCAAGGCGATCCGGTTTCCGGCGTCGTTGGCGAAGCTGACGGCTTTGCGGGCCGCGTCCCTGGCGAAAACAGCGTTGCCTGCGGCATCGGAATCCTTGGAGGCAGCCAGCAGCTGGTCGCTGTCGGTGTCCTTCACGCCCTCCGCCAGCCGCGAGCATTGACTCGCGAACTGCCCGGACACGCGCCCGGACAGCGTGCCCAGCTTCAGGCCGACCTGGCGGTCGCCGAGCCGTGCCGCCGCCGACAGGAACAAGAGGGCCGGCGCCAGGGCCGACACCTCGGTATCGTTGTCCGCTTCTGCGACGAGCGAGCGGATCGCCAGTGCCCGCTGGCCGAGTTCGGCTAGAGCGCACAGCTCGAAATAGCGCGTCACGCGGCCCACCAGCCACGAGCACGGCGTACGCAGCTGCGCCAGCTCGGCGAGCAGGAGACTGGCTTGCTCCTCGTCACCATGAAGGGCCGCGGCATAGGCGCAGGCCGCCACGGCAAGGGCCGCCACGGCATCGGGGTCCTGTGTCCGAAGCTGCCCCATCCCGGCCCGGAGACGGGGCAGCGCCTCGTCGAGGAGACCCGCATGGACATCGATCACTCCCTGGCAGATCTCGAACATCCCGCCGAGCCGGGCCTGCGGGTCTGCAGTCGCGTAGGACTCCGACAGGAACAGCGACATTTCCCGGAACTTGGCCGAGAGCAGCATCAGGATCAGGAACCGGCCCCTGATTTCCCGCATGGCCCGGTCCGAGAGCTGAACGGCGGAGGCGGCGGCCACGACCTGGCCGCCGAGGTCCAGGGCGCCGACGATATTCCCGGTGACCGCCATGGCCTCGCAGCGCAGGCTGGCGGAGAGGATTCGCGATTCGGTGCCGAGTTCCCCGGCATCGGTGTCCTCGGTCATTGTCAAGGCATCGGCGTATCGGCCCTCGAAGACAGCGAGGTCGATTTCGGCGATGCGGAGGTGCTCACGGGCTGCCGCTGCGTCGGACCCGTGGACATCGGATGCATCGCATTCCTCCGAAAGCCTTTGTGCGATGGTCTGCAGCGTGGCCCGCGCGTTGACCGCCGAGACGGCGCTGCGCTTGTCCAACTCGGTTCGGAGCAACTGCAGCGAGGTCCATTCAGCGAGTGAAAAATCCGAGCCGGCGAGGTGATCCAGCGAGGCGAGGACCCGGCGTGCGGACTCGTCGTTGTTGACCGAAATGTGGGCATGCACCGATTCCACGGCCACCCCCGGAATCGATTCGCGGCCCTGGATCTCGTGCAGGAACCGCAATGCGGCCACCGGATCGGATGAGTCATTCGCCGTGTGGGCTGCGGCAAGGGCCACGTTCGGACTGACCTGCTCACCGCAGTCCAGAGCCCAGGCGACGCCGGTTGAACCCCCGAACTCCGCCTGGTCCGAGTCCTCGAGCACCGCCTTGAGCCGGCGCCGGAGTTCCGCGCTCCTGCCCGGTGGCACGACGCTGGCGACGATTCCTGCGGTCACCTGGTTGGCGACACTCACCATGGGCGGGTGGTCATGGCTGACATGGATCATGGCCCGCTCCTGGAGGGCATCCATGTCCTGGGGATTGGCGACGCTCATGAGCATCTGCAAGGGGACCGCGCCGGCAAGGGCCAAGAGCTCGAAGACATCCCGCTGGCCCGAGCTGAGCTTGTTGAGGCGGGCCTTCACGACGTCGCGGATCTCGCCGGTCAGGGCAATCGGGCCATTACCCAGGATCCAGGTACCGTCCTGGCGGACGACCCTGCCGATCTTGATCTGTTCCCGGGCCAGGGAGTGGAGGAAGAGTGCGTTTCCGCCGCTCGCATTCCAGAGGGCGCGTGCCGCCGTGAGGGAGAACCGGCCGCCGTATTCATTGCTGAGTGTCGCTGATGTCTCCGTGAAATCGAACGGGCCGAGGTCAACGCGCCGGAGCAGGTCGTCCTTCCAGAGCCCCATGATGTCCCCGCCCACATGAGGCAGGTCCACGCACGCTGCCAGCAGGGTGACGTGCGCGCCGGCGCTGAGCTGCGCCACCATCATGCTGGAGAGTTCGTCCAGATCGTGGGCATTGTCCACGAAGAGCACGATGCTTCGTCCCTGGGCCTTCGTGTGGAGGAGCTGGGTGAGGCCCCGCAGCACCATGAGCGGGTGTTCGAGGTGGGAAGCGTCGAGATCGTTCAGCAGAACGCTCAGGGCGCCGTAGGGAAGTTTTGAGGAAATCGAGCTGCCGCGGACCTGGACCACGACATAGTCCTCGCCAAGCTGCTCGAGGGCGCGTTGGGCGATGAAGGACTTTCCAGCCCCGTGTTCCCCCACAAGTACCACCCCGCAGCCGGAGCCAGAGGTCAGCGTGTCGATCACGTCAGAAACAATCTGGTGGCGGGTGAAGGGTTTGTCGTAGCGCCCCTGTGAGAAGCGCTGTGCTGGTGAAATCGCATCTGTTTTGCCGCTGCCCGCAGGCAGGCCGACGTCGTGCTGAAACATGAGTGAGACCTTCGCAATCAATGGTAGACCAGTGATAACTCCAAGCTATGGACTGGGCAACATTTCGGGATGCGTAAGTAGTACTCGAATCCTGAGCGGGTACTTGGTCGGGGTATACGTGGCTGTACTCAGATGGGCCTGCCGGCTTGAGCGGCCAAACCAAGTAGTCCGGGAAATACTCCGAGTGGCCCCGCGGGGAGCGGTCAGCCGCGGCGCCGGCTGCCCGCTGGCACTCCAATGCGGCCGTCGTCCCGCGGCCGGCCCGGCACTCCCGAAGGGGAGCTACTGGCTTCCGGCCGGGCCGGGGAGCTGGTCACGGCCCTTGACGTTGAGCTTCGCGTAGCTGCGGTACAGGTGGCCTTCGACAGTCCTGATGGACACTTGGAGCTCGACGGCGATCTGCCGGTCGCTGAGGCCACGGACGGCAAGCGCCACGATGTCCCGCTCGCGTCGGGTCAAGAGGCCAAGCGAATCGGCCTCGACTTCAGTGCCCTTGCCGGGGATGCTGTCGGCCCGGTCCGGGCAGCGCTTACGCTGCGAGATGGCCATACGTTCCCGGAGGGTGTCGCCGGCGGCCCGGTAGGCGTTCGCTGCGGCGTCGTAGGCCAGCGCCGCGAAAGTCCAGAGTTCGGCGTCCTCGCAGCTCTTGGCAGCCTCCAGGTGGTCCGCCGCCAGGTCCGTGCGGACCGCACGGGCGTAGTTGCAGAGCGCCGCTGCCCTGCAGCCCTCCAGCTCGGGTTCTAGCTCAAGCAACCGGGACGCCGCGTCCCGGTCACCGAGCGCCAGGCGGAAGGAGAGCGAGTCGAATTCAAGACCTGCGGTCATCCCGTCGCCGCGCGGCCGGCCGAGCTGCCGCAGTTCCGAGATCGCTTCGGGGTAGTTGCCGAGACGGGCTTTGCCGTAGACAACGGCCATCTCGGAGAGCGTACGCAGGTAGCGCGAGACGGCACGGGGAGCGGATTCGTAGTCCGCCAGCAACACCGCAGCCTTGTCCGTTGCGCCCATTTCCGCAGCGGCGGCGAAAGCCATCGACGCGGTCAGCGCGAAGAGCTGCTGCGGATCCGCGAGCCGCAATGATTCCAGCGCTCCGCTGAGGGTGTTCAAGGACTGGGCGGCTCTTCCCTGGTACAGCAGGATGATGCCGTGCGCCGCGTGGACTCCCCCGCCGAAGGTGATCAGGCTTGGTCCCGAACTGGCGCCGACCCCTGACAGGAGTGTTTCGGCTGCCTCCCAGTCGCCGTTGTGAATGATGGCTGCGGCAGCACGGACCACCAGGAATTCTGCGAGGAAGTACAGTTCGTCGTATCCGGCACCGGCAGCTGTCAGGGCTTCGGACGCGGCGGCAAAAGCACTGGCGGACTTGCCCTGGACGAGGAGCCGTTCCGATTCAAGGGCCAGCCGGAAGGCGGCCTCAAGGTGGTTGGCCGGGGGGCGATCCTCCGCCGGCAACGGAGGTCCAGCCGGATCCGCCTCGTACTCCCCGGCCATGGCGAGCACCATGCTGCGCATGGTCCGGTAGCGTTCCCTTGTCGCTGCAAGGATGCTCTCCGCGTCCTCCGGATTGGTTTTCGCAAGCTGTTCCCCGGCGACCAGGAGCGCTCGGGCGCGGTCCATGATGACGGCCGGCGTGTTGCCGAGGGCGGACTGCACGGCTGCCCACATCAGGGTTCCCGTGAGCAGGACCGCCACGCTGTGGCCCTTGCCGAAATCGGCCTCCAGGATGTCCCGGGCCGCTTCATAGTCGGAGGTGTTGAAGTATGTGCGTGCCGTCACGGACCGTGCCGCCATCTGCAGCTCGGGGTCCTTGACCCGACCGGCGGCTTTGCGGGCCAATTCGTCCTGGTACAGGCGGCTGGCGAGGACCGCAGCCCTGAGCAGTTGCCGGTCATCAACCTCCGCGCCGCAGTCCATCGACCAGCTCACCTGGCGCAGGAGCCCCTCGGCCGACGTCGGCTCCGCGTCCATGAGCCGCAGGAGGCTCTGCCGCAGCTGGAGGCTGCGTGCGGGGGAAATCAGGTTCCGCAGCGTATCCCCGTAGACCGAGTGCCACAGCCGCAGTTCCGGCCGGGCCGAGGGCGTCACCTTGATCAGCTCGTGTTCGATCAGCGCCCCTACGGCCTCCTCTCCCACGACGGACTCGATCAGGTCCCGCCCCACGGGCTCCGCCAGCGCAACAAGGTTCAGTGCCTGCCGCTCGTCCGGCGAGCGCCGGAGCAGCTGCCGGCGTACGACGTCGGTCAGCCGGTCCCCGTGGCTGTTCAGGGGCTGCGTGAGCAGCCACACCCCGTTTCGCTGGAGCAGGGTTCCGTCATGCTTCGCGTCATCGATCAGGCCATTGAGCAGCAGGGGATTGCCGGCCGATGCTTCCCAGAGGACTTCGCCGACATTCGGCAGCACCTGGGGGCCGAGGCCGTGCTCCAGCATTTCGTTGGTCTGCTGCCGGGTCAGCGGCCGCAGGTCCAGCCGCACCGCTATGCCTTCAAACCACAACTGCAGCAGCGTTTCGGGCAGGCCCGGACGGGCCGCGGCCGCCACGAGCAGTTTCGCCCAGCCGGCCGCGGCGAGTTCCACCAGGATCCCGGCAGTCGCCTCGTCAAGATCATGGGCGTCGTCGACTATGAGCAGGAGCGGCCGGCCGGTGGCGCGCCGTTCATCCTCCAGATGGGACCAGAACGTCCGCAGGACCGCCAACTGCGAGGTGGCTTCCTGCACCGGGAGCCCGACGATAAACGGTCCGAGGACGCCGTAGGGCACCATCGCCAACGATGGGCTGCCGTGGATCCGGACAGGCGTCACCTCAGGCTGGAGTTCGGCTACGACCGCCTCCAACAGGGTTGATTTGCCGATTCCGCTGTCGCCGAGCAACATGACGGCGACGTGGCTGCTTCCCCGGATGGCCGTCACCGCTGACCTCAGGTCATCGGTCCGCCCTGTCAGGGCGGCTGCGGGCACCTCGGTCCCCGGACCGGCTGCGCGGGGCCTAGATGAGTCCAAGCAGATCACTTCGCGAGGAAACTCCGAGCTTCGTGAACACCTGGTACAGGTGTCCCTCCACTGTTCTGACTGAAATGCCCACTTCGAGAGCAATGTCCTTGTTGGACACACCGTTTCCGGCGAGGGTAGCGATCTGCCGCTCCCTGTCCGTCAGGAGCGGGCCCTTGTTGCGCGGAATGACCGGCAGCGCCGGAACAGACTCTGCGAGACTCTCCAGCATCGTATGCGCGGCGCTGGCGCTGGCGCTCAGACCAGCTGCCTTGGCGAAGTCGAAGGCAAGGGCGGCGCAGCGCGCCTGGACGGCGTCCAGTTCCAGGGACGCGGCCAGGTGGGCCGCCGCCAGCATGGTCCCTGCGTCCTTCTTCCGGCTGCCGATCGCAATAATGGACGACAATTCCGCGAGTGGACCCTGCCGCCGCGTGGCGATGTCTTCGAGGAAGTGGAAATCCTTGGCCGTGCCGTTAACCGTCGCGCCGAGCATGAAGATACCGGCCAGGGTGTAGCGGCCGGCCCTGAAGTGCATTTCGGCCGAGCGTACCAGCCGGTCCTTCGCCTCCGGGTCGCCCAGCCAGCGCGAGGCCATGTCCATGCAGAAGTCGGCGGAGCTACGGATCATGAAGCGGGCCGGAACGTCCGTGGAGCGTGCCCTGTCAAGGTAGACGCTTGCCTGCATGGAGTTTCCGGTCTGGGCGTAGGCGAACGCAGTGGCGGCGTAGGCCTGTCGCAGCGATTGCAGGCTGGAACGGACCTCCAACTGGGCAATGGCAGCCAGGAGCGGGTCCAGGGCCATGTAGCCGCGGCCCGCGTAGACATAGGCAAGTCCGACGGCAAGGTCGGTGGCGGCGCTGCCGGAATGCAGACCGTGGCCCGCACGGCCGCTGGCGTCTTTCAACATGTCGATGCTCTGGCGCCAGTGGCCGGAGAGCAGGAGCACATTGAAGGAGCGCCACGCGAAGTTCTCGCGGATCCGGGGAACGTTCGACCATTCGCTCAGCTGGCCGCCGATCTCGCGCATCAGCGTCCGGGCCTCAAGCTCCTTGCCCGTCATGCACAAGGCCTCCATCAAAATGATGGCCGACCTGAGCCGGTGCACAGGATCGACGCCGTTCCCCGACGCGGACGCCGCAGCGCCGAGCCGCTCCATCAGGGGTTCGTAGTCACCGATGAAGGAGAGGTAGCTGTATTCGCACAGGTCCAGGCACAGCGTGGCGCGGGTTAGCTCGTCCGGTGTTGCCGGGGGCTCGCTGATGCTGAAGTCGTGAAGCCTCATCCGTGCCTGCCGGATCAGCTCGGGCACCTTCCCTGCCCGGTCCTCCAGCCATGACATGCAGTCGGCCTTCGCGGCAGTGATGTCAGCGAAGGCTTCGGCCGGTAGGTCGCGGATTTGGCGTTCCGAAATATCGTCGAGCGCCGACATCGCCTGCAGCGGGAGGCCCAGCTGCAGGTAGGCGGCGGCTTTCTGCAGCTGGCCTTCGGCCCATTCAGGATCCCTGGGGTGCAGGCTGCCGGCGCACTTGAGCGCGAACTTGGGATCAAAGAGCTTGACGGCGGCGCTGGCCGCTGCCAGCGCATGGGGCGGCGCCAGCGGCGCTTCGCAGTCGTGGGTCCATGCCGCATACGCCAGCAGGTCCTCAACGGTCAGTTCGCCCAGCTCGTGTTCGAGATGGCCGGGAACCTTGTCCCTGAGCTCCAGCCGGCGCTCCACGCTCAGCCAGTTCCGGACAATATCGCCCAGGTAGTGGTCGCCGAGGGAGACGAGGTGCTGCTCGGTCCGGTCGACGAGGATCTGGCCCGAGTCCTCCATGTCGGCGATGATCCCGGGGCTGTACATCCTCGCGAGCCGCGACAGCGGTAGGGTTCGGGCGCAGGAGAGTACCTCGATGACCTCCCGTGCCACCGGATTTTCCCGCGCGTATCTGGCCCTGACAATGTCCTCCAGCGCGGTGCGCCCGTCGAGGACCACCTCGTCAAGGAGGGTCCACACCGATCCGGACAGGACAAGGTTTCCGCGTTCGATCTGTTCCGAGACGACAGCCTGCAGCAGGGTGGGGCTACCGCCGACCAGCTGGTGCAACTGGCTTCCAAGGGCGCTGGACACCCGGTGCCCGAGCGCCGTTTGGAGCACGTCAAGGGTTTCCACCTCTGTCAGGTTCGCGAGACGGACCTCCGCCAGTTGCCCGGACGTGAGGAGCCAGTAGAAGTCGGGAGGCAGGTCCGTGGTGCGCTGGGCTGTGGCGACGAGCCTGGCCGTTCCGGTCTGGAGCAGGTTGAGCAGGACGCCGGTGCTCGGCTCATCCAGGGCGCCGGCGTTGTCAAGGAAGATCACACACGTTCGTCCCGCGGCATCTTCGCGGATCAGCGAAGTAATCCCGTGCAGGATGGCGGTAGGCGAACCGAGGGAACTCTGCGGAAGCCTGGCGAGGGTAAACGCGAGGCAACCGTATGGTGTGGCCGTGCCGGGGCCGGAGGTCCGGAGCTGGAGGGTATGGACATCGGGGCCGAAACCCGCGAGTGCGGTCCGGCCCACGAGGGACTTGCCCACGCCGCGGTCGCCGGTGATGATGACGCCCATGCTGTCATCCGCCAGCAGGGCCATCCGGACCCGGTCGGCGTCGGCAGCCCGCGCCAGAACGGACCACCTGTGTCCCGTCACGGACCCGGCAGAGTCTTTTTCTTCGGCGGGTGCCAATGTAGTGGAAACATTCCCCCAGCCCAGCGAATCCCTCGACATCTAGTTTCCTTCGTACCGCTTTGCAGACAGAAATCGAGACCGTCCGCTTAGAAGTAGCGTATCCCTATCCCCCGACATGAGAGTAGACAGATCATAGCGGGATTGAAGGATGCTTGGAAGGGAATTCCGGCGTCGACGTCGCCCGCGACACCAAGTGAAGCGCCTGCCGGCGGACTTTCTGCGGACCGGGCTACGGGGCCTTGACGGGATGGAAGGCCTGCTGGGCGGCCAGCAGGCCCTCGCTGACGAGTGCTTCAACCGCGTCCGCCGCCGAGCCGATAAGGAACGGCAATTCCTTTTTCTCTGTTCCGGAGAAGTCCCGGAGGACATAATCCGCGGTATCCATCCTGCCGGGCGGCCGTCCGACGCCGACACGCACCCGGAAATAGTCCTTCGTGGCGAGGGCTTTGGAGATGTCCCGCAACCCGTTGTGGCCGCCTTCGCCGCCGCCGATCTTCAGTTTTACCGTATTAAAAGGGATGTCGATCTCGTCATGGACGGCGATGAGGTGGCCGGGGTCGATCCCGTAGAACCTTGCCAGTGCCGAGACCGGGCCGCCGGAGACGTTCATGTAGGACATTGGCTTGGCCAGGACCATCCGGGGCCCGCCGATGCCCAGCCGTCCCTCCAGGACCTGGGCGCGGGACTTGTGGGACTTGAAGCCTCCGCCGACGCGCGCGGCGAGTTCGTCGAGGACCATCTGGCCGACGTTGTGCCGGTTGTGCGTATACTCCGCGCCGGGGTTACCGAGGCCTACGATCAGCCAGTTGTCAGTCATGGATCAGTCCTTTTGTGGGGCAGGCTGTGGAGACGACGGTGGCCGGGCCCCAAAGGGACCCGGCCACCGAAAATCTCCGGAACTACTCGGCGTCGACTGAGACCGAAGAACCTTCGGTGGTGTCGGCGGATGCTTCTTCCTCGGAGACCTCGGTGGCCTCGGAGACGTGAACGACGAGAGCCTCGGCGTCGGCCAGCAGGACGGAGCCCTTCGGCAGAACCAGGTCGGAAGCGTGGATGTGCTCGCCGGCGGCGCGGCCCTCGATGCTGACCTCAATGGCGGTCGGCAGGTGGGTTGCCTCGGCCTCAAGGGAGACGGTGGTCATTTCCTGGTTGAAAACGTTGCCGGGCGCAAGCTCGCCGGTCAGGTGCACGGGAACGTCCACGGTAACCTTTTCGCCCGTGCGGACGGTCAGGAGGTCGAGGTGCTCGATGATCTGCTTGATCGGGTCGCGCTGGATGTCCTTGACGAGGGCGAGGTGCTTTTCGCCGTTGATGTCCAGGGTCAGCAGGGCGTTGGCCTTGCGGACGGCCAGGGTGGTGGCCTTGGCCGGCAGGGTGATGTGGATGGGTTCGGCGCCGTGGCCGTAGATGACGGCGGGGATCAGGTTGGCCATGCGGGCGCGGCGGGCGAAGCCTTTGCCGAATTCGGTGCGGACTTCTGCTGCGAGCTTCTGCTCAGACATGGGTATCTCCTAGTGGACTAGCGGTGTTCAGCAAGGGCGGAGGTCTGTTTGCGACCTTCAACGCCAGGTGGCCTTGCGGCCGCCCTTCCGAAGGGAGATTCAGACCCAGTCGATCACGGAGACAGGCAGTCCGGCTAGCCGTGAATACGGATGACCGGCGCTCTCCCTCGCCAAGGTTTCGATACTAGGCTACCAGCGCGGGCACGGATTCATGAAAACGTGCCCGCGCGGGCTGGTCAGGCGTTGCCGTCGAACAGGCTGGTGACGGAGCCGTCGTCGAACACTTCGCGGATGGCGCGGGCGATCAGCGGCGCGATGGACAGCACAGTGAGCTGCGGGAAGTGCTTGTCCGCGGTGATCGGCAGGGTATTGGTGACGACGACCTCGCGGGCACCGGATTCGGAGAGGCGCTGGGCCGCAGGATCGGAGAAGACGGCGTGTGTTGCCGCGATGATGACGTCCTTGGCGCCGGCGTTCTTGAGCACCTGGACGGCGCCGGAAATGGTTCCGCCGGTGTCGATCATGTCGTCGATCAGGACGCACGTGCGGCCCTCGACCTGGCCCACGACGGTCTTGGAGACGGCCTGGTTCGGGACGGTAAGGTCCCGGCTCTTGTGCACGAACGCCAGCGGAGCGCCGCCGAGGCGCTCGGCCCACTGCTCGGCGACCCGGACGCGGCCCGTGTCCGGGGAAACAACCGTGACGTTGTCCGAGCCGACCTTGGTGCGGATGTAGTCAGCCAGCAGCGGGATGGCCATGAGGTGGTCCACGGGGCCGTCGAAGAAGCCCTGGATCTGCGAGGTATGCAGGTCCACGCTCATGATGCGGTCCGCGCCGGCGGTTTTGTACAGGTCAGCGATGAGGCGCGCGGAAATGGGTTCGCGGCCGCGGCCCTTCTTGTCCTGGCGTGCATACGGGTAGAACGGCGAAACGACGGTGATCCGCTTCGCGGAGGCCCGCTTGAGCGAGTCGATCATGATCAGCTGTTCCATCAGCCAGTTGTTCAGCGGCGCCGGGTGGGCCTGGATGACGAAGGCGTCGGTGCCGCGGACGCTCTCGCCGGCCCGGACGTAAATCTCGCCGTTCGCGAAGTCGTAGGCATCCAGGGGCAGCAGTTCGGTTCCGAGCTCCTTGGCGATCTCCTTCGCCAACTCGGGATGCGCGCGCCCAGCGGCAAGCACCAGCTTCTTCTCGCCGCGTGCCGTAATTTCGCTCATTATTGCTAGCCCTCTTCTGTAGATGCCGGAGTACTGGAGGAAGATTTTGTGGCGCCGGCGGCCTCGGCCAGCCCGGCGGAGATCGAGCCCGGGCGGTTCGTGAGGACCCAGCCCTCGGCGTTCCGCTGCGCGGCGACGGTCAGGGCCAGCGCCCCGGCCGGGACGTCGCGCCGGATGATGGCGCCGGCGCCGCTGTACGCGCCGTCGCCCACCTGCACCGGGGCGATGAAGACGGTGTTGGAACCGGTGCGCACGCCGGAGCCGATCACCGTCCGGTGCTTCTTCTCGCCGTCGTAGTTCGCCGTGATGTTGCCGCAGCCGATGTTGGTGTCCTCGCCGATCTCGGCGTCACCGGCGTAGCCGAGGTGGGAAAGCTTGGAACCGCGGCCGATCGTGACGTTCTTGGTCTCGTAGAACGCGCCGATCTTGCCGGTTTCGCCCAGGACGGTGCCGGGTCGCAGGTAGGTGAACGGGCCGACGCTGGCGTTCGCGCCGATCGTGGAGCCGGCCCCGTGCGTGCGGAGCACCTTCGCGCCCGGTCCGACGATGACGTCGGTCAGGGTCGTGTCGGGGCCGACGACGGCGTCGCGCGCCACCGTAGTGCCGCCGTGGAGCTGGGTATTGGGCAGCAGGCGGACGTCTTCGGCCAGGGTGACCGTGGAGTCGATCCAGGTGGTGGCCGGATCCACGACGGTGACTCCGGCGCGCATCCAGGTCTCGACCGTGCGCCGGTTGTGCTCGGCGCCGAGGGCCGAGAGCTGCACCCGGTCGTTGGCTCCTTCGACCTGCCAGCGGTCTTCGGTGACGACGGCGGCGACGCGGCCGCCGGCGGCGCGGGCCAGGCCGAGCACGTCGGTGAGGTATTTCTCGCCCTGGGCGTTGTCGGTGGTGACATGGGCCAGCGAGTCGCGCAGGACCGCGGCGTCGAAGGCGTAAATGCCGGAGTTGATCTCCCGGATGCCGCGTTCCGCCTCCGTGGCGTCCTTGTGCTCCCGGATACCCAGGACGGTTCCGTCCCCTGCCCGCAGGATGCGGCCATAGCCGGCGGCGTCGTCCAGGACGGCGGTGAGGACGGTGACGGCGTTGCTGTCGGACTCGTGGGTGGCCACCAGTTCGGCCAGCAGTTCTCCGGTGAGGAGGGGGACGTCTCCGTAGGTGACGACGACGGTGCCGATGAGCAAGCCCCCGGGGTCCTGCGCGTCCAGCGCCTCAAGGGCGGCTTCGACGGCACGGCCCGTGCCGGGCACCTCGTCCTGGTCGACGATCAAGGCACCAGGGTCAATCGCGGCGACGTGGGCGGCGACGAGGTCGCGTTCGTGCCGGACCACGAGTGCCAGTTCCTGCGGCCGGACGGTCCGGGCCGCCTGAAGGGCGTGTCCCACGAGGGAGCGGCCGCCGATCTCGTGGAGGATCTTGGGGGTACGGGACTTCATCCGGGTACCGGCACCTGCAGCTAGGACGATGACGGCGGCTGGGCCGGTATTCTCGGGGCTCACGTACGGGCTCTCCTTGCTCAGAGGCTTAGCTCATGCCTCTGCTCGGTGAATCTGGGTGCCCCGCGGCTGGGGGCCGGGTGGTGCACCTCGGTGGGCGGATCCGCACGGCGTGGCGGACCAGAATCCGGTCACGGCGCCAGATTCATCCTACTGGACGTGTTCCGCGCCGCGACTGCCGGGAACCGTTCCCGGCCCCTTCGACGCGCAACTGTTCCGCCCATAGGACTCGAACCTATACTCCACGGCTCCAAAGGCCGGGGTGCTGCCATTACACCAGGGCGGACCATGCCTGGGCGCTGAGCCCGTGGCACGAGAGTCAATTCTGCCATACTGCGCCGGCCCCGGGTGCGGGGTCCCGCTGCGCCCCACATAGTGCATGATGGAGCTGTGAGCAAGAGCGCAGGGATATCCGGCGGGGCGGAGGGGCGGATCGGCAGGCCGACGAGGGCCGCCGACTACGTACCCCGGCCGCGCATGACGGGTCCCCAACGGCGCAGCCAGCTGATCGGCATCGGCCGAGGGCTCTTTGCCCTCCGCGGCCTGGACGGAACCACCATCGAGGAGATCGCGGCGGCCGCCGGTGTCTCCAAGCCGGTGATCTACGAGCACTTCGGTTCCAAGGAAGGCCTGTACACGCAGGTTGTCGAGTACGAGTTCCGGATCCTGCTCACGTCCATCAACGAAGCCTTGTCCCAGGAGGCCAAGCCGCGCGTACTGGTGGAGCGGGCGGCCCTGGCACTCCTGACCTACATCGAGGACCGCACCGACGGCTTCCGAATCCTCATGCGTGACGCCCCGCCGACGCAGCCGGAAGGCGCGTTCTCCACCTTGCTCTCCCACGTCACGGCCCGGGTGGAGTACATCCTGGCCGACGAATTCGCCCGCCGCGGCTTCACCTCCGCCGACGGCGCCATGTATGCGCAGATGCTCGTCGGGATGGTCGCGATGACAGGCCAGTGGTGGCAGGACAGCCGCACCCCGGACAAGCGCGATGTGGCCGCGCATCTGGTCAACCTGGCCTGGAACGGGCTGACCGGCCTGCAAAAGGACCCCGGCCTCCGCAGCGAGGACTGAGCGCCGCGGTCCGGAGCCGGACTTGGGTCCCGGGTCCGCAAAGTGCGCGAGGGTCCAGCAGCCAACACTGGGTCCGGGGTCCGGAGCCAGCACGGAGTCCAGCAGCCAACACTGCGTCCGGGGCATGCGAGCGCCATATTTTTCCCACCGCCGTGAGGCACTTGCGCCCTCCGAGGGACATGCCCTCCTCCGGGACCGAGGAATGGACATAGCACCAACATGTCCACCCGAAGCCCGGACCGATGGACATGCCCCTCGGGATTGCACCTCTCCGAGGGACATGTCCATCCCGGCCCTGAACCACGGGACATTTTCCCAAGCACATTGCATGCTCCCCGGCCTGGGCCTGGGCCGAGGTCATGGGCCTGGGCCTGGGCGGAGGTCATGGTCCTGGTCCTGGTCCGAGGTCATGGTCCTGGGCCTGGGCCTGGGCCGAGGTCATGGCGTGGGGGTGCTCCGCGGGACATGCCCTCCTCGAGTCCCAGGGACTGGACATATCGCCAATATGCCCATCCTGAGCCCCGACCGCGGGACATGTCCCCAGGAAGTTCAGTGCTCAGAGGGGCATGTCCATCCCTAGCCCGCGCCAAGGGACATGTCCGGAGGGTCTTCAGTGTTCGGAGGGGGCGTATCCATCGCTCAGAGGGACATGTCCACCGGTGCGGAAACGCACTGAGCATGTCCCAGGGGGGCCAGGCTTTTACTCCCCCAGCACCTCAAGGGCTCCCAGCCATTCGAGCTCGAGGGCTTCGCGTTCGACCGCGAGGTCCTTGAGCTTCTTGTTGAGCCCGGCGAGCTGGCCCACTGCCGAGGCATCGGCGGCCGCGGTGGTCATCTGGGCGTGGAGCTTGTCTTCCTGCTGCTTGAGCTTGCCCAGCTGGCGGTCGATCCGGTTCTTGGCCTTTCGGGCGTCGCGCTTTTCGGCTTCCGAGGGGCCGGCCGCGGCCGGGGTGGAACTGCCGCTGGCGGCGGTCACGGGGTTGCCGCCGCCGGTGATGGTGGAGCCGGCCAGAGCCGATTCGCGCAGTTCGAGGTACTGGTCCACGCCGCGCGGCAGGGCGCGGATCTTGCCGTCGCCCAGGAGCGCCATCTGGTGGTCCGTGACGCGCTCCAGCAGGTAGCGGTCGTGGCTGACCACCACAAGCGTGCCCGGCCAGCCGTCGAGTACGTCCTCGACGGCGGCGAGCGTGTCGGTGTCGAGGTCGTTGGTGGGCTCGTCGAGCATCAGCACGTTCGGCTCCCCCACGAGCAGCCGCAGGAGCTGCAGCCGCCGCCGTTCGCCGCCGGAGAGGTCCTTGACCGGGGTCCACTGCTTCTCGTTGGTGAAACCAAGCTGCTCCACGAGCTGACCGGCGGTGAATTCCTTGCCGCCCACGTTGAAGGAGCGTTTTTCGCGCTCGATCACTTCGATCACGCGCAGGTCCGAGACGTCGTCGAGTTCCTTGACCTCCTGGGTCAGCACGGCGGTGACCACCGTCTTGCCGCGCTTGACGTTGCCCGAGGTGGGCTGGATCTCGCCGTTGAGGAGCTTGAGCAGCGTGGTTTTGCCGGCGCCGTTAACGCCCACGAGGCCCAGCCGTTCACCCGGGGCAAGCCGCAGCGTGATGTTGTCGAAGAGCTTCTGGCCGGGATCCCCGCCGAGGAAATCCAGAGTGACGTTCTCGAGGTCCAGGACGTCCTTGCCGAGCCGGGCGGTGGCCATCTTGCTCAGGGCAGTGGAGTCGCGCGGCTCGGGGACGTCGGCGATCAGGGCGTTGGCTGCCTCGATCCGGAATTTGGGCTTGGCGGTCCGGGCCGGGGCGCCGCGGCGCAGCCAGGCGAGCTCCTTCTTGACGAGCTGCTGCCGTTTGGTCTCCACCACGGAGGCTGAGCGGTCACGTTCAGCGCGGGCCAGCACATAGGCGGCATAGCCGCCGTCGAACGGGTCCATGATGCCGTCGTGGATTTCCCAGGTCTTGTTGCAGACTTCATCGAGGAACCAGCGGTCGTGGGTGACCACGAGGAAGGCGCCCTGGTTGGCCCGCCAGCGGGTCTTCAGGTGCCGGGACAGCCACGCGACGCCTTCGACGTCGAGGTGGTTCGTGGGTTCATCGAGCATGATGACGTCGTGGTCCTCGATCAGCAGCTTGGCCAGCGCCACACGCCGCTTCTGCCCGCCCGAGAGCGCGTGGACGTTGGCGTGCCAGTCGACGTCGGACACGAGTCCGCCCATGACTTCGCGGATCTGCGGATTGCGGGCCCATTCATGGTCGGCCTGATCCCCTACGATCGCCGCACCGACGGTGAGATCGCCGTCGAGCACGTCGCTCTGGTCCAGGTAGCCGATGTTGACCTCGCTGCGCTTGGTCACCCGGCCGGAGTCCGGGGTGGAGCGCATTGCCAGCAGCCGCATGAGGGTGGACTTGCCGTCTCCGTTGCGGCCTACCATGCCGATCCGGTCGCCCTCTTCAAGGCCGAGGGTGATGCCATCGAGGACGGTACGGGTTGCGTACGAGACTGTAAGGTTCTCGCCGCCGAGCAGGTGTGCCACTGGGAACTGCTTTCCTAGAAAAAAGATGATGCAGCAACAAAGGTCATGCGAATGCTGCCGAAGCTATTAAAGGAGCGTATCGGAGATGATGCGTGCCCCGTGAACCGGGCCGTGCACCGCCAGGGCGTCGAGGCCGTGGTGTCGGAGCTCCTCAGCCAGGCCTTCGGCCGAGGCCGGGCTGTGGGCCAGGAGCGCGACGGTGGGGCCGGAACCGGAGACCAGGCCCGCAATCGCCCCGCAGGATTCGCCGAGTCCCAGAGTGTCCCGGAGCCCGGGCACGAGCTCGATCGCGGCGCGCTGGAGGTCATTGACAAGGACCCTGCTCAGGGCATCAGCATCGCCGCTCCGCAGGGCCGTCAGGATCCGGGGGTCCACCGCGGCAGGTTCCTCGATCTCAATGCCCTCGGCCGAGCGCAACCCGTCCAGGGTCCGGAAGACTTCCGGGGTGGAGAGGCCGAAGTCCGCGGTGACGAGGACCCAGTCGGTCTGGGCTTTGACAAGGGCAGGCGAGAGCTCGTCGCCCACGCCCAGTCCGACGGCGGTTCCGCCGAGCAGCGAGAACGGCACGTCGGCGCCGAGTTCGGCGGCCAGATGCGCCAGCTCGTCGCGGGAGAGTCCGCTGTTCCACAGCGCGTCGCACGCCAGCAGGGTCGCGGCGGCGTCGGCCGATCCCCCGCCCATCCCGCCGGCGACCGGCACACGCTTCGTGATTTCGAGATGGACACCCGTGGAGTGCTCGGAGACGTCCCTCATGATGGCGGCCGCCTTATAGGCCAGGTTGCGTTCATCGAGGGGAATGTCGACGGCGTCAAGGTCAAGTGTGCTTGCGGGACTCATGCTCACCGTGATCTCGCCGGTGTCGGTGCTGGTGGCCGCTACCTCTTCGTAGAGTGACACCGCGAGGTAGACGCTGGCGACGGAGTGGTAACCGTCCGCGCGCAGGGGTCCGACGTCAAGTGAGACGTTTACTTTGCCGGGAGCCTTGACCCGGACAGTCCTCGCGGCAAAGCGCCCTCTCACTGCGTTCATGGCTCCACGCTATGGCATGGCGGGGTCAGGCTCCAAGCACTGCCCGCGCGGCGTCGTCATCGTCCCCGGGCCGCCGCCGGGTTCACGTGCCCGGCTGCGCGTGCGCTTCCGCGATCCGGGAAAACGCGGCGATGTCGATCACTTCACCGCGGGCGGTGGGGTCGACGCCGGCGGCACGCAGGCAGCGTTCGGCCTCCGCAGCACTGCCGGCCCAGCCGGCCAGCGCGGCGCGAAGCGTCTTGCGCCGCTGGGCGAAGGCGGCATCGATGACGGCGAAAACCTGTTCCCGCGTGGCGGTGGTGACGGGCGGTTCCCTTCGGGTGAAGGCGACCAGGCCGGAGTGGATCTTGGGTGCGGGCCAGAAGACGTTCATGCCGATCACGCCGGCCTTGCGCATACTGCTGTACCAGGCCCCCTTGACGGAGGGGACGCCGTAGGTCTTGGACCCCGGGCCGGCCGCGAGCCTGTCCGCCACCTCATCCTGGACCATCACGAGGCCGTGCCGCAGGCTCGGGAAATGCTGCAGCAGGTGCAGGACCACCGGAACGGCGACGTTGTACGGGAGATTGGCCACGAGCGCGGTGGGCTCCACCGGGAGTTCCGTGACCCGCATGGCGTCGGCCAGGACGAGGTGGAAGTTCTCTGCGGCGTCAGGGCGCCATTGGGCCACCGTGGCGGGGAGTTTCTCCGCCAGCAGAGGATCGATCTCGACGGCGACGACCGTTCGGGCGGCATCCAGCAACCCCAGGGTCAGTGAGCCGAGCCCCGGGCCGACCTCCAGCACCGTCTCGCCGGGATGAATGTCCGCGGCGGCCACGATCCGCCGGATGGTGTTGCCGTCGATGACAAAGTTCTGGCCCAGGGTCTTGGTGGGGCGGACTCCGAGTTCCTCCGCCAGCCTGCGGATGTCGGAGGCGCCCATGAGGGGCGGGGGTGCGCTAGCGGGGGTTCGTTCGGGGGTTCCCCCGGAGGTGGAGCCCGGGGCGGAGGGGATCGGTTCAGTC